>JANYDF010000158.1 GCA_025359905.1 Rhodospirillales bacterium
GGCAGCATTCTTCTCCCCTCCCCTTGCGGGAGGGGCCGGGGGAGGGGGGCAAGAGAGTGAATATTTCCGCCCAGCCTCAGTTCCGCCCAGCCTCAGTTCCGCCCAGCCTCAGTTCCGCCCAGCCTCAGTTCCGCTCGGCGAGCAACTCGTCGGCCATGATCGGCATTCCCGCCGTCAGGCCGCCATCGACCACCAGATTGGTGCCGTTGCAGAACGCCGCTTCGTCGGCGGCGAGGTAGCACACCGCCGCCGCGATATCCTCCGGCTTGCCGACGCGGCCCACCGGATACCAGCGCGACAGCTTCTCGAAGATCTTCGGGTCGCGCTTGATGCGCTTGGTCCAGGCTTCGGCGTTGGTTTGGATGGTGCCGGGGCTGACCATGTTGGTGCGCACGCCGTGGCGGCCGTATTCCACCGCCAGCGATTTGGTCAGGCTGAGCAATGCGGCCTTGGCGGCGCTATAGGCCGGATTGCCGAAATACATCAGCCCGTTGACCGAGCCGATGTTGACGATGTTGCCGCGCCCGCCTGCGGCGATCAGCAGCGGCATCGCGGCGCGGGCGCACAGCCAGGCGCCTTTCACGTTGCCGTCGAACTCGGCGTCCCAGTCGGCGACTTCCAATTCCGGCAGCGTCGCCTTCAGCGCGAACCCGGCGTTGTTCACCAGCACATCGAGCTTGCCGAACGCGGCGACTGTCGCGGCCAGCCCGGCCGCGATGTCGGATTCCGACGTCACCGAGCCAGCCTGCGCCAGCGCCGTGCCGCCTGCCGCCTTGATCGCCGCCACGGTGGCCTCGGCCCCGGCGGGATTGATGTCGAGCACCACCACGCTGGCGCCCTCGCTGGCCAGCCGCAGCGATGTGGCCCGCCCGATGCCGTCGCCGCCGCCGGTTACCATCACAGTTTTATTTTGGAAGCGCATTTTATTCCCCTGAGCGCGTGGCAGCCAGCCTTACCAAAGCGTGTAGCCGCCATCGATGACCAGCGCAGCACCGGTCATGTAGGCCGAGGCCGGGCTGGCCAGATAGACGGCAAGCGGCCCGAGTTCATCCGGCTCACCGCTGCGCCCGGCCGGAATGTTGTGGACAATCGCCTCGATCACCTCGGGCTTGGTCTCCTGCCATTTCCGGTTGGCGTCCGTCATGAACAGGCCAGGGCAAATGGCGTTCACCGTGATGCCGTGCGGCGCCCAGTCGGCCGCAGCGGCGCGGGTGAATTGCAAAACGGCGGCCTTGGCGGCCTCATAGTGCCGCCCGCCGATGCCGCGATTGGCCACGAAGGCATTCATCGAGGCGATATTAATGACCCGCCCGCCGCTGCCCCGCTCCAGCATCGCCGCCGCTGCCGCCTTGCTGGCAACAAAGCAACTGGTCAGGTTCAAATCCATCAGCCGCTGCCAGGATTCAAGCGTCTGGCTGACAATGGGCACCGGCTCCCGCCGCCCGCCGATATTGTTGATCAGGATATCGATCGGCCCGTGTTCGCCAAGGGCAATGGCCATGCCCCGCTCGCATTCGGCAGGCAAACCCATATCGGCCTCGATGGTCCAGGCCTGGCGGCCGCACGCGCGGATTTCGGCGGCCGTGGCATCCAGCGTTGCCTGCGTGCGCCCGGTCACGACGATATCCGCCCCGGCCTCGGCCAGTGCGAGCGCCATCGAGCGGCCCAGCCCGCGGCTGCCGCCGGTGACCATGGCGCGCTTGCCATCAAGTCGAAAACGGTCGAGCACGCCCACAAGCCCATCCTTTCCCAGTGCTGCGGCACATCGGATGCGTGCCAGACAACGTCAGGTTAGGCACCGGTTTGCCGGCATGGCAACCTCTGGGCCGTCATGCTGCACGCTCCATTGAATTTCGCTGGGTTCAAATGAGTTGCCTCCGAAGTGGGGCAGACCGATTGCAAGGCGCGCAAAAGCGGCTAAGCTTCGCGGGCCGTAAGAGTTTCCAGGCAATCCGGGGAGTCAACAGTATGGCTAAACGACGGGAACAGGAACACCTCCTCCAGCAGGCCAGTCGGCAGCAATTGCTCGGCGGGCGCATCGACCGCCGTGAATTCCTCACCCGCTCGCTGGTCGCGGGCCTCGGCATGGCCGGCATCGGCACCGTGGCGAAAAGCAGCCTGACGCCGGCGCTGGCCGCCGACCGCCCGCTGACCCCCACGTTCTATCAGTGGATCGAAGACCTCCACCCCAGCATCCCCAAGGTCAACGCCAAGTTCCCGGGCCTGAACTATCAGATCGCCCCGGTCGAAGGCTTCGGTATCGAGCGTTTTGTCGCCGAATCGAAAAAGGGCGAGAGCACTTGGGACGTCTACGCCGGCCAGACGCCGTTCGTGGAAATGTCCGCCATGATCAAGGCGGGCGTGATCGAGCCGTGGGATAACTATATTCCCAAGGAAGTGATCGACGACATTATTCCGTCGATCCGCGCCGAGTGCACCGTGGATGGCAAGCTGTACAGCTGGCCCTTCCTGCTCGACGTGATTACGATGGGCTCGCACAGCGGCATCACCAAAAAGGCTGGTGTGGCCGACATTCCCGCCACCTGGGACGATTTTCTCGCCAACGCGAAGAAGATCCAAGAATCGAAGGCCGCTCCGTTCGGCGCGACGTTCGATGCCCATGGCTGGCGTTCGGTAGCGCCGATGGCGCACAGCCTGAACAGCAATGTCTATACGTCCGAAGGGCTGTTCGACTTCACCAGCGACCAAGCCATTGCGGCGCTGGAGCTGATGAAGAAGATCATGGCGGTGTCGCACCCCGACATCCTGCTCGAAGGCGCTTCCGACGGCGGCGTTAACGGCACGCCGGACGAAGTGGCGTTCGCCGCCGAGCGCGTCGGCTATCAGGTCAAGTACCAGAACGCGCCGCTGCGCATGGCGCATAACTGGAAAGACCCGAACCAACTGCGCCTTGGGCCGATGCCGAAATTCGCCAACGGCGAAGGCTCCACGGTGTTCTGGACCACCGGTTGCGCCCTGTTCAAGCACGGCAAGAACAAGGAAAAAGCCGCCGAGTACATCAAGGCACTGACCTACGACCGGCAGATCTGGAAAGACTCGATCGCTGGCACCGAGACCGGACATCCGGGCCAGATGCCGCCGTACAAGTCGGTCTACGCCGAGTGGGCAGCGAACAAGCCGGACTGGATGCCAGAGTTCGTCGGTCTCGTTCGCACCCAGCTCGACAAGGCGCGGGCCATCAACAACCATCTGTTCGGCCTGCAACAGTTCGTCATCGGCAAGCCGATCTGGGAAACCTTCCTGAAGGGCGAAGAGCCCAACCCGAAGGTTGCAATGCAAAAGGTGGTCGATGCCGTGCATGCCGAAATGAAGCGCGCCGGCTAAGCAGTCATACTGGTCACGGGGCAGGCGGCTTGGCCGCCTGCCCAACCTGTCTGGCAAATCCCTGGCAGCGGACCCGTCGCTGCAAAAGAGGCCCTGGCAGCGGACCCGCCGCTGCAAAAGAGGGTCGATCACGGCAACGACCCGTTGCCACCTAACACACCGCTGAGGCGCATGGACCAGAGCATTGCATCCACCGGCTTCGGCGCCCCGCCGGCCCGCCGCCCCAAGCATCGGACCGGCCGCGTCGACCGGTTGCGCGAAAACGCCGGGTCGTGGCTGTTCCTGTTCCCGGCGGTGCTATTCTTCTTCGGCTATCAGGTCTACCCGATCTTCCGAGTGATCTGGATCAGCTTTACCGACTACCAGTTCCTCAGCGACAAGCCCGCTAAGTGGATCTGGTTCGACAACTACATCGATGCGCTGAGCGACCCGCTGATGTGGTCGAGCCTGTGGCGGGCGATGTACTTCACCATCCTGTTCCTGCCGGGCTGCATTATATTGCCGCTGATGCTAGCTGTGCTGGTAGACCGAGTAAAAACCCCGCGCCTCGCGGCGTTCTACCGGGTGATCCTGCTGATCCCGGCGGTGATCCCCAGCACGCTGGTATTCGTGCTGTGGAAGTGGATGTACAACTATCAAGTAGGGCCGATCAACCATCTGTTGGTTGACACGCTCGGCATCTTCGACCTGCAAACCGCACCGCAATGGCTTGGCGGCACACCGCTGACGCTGCCATCGATTGCAATCATGGAAGTTTGGTGGGGCCTCGGCTACCACGCCATTTTCTTTCTTGCTGGCCTCGCAGCCATACCGAAGGATCTGCCAGAAGCGGCCCGCATCGACGGCGCCAGTGAGTGGCAGGTGTTTTGGCACATAACCCGCCCGCGTCTGGCGCCGATCATGATGATCCTGGTCGTGCTGCGCTTCGGCTCGGCGATGGCGGTGATCGACGAATATCTTATCTTCGGCGGCTTCAACCGCGCCACGCCCACGTATACGTGGACGATCTACATGTATGACGAAGCGTTCAAGACCGGCCTATGGCGCCAGGGCTTGGGTGCTGCCATCGGCATGATCGGCGCGGTGGCGATGATGATCGTCGTGCTGGTTCTGCTGCGCGTTTTCCGCCCTAAAGATTGAACGCAAACCGCCATGTCAATGACACTCCAAGCCACGCCGCTGCCAGCCGCAGGCCCAGCCGGTCGGCCACGGCGCAAGCGCTCGTGGCTGCAGCAGAACAGCGCGCTGGTCATTCGCCACGCCGTCATCATCCTGTTCCTGCTGATCATTTTGCTGCCGCTGGTCTGGGTGTTGCTGATGTCGGTGAAGACCCTGCCGGACGCAATGCGCGGGGTGATGTGGCCCAGCGTGTTCGACTTCAGCCACTACCCGTTCGTGTTCAGCAAGATCAAGACGCTGCCGGCAAACCTGTTCAACAGCATCTATGTCACCGCCGGCACTGTGCTTATCACCGCATTCTGCGCCGTGCTGGCCGGCTATTCACTGGTGCATCTACGCCCAAAAGGCAGCGGTATCGTGATCACCGCGTTGCTGATGTCGCTGTATTTCCCGGTCCGCGTCGTCTCGTTGATCAGCGTCTACGAAATCCAGAGCTTCCTGGGCCTGATCAACAGCACCACCGGGCTGATCCTGCCGTATATCACGCTCAATTTGGCGATCAGCGTGCTGATCATGCGCAGCATGTTTCAGCTTGTGCCGCATGAGCTGTTCGAAGCGGCGAAGATCGACGGCGCCGGCCCCTGGCGTGCGTTGTGGATGGTTGGGCTGCCCATGGTGCGCAACGGCTTGGTGGTGATCTTCATCGTCAACTTCGTCACTGCCTGGGGCGAATTCCTGCTGTGCACCACACTCACCAACGACCAGGACGCCCGCACCATGCCGGTGGTGCTGGCCGCGGCGCAGGGCGGCCAGGGCTACTGGGCCTGGCCAAATCTGGCAGCAGTTTATGTCATCGTGGTCACGCCAGGCATTCTGGCGTTCACGGCGGCGCAGAAACTGTTCTTCAAGGGTCTGGCGGAAGGCGTGATCAAGGGCTAGACGGACGGGCTATCCGCGTAACATCTCCAGCGCGATATCGCGGTAGATCGACGCCGCCTGCACAAGCGCCTCACGCGGCACATACTCGTCGGGCTTGTGCGCCATGCCGAGCGATCCGGGGCCAAGGATCACGCCGGGCGAGCCTTTGGCGCGGAAATGCACCAAATCGCAGCCGCCGGTCAGCCCGCCCAGCACCGGGCTGGCGCCATTGCGCGCGGCGGCGGCGAGCGCTGCTTGCACCACCGGGGCCGACTCGGGCGTTTCGCACCCGGCGGCGAGGCCGCGAATGTCGAACAATTCGGCAATTACGTTGTCGGTGGCGCGAACATCGTCCAGCAAGGTTTGCAGTTCGGCCAGCACGTCATCGGTGCTTTCATCCGGCACCAGGCGGCGGTCGAGCACGATGTCGCAGCGGTCGGGTATGATGTTGTCGGCAAAGCCGCCGCGAATTTGCGTGGCGCTGACGCAGGCGCAGCCGACCAGTCTATGCGTGCGCTGGTTGATGTCGCGGTCGTAGGCGCTGATCGCGCGCAGCAGCCGGGCGGCGCCGTCGATGGCGTTCACCCCCAGATGCGGGCGCGACGAATGCGCGGTGACGCCGTGCACCCGGATCAACGGCCGCACCGCGCCGCGATGCGCGGACAGCACGGTGTTGTCGGTCGGCTCGCCGACGATTACGCCGTCGAAAGCGGGAAATTCGGCGGCGACGGCCTTGGAGCCACGGCTGTTCAACTCTTCGTCAGCCACGAACGCCGCCACCACGGTGCCGCGCCACGCGCTGCGGCCGGCCGCCAGCAACCGGCAGGCCTCCGCCATCGCCACAATCGGCCCTTTGGCGTCGCACGCGCCGCGCCCGTACAGCTTGCCGTCGCGCTCGATCAACCGCAGCGGGTCGCTGCTCCAGCCCTCACCCACCGGCACTGTGTCGATATGCGAGTTGAAGCAGATCACTGGTCCCGGTCCGTTGCGCAGTATGCCAACGGCGTTGGCGCGCGGCGGAAAGCCTTCGTGCGGCACGGTGCGCGCGCTGGCTTCCATGCCGTAGCCGCGCAATTCGCCGCAAAGCATTTCGGCGGCGGCAGTTTCCTGGCCGGGTGGATTCTGCGTGTCGAACGCCACCAGCCGTTCCAGCAATCCGGCCAAACGCCCGCTGTCCGGCGCGCTCATGCCCGTACCGCATCGCTGGCGGCGCGCACCCAATCCAGCCGGGCCGCCGGGATCAGGCCGTAATTATAGAAATTCAGTCCAGTGGCCCCGGCATCGATGGCGGCCTTGGCGCGCCCGGCGACGTCCTCGGCGCTGGCAACCTCCGGGTAGAACACCCGCAGCCCGGCGCGCAGCGAGCGGCCGGCTGGCATGACCGCGCGTGCCTTGGCGACTCCAGCGGCGACGGCTTCCGGCGGGCGGGCATAGACGCACAGCGTCACACCGTCGGTTGCACCCGCCAGATCGCCCAGGTTGCACCCGGACAGCCAGCCGTCGTCGATGTCGAGCACATGGATGCGGCTGGCCGGATCGGCGGCGGCGCGGATGTCGGCGGCCAGGCTGGTCACCGGCTCGAAGCGCCAGCGCACATAGGCCTCCACCTCAGGCGCTGCGGCGAATACGTCCGGCCCGCGCGTGCGAAAACCCGGCCAGCGTTCGGCGGGCACCGCGCGCTCGCACATCTCGACAATCCAGCGCCGCACGGTGCGTTGCGCCGCCGCCCCATCGACGCCAGCGGCGGCGGCGCGCGACAGGCAGGAGTCGCAGAAGCACAGCGACAGCAGAAAGTCGTCCTCGGCGTGCATGCCGACGCCGTCTTTTTCGTGGTGGTATTCGTGGGCGAAGCCCATGAAGCCGATGGTCTCCAACTCCACCAAATCGGGTTGATAGCGCGCGGTCAGGTCGGCCACCAAAGCCACGGCGTAGGCGCGCGCATCCGGGTTACTTGGGCACAGCCCGTAGTAGTTGGGATCGCCAAAGGCGTTGCGGGTGCAGGCGCCGGGATGCAGCATGCCCAGGCGGGTATTGTGCAAGCAGACGGTCCAGCACTGCACCGCCAGCCCGGTGCGGTCACGCTGGCGCACCAATTCGCCCAGCACGTCGCCCTGCGCCATCAAATCAGCCACCAGCGGGCGGATCGCAACACCGTCCCAGCGTGCGGCGGACGGGTGGAAATAGATCGTCCCGTCCTGCGGAAAATAGGCTTTGCGGCACGGGCTGCGCGGTTGCAGGAAGCGTCCGGCGTGGTACGCGGTGGCGAGGCTGATGCCGTTCAGCCCGGCGCGGCCGGTCAGTTCGGCAGCGACCGCGTCCAGCCCGATGTCCAGCACGTCCCACGGATAGGTCCACATCGACAGCCTGCTGGCGTAATCGGCACCCATTGTTTCCCCCCGGCATCGCGACGAACCCGCCAGCGGATCAAACAACCATCCGCGCTGCTGCACCAGGGCTACCGCGCCGGTCGCCGTGCGAAATCGGGGCTTGCCCACAGCGCGCCGAACCTGCTCCGCTACGCGGAACGGAGGGACGCATGTTCGATTTGCTGATTGCTGGCGGCCGGGTGATCGACCTCGACACCGAGGAGGAGCGGCTTGCCGACGTGGGGTTCGCCGGCGGCAAAGTGGCGGCCATCGCGGCCGGGCTGCCGCGCGGCAATGCCAAGCAGATTGTGGACGCCACCGGCAAGCTGGTGACGCCAGGGCTGATCGATCTGCACACGCATGTGTATTGGGGCGGCACCTCGCTTGGCGTGAACGCCGACACCATTGGCCCGCAGAGCGGCACCACCACGTTCATCGACGCGGGCAGTGCCGGGGCGGGCAACATCCTGGGCTTCCGCCGCCATGTCATCGAGCGGTCGGATGTGCGGATCCTGGCGTTCCTCAACATCTCTTTCGCCGGAATTTTCGCCTTTTCGAAGCGGGTGATGATGGGCGAGTGCGGTGATCTGCGGCTGTGCGACGCGCGTGAGGCGGTGGCGGCGGTGCGCGAGCATCTGCCGGTGATCTCCGGCATCAAGGTGCGCGTCGGCCGCCATGCTGGGGATTCCAGTGGTCTGGCGCCGCTCAACATCGCGCTGGAAGCCGCCGACGCGCTGGCGCTGCCGGTGATGGCGCATCTGGACGACCCGCCGCCGAGCCGCGCCGAACTGGTGCCCAAGCTGCGGCGCGGCGATATTCTGACGCATTGTTTCCGTGGCTTCCCCAACGCGCCGGTGAATGGCGCGGGACGGGTGCAGGAGGAAATCATGGCGGCGCGGGCGCGCGGCGTGGTGTTCGATATCGGGCACGGCATGGGTTCGCTGTCGTTCGATACCGCGCGGCAAATGCTCAAAAATGGGTTCCTCCCCGACGTGATCAGCAGCGACATTCATGTGCTGTCCGCCGAAGGCCCCGCCTACGACAACCTTGTCACCATGTCGAAATTCCTCTGCCTCGGCGTGAAACTGGCCGATGTGCTGCGCATGGCGACCACGGCCCCGGCGCTGTCGATCTCGCGCCCCGATCTGGGATGTCTGGTCGAAGGCGGCGCCGGCGACGCGGCGGTGCTCGAACTGCGGCAGGGCCGCTTCACCTACAAAGATGCGGCGGGCGAGGTGCTGGCGGGCCAGCAGCGGCTGTTCTCGCACGGCATCGCGGTGAACGGGCGCTGGCTGCCGGCACCGGCTGGCTATTTCGGTCCATAATCCACGGGAAACTGCCGCCATGCCGCATGATCAACGTCCGCTGCGCGCCGCCGTCGCCGGGTTCGGCATGGCGGCCTCCTGCCACGCCGGGGCCTATCGCCGCATTCCAGGCGTGCAACTGGTGGCGGCGTATTCCGACTATGTGGAGCGCGACCGCGCCGCCATTCTGGCCGCCTGCGGGCCGGACGTGCGGATCTTCGACGACTACGGCCGGTTTCTTGGCGAATCGGGTGCCGACATCGTCAGCGTCTGCACCTTGCCCGACCGGCACGCGGCGCAAATCGTCGCCGCGGCCCGTGCCGGCAAGCACATTGCCGCCGAAAAGCCGGTTTGCGTGTCCGCCGAGGAATTGGAGGCGGTGAACGATGCGGTGCGCGCGGCGGGCGTGCAGTTCACCGCCTGTTTTCAGGAATTCCACTACGGCGCGTTCCTGGCCAGCATCGACATGATCGCGCAGGGCATCATCGGGCGGGTGCATCTGGCCGAAGTGGACTATTACAACGGTATCGGCCCCTGGGTGCAACAATACTGGTGGTCGCGCACCAAACAGCACGGTGTCAGCAGCCTGACCAATTGCGGCTGCCACGCGATGATGCTGCTGACGCTGCTGATGGGCGGCGTGTTGCCGGAGGAGGTCATGTCGTACCGGGCGCGCTCCACCTCGGACAGTTTTTCGAGTTACGAGTTCGACCCGACGCAAATGAGCATGTTCCGCTGGGCGGGCGGGCGGATCGGCAAGGTGTCCTCTAGCCTCGACGCCATTCAGCCGTACATGTTCCGCGCCAGCGTGGTCGGCAGCGAGGGCAGCATCATCGACGACCAGTTCCACACCACCCGCATCACCGGGCTGGAGCGGGCGCGCTGGTCGCGCATGGGCGCGCGCACCATCGGCGACGCGCTGGTGATCGGGCCTGAGATGTATATCGACTTCCTGACCAGCTTCACCGCCGCCATCCGCTCCGGCGTGGCGATGCCGCGCACCAATCTGGATATGACGTACCGGATGCACCGGATGCTGCTGGCGGCGGACGAGTCGGCGGAGACCGGCAAGCCGGTGCGGATTGCGCCGATGGCGGGGTAAGCCGCCCCGGCCCGCGCAAGAAACTACGATGACAGACCGCACCGCTCGATTGCGCCGCCGCTGGTTCCGCTGGAAGTAGGGGCACGGCGAGGAGCGGCAGCAACATGGCGACGAAAGTCTCGTTCAAGGCGGCCCTGTGGGTGGGCACGCTGGGGTTGGGGCTGGGCCTGGGGCTGGGCCTGCGCCCGGCGCTGGCCGACTGCGAAAGCGGCATCACCGCGTTGGCGCGCGTGCTGGCGCAGGTGAGCGACGAACACACCAAGGCGCTGCTGCAAACCGATCTGCGCCGCGCGCAGGTGGATTTGTGGGAGTTCGACGAGGTGGAGTGCGCGATGGTGCTGGACCACTCGGCGCGCCTGCTGGCGGCCGGGAAGGGCGCGGCGAACTAACGCCCGCGTGCGTTATCAGTCATCCAAATCTCGCTGACCAAGACTGACCGTCGTTGCCGGGCTTGACCCGGCAATCCATGGTGACACACAGAGCATCTCGCCTCTAGCACAGCGCGTTGGCATGGATCGCCGGGTCAAGCCCGGCGATGACGATTCAAAGGTTCGTGGGTTCTCGCCCAAGAGATTTGGTATTAGTTGTTCGAAGCGTCCAGCAGGCCAACCGTGGCGGCCGTCGAAATCTTCGGGTACGCCTGGTTGCCCTTCAGGCCGGTCCACAGAACCCGGTTGAACAGGTCGGTCGGCGCCTGATCGGCTTCAGAGAAGTCGAAGCCCTTGGTCATGTTGTGGCAATCCGGTCGGTCTCAAGAACAAAACGCACGGATGGCCCCCATCGCGTTGATGCTGCGCCGCACTATAACAAAACCAGCGCGCGGTCACGGCCCCGTGCTGGGCTCGCCGCTTGGCGCGCGCGCCGCTTCGACTTCCCGCGCCCGGCCGCCGTCGATGAAGAAATCCGCCAGATGCGGGCGGATGCCGATCTGCGCGCGATAAACCGGCTTGACGGCCTCGACCAGTTCTCCGTCCCGGCCCAGCAGGGCATCGCCCATTTCGATCATCCGCAAGTTCGGCCAGGCCTTGGCGCGCACCCGGAACACCTCCTGCACAATCACCGCCGCCGGCAGTTCGGGGCGGGCCTGGGCGATGAGCAGAATCATGCTGGCGGTCGAGCGGGACACCCCGGCATGGCAATGCACCAGCAAATGCGCCGCCTGGGGTTCTGCCTCGCCGGGCAGGCTGCGGCCGAACGCCAGCACCTGTTCCACATGCGCCTGCATCGGCGGGTCCATGCCTGGGCCTTCCTCGATCTCGTCGAGAAACCGCAACTCCAGCCGCTCATGCGCCGAAAAATGGCCCAGACTGTCCGGCGTGGCGCGGTCGGGGTCCAGGATCGACAGCACATGCGTCACCCCGGCGGCGCTATGGGACGGCAGTTCGTCGATGCCGCAGACGGTGATGCGCCAGGGTGCGATGGGCGGCGTGGTCGCTGGCATGCTCAATCCTTTGGCTGGACGTTATATGATTGCTGATCGGATATAACTGCGATCGGCGGAACGCAATAAATCCCAGACAAGCCGCATCGATCTTGGTCAAGGCCGAGCCGCCGCTGGACGACGGGGCGCGGGCGCTGCTGCGCAATTGCATGACCGGGACGCTGCGGCAAGGGTGAGGCGGTGCCTCTAACCCTGTGCGATGCCTTGGTATCCCGTACGAGATTCGAACTCGTGTTACCGCCGTGAAAGGGCGGTGTCCTAGGCCTCTAGACGAACGGGACTGGAAGCGAGGGGTGGGTAGCCGAGGGGCGGGCGCGGGTCAAGCTCTGTGGCAGCGGCGTTACGCTATGGCAGCGTCGGCGATGATGAAATTGGTCGTCATGCTGCCGTTCCATTCCTCGGCGCGCAGATGGCCCGCCAGGTGCAGCGGCGGGGCGTTGCGGGCCAGCATGGCTTCGGCAAGCGGGCCTTCCTTGGCGCGGAACAGCATGGCTTTTATGCGGGCGCCGCCGCCTTCGCCTTCGATAAAAGCCCGCACCGTGGCTGCATCTTTGCCCACACGGTCGGCGCGGACCACGCGCGCGCGCGCCAGCGCCAGCACCGGTTCCGCGTTGCCGGGGCCGAACGGGGCGAGGCGGCCGATCTGGCGGGCGAGCTCCTCGGTGCAGCCGCCAACCGCGAGTGAACCCTCAACCGCGAGATCGGCCACCGACGGCAGCGCGTGGGCGGCGGCCAAACGGCCGTCCAGCAATTCGTGAAAGGCAGCCAAGCGCGACTCGGGCAGCGAGAATCCAGCTGCCATGCTGTGGCCGCCGCCGGTGGTCAGAATGCCCAATTGCCGGGCTGCGATCACGGCACCGCCGAGGTCGAGCCCCGTCACCGAACGGCCGGACCCCTTGGCCATGCCGTCGGCCAGGCCCGCCACGCAGGCCGGGCGGTTGAACTTTTCCTTGATGCGCCCGGCGACGATGCCCACCACGCCCGCGTGCCACTCCAGACCGGCCACCAGCACCGCTGCGTGGCCCTTGGCCAGTTGCGCCTCGGCGGCCTGCATGGCGGCGTCCAGCACGCCTGCTTCGACCTGCTGGCGCTGGCGGTTCACCGCGTCCAGCGTGGCGGCCAGGGCGCGGGCTTCCACCTCGTCCTCGGCCAGCAGCAGGCGGGTGCCCAGATCGGCCTCGCTGATCCGCCCGGCGGCGTTGATGCGCGGGCCGAGCGCGAAGCCGAGCGTGGCGGCACTGGGCCGGGCGGTCACCAGCGCCACGTCGAGCAGGGCGGCGATGCCGGGCCGCTCGCGCCGCCCCATCACTTTCAGCCCTTGCGTGACCAGCGCGCGATTGACCCCGGTCAGCGGCATCACGTCGCACACGGTGGCCAGCGCCACCAGATCGAGCAGCGCCAGCAAATCCGGCTCGGGCCGGTTGGCGAAGAAGCCGCTGCGCCGCAGCGCCCGCACGGTGGCCACGGCGGTCAGGAAGGCCACGCCGGTGGCGCACAGATTGGTCAGCCCGGAGGTATCGTCGAGCCGGTTCGGGTTGACCGTGGCGGTAACACCGGCGGGCAGGGTCTCGCTTTTGTGGTGATCGAGCACGATCACGCTGGCGCTGCCCGCCAGCCCGGCCAGCACGTCGCCGGCGGCGGTGCCGCAGTCCACGCAGACGATCAGGCTGGCGTCGCGCGCCACCAAGCCTTGCAGCGCCGGCAGGTTGGGGCCGTAGCCCTCGGCCAGCCGGTCGGGCACGTAGGGGATGGCGGTGCAGCCCAGCGCGCGCAGCAGGCTCACCATCAGCGCGCCGCTGCATGCGCCGTCCACGTCGTAGTCGCCGAACACGCCCACCGTCTCGCCGCGCCGCGCCGCGTCCGCCAGGCGGGCGGCGGCGGCATCCATGTCGGCCAGCACGCTGGGGTCCGGCAGCAGGGCGCGCAGCGTGGGTTCCAGGTACGCCGCCGCCGCATCGGCATCCACACCGCGCGCCGCCAGCAGGCGGCCGACGATTTCCGGCAGCCCGAGCCGCTGCGCCACCGCGAGGCCCATCCGGTCGTCAGCCGGGCGCCACAGCCAGCGCCGCCCGGTCAGGCTGCGCTCGACCCCGAGCGCGACGCTGGGCAGGGCGGCGAGCGTGCTCAGGCGGCCGCCCAGGCTTTGGTGGCGTAGTTATGATGCGCCTCGATATAGCGCACCGTGCCCGACTTGCTGCGCATCACCACCGAATGGGTGATGGCGCCGTAGCCGAAGCGCCGCACGCCGCGCAGCATCTGGCCGGGGGTGACGCCGGTGGCCGCGAACATCACCTCGCCGCGCGCCATGTCGGCGCAGGAGAACACCCGGTTGGGGTCGGTGATGCCCATCGCCACCGAGCGGGCGCGCTGCGCCTCGTCCTCGAAAATCAGGCGGCCCTGCATCTGCCCGCCGACACAGCGCAACGCGGCTGCCGCCAGCACGCCTTCCGGCGCGCCGCCGATGCCCATGTAGATGTCGATGCCCGCGTCCGGGTGGGTGGTGGCGATCACGCCCGCCACGTCGCCGTCGCTGATCAGGCTGATGCGCGCGCCGGCCTCACGGGATTTGGCGATCATTTCCTCGTGGCGCGGCCGGTCCAGAATGCAGGCCACCAGATCGGAAATATCGCAGCGCTTGGCGCGCGCGAGGTTGCGCAGGTTCTTGGCGGGCTGGTCGTCGATATCCACCACGCCGGCGGGCAGGCCGGGACCGACGGCGATCTTTTGCATGTAAATATCCGGCGCGTGCAGGAAGTTGCCGCGCTCGGCCAGCGCGATCACGGTGATCGCGTTGGCACTGCCCTTGGCGGTCAGGTTGGTGCCTTCCAGCGGATCGACGGCAATGTCCATCTCTGGCCCGCCGCGGCCGACTTTCTCGCCGATATACAGCATCGGCGCTTCGTCCATCTCGCCTTCGCCGATCACCACGGTGCCGTTGATGCCGATGGCGTCGAACGCCTTGCGCATGGCTTCCACGGCGGCGCCGTCCGCCTCGTTCTTCTTGCCCAGACCCATCCACCGGCTGGCGGCCAGCGCGGCCGCTTCGGTAACGCGGACCAATTCCAGCGCCAGATTGCGGTCGGTTTGTTGTTCTTGCGGGTTGATGTCGGTCATTGGGTTGTCCCTCGACGAGTCGTTGCGCGGTCTCAGGCGGGTTCGATGCGAATCACGGTAGGAGTTTCCAGCACCACATCCAGCGCCGCGATGCGTTGCAGCGCGTCGCGCATCGCAGACTCGGCGGTTTCGTGGGTCACCAGCACCACCGGCACGGTCTCGCCGGGGCTGCGCCCGCGTTGCAACATGCTTTCCAGCGAAATGCCGAAGTCGCGCAGCGCCGCCGTCACGTCGGCGATCACGCCGGGACGGTCCACCACCATCAGGCGCAAATAATACGCGCCGACATGGGCCGACATCGGCACCGACGGCGCGCCGGACAGTTCGCCCGACTGCGCGCCCCACACCGGCGTCACGCGCCCGCGCGCCACGTCGATCAGGTCGGCCACCACCGCCGAAGCGGTCGGCCCGGCGCCCGCGCCCCGGCCTTCCAGCATGACGCGGCCCACGAAGTCACCTTCGGCCACCACGGCGTTGAACACGCCATCGACGCGGGCGATGGGGGCACCCTGCGGCACCATGCACGGATGCACGCGGGCAGCGATGCCCGCCGGGGTGCGGCGGGCGATGCCGAGCAGCTTGATGCGGTAGCCGAGCTCGGCGGCAAAGGCGATGTCCAGCGCCGAAATGTGGCGGATGCCTTCGACATGCACCGCATCGAACGCCACCGGGCGGCCGAACGCCAGCGCCGCCAGGATCGCCAGCTTGTGCGCGGCGTCGATGCCGTCGATGTCGAAGCTGGGGTCGGTCTCGGCGTAGCCGAGCTTCTGCGCGTCGCCCAGCACCTCGGCGAACTCGCGCCCGCGCTCGCGCATCACGGTCAGGATGTAGTTGCAGGTGCCGTTCAGGATGCCGGACACCTTGGAGATGTTGTTGCCCGCCAGACCCTCGCGCAGTGCCTTGATCACCGGAATGCCGCCCGCGACGGCGGCTTCGAACGCCAGCGCCACGCCGGCCGCCTCGGCTTGGGCGGCCAGCGCCGCGCCGTGGATCGCCAGCAGCGCCTTGTTGGCGGTCACCACCGGCTTGCGCGCGGCGAGGGCTGCTTCCACCACGGCGCGCGCGGTGCCCTGGGCGCCGCCGATCACCTCGACCACCACGTCCACCGACGGATCGCGGGCCAGCGCCACCGGATCGTCGAACCAGCGCAGCCCGGCCAGTGACACGCCCCGGTCGCGGGTGCGGTCGCGCGCCGAGACGGCGGTGATGGCGATGGGCCGCCCGGCGCGCGCGGTGATCAGATCGGCGTTCTGCCGCAGCATGGCGAGCACGCCAGCGCCGACGGTGCCCAGACCGGCGACGGCTACGGAAAGCGGACGGGTCATTGCGCGGCTACCTTCGGTTCGGCTTCGGTGGTGTCCGGTTCGTCGGACGGCCCGGCATTGTCGGTTTGCAGGAAGCTTTTGATATTGCGCAGCGCCTGGCGCAGCCGGTGGGTGTTTTCCACCAGTGCGATCCGCACATGCCCGTCGCCATGCTCGCCAAAGCCGATGCCGGGGGCGACCGCCACGCGGGCGCGGGCCATCAGCAGTTTGCTGAATTCCAGGCTGCCGAGATGGGCGAAGCGCGGCGGGATCGGCGCCCAGGCGAACATCGAGCCGTCCGGGCTGGGCACGTCCCAGCCAGCGCCGTGCAGCCCCTTGATGAGCACGTCGCGGCGTTCGCGGTATAAATCGCGCATTTCCTGCACGCAGTCCTGCGGGCCGTTCAGCGCGGCGGTGGCGGCGACCTGAATGGGGGTGAACGCGCCGTAGTCCAGATACGACTTCATCCGGGTCAGCGCGTTGATCAGCTTCGGGTTGCCCGCCGCGAAGCCCATGCGCCAGCCCGGCATCGAGTAGGTTTTCGACAGGCTGGTGAACTCGACGGCGATGTCTTTCGCACCAGGCACTTGCAGGATCGACGGCGGGATGTTGTCGCCGAAGTAGATTTCGGCATACGCCAGATCGGACATCACCCAAATCTCATGCTTGCGGGCGAAGGCCACGATCTCGCGGTAGAAGTCTAAGTCCGCCAGATAAGCCGTTGGATTTGAAGGAAAATTGACGATAAGCGCGGTGGGCTTGGGCACCGAGTGGCGCACCGCGCGGTCCAGCGCCTGCAACATGTCCGCATCGGGCGTGGCCGGAATGCTGCGCACCGCCGCACCGGCGATGATGAAGCCGAATTGATGTATGGGGTATGATGGGTTTGGCACCAGAATGGTATCGCCGGGGCTGGTGATGGCCGAGGCCAGATTGGCCAGCCCTTCCTTCGAGCCGAGGGTGGCCACCACCTCGGTTTCCGGGTTCAGCGTCACGCCGAAGCGGCGTTCGTAATAGCCCGCCAGCGCGCGGCGCAGGCCGGGGATGCCCTTGCTGGTGCTGTAGCGGTGGGTGCGCGGGTCCTGCACCGCCTCAATCAGCTTGGCGACGATGTGCGGCGGGGT
>JANYDF010000015.1 GCA_025359905.1 Rhodospirillales bacterium
ACGCTGGCGGCGCACAGCACCTCGGTGCCGCCCATCTTGATCAGGCACGAGCCTTCGGCGTGGCGGGCAAAGCCGGTGACGATGGAAACCGCGCGCAAGGCGTCGGGGCCGCGGCCGGATGGGCGCATGATGGATGGTCCAGTGCTGTTTGGCCCACCTGCCTATGGCGGCGTGCGCGCGGTTTCGCAAGCGCGGCGCGTTGACGGTGGCGGCAGTGTGATTAACTAAATAGGTATAAGGTGACCGCCCATGGACCATGTGCCCCCCGTCCCAGCGCAGCGCGCCGCGTCCGGCCCGCGTTCTTCCCTGATCGCTCCGGGGTTGGACGTGCGCTCCACCGCCGTGCTGCGCCAGATCGTCGAGCAGTATGTCGAAACCGGCGAGCCGGTCGGCAGCCGTACGCTGTCGCGCCGCCTGCCGATGAGCCTGTCGCCCGCCACCATCCGCAACGTGATGTCGGACCTGACCGAAGCCGGGCTGCTGTTCGCCCCGCACACCTCGGCCGGGCGGCTGCCAACCGAGCAGGGATTGCGGCTGTTCGTCGATGGGCTGCTGCAATTCGGCGAACTGGCCGAGGAGGACCGCGAGGCGATCAGCGCCGCGATCTCCACCTCGGGGCGCAGCATGGAAGACACGCTGGCCGAGGCATCCACCATGCTGTCGGGCCTGTCGGCGGCGGCGGGGGTGGTGCTGGCGCCGAAAAGCGATGGCGCGTTGAAGCATATCGAATTCGTCCCGCTCGGCTCCGGCCGGGCGCTGGTGGTGCTGGTCAACGCCGACGGGCAGGTGGAAAACCGCGTCATCGAAATCCCGCCCGGCGTGCCGCCCTCGGCGTTGCAGCAAGCCAGCAACTATTTGAATGCCCGGCTTGCCTCCCGCCCGCTGGGCGAACTGCGCCGCGCGGTGGCCGAGGAGATGAACGCCGACCGCAGCCAGCTCGACAGCCTGTCGGCGCAAGTGGTCGAAGCCGGTCTGGCCACCTGGGGCGGCGACGGGCGCGGCGGCTCGCTGATCGTGCGCGGGCAAGCTAAGCTACTGACCGACGTGACCCAGATTGAAAATCTGGCCGCGATCCAGGGTCTGTTCGAGCGGCTGGAGCGGCAGGAAACCATGCTGCGGCTGCTCGATCTGGCCGAGCGCAGCGACGGCGTGCGGATTTTCATCGGCGCCGAGAGCGGGCTGTTCGGCACCTCGGGCGTGGCGATGGTGGTGGCCCCGGCGCGCAACGCGGGCGGGCGGATTATCGGCGCCATCGGCGTGATCGGCCCGACGCGGATCAACTATGGCCGCATCATCCCGGTGGTGGACTACACCGCCCGCGTGATCGGCCGCCTGCTCGGCTAAGTCACACCTAAGCTTGGTCACACCTACCTTTGTCACACGGGTGTCATGCGCGCACTTGATCGCCCGCCTGTTTTGGGTATATCGCTCAATAGCTTGTTACGCGCGGCCGCACCGGCTGGCGCAGCACGCACCGGCAGCCGCCGGCCCGCAACCGGACCAAGGGACCCCATGAACCCGCGATCTAGCAGTCAGCCTACGGAGAGCCACAGTCGGCGCTTGCCGGCTGCCGCGCACCGTCAGGGCTGTTCCGTTGCCCGGGGACCGGACGTCACCGCCAGGATGTCAGCCATAGGCTGATCCGCCGCGGCCACCGTCTCCGGGCTTGAGCAACAGGCTTAAGCAATCGGAGGCGCCAATGGCCGCCTTTATCGACAGCAACGAAACGGCTGGCGCCGGTGGCACCTGGGAAGCCGTTTCCATTGAGCCCGGCGAAGCCGCCGCCATTCGTGGCGCGTTCGGCACCATTCAGCATGACAGCCACCCGCCGGGCAGCGGCTGGGCCGGGCGGTGGCGCAATATGCTGGCGGTGCTCGGCCCCGGCCTCATCGTCATGGTCGGCGACAACGACGCCGGCGCCTTCGCCACCTACACCCAGGCGGGACAGAACTACGGCACCGCTCTGCTGTGGACGCTGTTGCTGCTGGTGCCGGTGCTGTACGTGAACCAGGAAATGGTGCTGCGCCTTGGCGTGGTCACCAAGGTGGGCCACGCCAAGCTGATCCTGCATCGCTTCGGCCGGTTCTGGGGCGCGTTCAGCGCCATCGACCTGTTCGCGCTCAATGCGCTGACCATTGTCACCGAATTCATCGGCATCAGCCTCGCCCTCGACACGCTCGGCGTGCCGCGCCTGCCCGGCGTGATCGCCGCCGCCGTGCTGACCATCGCCGCCGCCGGAACCGGAGACTTCCGCCGGTTCGAGCGTTTCGCCATGGCCCTGGTCGGCGGCAGCCTGCTGCTGGTGCCGGTGTTCCTGCTGGTGCATCCGCCGTACGGCCAGATCGCCCACGATTTCGTCACCCCGCATCTGCCAGGTGGCCGCCTCTCGGACGTGATGCTGCTGGTGATCGCCATCGTCGGCACCACGGTGGCGCCCTGGCAGTTGTTCTTCCAGCAGAGCTACGTGATCGACAAGCGCATCACCAAACGCTTCATGAGCTACGAGAAGGCCGATTTGTGGCTCGGCATCGTCGTCGTGGTGCTGGGCGCCGGGGCCATGATGGCCTTCGCCGCCGCCACGTTCGCGGGCACCGCCGAAGCTGGCGCGTTCACCGACGCGGGCGGCGTGGCGGCTGGCATGGCGAAATACGCCGGGCGGCTGCCATCGATCCTGTTCGCGCTGGCGCTGCTCGACGCCAGCATCATCGGGGCGGCGGCGGTGTCGCTGTCGACCGCCTATGCCACCGGCGATGTGCTGTCGATCAGCCACTCGCTGCACCGCAAGCCGGGCGAGGCGCGCGGGTTCTATCTCATTTACGGCGGGCTGATCGCCGCATCGGCCACGCTGGTGCTGATCCCCGGCGCGCCGCTTGGGCTGATCACCGAAGCGGTACAAACGCTGGCCGGGGTGCTGCTGCCGAGTGCCACGGTGTTCCTGCTGTTACTGTGCAACGACCGTGCGGTGCTGGGGCCGTGGGTGAACGGCCGCTGGCTCAACCGGTTCACCGGGCTCGTGATCGTGGTGCTGCTCGGACTCTCGGTGGTGTTGACGGCTTCGGTGCTGTTTCCGGACCTCGGCGCGGCGGCGATGTTTTGGCTGATGGGCGGCTGCGGCGTGCTCGGATTGGCGGCGGCACTTGCCACCGCGCTGACCCGCCCGGCGCAGGCAAACGCGGTGCCCGCCACGCCCGAAGCGCGGCTGGCATGGGTAATGCCGCCGCTGCACCGCTTGCCGCGCACCCGCTTGCCCGTGGCTGGACGCCTGTGGATGGCAGGCATGCGGCTGTATCTCGTCGTGGCCTGCCTGATGGTGGTGGTCCGCGTCGTGCAACTTGCTTTGCAATCTTGAACAGGGAAGGCGCGCCCCATGCCGCTGTTCGCTCGCTTCAACCTTGCTGCCCGCAACATGCTGGCGCGCCGAATTTCGGGCGCCGTTTGGTCGCCGGAACTCTGGTGCCGCCCAGCAACTGTGCTGGCGCTGCGTGACCGCCGCCGCGCCAGCGCCAGCGCCTGCGTGGCGGGGTGGCGGGGTGGCGGGGTGGCGCTGCTGAACCGGCACGCCTGCTGGCGCCAACCCCCTGCTGGCGCGATACCAGAGGCGTTCCTATGTTGCGTTCGTGTCCACGGAGAGTTGTTGCATGACCTTGCGCCGTCTGGCCGTTGCGGCCGCCGCCTGCCTCAGCCTGCTTGCCAGCGGGGCGGCGAACGCGGCTGAGCTCGCCGGACATCGGGCCATCTACACGCTGACGCTGGATACCACGCATGGCGGCGATATCAGCGCTGCGTCCGGCACGATGGCGTACGAAGTGCAGGACGCTTGCGATGGTTGGGCCACCCGCCAGCGGCTGAAGATGACCATCACCAACCATGATGGCCAGGATGTGCAGATGCTGTCCGACTACACGACCTGGGAGAGCAAGGACGGCCTGAAGCTACGCTTCCGCATGCGCCAAACCACCGACGATGCCGTGACCAGCGATTTGGCCGGCGATGCGGCGCTGGGGGCCAACGGTCGCGGCGGCCAAGCGCATTACAGCACCCCCGACGACAAGACCAAGGACTTGCCGGAGGGCACCTTGCTGCCCATGCAGCACACCATCCTGCTTCTGAAAGCCGCCGCCGAGGGCAAGAAATTCATGGCCGTGCCGCTGTTCGACGGCACCTCGGCCGACGGCGCGCAGGACAGTTCCATCGTCATTTCCGGCTGGAGCAGTGCGCCCGCCGGCGACCAGGAGGAATTGAAGCCGCTCGCCAGCGGCAAATTCCACATCGCGTTTTTCGACCGTGGCGCCGAGCACCAGCAGCCCGACTACGAAGTCTCGATGCGCTACTGGGACAACGGCGTGGCCGACGACCTCAGCATGAATTTCGGCGACTTCGTGATGGCCGGCAAACTCGCCGAGTTCAAACTGCTGCCGTCCGGCTGCTGAAGCCTACCACTTCCGGCCCTCGCCGCGCCCGTGCAGCACGTAATGCAGGTACGGGTCCATGCAGTTGCGGAACACGTCCATGTTGTGCAGCAGGTAGGCGTGCGGATCGAAATCGGCCGGCACGTCCGCAAGGTACTTACGCGGCGTGCGCAACCCGCGCACGAACGCATCGACATCCGCCGGGTCTGACGCCTTGGCCACGTGCTGATGTCCGCGCCGCAGCATCACCCGGCCAGGGCTGAGTTCGATCCAGCTTGCCGGATCGGGGAAATCCAGCGTTGTCCAGTAGTGTGTCACCAGCGATGTCCGGGTCTGGCGCAGATCGTTGATCGGGCTGCCGCCGTGCAGCAATTGCGCGTGCCAGATCAACACGTCGCCGGGCTGCGGGTAGAATCGCTCCTCCTGCAAGCCATACTCGGCGATGATGCGCGCCAGATGCGCGTTGGCCTCCGGCATTTCCTCGCCGATGGCGTGCAGCCCGCCGGAAGAAAACCGGAACGGCGGGATCACATGCGAACGTGGGTAATAGAACAGCGGGCCATTGTCCTCGCTCACCGGATCGAGCGCGATCCAGCTTGCGCACATCATGTTCGGGGTCGGCGACGGCATGTAGAACGTATCGAAATGGGCACCTTGCTGGCTGCCGCGCTCCATCAGCAGCGTGTTGCAAGCCAGCGGGGTACCCGACAGCACGTCGCCCAGGATCGCCACCAAACGCGGGTCGAGCGCCAGATTCTGCAAGACCGGATCGGCCAGATGCACGTCGTTCAACTTGTAGGGCTGGCCACGCACCGATGGATCGGTGTCGCGCAGATGCGCCCGCGTTGCGGCATCCGGCCCTTGATAATCGATCACCAGCGGATTGGACGGCGAACGGTCCTCCCACAGCGCGCCGATGCGCGCTTTGGCCTCGGCCACCCGGTCAGCGTCGAAAAAGCCCTGAAGAATCACATAGCCGTTCTCGCCGAAGAACCGCTTCTGGCTGGGTGTCAGCGCGGTCAAGCTATTGCCCGCAGGCGAGGCGGTTGCAGTCCTCATGGCCATCCTCCGCTACGGCGACCCGGCAAGCGGCATCGCGGCGGAAAGCTAACATTTGTCGCGGCGGCCGGGAAAGCCGCGCCCTTTGCCAATCGCATCGCCGCCGAATTTGGCGCGCAGCGCGTCGATTGCCGCCTGCGCCGCCGCGCGCTTCGGCCGCAGCGGGTCCGCCAGATCGGGCAAATCGGCGTCGCTGCCCGGCGCCAGCGGTTGCGCGCCGATGCCGATCAGCCGGTAGGCCGTGCCATCGGTCTCACGCGCCAGCAGCGCCCGCGCCGTCTCGAACAGCGTATCCGGCAGCCGCGACGGGCTGGACAGGCGTTGCGCGCGGGTTCGGCTGGCGAAACGGCTGGTTTTCAGTTTCAGCGTCAGTCCGGCGGCGGCCAAATCGGCCTCGCGCAGCCGCCGCGCCAGCTTTTCCGACAGCCGCCACAAATGCCGCTCCAGATCCTCGCGCCGCGACAGATCGGTATCGAACGTGGTCTCCGCACTCACCGACTTGGTTTCGCGCCCCGGATCGACAATGCGCGAATCCTCGCCGCGCGCCCGGCGCACCAGGGCCGGGCCATCCTCGCCCAGCCGCCGGAGCGCCTCGCGTTCGTCCAGCGCCTGCAAATGCGCCAGTTTGGTGATACCGAGCGATTCCAGCTTGCGCGCAAAGGCCGGGCCGATGCCCGGCAGCAGCCGCACCGATTCCGGCGCCAGCAACGCCCGCGCCTCGCCGCCGATCACGCAGAAGCCGCGCGGCTTGTCGCGTCCGGCGGCAATTTTGGCCAGCAGCCGGTTCGGCGCCAGACCGACCGAAATGGTCACGCCCGCCTCGCGCTCCACCGCCAACGCAAAGCGCGCCAACGCGACGGCGGGCGGGGCGCGATGCAGCGCCTCGGTGCCCGACAAATCCAGCACCGCCTCGTCAATCGACAGCGGCTGCACCAGCGGCGTCAGCGTGTTCATCAGCGCACGGATTTGCCGCGACGCCGCGACGTATTTGGCGAAATCCGGCTTGATCACCACCGCGTCGGGGCAGGCGGCCAGCGCCTTGAACATCGGCATCGCACTGCGCACGCCAGACAGACGGGCGATGTAGCAAGCCGCCGACACCACGCCACGCACGCCCCCGCCGACAATCACCGGCCGCGCCGCCAGTTCCGGACGGTCGCGCTTTTCCACGCTGGCATAGAACGCATCGCAGTCGACGTGGGCGATGTGCAGCGCATAAAGCTGCGGATGGCGCACGATCCGGCTCCGCCCGCAGACCGGGCAGGTCCGGGCATCGCCCGGATCGGCTCCGCAATCGCGGCAGAGCGCCGGCACTTACCCCGCGCTTACTTTTTCGGCGGCAACGGCCACAGCCACGCCGCCCCGCGCACGCCGGACGAATCGCCATGCGTGTTCTTGACGATGGGCGTGGTGACGAAATCCGAAAACACGCGGGTTTTCATCACCTTGGGCAGCGCCGTGTAGAGATGCTCCATGTTGGACAGCCCGCCGCCCAGCACGATCACGTCCGGGTCGAGCGTGTTGACGATCACCGACAGGCCGCGGCCCATGCGGTCGGCGTGCAAATCCAGCGCCGCCTGCGCCTTGGCGTCGCCTGCGGCGGCCAGCGCCGGAATGCCGTGCGCGTCGCGCGCATCCGGCCCGCCGTACAGCTTCGCCAGCGCGGGCCCCGCGATGAACAATTCCAGGCAGCCGTTCTGGCCGCACCAGCATTTCGGGCCGGGGATTTCCTCATGGCTCGGCCAAGGCAGCGGCACATGGCCCCACTCGCCAGCCACCCGGTTCGGACCCTCGATTAGCTGGCCGTCCACTACAATGCCGCCGCCGCAGCCGGTGCCGACAATCACGCCGAACACCACGCGGTAGCCGACGCCGGCGCCGTCCGACGCCTCACTGAGCGCGAAGCAATTGGCGTCGTTGCCGACGCGCACTTCGCGGCCGAGCCGGGCGGAGATGTCCTTGTCGAAGAAATGCCCGTTCAGCGCGATGGAGTTGGAGTTCTTCACCAATCCGCTGGTCGGGCTGATCACGCCCGGAATGCCGATGCCCAGGCTGCCGCGCAAACCGAGCGTCTGCTCCGCTTCCTCCACCAGCCCCGCGATGCCCTCGATGGTGGCATTGTAGTCGCGCGGCGTGGGGATGCGCTTGCGATGCACCAGACTGCCATCCGACGCCAGAGCGACAAACTCGATCTTGGTGCCGCCGAGGTCGATGCCGAAGCGGATGTCGTAGTGCGAGGTCTGATCTTGGCTCATGGGTCCACACTCTGCCGGGCGCGCCCGCCTAGCTCAAGGCACGTTGCGTGACTAGCCGCGACGCACCACACTTGCGTCTGGCGAGGACGAAGCATGAGCGAAACGCTGCTGGACGTGAAGGGCATGAGTTGCCCGCTGCCGGTGCTACGGGCCAATCGGGCGCTGCGCACCATGCCGGGCGGCGCGCGGCTGCGCGTGGTGGCCACCGACCGCGCCGCGATTTCCGACTTCCAAGCCTATTGCCGGGAGACCGGGCACGCATTGCTGGCCTGGAGCGAAGAAGCCGGGACCTACTCTTTTTTGATTCGCCGCAAGGAATAGCGCCGTGAGCGTGGCTTTGATCACCCATCCGGCCTGTTTGGAACACGACACCGGCGCATGGCATCCGGAATGCGCCGACCGGCTGCGCGTGGTGCTGCGCGCGCTGGAAGGCGAGGAGTTTTTGCCGCTGCTGCGCGAGGAAGCGCCGCGCGCCACCGTCGGCCAATTGGCCCTGGTGCATCCCGAAAAGTTTATCCATTCCATCCTGGCGATCCGCCCTGAACCCGGCGAAAGCGTGCCGCTGGACGCCGACACGCTGATGAGCGCCGGCAGCGCCGAGGCGGCATTGCGCGCAGCCGGCGGGGCAATTCATGCCGTGGATGCGGTGATGGAAGGTTGGGCGCTGCGGGCCTTCGCCGCCGTGCGCCCGCCCGGCCACCACGCCGAGCGCGATCTGGCGATGGGCTTCTGCTTCTTTTCCAACGCCGCCGTCGCCGCCCGGCACGCCCAGGCGCGCTGGGGGCTGGCGCGGGTCGCGGTGGTGGATTTCGACGTGCACCACGGCAACGGCACGCAGGATGTGTTCTTCGCCGACCCAACTTTGTTCTACGGCTCCTCGCACCAATTCCCCTGCTACCCCGGCACCGGTTCGGACACTGAAACCGGCGTCGCGGACAACGTGGTCAATGCGCCGCTACCGCCCGGCGCCACCGGCGCGCAGTTCCGTGCCGCCTGGGCCGATATCGTGCTGCCCGCGCTGGACCGTTTCGCGCCGGATCTGCTGATCGTCTCGGCAGGGTTCGACGCGCACAAGGCCGATCCGCTGGCGCAACTGCGTCTGGAAACTGCCGATTTCGGCTGGATCACGCTGCAACTGCTGGAAATCGCCAAGCGGCATTGCGGCGGCAGGCTGGTATCCGTGCTGGAGGGCGGCTACGACCTCGACGCACTGGCGGCCTCGGTTGCGTTGCATGTTCGCACGTTGATGCAAGCATGACCGAGCCCAGCACCGGGCCCGAAGCGCCGAGCCCCGGCCCGTCGCGCCGCCGGAGCAAGACCGCGCCCGACATGCTGCCGCAGGAGACCGCCATGAGTGCTGCCCCCACGCCCGCCCCCCACCCGGCCGAACGCGACGTCGTGGCGATGGCGTTCGAGGACGCGCTGGCCGAACTGGAAAAGATCGTGCGCGGGCTCGAAGGCGGCCAGTTGCGGCTGGAAGACGCCATCACCGGATATGAACGCGGCGCCAAACTGCGCCGGCATTGCGAGGCGAAACTGGCCGAGGCCGAGCAGCGAGTGCAAGCCATCGTGGCAGAGGCAGACGGCTCGCTCAGCCTGCGGGCGGCGGACTAAGGCAGGCCAATGCGCACGGCAGGATGGCTTCGCATGAACCGGAGCTTGCCGCGCCGCGCTGTCCTAGCCTGCCTGATGGGTGCGCTCTTGCCCGGCGCGCTGCCCGGCTCTGCTGTGGCGCAGACAGACGGCCCCACCGCGCCGATCCAGCAACTCAATGCCGCGCTGCTGCAAACCATGCAGGCCGCCGCCACCACGCCATTTGCCGGACGGGTCAAGCTGATCGCGCCAGCCGTGGCGGCAGCCTTCGACCTGGGACAAATCCTGCGCGCTTCGGCCGGGCCACGCTGGTCCGCTTTCTCGCCCGCACAGCAAGCTGCCCTGCTTGACGTTTTCACCCACTACACGGTGGCCAGCTACGCGGCCAATTTCGACGGCTTTGACGGCGAGCGATTCGAAATTCTGCCGGAGTTGCGCCCGGCCGGGGCGGACCAGATCGTGCAAACCCGCATCGTGCCGCGCACCGGCGACACGGCGCAGATCGACTATCAGATGCGGCAAACGCCGAATGGCTGGCGCGCCGTCGATGTGCTGCTCGACGGCTCGATCAGCCGGGTGGCGATCCAGCGCTCGGATTTCCGGGCATTGCTGGCTAGCGGCGACCCGGCGCCGCTGATCGCCTCGTTGCAGGCCAAGATCGCGGCGCTCGAAGCCGGCGGCAAACAATAGGCGGGACGCCGATGCAGGCGATTGCCTGGGTGGCCATCGCCATCGCGCTGATCGGCGGCGCGCAGGCTTTGGCGGGCGTCTGGGCGGTGCGGCGGTTCCGCCAGCGGCCAGGCGCCGTCCCGGCCAACCTGCCGTCCAGCCTGTCCGGCATCACCGTGCTGAAGCCGGTCTATGGCGACGAGCCTCTGTTGGACCGCGCGCTGTCCAGTATCTGCCAGCAGGACTACCCACAATTCCAGGTGATCTTCGGCGTGCAGAACCCCGCCGACACGGCGCGCCCGGTCGCGGAGCGCGTGCGGGCGAAGTTTCCCGGCTGCGACGCGATGGTGCTGCTGGACGACACCGCCGACGGCCCGAACCGCAAAGTCGCCAACCTGATCAACATGTTGCCGCACGCCAAACACGACGTGCTGGTGATCGCCGACAGCGACATCCACGCCGCCCCGGACTATCTGCGCCACATCGCCGCAGCCCTGGCCGAACCAGGAACCGGCCTCGTCACCACGCTGTACCGCGGCCTGCCCGGCAATGGCTCACCGGTCGCGGCGCTCGGGGCCACCGCCATTACCCACGGCTTCCTGCCCGGCGCGCTACTGGCCCGCGCACTTGGCCGGCAGGATTGCCTCGGCGCCACGATGGCGCTGCGGCGCGGCACACTGGATGCCATCGGCGGCTTCGCGGCGCTGCTGCCGCATCTGGCCGACGACAACATGCTGGGCCAGTTGGTGCGCGCCCAAGGTCTGACGGTGCGCCTAGCCGCGACGGTGCCCGCCACCACGGTGCCGGAAGCCCGATTTGCGGCGCTGTGGCGGCACGAACTGCGCTGGGCCCGCACGGTGCGCATGCTGGCGCCGCTGCCGTTTGCCGCCTCCGTCGTGCAATACCCGCTGGCCTGGGCCTTGCTCGCCGTGACGCTATCGCGCGGCACATTCTGGGCAATCGCCGCCCTTGGCCTCATTTGGACGCTGCGCGCCACCAGCGCGGTCGCCATCGACAGCGCACTCGGCCCGTTGACGGGCGGTTCACATGTTCGAACGCCCATCTGGTTGCTACCACTGCGCGACCTTATGTCCGTGGCGCTGATGGCCGCGAGCTATGCCAGCGACCGCGTGGAATGGCGCGGGCGCAAAATGCGCGCGGGATATGCTATGGCGAGCCCGCCGCCCGGACCGTGACCAGGCGGCCCGAACAGGAGCATAAAGGCATGATGAATACCTTGTTCCTGCATCCGCCGTCGTTCGACGGGTTCGATGGCGGGGCCGGTTCGCGCTATCAGGCCAAGCGGGAAATTCGCAGCTTCTGGTATCCTACGTGGCTGGCGCAACCCGCCGCGCTGGTGCCGGGCAGCAAACTGATCGACGCACCGCCGGGGCGGACCAGCCTACAGGCGGTGCTGGCCGAAGCGCGCGGGCGCGACTTGTGCATCATCCACACCTCGACGCCTTCGTTCGCCTCCGACGTGGAAGTGGCTGAGGCGTTGAAGCGCGACAACCCGGCGCTCAAAATCGGCTTCGTCGGCGCCAAAGTGGCGGTGCAGCCGGACGAAAGCCTGCTGAAGGGTGCGCCGATCGACTTCGTGGCACGCAACGAATTCGACTTCACCATCAAGGAAATCGCCGAGGGCCGCGATTGGGCGGCTGTGGACGGCATCAGCTACCGCAACCGCGACGGCGCGATCATCCACAACAAAGACCGCGCCGTTCTCGAAGACATGGACCAACTGCCGTTCGTCACCGAGGTCTACAAGCGCGACCTGCGGATCGAGGACTATTTCATCGGCTACCTGATGCACCCGTACGTGTCGCTCTACACCGGCCGGGGCTGCAAGAGCCGTTGCACCTTCTGCCTGTGGCCGCAGACGGTCGGCGGGCATCGCTACCGGGTCCGCTCACCCGGCCATGTGGCCGAAGAAATCCGCCTGGCCAAAGCGTATTTCCCGCAGGTGCGGGAGTTCTTCTTCGACGACGACACCTTCACCGACAACCTGCCGCGCGCCGAAGCCATCGCCCGTGAACTGGGCAAGCTCGGCGTGACCTGGAGCTGCAACGCCAAGGCCAATGTTCCACGGGAAACATTGAAGGTGCTGCGCGACAATGGGTTGCGGCTGCTACTGGTCGGCTACGAAAGTGGCAACCAGCAGGTTTTGCACAACATCAAGAAGGGCATGCTGATCGAGGTGGCGAAGCAGTTCACCCGCGATTGCCACGAGCTCGGCATCAAGATCCACGGCACGTTCATCCTCGGCCTGCCCGGCGAGACCAAGCAGACCATCGAGGAAACCATCCGCTTCGCTACCGAGATCAACCCGCACACACTGCAAGTCTCGCTGGCCGCGCCGTACCCCGGCACCTTCTTGCACAAACAGGCAGTGGAAAACGGCTGGCTCGACGAAGCGCATGCCGAGATGGTCGATGAGCACGGCGTGCAGATGGCCCCGCTGCACTACCCGCATCTGTCGCATACCGAGATTTTCGACAGCGTGGAGACGTTCTACCGCCGGTTCTACTTCCGTGCTCCGAAGATCGCCGCCATCGTCGGCGAGATGGTGCGCAGCCCGCAGATGATGAAGCGGCGGCTGCGCGAGGGCGTTGAGTTTTTTCAGTTTCTACGCGAGCGCAATGCAGCATAAGCAGCCACAACGGTTCATTTTTTTTCACGCATCGGCATGACTCGCTCCATCACCATCACCGGCGACGATTTCGGGCTGTCCGAAGCGGTCAATGAGGGCATCGAACGGGCCCACCGCGACGGCGTGCTGACCCATGCCAGCCTCATGGTGGCAGGCCCGGCCGCATTCGACGCTGTGCAGCGCGCCCGGCGGCTGCGCACGCTGCGCGTCGGCCTGCACGTCGTTGCGGTCGACGGCCCCGCCCTGCTGCCCGCCGCCGAAATTCCCGACTTGGTGGACGAACGCGGCTGGTTTCATGCCGACCAGCGCGCCCTGGCGCTGGAATACGCGTTCGTGCCCAGCATTCGAAAGCAACTGGCCGCCGAAATCCGCGCCCAGTTCGCCGCCTTCGCCGCCACCGGCCTGCGGCTCGATCATGCCGACGCGCATAAGCACATGCAGTTGCACCCCACTGTGGGGCGGCTGCTGCTGGAAGCTGGGGCGCAACACGATTTGCGCCGTGTGCGGGTGCCAGCCGAGCCGCCGCGCGTGCTGCGCAAGTGCGGGGTGAAACCGAGCTTCGGCGGCCGGGCGCTGTATCGCTGGACCAAGCGGTTCCGCCGTCAGGCCGAGGCCGCCGGCATGGCCACCACCGGCGCTGTGTTCGGCATCGCTTTCAGCGGTCACATGACCGAAGCCCATGTGCTGCAACTGCTGGCCAATCTGCCGGACGGCGATGTGGAGCTGTACTTCCACCCCGCCGCGCGGCGCGACGAACTGCTGCAATCGCTGATGCCGGGCTACGAGCACACCGGCGAACTCGCCGCTCTGCTCAGCCCACGCGTTCGTGCTGCCCTCGCGGCGTTGGCGTCACCGGCCCGCGCAGCCGGATAAGCAACGGCGCGCGCAGCACCACGGGCATCAAGCCGAGCGTCGCCGCCAGCGTGCAGCCCAGGCTGAGCAGCAGCAGCCAGCCCATGCTGGCCGTGCCCGGATGCCCCGACAGCGCCAGCGAGCCGAACGCGGTCGCCGTGGTCAGCGCGGAAAACACCACCGCGCGGGCTGTCGCGGTGCCCAGAAAGCGCCGCGCCCCGGCCCGCCAGCCCATGACGAAATACACGTTGAACGACACGCCGACGCCGAGCAGTAGCGGCAATGCGATGATATTGGCGAAGTTCAGCGCGATGCCGAGGATCTTGGTCAGCAGAACCGTGAGCAGTGCCGAGACCAGCAGCGGCAGCAGCACGAGCGCCACATCCAGCACCCGGCGCAACGCCAGCGCCAGGATCGCCCCAATGGCAAGCAGGGCAAAAATCGCCGCCGTGCGGAACGCGCCAACGACGGTGGAAGCCGACTCCACGATGGCCACCGCCGAGCCGGCCGCATCGGGCGCAACACCGCGCACTTGCGCCACCAACGCGCGCAATCCCTCGCTGCCCCGCGCCACAGCACTGCCGATCACCTGAATCCGGGCCCGCCCATCGGGCAGACGCCAGTCGCGGGAAATCTCGGGTGGCAGATCGGAATCCGCCACCGGCCGCGCGTCCAACGCCAGCCGCAAGCGGTGAATTTGCGCCGGCAGGAACCGGGTCAGCGCCGCGTTGGCTGCCATGAGTGCCGGTTCGGACGCTGCCGCCAAGGCGCGTAGATCGGCGGCAATGTCAACGAGCGGATCGTCCTTGGCCAGTTTGGGCAACGCGCGTTCCATCTGACGCAGCGCCGAACTCGCGGCCAGCCGCAGATCGGCGGGCGTCACCGGGGCGGCCGGGGCCCGCTCGGCCAGCGTGGCGCCTAGAATCCCGGCGGCGTCAGCAACCAGCGCCAGCTTTTCCGCCTGTTGCCCTGGCACGAAACTGGTCAGCGTCATCACGCTGCCTGCCAGTGGCAAAGCCCGCAGCTTGGCTGCCAACGCGTCGGCCTGCGCCAAATCGGCCGCGAGAATATCGACGCTGTACGGATCGGTCAGCGGCGAGGCGGCAAGATCAGCCAGCGTGCGCATCGCTTCGGTCGACGGATCCTTCGTGTGCAGCGGGTCGCCGTCGAAGCGCAGGCTTGGCAGCAACACCAGCCCGGACAGCGCCAGCACCGTGAACCCGCCCAGCACGGCCAGCCAAGCGCGCGCCAAACGTTGCTCCGCCGGGTCGCCCAACGCAAAGCCCACCTCCGCGCGCTCTGGGCGCGGCTGGCACAGTTTCAGCGCGGCGGGCAGGAACAGGATGGTGCACAAGAACGCGAACACCATTCCAGCCCCGGCGATCAGGCCGAGTTCCGCCACACCGGCAAACGCGGTCGGCACGAAGGCCAGGAAACCGCAGGCCGTCGCGGCGGCCGCCACCAGCACTTCCGGCCCGGCGTGCCATGCGGTGAGTTCGAGGGCCGCAATGCGCTCAGGCTCGATGCGCAACGCTTGGCGAAACCGCACCGCGAATTGGATAGCAAAATCCACCGCGATGCCGACGAACAACACCGCAAACGCCACCGAGACCAAATTCAACGTGCCGACCGCCAGCGCCGCGAACCCGACCGTCAGGCTGAGTCCGAGCAGCAGCGTCAGCAGGATCGGCACGATCAGCCGCCAGGAGCGCAGCGCCAGCAGCAGCCACAGCGCGATCAGCAGCACGCTGGCGATGGTGCCCGCCGCCATGCCATGCGCGACCGTGGCGAACTCCTCGTCCGCCAGTGCGACCGCGCCGGTGATGCGGACATGCGCGGCACCGCTTTGCACGAACTCCAGCCGGGCAATGGCGGCGCGCATGGCATTGGTGGCCACTTCGCCGGGTTGCAGCGCGGTGTAGTCGAGCGCCGGTTGCGCCAGCACGAAGCGATACCGCCCAGCCTGGGCCACCAGCGGCCCGGCCAACAGGTTTTCCCACGACAGCGGCGCCGCGCCGCCGTGCCCGGCGGCCGCGCTGGACAATGCGGTATGAAACGCCCGCAGCGCGGGGGCAAACGCCGTCAGATCGGCCTGGCCGCGCTCCACCCCCATCGCCAGCAGGCTCAGCGCGGCGAACAGCCCACGTGCGCTGGGATCGGCCGCGAGTTGCCCCAGAAACGGCTGCGCGTCGATCGTACGGTCGAGCAGATCGCCAAGTTCCCTGGTGTCAAGGAACAACAGCCCGTTGCGGTCGAAATATGGCGACGCGTCGGGCCGCCGCACGCCGCTGAAATGGGCCGCGTCCTGCGCCAACGCCGCCGCCAAGCCAGCGGCAGCCGCCTCGGCTTGCTCGGGCGCATCGGCATCGACCACGGCCACCAGCAGATCGTTGAACTGCGGAAACGCCTTGTTCCAAGCGATCTGCCGCTGCCGCCAGGGCAACGCGGCCGAGAACAGCGCATCGGTGTCGGTGCTGACGCCCAGCCGCTCGTACGCAATCAAGCCCGCGAGCGCCGCAAGCAGCGCCGCAGCCAACAGCACGCGGGGCGCATGACGGCAGCTATAGCCCGCCAGGGCAGCGATCAGGCGCGACAGCCTCATGCGAGCAGATGGATCCGGTGAAAATACGGCGTGCAATCCCAGACAGGGTAGAACGTCCCGTCTAGCAGGCTCAATGCAGGCACCGGGACACAGCTTCCCGTCCGCCCGGCATTTCGCCGGAACGCCTGCCACAATCCCGTCGTCAGGAGTTCCTGGCTAGGTGTCGGACGGCAAATGCGCCGGCGGCAGTGCGGACGCGGCGGCAGCATGGTGCGCGGGCTTGCGGTGATGGCGCGGCAGGTGGCTGGACGCGGCGTGCACCGGGTGATGCGCCTTGTGATGCGGCTTCAGCGGCGACTTGGCGTCAGCGGCGGTCGCGGCAGCCACGCCCGGCAACGCCAAGCCAATCGCTGCCAGCAAAGAGCGGCGGGAGAACATATCGGTTAGTCTCCAGATCAGAGTGCAAGGGCCTCAGGCGCTTTGAGAAAGACGCCCTCTAGATGCCTGAAAGGCTTATGGACCAGGACACGAAGATTTGCAATCAAATCTCAGAAAATGCAACAATTCGTCCTACAGCAGCCCAAGCGCCTGCAAATCGCGCCGTAGCGCCAGCGGCAATTCATCGGCGCCGCGAACGGGGCCCTGCTGGCCCAGGTCGGCCGGCGCATCCGCCGCCGCCAAATAGCGCCAGCCCTGGAAAGCCTTGGTTGGTCTGCCCTCAAGCGGCACCAGCATCGGATCCAACTCCAGTGACGCGCATTTGCTGCCGTCGTCCCACGCTGCCTCAACGATATCCAACAGCCGCTGGCGAACCAGCATCGTTCCCGAAATCACCCAGTACAGCGAGCCGCCGTCCAGCACCTCGGCGGTACGGCGGGGAAAATTGCGGGTGTAGTGCCGCAGATCTTCCCCGGCCGCCAGGCGCACCTGCTGCACCTGGCGCAAGTGATCGAGATCGCGGATTCCGACGCAGAGTTTGGCGATATGCAGCATGATTCGCGCGGGCGGCGGCGGCGGGCCTAACGCCGCTCGCCCGGCTCGCCGATCCCGGCCACCTGCCCGGTCACGCCCGCCAGCACTTCGGCGACGTGCCGCACCTGCACCGCACTTCCTTCGCGCTGCAAGCGCCCGGCCAAATTCAGCAGGCAACCCATATCGCCCGCCAGTACCGTTCCCGCCCCGGTGGACGCAATGTCGCGGGTCTTGTCGCTGACCATGCGTACCGAGATTTCCGGGTATTTCACGCAAAACGTGCCGCCGAAGCCGCAGCACACTTCCGGATCGGCCATTTCGGTCAAGGTCAGCCCGGTCACCGTCGCCAGCAACGCGCGCGGCTGCGCCTTCACGCCGAGTTCGCGCAGCCCGGAGCAGCTATCGTGATAGGTCACGCTGCCGGAAAACGCCGCGTCCACGCCGCGCAGACCCATCACGTCGGTCAGGAAACTAACCAATTCGTAGGTTTTGGCACCCAGCGCGTCGGCCTTGGCGCGCAGATTGGGGTCGCCGTCGAACAGATGCGGCAAGTGCGAGCGCAGCATGCCGCCGCAACTGCCGGATGGCACCACCACGTAATCGAACCCGGCGAAGGTTTCGAGCAGGCCGCGTGCGATCCGTGTCGCGGTGGCGCGGTCGCCGCTGTTGTAGGCGGGCTGGCCGCAGCAGGTCTGCGCCGCCGGTACTTCCACCTGACATCCCGCCCGTTCCAGCAGCCGAAGCGCGGCAAAGCCGACCGACGGGCGGTACATATCCACCAAACAGGTCACGAACAGCCCGACGCGGGGTTTCACCGTAGCGCTCATGGCGCAGCCGAGGCCTGCACGCCGGGGGCGCGCGGCAGCAACAGAAATTCGCTGCCGTGGCCACGCATCTTGCCCGCGCGTTCCTCGGCGTCCTTGCCCCAGCCAAAGAAAATATCGGCCCGCACCGGGCCACGAATGGCGCCGCCCAAATCCTGCGCCAGCATCAGCCGTTGCAGCGGGGCACCCGTCAGCGGATCGTTGGTGGCAATGTACAGCGGGGCCCCCAGCGGCACGAAAGCACGGTCCACCGCCACCGAGCGGCCCGGCGTGAGCGGCACGCCGAGCGCGCCCGGCGGGCCCTGGTCTGGCCGCAATTCGTTGATTTCACGGAAGAACACGTAGGATGGGTTCTGGTTCATCACCTCGGCGGCCTGTGCCGGATGCGCCATCAGCCACGCGCGGATGCTTTGCAGCGAGACCTGATCGAGCGGGATTTCGCCACGGTCGGCCAGCACCCGGCCGATCGGCACATAGGGGCGGCCGTTCTGCCCGGCATAGGTGACGCGAACGACCTTGCCGCCCGGCAGATCGACGCGCCCGGAGCCTTGGATTTGCAGGAAGAAGGCGTCGATGGGATCGGCCAGCCACAGCAATTCCAACCGGCGGCGCGCCAGGGCTCCGCCCTCGATCTGGGCCCGGTCATAATACGGCAGCAGCCGCCCGTCTTGCAGCCGCCCGGAAATCGAGCGGCCTTTCAGATCGTCGGTGAAGTCGCCCAGATCGACCTGCACCAGATCGCCCGGCCGTCCGAGCAGCGCCACGCGGTACGTGCCGCCCGGCGAACGGTTGCCGGTTACTTCCGGGTCGAAATAGCCGGTGTACAGCCCCTGCGCCGCCGCCGCATCGCCGCTGTCGCTGACGGCATAGGGCTGAAAATTGGTCTCGAAGAACGTCCGCGCCGCGCCGTCATTGCCAGCGGGAACGCTGGCCGCCGCCGCGCACACCGGCCGCCACGCTGCACCATTGCCACCGCGCGCCGCCGCTTCGCCTTGGCCGCCCAGCGCCTGCTCGGCGGGGGCTGCGGCCATGGCCCGGCAATTGGCCAGGAACACCGGCAATGCCTCGGCCGGATGGTCTTGCTGCCAGCCGGGCAATTTGTCGAAACCGACTGCGGACAACGCCATCTGATGCTTGCCGGGCGGTCCGCCAACCGCAACCTGTTGCTGCTTGGGTAACTCGCAGCCAGCCAACGCCAGCGCCGCCAGTCCCGTGAGCGCCAGTCCCGTCAGCGCCAGCCTGCGATGACGCCTCATGCGTTGCGCGCCGCCACCAACCGCCACGCCGGATCGGACGCGGTCAAATCACGCTCAAACGTCCATACGTCGGCGATTTCGGTCACCGCGTCGGTCCCCGACACGACGCTGCCGTCGCGGGCCGTCGTGATGTTGACCTGATCGCTGACGATACGCACGGTCAGCGCGGCGAGGGTGCCGTGCAGTTCGGCTGCTTCGATGGTGGCCGATTCTATCGAACGCACCTCGGTGCGCTGCGCCTCGCCAGCCGTCTCGCGCGCCGCGATGGCGGCTTCGAAGGCCGCGAATGTGTCGTGCGACAGCAATGGGCGCAGCGTGTCGCGATGGCCGGCCGCGAAGGCGGTGACGATCATGCGGAATGCGACTTCGGCGCCGTCGAGGAAGCGCGCCGGTTGGAATTGCCGGTCGATCGTGGCCATTTTCGCCAAAACCTGCCCGGCCGGGCTTTCCGGTTCAGGCAATTTCCGGGTGGGAGCCACCACGCGCTCGGCCACGCCGTCGATCACCGGCGCCGCCGCCACCGCCGGACCGCGCGTTTCCGTGGGGCGTTCGAAGCCCTGCCGCCGCCCCAGGATGCTGCGCAGGCGCAGAACCAGGAACCCCGCGATCATGGCGAACAGAACCAGGTCGATGGGAAAACTGCCAGCGCCCATGCTTGCACTCCAACAGGCCGCAATAAACAACCAGCGCCTCACATAAGCGCGACTTGTGCCCCGCACAACACGGCGCCCGCCTTCTGTCGTATCAGAAGCGCGGCAGTTGCACCGCCCGCCGGTCCGTGGCTAATCCAATGCCATGATTCTCATGCGCCACGGCCAGAGCGAGTTCAATCTCGCCTTCACCGCCACCCGCCGCGACCCCGGCATCGTCGATCCGCGTTTGACGCCGCTCGGCCATGAACAGGCGGAACGTGCTGCAGAAGCGCTGGCCGGCGAAGGGCTGAAGCGCATCATCGCTTCCCCGTACACCCGCGCCCTGCAAACTGCGGCGCCCATCGCCCAGAGGCTCGGCCTGCCAGTATTCATCAACCCGATTGTGCGCGAGCGCTACGCCTTCAAGTGCGACATCGGCACCGCGCGCACCGAGTTGCAGTGGGCGTGGCCGGCCCACGACTTCTCCACTATCGAGGAAGTCTGGTGGCCGCTGGTCGAGGAACCGGCCGAAAGCGTGGTCGGCCGGGCGGCGCTGTTCCGCGCCGAGATGGCGGCGCTGCCGGATTGGTCGGACACGCTGGTGGTCAGCCATTGGGGATTCATTCTGGCAATGACTGGCACCAGCGCCATGAATGGCCAGTGGATGCGCTGCGACCCCACCGAAGCGCCGCCCGAACGGATCGTCTGGCACCCCTGACTCGGGACCCGGCTTTCGCGGATCGGCCGCCTATGCTACCGGCCCGCACGTTCGTGCGCATGGAGAGCGAAATGTCCGAGACCGAGAACCAACAGGCTGCCCCGGTTCCGCCGCTGGTGGTCAATATCCAGTACGTGAAGGACCTCTCGTTCGAGGTGCCGGGCGCGCCGCTGATCTACACCACGCTGCGCGCCACCCCGCGCGTGGACATCAACCTCGATGTGCAGGTCCGCCGCATCCAGGAAGGCCAGAGCGTGTTCGAGATCACCCTGGTGATCCGCGCCGAGGCGCATGACACCGGCGCCACCAATGGCGAAGCCGCCGCCGCCAACGTGTTCCTGGCTGAACTGTCGTACGCCGGTATCTTCACGCTGAACAACGTGCCCGACAACGCGGTGGAGCCGCTGCTGCTGGTGGAGTGCCCGCGCATCCTGTTCCCGTTCGCCCGCAACATCCTGGCCGATGTGACCCGCGACGGCGGCTTCCCGCCGGTCCTGTTGCAGCCGATCGACTTCGTGGCGCTCTGGCAGAGCCGCCGCGCCCAGGTCGGCGCTGCCGTCGTCTAGGCAGTCCTGGGATCCAGGGCCTCAGGCCCTGGCCTTAAGTGCTCACTCCAAAGCCCAAACCGGCTCCTTCAACTTGCCGGTAAACGCCAAATGCGCCGCAAGCTCGGCCTCGGTCGCCACCATCAAGCGTGGCGTGCGGGGGCCGGCAGCGGCGTAGGCCACCGCCGGCAGATCGGCCTGCGGATTATCCCCCGCTAAAGAGAGCCCGCGCTGACGCCCGCCGGTGAGTTCGACGTACACCTCGGCCAGCAACCGGCAATCGAGCAGTGCGTTGTGGCTGGTGCGCTCCGACAGATCGATCCCGAAGCGGCGGCACAGTGCGTCCAGGCTGTTCGGCATGCCGGGGAACCGCGTCTTGGCCAGCGCCAGCGTATCGACCATCCGTTCCACGCTCAGCGGCGGCCGCCCGGCGCGCTTCAGTTCGGCGTTGACGAAGCCGAAGTCGAACGGCGCGTTATGCGCCACCAGCGGCACATCGCCGAAGAATTCCAGCATTTCGTCGACGATAGCAGGAAAGCGCGGCTTGCCCTCCAGCATCGCCAGCGTGATGCCGTGAATCCGCGTGGCGTCCTCGGGAATATCGCGCTCGGGGTAGATCAGCCGGTGAAACTGCTTGCCCGTCGGCATCTCGCGCACCAGTTCCAGCGCCGCGATTTCGATGATGCGGTCGCCCTTGTTGGGGTCGAGGCCGGTGGTCTCGGTGTCGAACAAAACGGATCGGCTCATCGGTATCCCGTCAGGCGCGCAGGGTGAGGATCAGGCGGCGCAATTGGCGCAGAGCGTGGTGCCGCGACAAGCCGGTTTGTATCACGACATCGGCCCGCCGCCGCTTCTCGCGGTCCGGCATCTGCCGCGCGATGACGGCCGCAATTTGCGCGGCGGTCATCCGCCGCCGCAGCCGCACCCGATATTCCTGTACGGCGCGCGGCGCGGATACCACCACCACCTGATCGACCCGGCGCTGCCCGCCGGTTTCCAGCAGCAGCGGTATATCCAGCACGGCGGCCGGGGCGCGGCGGCGGCGGGCCTGGACCAAGAATTCGTTTTCGCGGCGGCGCACCAGCGGGTGCATAATCGCCTCCAATCGCCGCATCGCCGCCTCGTCGCCGATCACCGCCGCCCGCAATGCGGCTCTATCCAGCGCGCGGCAACCATTATGAAGTATAACTACCCCTGGAAACGCGGCGCCGATGGCTGGCAGCGCCGCGCCGCCCGGCGCTTGCAGCCGATGCACCTCGGCGTCCGCATCGAACACCGGCAGCCGCGCGCGGCGAAACGCGGCGGCGGCGGTGGATTTGCCCATGCCGATGCCGCCGGTCAGCCCGATCACCCGCATGGTGTCAGCGCAGGCGCGTCAGTGGCCGCGCAGAATCTGCGACAGGAACAGCTTCAGCCGGTCGGTGCGCGGGCTCTCGAACATCTCGCCCGGCGTGCCGCTTTCGACGATCTCGCCGCGATCCATGAATACCACGCGGTTCGCCACCTGCCGGGCGAAGCCCATTTCGTGGGTGACGCACATCATGGTCATGCCGGTCTCGGCCAGCCCGACCATCACATCCAGCACTTCCTTGATCATCTCAGGGTCGAGTGCGGAGGTCGGTTCGTCGAACAGCATGATCTTCGGCTTCATGCACAGCGCACGGGCAATCGCCACGCGCTGCTGTTGGCCGCCCGACAGTTGCAGCGGGTATTTCTTGGCTTGCTCGGGGATTTTCACCCGCGTCAGGTAGCTCATGGCCAAATCCTCGGCCTCGGCCTTCGGCATTTTCCGCACCTGGATCGGCGCCAGCGTCAGGTTTTCCAGAATCGTCAGATGCGGAAACAGGTTGAACGACTGAAACACCATGCCGACCTCGCGCCGGATGGTGTCCAGCGCGCGGGTATCGGTGGTCAGTTCGGTGCCATCGACGACGATGCGGCCCTGCTGGTGTTCCTCCAGCCGGTTGATGCAGCGAATGGTGGTGGACTTGCCGCTGCCGGATGGGCCGCAGATCACCACGCGCTCGCCTTGGCCGACCGTCATCGACACGTCGCGCAGCACGTGCATGGCGCCGTACCACTTGTTGACCTTGTCGAGCACGATGGCGGGTTGGGCGTCGCTCATGGAAAGACCTCGAAGTAGGAGTTCTGGCAGCCAGTCCAACCGAGCGATACCGGCAGGCGCGTTCGCGCTGAGGTCTCAGGCCAATGAGACCAACCAGCTTTCGTCTTGCCCGGGCTTGACCCGGGCATCCATGGCCGCGCCGCAGGAAAATTGGATTTGCTCGCTGGGTCTGGTCTGGCGCTGAATTGGCGGGTCAAGCACGGTAATGACCAACCGCCTCGAATCACACAATTTGTGGATAAAGATCGGCCCATGCCGGATTCGCTGCGGTGATCAGCGAAATCTTCCGGGCGCGCGACCAGTGCTTGATATTCTTCTCGCGCTGTATGGCGGCGCGGATCTCGTCGTGCCGTTCGAAGAACACCAGTATTTTTACGCCATATTGCTGAGTGAAGCCGGCCATGATGCCTTCGCGATGTTCCCATACTCGGCGTACCAAGTCGCTGGTCACACCCACGTAGAGCGTGCCGTTCGGCTGGCTCGCCATGATATAAACCCAGCCGCCGTGGTCCATGGCTGCACGCCCTACAAGCAGGTTCTGCCGCCGCGATGGATGGCCGGGTCAAGCCCGGCCATGACGGTTTAGAAATCACCGGTTCTTCGCCTTGCCAAACTGCTTTTCCAGGCCCCGGCTGTAACTGGACATGGCATAGCAGAAGCCGAAATAGATCAGCGCCACCACGATGTAGATCTCGGTGGAAAACCCGCTCCAGACCGGATCGGCCATCGCCACCTTGCCCGCCGTCAGCAGGTCGAAGATGCCGATGATCAGCACCAGGCTGGTATCCTTGAAGAACCCGATGAAGGTATTGACCAGCGGCGGGATCACCATGCGCAGCGCCTGCGGCAGAATGATCGTGCGGGTTTTCTGCCAGTACGACAGACCAAGCGCGTCAGCCGCCTCGTATTGGCCCTTCGGCAGCGCCTGCAGCCCAGCGCGGACCACTTCGGCCAGATAAGCGGCGGCGAACAGGATGATGGCGATCTGCGCGCGCAGCAGTTTGTCGGGGTTCAGCCCTTCCGGCATGAACAGCGGGAACATCACGCTGGCCATGAACAGCAGGCTGATCAGCGGCACGCCACGGATCAGTTCGACGTAGCCGACGCATAGCACACGCACCACCGGCATCTCGCGAGACCGGCGGCCGAGCGCTACGGCGACGGCCAGCGGGAAGGCGAACGCCAAACCGAAGGTGGCCAATATCAAGGTGATCGGCAGCCCGCCCCACTGGTCCTGCGGCACGAAGCCCATGCCCAGCACACCGCCCCACATCAGCACGGCGATCACCGTGAGCGTGGCGATCCAGATCCACAGCAATTCCTTGCGCCAAAACAGCCGGTTCGCCGAGGCGCCGTACAGCGCGATGAACAACACGACGCACAGCGCCGGGCGCCATTGCATGTCGTACGGATAGCGCCCGAACAAAATGAAGCGCCACTTGTCGCCCACCATGGCCCAGCAGGCGCCCGCACCCTCCAGCTTGCGGCACGGCATGGCCAGATCGAGCGGGTTGGCCGTGGCGGGCAGCGTCCAGACGGCGTTGACGAACGCCCAGTCGATCAAGCCCCAGGCCCAGCGCACCAGCAGATAGCCGAGCAGAATGCTGATGGCGCTCGACCACCAGGAATTGAACAGGTTGCGCCGCAGCCATGCCACCGGGCCCACCAGATCGGCGGGCGGGCGGTCACGGGCGGCGGTGACCGGCGGCCCCTCGGCCACCACGTGGGTCGCGGCCATGCTCAGCGCTCCACCAGCGCGATGCGCGCGTTGTACCAGTTCATGAACAGGCTAATCGACAGGCTGATCGAGAGGTAAACCACCATGATGATGGTAATGCCCTCGATGGCCTGCCCGGTCTGGTTCAGCGTGGTACTGGCCACCGAAACCACGTCCTGATAGCCGATGGCGACCGCCAGCGAGCTATTCTTGGTCAGGTTCAAATACTGGCTGGTCATCGGCGGCACGATCACCCGCAGCGCCTGCGGCAGCACGACCAGCCGCAAAATCTTGCCGCGATGCAGGCCGAGCGCCTGGGCGGCTTCCCATTGACCATGCGCCACCGCCTGGATGCCGGAGCGGACGATCTCGGCGATGTAGGACGCAGTATAGATCACCAGCCCGGTCAGCAGCGCCGCGTATTCCGGCGTGACCGTGCCGCCGCCCTGGAAATTGAAGCCCTTCAGTGCCGGCAGTTCCCAATCCCATGGTGCCCCCAGCACCGCCCACACCACCACCGGTAAGCCCACGATCAGCGCCAGCGACACCGGCCAGACCGGCGGGCGGATGCCGGTGGCATCCTGGCGGCGCTTGGCGTACTTCGCCCACAGCACGCTGCCGAGAATGCCCACGGCGCAGGCCAGCAGCGCGAAGCTATGCGCATCCTCCCAGTTCAGTTGCGGAATGCGGATACCGCGATTGGACAAAAACACCGCGCCGAACAGCGAAATCGCCTTCTTCGGCGCAGGCAGGCCCTGCAACAGCACGTACCAGAACAGCAATTGCAGCAGCAGCGGGATATCGCGCAGGAATTCCACGTAGATCGCCGCCAGCTTGGACAGCAGCCAGTTCGGCGACAGCCGGGCAATGCCGATCAGCGTGCCCAAAACGGTCGCCAGCACCACGCCGATGACGGCGACTTTCAGCGTGTTCAGCACGCCGTCGGTCAGCGCCCGGCCATAGGTGCTGACGCCTGCGGTGTACGGCAGGATGGTTTCGCCCAGCGGCATGCCGGAGGTGCTGTCGAGGAAGCCGAACCCAGTGGCGATGTGCCGCGCTTCCAGGTTCATCATGGTGTTGCCGACCAAGTAGCGCAGCACCAGCACGAAGCCGGCCAGCACCAGGATTTGATAGACGATGTTGCGGAAGCGGCCATCCGACCACGACAGCCGGATCGGGCGGCGCGGCGCCAGACGCGGTGCGGCTAAACGAGGGTCTGCGGTGGTGCCAGACATGCAACGCCTCCGGCGGGGCCGAACGAATATAAAAACGAAGAGAGGGGCGGATGACGCCGCCCCCCTCCATAGGCGGCGCGCTAGACCATCAACGCATCGGGGGCGCGTACATCAGGCCGCCCTTGTTCCACAGCGCGTTGATGCCGCGGGGAACGCCCAGCGGGGTCATGTTGCGATCCCAGATTTCGGCGGCGTTGCCGACCTGCTTGATCGCGTTGTACGCCCACTTGTTGTCGAGCCCGAGCGCCTTGCCGAGATCGCCTTCGAGCCCGAGGAAGCGGCGGACTTCCGGCTCCTGCGAGGTTGCAGCGGCGTCGATGGTCGCACTGGTCAGGCCATGTTCCTCGGCGATCAACTGCGCGAAGTAGGTCCAGCGGATGATGTCGAACCACTTGTCGTCGCCCTTGCGGACCATCGGGCCAAGCGGCTCCTTGCTGATGATTTCCGGCAGCAGCATGAAGTCGGCCGGCTTGGCCTGGGTGGCGCGGAAGGTCGCCAGCGCCGAGCTGTCGTTGGACAGCACGTCGCAGCGGCCGGAAATGAACGCCGCTTGCAACTCAGGATAGTTGTCGATCAGGATCGGGGTGAACTTCAGCTTGGCCTGACGGAAATAGTCGGCGATGGCGAGCTCAGTGCTGGTGCCCGGCTGCACGCAAACGCTCGCACCGTCCAATTCCTTGGCGCTCTTGATGCCCTGCGCAGTTTTCACGATGAAGCCAGTGCCATCATAGAAGTTGATGCCGGCGAACTCGGCGCCCAGGCTGGCTTCGCGGCCCATCGTCCAGGTGGTCTCGCGGATGAGCACGTCGATTTCGGCGGCCTGCAACGCAGTGAAGCGGTTGGTCGAGGTCAGCGGGACGTATTTGACCTTCGAGGAATCACCGAGAATGGCGGCGGCGACGGCCTTGCAGCCATCAACATCCAGGCCGCGATAGACGCCCTGGCTGTCCGGGATCGAGAAGCCGGGGGTGCTGCCTTCGACGCCGCACACCAGTTGCCCGCGCGCTTTGACGGCATCCAGGGTGGCGGAACCGCTGCCATCGGCGTGCGCGGTGCCGGCGGCGGCCAGCAGCAGCAGCCCGGCGGCGGGGAGAAGCGAAGCGCGGATCATCGTTGGTGTCTCCAATACAGTGACGCAGGACCGCCGCCCCGAAAGTGGCAGCAGGGTCCCAACAGCGCCGCACCATACCAATACCGTCTAAAATGGAAAGCTCCTATGCGCTGTGCGCAATACATTATGAGCGAGAGGCTCCCCCGCCCGTCCGGCCCTGGCGAAACCTGACCGGATGGTTAGATTGACAACACACAACCGGAGTGCCCGATGCTCGCCACCAGTCCGAACTTTCCGCAGAACGCCCGCCGCGCGATGGCGGATGCCAGCCTGCAGAAGGCCATGGCGCGCACCCGCCCGATGTTCCCCGCACGCCGCGCGGCGGCGGTGGCAGCCCTGCCGGAATTCGAAGCGCTGCGGGAAACCGGCAAGCAGATCAAAGACCATACGCTGGCCAATCTGGACTTCTACCTGGAAACCTTCGCCGCCAACGTCGAGCGCGCCGGCGGCCAGGTGCACTGGTGCAGCGATGCCGATGAGGCGCGGGCGGCGGTACTGAAAATTTGCCAGGACGCCGGGGCCCGCACCGTGACCAAGGGCAAGTCGATGATCAGCGAGGAGCTTGGCATCAACAAGCACCTCGAAGCGCACGGCATCGCGCCGGTGGAAACCGATCTCGGCGAATATATCCTGCAACTGCGCGATGAGCCGCCGAGCCACATCATCGCACCCGCGTTCCATCTGAACCGCGAGGATTGGGAAGCCAGCTTCCGCAAGGCGCACACCGACCTGCCCGCTGACCGGGTGTTCCATGAGCGCCGCGATATCCTGACCGAAGCGCGCACGCGGCTGCGGGAGAAATTCCTGGCCGCCGATGTCGGGATCACCGGGGCGAATTTCCTGATCGCCGAGACCGGCAGCAGCGTCATCGTCACCAACGAAGGCAATGGTGACCTGACCCAAACGCTGCCGCGCGTGCATATCGCGCTGGCGAGCATCGAAAAAGTCGTCCCAACGCTGGAAGATTGCACCAGCCTGCTGCGGCTGCTGGCGCGCTCAGCCACTGGGCAGGATTTTTCGGTCTACACCACGTTCTCCACCGGCCCGCGCCGCGCGGCCGATCTGGACGGTCCCGCCGAATACCACGTGGTAATGCTGGACAATGGCCGCAGTGCGATGATCGGCACCGCGTTTCAGGACATGCTGCGCTGCATCCGCTGCGCCGCCTGTCTGAACCATTGCCCGGTGTACGGCACCGTGGGCGGGCACAGCTATGGCTGGGTGTATTCCGGCCCAATGGGCAGCGTGCTGACGCCGGGGCTGATCGGGGTGGATCAAGCCGGGCATCTGCCGAACGCCAGCACGTTCTGCGGTAAATGCGAAAGCGTCTGCCCGGTGAAAATCCCGCTGCCCAAGATGATGCGGCACTGGCGCGAGCGTGAGTTCGAGCGGCATTTGTCGCCCGCCACCACCCGCGCCGGGTTGCGGTTATGGGGCTGGTTCGCGCAACGCCCGCAAGCCTACCGGCTGCTGACCCGCCTGATGGCCCGCACGTTGGGTAAACTCGGCCGCAAGAAAGGCCGCTTCAGCAGCTTGCCATTTGCTGCAAGCTGGACGGAAGGCCGTGACCTGCCGGCCCCGGAGGGCGATACGTTCTTCACCCGCTACGCCCGTGAGCAGCGCGCGGGGCGGGTATGAGCAAGGACGCCATTCTCGGCGCGATCCGCCGCGGCCTGCGGCGCGGTCCGTTGCCCTACGATCAGGACCTGGCGCTGCGGGTGCGTCTGGAACGCCATCCGCGCCACCCGATTCCGGCCCGCAGCAAGGTCGCCCGCCCGGCGCAGATCGCGCTGTTTCAGCGCAACGTGGAAAAGGAATTCGGCACCGTGCTGCGGGTGGCGGATGCCGCCGCCGTGCCGGCTGCGGTGGCGCGCTACCTCGCGGCACAAAATCTGCCGTCGGCGCTGGCCATCGCGCCACATCCGGAGTTGCAGGCGATGCCGTGGGGCGAGCATCCGCTGATCGCGCTGCGCGAAGGCCGGGCCCAGGCCAGCGACGCCGTCAGCTTGCAGCACGGTTACGCCGGTATCGCCGAGACCGGCACGCTGATGCTGCCGAGCGCTGCCGAGCGGCCCACCACGCTCAATATCCTCAGTGAAACCGAGATCGTCGTGCTGCGCGCCAGCCGCATCGTCGGGGCGTACGAGGAAGCCTGGGACTTGCTGCGCGCCGAATTGGCCGCCCCGGCGGGCGGGATGCTGCCGCGCAACGTCATGCTGGTCACTGGCCCGTCACGGTCCGCCGATATCGAATCGGTGTTGGAATTGGGTGCGCACGGTCCGCGCCGCTTGCATATCATTTTGATCGAGGACGACCCCGCCGCGCTTGGCTGATGCGCCGCCGCGTGGCAAGGCTGGCCGGATGGCAAGAGCCCCGCGCATCAAACGGCTGAGCGAACAGGATCGCAGCGACTGGGCGCACTACGCCCGGCTGATATCGCTGTTGCCCGGCCGTGACCTGCCGGAATTGCCACCGGCGCCCGAAAGCGCCACACCCGTGGTTGCACCCCAGGTGCAACCGCCGCCGCTGCCGGTGCGTCACGCCTCGCCACTGGCAATCCCGGTCGCCGTCGGGTTGCAACCGGGCGGCCTGGACAACGCCACCTGGAACCGGTTCCGCTCCGGCAAACTCGCTCCGCAACGCACGCTCGACCTGCACGGCCGCACCGCGCAGCGCGCCTATCATGCGTTGCACGCTTTCCTGGCGCACGCCCATGCCGAGCACGTGCGGTGCGTGGAAGTCATCACTGGGCGCGGCAGCGGCGAGGGTGGCGGGGTCATCAAGCGAGAGTTCCCAATGTGGCTGAACCTGCCGGGGCTGCGGCCAATGGTTCTGGCCGCCAGCCACCCGCACGCGGCCAACACAGGATCGGTGCGGCTGTTGCTGCGTAAGCCAAAATGACTCCGTTCGGCGCCCGCCTGCGCGCCTTGCGGACCCGCGACGGCATGACGCTGGCGCAACTGGCCAGCCGCCTGCAAATTTCCTCGGCCTATTTGTCGGCGCTGGAACACGGCAAGCGCGGTGCGCCAAGTTCCGGCTTGGTGCATCAGGTGTGCGACGTCTTCGGGCTGATTTGGGACGAGGCGGAAGGTTTGGCGCAACTGGCCAAATTATCGCATCCGCGCGTGGTGGTGGACACCGCCGGTCTGACGCCCGAGCAAACCGCGCTGGCCAACCGGCTGGCGCAAAGCATCGCCAAACTGCCGCCAGAAACCGTGGCCGCCCTGCACGCGGTGCTGGACACCACCGCAACCCAAGCCAAGCCGCGTCTGCGCCGCGCCGCTGGACGCAGGATGCAGGAGTAAGGATTAGCGAACGCTTTACCGGCTGCCACCATGCTGCGGCGCGATGATCAGCGGCACCACCCACCACGAACAGGCGCAGGAAGCTAGGCGGCGTATCGCGCACCGTCTGGTGGAGTTGCAGCAGGTCCTGGTGGCACTCAGCGAGGACTGCCGGGCACTTAAGCTGTTCAGCCTGGAGGGTCACGAACAAACCGAAGCGGAAATCGGCGCCGAATTATTGGAGCAATTCCTGGCCGTGACCGGCGCGTTTGCCGAAAATCAACGCGGCCGTTTCGAAAACCGTCTCGCGGTGTTGCGGCGCGGTGAGCCGTTGGTGAACGGCAAGCCGGACAACGCGCCCGGCCACGCGGCGTTCTGGCTGGCGTTTTCCAGGCTGCGCGCGGTGTTGCGGCGCCTTGGCGGGGCTTAGCGGCGCTATTCGGTCAGAACCCCGGTCTGGCGCAGAAACCCGAACAGCGGCAGCAGCGGCAAACCAAGGATGGCGCTGTGTTCGCCCTCGACCGCATCGAACAGATGCGGCCCGGCGGCTTCCAGACGGTAGGCGCCAACACAGGAAAGCAGCACCTCGCCTTCCTGCTCCAGATAAGCATCGAGAAACGCATCGCTAAAGCCGCGCATCGTCAGCTTGGGCTTGGCCACATGATGCCACAGCCGCTGTTCGCCGCGC
>JANYDF010000036.1 GCA_025359905.1 Rhodospirillales bacterium
ATTGCTGCGCTCGTCAGCGCTGCGCTCCCGCGCCGGGTCGCCGTCGCGCCGCGCCGGGCGCGCATCGCGCGGCGGCTGGCCTGAACGGGGGGTATAGGGGCGGCCGGAGGGTCCCTTGCCGGAGGGGCCAATGCCAGATGAGCCGGGGCCACCAGCGGCGGAACCGGGGCGGCGAGAATGCGGAGGTTTCATTTGACGCCGGGTATAGCCCGGCGCAGCGCCGCCGACAAACGCCGATGCATCGCCGTACAGCCTTCGTTGACAGACGCCAGAGTTGGCGATAGTTGGCGGCCTCCGGCGCGTCTGGATGGCTGGAGGGGTGCCCGAGTGGCTAAAGGGGGCGGACTGTAAATCCGCTGGCTTAGCCTACGTTGGTTCGAATCCAACCCCCTCCACCAATTCCGAATTTTCTATTCCCATCAACGATGTGCATCGCCAGAGAGCGACGGTGGGCTGACCGCTGCGGTTTGGGGCGAGTGGCAGCACGAACCGGCGGGCACGGCATGGATAAGTGCTGCATCCACCGTATCGGCCAGACTTACGGCAACAAAATTCCCGGTCCGCGATGGGCGCATAGGAGCTGTGGGCAGGGCGACTAACGCGGCCAACAGCAACGCGGACGGCGTGCGCCGCTGTATCGGCCCGCCAGACCCGAACGAGGCCATTGCGGGCCATTCTGACTGGCCCCGGCCACAAATTGTCGGCAGGCGGCGCAACTCTGCTGGCGCGCTCCCGCACGTGGCCGCAGATCGCTCGGGTACCTCACCAAAGATACGATGATGATTGGGCCGGCGCGCGCAGTCGCGGACCCGCGCGGCGGGAAGGCGGCCCGTGCCTACTGGGCTCGGCGTGAGCTCAGCCGGATAGCGTTACCGCAGGGTAGGACCGGCAGCAGGGCACAATGGATTTTAGGTGGCAACAGGCGTGGCGTTTGCAGTGGCTTGAAGCTACGAAACCAGATCACTGTGGCATTCGCGCATGGTGTAGCCTTGGCCCCATACGGTTTCGATTATGCCGGCAGATCCGGCCAACGACAGTTTTCTTCTGAGTTTGCAAATAAAAACATCAATAATTTTGATCTCAGGTTCATCCATTCCGCCATATAGATGCCCAAGGAATGTTTCCTTCGTTAAGACCGATCCCTTGCGGAGCATTAATAGCTCAAGTATCGCGTACTCCTTCCCAGTCAAGTGCACAGCAAGTCCATTTACGGTCACCCGTTTGCTGGAGAAATTTATCGCCAGTCCGCCGATGATGATGCTCGATTCCGAAATTCCCCGGCTGCGCCGAACCACGGCGCGCATTCGTTCGATCAGTTCAACAAAACTAACCGGTTTATTCATATAGTCGTCAGCACCTGACGATAACAGTTGAACCTTGCTGCGAATTTCGCCATCTTCGGAGAGTATAATGATGGGAACGCTGATCCGGCCAGTCCGCATTTTGCGTACGACATCCACTCCCATCATATCGGGAAGCATAAGATCTAACATGACGATGTCATAATCATAGTGCCGCACCAGGCCCAGCGCTTCCTCCCCGGTATCCACTGAGTCGACGACGGCGCCATTCGATCTCAGGGCGAGGGCCACGCCATGCGCCGCAACCCGGTCATCTTCCACCAAAAGGACACGCATCTGATCACCATGCACTACCGTAGGTTGTTTTTTGCACGCGCCGTTAGCGATTGCGAGAGAAATCTTTGGCAGAAATGTATCATTTTTATGTTAACTTTCTCATTTTTTATCCGAGATCGACCGGCAGAAGCGCGTGCGATAACCGTGCAGAACGAATGCCAACGGCGCACGAATTATACCAAATCTCGCTGACCAAAACTCATTGTCGTTGCCGGGCCTGACCCGGCAATCCATGGCGCCGCACAGAGCATCTCGCGTCTAACACCGAGCGTTGGCATGGATCGCCGGGTCAAGCCAGGCGATGACGATTCAATGGATCATGGGTTCTCTCCCGCGAGATTTGGTATTAACCCGTCACTCCCCTATTGTCGCGAGGCGATGATGCGGCTGTGAACGGCACCAGCGACAAATATCGGCGTAGCATTGAAGCGAGGTTCGGTCATTAAATTGCGTTATCGAAGCGTGCGATTGGCAATGTGCGGTGCCACAATACATCGCCGGTGGATAGCGTCATTTCTGTCTGCACTGCGGTGACGCAGCCTCTGGCTGGGTCACCGTCAGCGGCGGCTGGCACTTTCAACACACATGCGGACGGGCGCATTCCCAACAAGCACGGCGACGCCGGGCGGCCGCAACCATGCGCGCCGTGCCACGGGCGAACACCGATGCGCTCCGGTATTTCTATGCCTAATTCATCCGTACAGTCTGGAGCCTCGGCGATTGCTGCGGCCATTGCCGGCGATGATGGCTCACGCCGGCAGTGCCGCAGCCAGAAAGCGCGCGGCCATCGCGGCCCCGTCAGGCGAAATGGTGTGGCCGATGCCGGGGAATATGTGCCGGGTGACGGTCATGCCGAGGCTCTCCAGCACATCGGCGGCGCGTATGGTGCCGGCCGGCGGAATCACCGGATCGGCCGCGCCGTGCACCAGCAGAAGCTTGGTGGCCAACGACGGGGCATACGACGGGGCCAGCGGCGGCGGCGAGGCCAGGCGGCCGGAAAATGCGACCGCCGCGCCGATTTTCCAGCGCCCGCTGGCAACCGCGTCGAGCGCCATGATCGAGCCTTGCGAGAAGCCCACCAGCGCGACCTGCTCTAAACGCGCTTCCAGGCCGTGCGCTGCGATGATCGCGGTCAACGTGCGGTCGAATGCGGCCCGTGCGGCGGCGATGCGCTGCGGGCGATTGGTCTCGGTGATGCCGGTGACGCTGAACCACTGCCGGCCGGGGCCGTGGTCGAACGGCAGCGGTGCGTCCGGCGCGACAAAATCGGCATGTGGCAGCGACTGGCGCAGCGATCCGGCGAGCAGGGTGAGGTCGGCCCCGCTGCTGCCGACGCCATGCAGCAGAATGACCAAGGCGGGCATGCTCATCGGGCGCTCCGTGGCCGAACAACCGGATCGAGGCCGGGCAGGTTGGGTCCCTTGGGGACGATGCCGTTCGGATTCAGCGTTTTGATCGAATAGTAGCCACGTTTGATGTGGTCGATATTGACCGTGCCGCGCACGCCCGGAACCGCCAGTACGCGGGCAAGATAGGCCGACAGGTTGGGGTAGTCAGCCAGCCGGCGCAGGTTGCATTTGAAAATGCCGTGGTAGGCGGCATCGAAGCGCACCAGTGTGACGAAGAGCCGCACATCCGCCTCGGTCAGTCGCGCGCCGAACAGGAAAGGGCCTTCAGCGCAGCGAACTTCCAGTTCATCGAGCATCCCGAACACGTCGTCGAATGCCGCGTCGTAGGCTTCCTGGGTGGTGGCGAACCCGGCGCGATACACGCCGTTGTTCAGGCGCGGGTAAATCGCGTTGTTCAGCGCGTCGATCCCGGCCTGCAAATCGGCCGGATACAGGTCGAATGCACCGCTGGCCAGCGCGCCGAAGCCTGTATTGAACATCCGTACGATGTCGGCCGATTCGTTGCTGACGATGGTGTTCCGCTGTTTGTCCCACAGCACTGGCACGGTGGCGCGGCCGGTGTAGTGCGGGTCGGCCGACGTATAAATTTCGTGCATGTAGGTGGCGCCATTGACCGTGTCCGGGGTCGATCCCGGGTAGCCGCCAAATCGCCAGCCTGCATCGGTCAGCGCCGGTTCGACCACCGAGACGGCGATGCAGTCCAGCCGCTTCAGCGCGCGGGCGATGAGCGTGCGTGAGGCCCACGGGCAGATCAGCGCGACATACAGATGGTAGCGGCCAGCCTCGGCGGCGAAGCCGCCATCGCCGGTCGGGCCGGGGGCGCCGTCCGGCGTCACCCAGTGCCTGAATACGGAGATTTGGCGCACGAAGCCGCCCTGGGCGTCGGTCGCCTGCACCGGCTGCCAAGTGGCAGACCATTTCCCATCGACCAGCATGGCCAAAACCCCTTTCTGCGCCGCCGCTTATGGCAGTCTGGCGGCCGCTGTTGCACCGCCGCGTCCCACGCGTGGCCGCATGGCTGCCGCCCGTTGCCCGGCGGCGCGGATCCCCGGTTGCACGGCCCATCCGGCGAGGTATTGCTTGGCGCAGGCGCATTCCGTGTCACCCGCGCGAGAGAGACATCCCATGCCTGTCCCTGGCCTCGGCCCGTACGACGACAACAACATTTTCGCCCGCATCCTGCGCGGCGAAATCCCGTGCAAGCGCGTCTACGACGACGCGTTCGCACTGGCGTTCCACGACATTAACCCGCAAGCCCCGGTGCATGTGCTAGTGATCCCGAAAGGCCGCTACGTGTCGTTCGCCGATTTCTCGGCTGGTGCCAGTGAGGATGAACTGGCCGGTTTCTTCCGCGCGGTCGGCGCGGTGGCGCGGCATTTGGAGCTGGATCAGCCGGGCTATCGGATTTTGGCCAATATGGGTGAGCACGGCGGCCAGGAAGTGCCGCATTTCCATGTGCATCTGTTTGGCGGCCGGCCGCTGGGGCCAATGCTGGCGCGCTGAGCCGCCGACCCGGCGCAACGCTGCCAACGGCTGACGTTGACACCGCGCGCCGTCTGGCTCACCGTGCATCGCTCCGAGGGGTGCCCTGACAACGGGCTGAGACACCGATAGGCCGGACAACCGGCGGCGCGGTAACCCTTTGAACCTGATCCGGATGATACCGGCGTAGGGACGGGAACCGCTCAGGCGACAATGGTTCCGTTCCTCCCCGGCCCCGCTGCGAGAGGATGCGCCCATGAACGTTCAGGCCAAACCAGCCGCCGTCACCACCGGCCCCGTTGCCGGATCGCGGAAGATTTACAGCAGTCCGGAAGGGCGGCCCGACATCGCGGTGCCGTTCCGCGAGATCGACCTGCACCCGACCGCCAACGAAAAGCCGTTCCGCATCTACGATACCTCGGGACCGTATACCGACGATAACGCGCGCATCGATCTGCAAGCCGGTGCGCCCATGGTGCGCGTGCCCTGGATCGCTGGGCGCGGGTTCGAGGCGGTGGCCGCGCGCGAAGTGAAGCCGGAGGACAACGGCTTTGTCGCCGCCGACAAGTTGGTGGCCCCGTGCCCCGCGCCGCGCAGCGTACTGGCGGGCAAGCCGGGCCAGTTGGTCACGCAATACGAATTCGCCCGCGCCGGGATTGTCACCGAGGAAATGATCTACGTCGCGCACCGCGAGAACATCGGCCGCACCCAGGCCGCCGCGAATGCCGCAGCCACCCTGGCCGACGGCGAGAGTTTTGGCGCGGAAATCCCCGAGTTCGTCACGCCGGAATTCGTGCGCTCCGAAATCGCGCGCGGCCGCGCCATCATCCCGGCCAACATCAACCACCCCGAGTTGGAGCCGGTGATCATCGGCCGCAACTTCCTGGTCAAGATCAACGCCAATATCGGCAATTCCGCCGTTACCTCCTCGGCCGCCGAGGAAGTGGAAAAGATGGTGTGGGCCATCCGCTGGGGCGGCGATACGGTGATGGACCTGTCCACCGGGCGCAACATCCACAACATCCGTAGCTGGATTCTGCGCAACGCGCCGGTGCCGATCGGCACGGTGCCGATCTATCAGGCGCTGGAAAAGGTCGGCGGCGACCCGGACAAGCTGGATTGGGAGGTGTTCAAGGACACGCTGATCGAGCAAGCCGAACAGGGCGTGGACTACTTCACCATCCATGCCGGCGTGCGCATCGCCTATGTGCCGCTGACCGCCAAGCGCGTCACCGGCATCGTCTCGCGCGGCGGCTCGATCATGGCGCGCTGGTGCTTGGCGCATCACAGGGAAAGCTTCCTGTATGAACGTTTCGACGAGATTTGCGAGATCATGCGCAAATACGACGTGTCGTTCTCGCTCGGCGACGGGCTGCGCCCCGGCAGCGGCGCGGATGCCAACGACCGCGCCCAGTTCGCCGAACTGGAAACGCTCGGTGAACTGACCAAAGTGGCGTGGGACAAGGGCTGCCAGGTCATGATCGAAGGCCCCGGCCATGTGCCGATGCACAAGATCAAACTGAACATGGACAAGCAGTTGCGCGAGTGCGGCGAGGCGCCGTTCTACACCCTCGGCCCGCTGACCACCGACATAGCACCCGGCTACGACCACATCACCTCCGGCATCGGGGCCGCCATGATCGGCTGGTACGGCACCGCGATGCTGTGCTACGTGACGCCGAAGGAACATCTCGGCCTGCCCAACCGCGACGACGTGAAAACCGGCGTGATCACCTACAAGATCGCCGCCCACGCCGCCGATTTGGCCAAGGGCCATCCGGGGGCCGCCGAGCGTGACGACGCGGTGAGCCGGGCGCGGTTCGAGTTCCGCTGGGAAGATCAGTTCAACCTCGGTCTCGACCCCGACACGGCGCGGCAGTTCCACGACGAGACGCTGCCGAAGGATGCGCACAAGGTGGCGCATTTCTGCTCGATGTGCGGGCCGAAATTCTGCTCGATGAAGATCACCCAGGACATCCGGGCCGATGCCGAGCGGATGGCGGGCATGGAGCAGATGAAGCAGACCTTCAAGGAGAAGGGTTCGGCGCTGTATTTGCCGGAGGCGGCGGACGCGAAAGGAAACGACGCCTGATCTCGCCACGCGACGCTTTGGATGCGGCCGGGCAATTGCCCGGCGACGAACTCGATCTGGGCGAGACAGCGTTGCTGCTCGCCCGGATCGACGCGCCGCAGGCCGACTGGCAGGCGGCGCGGGCGCATCTGTCCGAACTGGCGCGCGCGGCGGTGTCGCTGGCGCAGGACATCGAACCCGGCGACCTCGCGGCCCAGGCGGCGGGACTGGCCGGGTTGCTGACCGCCCGCTTCGGCTATGCGGGCGACAGCGAGCACTATGACGATCTGGCCAATGCCAATCTGATCCGGGTGATCGAACGCCGCCGTGGCTTGCCAGTGGCGCTTGGCATTCTGTGGCTGCACGCGGCCCAGGCGGCGGGTTGGGTCGGGCACGGCATCGACTTCCCCGGACATTTTCTGATCGCACTGGAAGGTGCCCGCACCCAGGCGGTGCTGGACGTGTTCGCCGGCGGCGAGAGCCTGGATGCGCGGGACCTGCGGGCTATGCTGAAGCGCTTCGAGGGCCCGAAGGCGGAACTGCGCCCCGGCTTGCTGGCCCCGATGCCCACGCGGGCGGTGCTGCTGCGGTTGCAGAACAACATCAAATCCCGCCGCCTCGCCGCCGCCGACCTGCACGGCGCGCTGGCCTGCGCCCAGGACATGCTGCGCTTCGCCCCGGACGAGGCGGCGTTGTGGCGCGAGACGGCGCTGCTACACCAGCGGTTGGACTAGGTGGCGGCGGCGCTGCGCTGTTTCCAGCATTTTCTCGATTTGGCACCGCATGGCAGCGCTGCCGAGCGGGTGCGGACCAGCATGGACGAGTTGCGCTCGCGGCTGAACTGAGGGACAGAACGCTCCCGGAAGCTTGGGGGCTGAGCCATGTCGCGCACGCTGAAAATTGCGGTCCAGATGGACCCGATCGAGACCATCAACATCGACGGCGATTCCAGCTTCGCCCTCATGCTGGCCGCCCAGGCGCGCGGCCACACGCTATGGCATTACGAGGTGCGGCACCTGAGCCTCAGCGAAGGCGTGCAGAAGCAAGGCGCCATCCGCGAGCAGCGGTTGCGCGCCGTGGCGCGGCCGGTGACGGTGCAGCGGGTGCGCGGCGACCATTACCGCTTCGGCGCACCGCAAATCGTCGATCTTGGCGGCATGGACGCCATCCTGATGCGCCAGGACCCGCCGTTCGACATGGGCTATATCACCGCGACCCATATGCTGGAGCATATCCACCGCGCCGACGGCCAGGGTGGCCCGCTGGTGGTGAACAACCCGGCCAGCGTGCGCAACGCGCCGGAAAAGCTGCTGGTGACGCATTTTCCGGACCTGATGCCGCCGACGCTGGTCACCTGGGACGTGGACGCCATCAAGGGCTTCCGCGCCACCCACAAGGACATTGTGGTGAAGCCGCTGTTTGGTAACGGCGGCGCCGGCGTGTTCCTGATGCGCCACGACGACCCGAATTTGAATGCGCTGCTGGAAATGCACTTTGCCCGCAGCCGCGAGCCGCTGATGATCCAGCGGTTCGAACCGGCGGTGCGCCAAGGCGACAAGCGCATCATCCTGATCGACGGCGAACCGGCGGGTGCGATCAACCGGGTTCCGGCGGCTGGCGAGGCGCGCAGCAACATGCATGTCGGCGGCCGCCCGGAAGCCGCCGGGCTGACCGCGCGCGACCGCGAGATTTGCGCCGCCATCGGCCCGCTGTTGAAGGCGCAGGGCCTGATTTTCGTCGGCATCGACGTGATCGGCGACTGGCTGACCGAAATCAACGTCACCTCGCCCACCGGATTGCAGGAAGTGGCGCGGTTCGACGGGACGGATTTGGCCGGGCAGATTATCGATGTGATCGAGGCGAAGCTGGCCTGACCGTCAGACCATATCCTCCGGCCGCCGTACCATCGGCACCAGCATGGTCGGCATGCCCAGCACCCGCGAACTGGTGATCGGACTTTCGATCGCCAGTTCATCGAAGCGGTGCTTGATCCGTTGGTTCAACTCGCGCGCCACCGCCCAGCGCTGGCCGGGCAGGGTCATCACCCGGGCGCGGAAGATGTACGCAAGGTCGACGAATTTCTCGACGCCCATGATCTCGATCTCGTCGCGGATCGCGGTGGCCCAGCCGGGTTCCTCGCGCATGGCGTTGGCCACCTCGCGCACGATCTTGCCAGTCAGCGCCGGATCGACATTCAGGCCGACGCCGATATCGATCACCGCGTAACCGTAATCGCGCGTCATGTTGGTCACCGTGGTCACGGCGCTGAACGGCACGATGTGCACCGAGCCATCGAGCGCGCGCAGCCGGATGGTGCGGATCGACAGATTTTCCACGGAGCCGGACAGCCCGCCCAGCGTGACCACATCGCCGACCTGCATGGTGTTCTCCAGCAGCAGGAACAGGCCGGTGATGATGTCCTGCACCAGTTTTTGCGAACCGAAGCCGATGGCGATGCCGACCACGCCGGCGCCGGCCAGCAACGGCGCGATGTTGACGCCGATCTCGCTCAGGATGGTCAGGCCGGAGATCAAACAGATCGAGACGAGCAGCGCGCTGCGGAACATCGGCAGCAGGGTGCGCAGCCGGGCGGCGCGGGCGGCCTGCGAGTCATGCGTGAGCTTGGTCAGGTGCCGCTGCACCGCCGCGTTGGCCACTTCCCACGCCACCAGCGACAGCAGCAACGTGAGGCCGATAGTGACGAGCGCCGAGACCAACCGTCCGCCCAGCGCCCCGGTGTCGAACCACGACAGGCTGTCCAGCCCCCAGGCCTGAAACAGCACCACCGTGGCCACCGAGACGATGACGCCGCTGACTGTGGTGCGGGCCATCGGGTGATAGCGCCGGGCCTGCGCCTCCAGACCTGGAAAGCGGATCGCCAGATCGGGGTCGATGTGCAGCGCGCGGTCCAGCGCGGTGTTGGCGGCGACCGTGAGCAGGCGCGCCAAGCCCAGCACGACTACGGTGGCGATGAACACGCGCACCAGCCGCGAAAAGCCGTTCGGCACGTCGAACGCCCACACCAGCCACAGCGCCACGAGGTAGAAAATGGCGACGATGTGCCAAACGGCGGCGGCCCGGCCGCGCAGCATGGCCATCGGCCCGGTGGCGCCGCGCTTGGCGCGGATCAGCCCGGCGACGGCACGGCGCTGTTGCAGCACCACAACCACCAGCATGATGTGCACCGACAGCACCACCAGCTTCAGCATGGCGTCGTGCGCCACCCTGTACAGCCCGAACAGCAGCCCGACCTCGGCCAGCGCGTAGCCGAAGATCGCCACGATGGCGATGCGCCGCACCCAGCGGACGATGTAGGCGGCTTGGTCATCCTGCAAATGCAGCATCCGCAGCCGGGGCGTGTCGGGTGAGACCAGCATGCGGGTGAAGGTGATGATGACGCGGCACAGGATGTAGGCGTTCAGCACGGCCAGCATCACCAGCCGCGTGGTGCTGGGGCTGCCGAGTTTGGTGCCAAGCAGCGCGTAGCCGATGGCGGCGAAGCCCAGAATCGGCAGCAGGTCGAGCAAGAAGCGGCCGAGGACGAATGGCAGCCGCCGCAGCAGCGTCATGGCCGATGGGCGGCGGCGCATACGTTCGGTTTGGCCGGCCTCGGCTTCATCGAGTCCCTCCAGCAACGGCGGCAGCCGCGTGCCGTCCGTGCCAGGGGCGCGGGCTGCCAGCGAGACGGCGAAGCCGCGCAGCAGCCGGACTGCGAACCGCTCGATCCCCAGTGCCGCCGCCAGCACCACCGCGAGCTTCCAACTGGTGGTGAACACCTCCTCGCGCGCGTCTGGATCGGACGCGAGATGCGTCAGCCAGCGCGTGAACAGCGGGAAGTCGGTGACCGCGCGGGCAGTGTCGCCGAGCAGCATGGACAGGCTGGAGAGCCGGTCCGAGGCGCTGACCAGGATATCGGCCCCCAGGCTGTCGGGTTGCAGCGGGATCGGTAGTTTGACGGCAGGTTCGGCCGCCGCCGGGGCAGTGGCGGCGGTGGGTGGTGTGGTGCCAACCGCCGGTGTGACCGGCGTTGCAACGGTTGCTGGTGCTGCGGCAGCGGCCGGCGCGCGGCCCGCTTGGGGCAACGCCTTGGCCATGCTTTCCAGCACCGACAGGAACTGCGCCCGCTTGGCGTCGTCGCGCAGCACATCCAGCACTTGCTGCGCTTGCGGGGATGATAGCACCGCTGCGGCTGGCGCCGCTGGCGCTGGCGCTGGCGCTGCTGGCGCTGCTGGCACCGTTGGCGCTGGGGGCGCTGGGGGCGCTGGGGGCGGCAGCGCAGGCTGCGGCGCGGGCGTGGTTTGCGCCAGCGCTGGGACTGCAAGAATGGTGCTCAATAGCAGCAGCAGGATTTTCAGCATGCCGGACCCGCTTGGCACGCGGCCCATTCCGCCGCGCGGCAGGTAAGTTGCGCGGGCTGCTGGGCGAGGGGCTGGCAAGCGGCGCAATCCGTCCTAGCTTCGCGCATGATCACTTTTCTGACCATCCTTGTCGGCCTAACCATGCTCGGTGTCCTGGGCGTACTATTCGCCGGTATGGTCGGCTTGGTGAAGGGCGACGGCAACCCCGCCCGCTCGAATCGCCTGATGCGCTGGCGGATCATCCTGCAAGCCGCCGCCTTGCTGTTGTTCGCAGTGCTGCTGACCTTGCTGCGATCCTGATCTGAGCGGCCGGAGTTTGACAGCAGCAGCGCCTGCGACCTAATTTCCGCCCGGTCTGTTGCAGTTGCGAACGCGCGCTCCGGGGAATTCCGGGCGGCGGGCGTCTTGCAAATGGCCGCCCGGCAGCGCTGCCCGCCCAAGGATGGCGCGGCACGCGGTTGTGCGCATAACGCCCTCGGTCTCCTCCCCTCGGTCTCCTCCAGGAACGGCACGCAATTCCATGAAGATCCTCGTCCCCGTCAAGCGGGTCGTCGATTACAACGTGAAGGTCCGCGTCAAAGCGGACGGCACCGGCGTCGAGACGGCCGGTGTGAAAATGTCCATGAACCCGTTCGACGAAATCGCCGTCGAAGAAGCCGTCCGGCTGAAGGAAAAGGGCATCGCCACCGAGATTGTGGCCGTTTCCCTCGGCATTGCCGCTTGCGCGGAAACCATCCGCACGGCGCTGGCCATGGGGGCGGACCGGGGTATCCTGGTTGAAACCGACGTGGATTTGCAGCCGCTCGCGGTCGCCAAGCTGCTCAAGGCGCTGGCCGAGCGCGAACAGCCGGGGCTGATGATCCTGGGTAAGCAGGCCATCGACGACGATATGTCCTCCACCGGGCAAATGCTTGCCGCCCTGCTCGGTTGGCCGCAAGGCACCTTCGCCAGCAAGCTGGTGTTCGAGAACGGCGGCCTGACCGTGACCCGCGAAGTCGATGGCGGGCTGGAGACGGTGGCGCTCAGCCTGCCGGCCATCGTGACCACCGATCTGCGCTTGAACGAGCCGCGCTATGCGAGCCTGCCGAACATCATGAAGGCGCGTAAGAAGCCGATTGAGACGCTGAAGCCTGCCGATCTGGGCGTAGACCCGGCACCGCGCCTGACCGTGTTGAAAGTGGTCGAACCCGCCAAGCGCAAGGCTGGCGCGAAAGTGGGTTCGGTGGCCGAACTCGTGCAAAAACTCCGCACCGAAGCGAAGGTGATCTGATGACCGCTCTCGTTCTGCTGGACCATGACGGCAGCGCTATCAAGCAGCCGGCCCGCTCCGCCGTTGCGGCGGCGCTGCATTTGGGCGAGGTGCATGTGCTGGTGGCCGGTCACGGCGCCCGCGCCGCCGCCGAAGCGGCTGGCCTTCTGCCGGGTGTGACCAAGGTGCTGTACGCGGACAATGAAGCCTTCGCGCACGGGCTGGCCGAACCGCTGGCAGCCCTGCTGGTGGCACTCGCCCCTGGCTACACCCATGTGCTGGTTGCCGCCACCGCTGCCGGCAAGAACGTGCTGCCGCGCGCCGCCGCACTGATGGACTCGCAGCCGATCAGCGAAGTCGCCGGTGTGATCGACGCCGACACCTTCGTGCGGCCGATCTATGCCGGCAACGCGCTGGCCACCGTGCGCAGCAGCGATGCGATCAAGTTCCTGACCGTGCGCGCCGCCAGCTTCGACCCGGTGGCCGCCGAGGGCGGCAGCGCCAAGGTGGAAGATGCGCCTGGTATCGCGCTTCCCACGCTGTCGCGCTTCGTCTCCGCCGAATTGTCGCGCAGCGAGCGCCCGGAACTCACCGCCGCCCGCGTGGTGATCTCCGGCGGTCGCGGCATGCAGAACGGCGAGAACTTCAAGCTGATCGAACCGATTGCCGACCGCCTCGGCGCTGCCGTCGGCGCTTCGCGCGCTGCGGTCGATGCCGGGTTTGTGCCGAACGACTATCAGGTCGGCCAAACCGGCAAGATCGTCGCCCCCGATCTGTATGTTGCCATCGGTATTTCCGGCGCCATTCAGCATCTGGCTGGCATGAAGGACAGCAAGGTGATCGTGGCGATCAACAAGGACGAGGAAGCGCCGATCTTCCAGGTCGCCGACTACGGTCTGGTCGCCGACTTGTTCAAGGCGCTGCCGGAACTGGCCGCAGAACTCGAACGGACAGCCTGACATGAGCACCGACGCCGCCACGCCAGTGATTGCTAAAATCGGCGTGGTGGGCGCCGGGCAGATGGGCAACGGCATTGCCCATGTCTGTGCCCTGGCCGGTTTGCCAGTGGTGCTGATGGACGTGAAGGCCGAGGCGCTGGACCGCGCGATGGCCGTGATGGGCAAGAACATGGACCGCCAGGTGGCCAAGGGTGCCATCACCGCCGAGGCAAAGGCCGAAGCGGCGGCCCGCATCCGCGTCAGCACCGACTATGCCGCGTTTGCCGATTGCGATCTGGTGATCGAGGCGGCGACGGAGAAAGAGGACGTCAAGCGGGCGATCTACAAATTGCTGACCCCGCAGTTGAAGCCATCCTGCCTGCTGGCATCGAACACCTCGTCAATCAGCATCACCCGGCTCGGCGCCAGCACCGACCGGCCGGAAAAGTTCATCGGCATTCATTTTATGAATCCGGTGCCGGTGATGAAGCTGATCGAGGTGATCCGGGGCATCGCCACCGATGAGCCGACCTTCGAGGCGGTGCAAGCGCTCGCGGCCCGGCTCGGCAAGACCACGGCCGTCAGCGAGGATTTCCCGGCCTTCATCGTCAATCGCATTCTGGTGCCGATGATCAATGAGGCGGTCTACGCGCTCTACGAAGGCGTCGGCAGCGTGGCGAGCATCGACATGGCGCTGCGCCTCGGTGCCAACCATCCGATGGGGCCGCTGGAACTGGCCGACTTTATCGGGCTGGATACCTGCCTGTCGATCATGCAGGTGCTGCACGAAGGATTGGCGGACAGCAAATACCGGCCTTGCCCGCTGCTGGTGAAATACGTCGAGGCTGGCTGGCTCGGCCGCAAGACCACTCGCGGGGTCTACGACTACACGCAGACCCCGCCGCGCCCGACGCGGTAGGGAACCACTACGTTTGACGG
>JANYDF010000088.1 GCA_025359905.1 Rhodospirillales bacterium
TTGGTCAGGCTGTGCATCGCCATCTGCAATAGCCCGGCAAAATTGCCCAGCGGACCGGCCATGCCGATCGAGAACACGATGATGCCCATGTGCTCGATCGAGGAATATGCGAACAGCCGTTTGATGTCGCGCCGCCGGTACAACATGAACGCGGCGAACAGCACCGACAGCAAGCCGAGCATCACCATCAGCGGCCCTGGCGCGATGGCGCCGGCGTTCGCCGCCAGCAGCATCTTGAAGCGCAGCAGCGCATACAGCGCCACATTCAGCAGCAAGCCGGACAGCACGGCCGAAATCGGCGTTGGGCCCTCAGCATGTGCGTCGGGCAACCACGCATGCAACGGCACCAAGCCGACTTTGGTGCCGTAGCCCAGCAGTAAGAACACGAACGCGACATTTAGCAGTGCTGGGTCGAATTCCGCGACCCGGGTGATGAGCACCGTCCAGACCATGGAATTCATCCCGTCACCGACCACCGGGCGGGCGGCGAGATAGACCAGAATAGTGCCAAACAGCGCCAGCGCGATGCCAACGCTGCCGAGGATGAAATATTTCCAGGCCGCCTCAATCGCAGCCTCGGTGCGATAGATGCCCACCATCACCACCGTGGTCAGCGTCGCAAGCTCCACCGCCACCCACATCAGGCCAATGTTGTTGGCCACCAGTGCGAGGTTCATGGCGAACATCATCAACTGGTACATGGCGTGATAGAACCGCACGTATCCCGGCGCCAGATGGCCCGACTCAAGCTCGTGGCCGATGTAGCTGGCACTGAACCAGCTTGTCGTGCAGCCAACGAAGGTGTTCAGCACAATGAACACCACATTGAGGTCGTCGATTGCCAAGTACTGGCTCGCGGCTGGCCGGACGAACAGCAACGATCCTGCGATCAGCAACGAAATCAGGCTGGCCAGGACGTTCAGCGCCGCCGACCAGCGGTAGTTCGCAATGGCCGCCAGTACCGCAGCACTGGCCAGCGGCGCGATCAGCACGGCGGCGACAGGATCGATGCCGGTGATGTTCATCAATGCTCGCCCCGGAATCGGTCCAGCGCGCGGTCGTCCACCGTGTCGAAGCGCTCGCGGATGCGGAACAGGAAGATGCCGATGACGATGAATGCGATCAGAATGGAAAACGCCACGCTGATCTCCACCACCAGCGGCATGCCCTGTGCGCCAGTCGCGGCCAGCACGATGCCGTTTTCCAATGACATGAAACCGGCGATCTGGCTGACGGCATTGCGCCGGGTGACCATCATCAGCAGTCCGATCAGCAACACCGACAACGCCAACGCGATGTCCTCGCGCGCCACCGGGTCCGAACCGCTGGTGACCGGCAGCATGACCTCCAGCGACACCGCCACCATGGCGATACCGGCCAGCATGGTCAGCCCGGTGCCGACCACGGTCTCGACTTCGCGATGAATGCCCATCTGGAACACCATGCGCTTCAGCGCGATGGGGATGACGATGGCCTTGAAGCCAAGCGCGATTGCGGCTGTGATATACAAATGCGGTGCATGTTGAATATAGGCTTGCCAAGCGACCGACAGCGCCAGTACCAGCGCATGCACCGCCAGCATGTTCAGCAGCGAATACAGCCTGTTCTGATACAGCATCGCGAAACTGACCAGCACCAAGCTGCCTGCCAGCATATGCGCGATGTCGAACGGGAGGTGCCCCATTACAAGCTCCTCGATACGAACAGCAGCAGCGTGCCGAGCAGACCGAGCATCAGCGCCACGCCGATGAAATCGGGCACCCTGAAAACCCGCATCTTGGCAATGGATGTCTCGAACAGCGCCAGCGCCAGACCGGCGAACGCAAGTTTGGCGGCATAGCACGCGAGGCCAATGCCGCACGCCAGAATGCGCGGCAATAGTAGCGCCTGTTCGTCCTGCGCCATGCCAAATGGGAAGAAGATGCAGCCGATCAACGAGACATACAGCAGCAGTTTGATCATGGCGGCGAATTCGATCATCGCCAGATGCCGCCCGGAATATTCCAGCACCATGGCTTCATGCACCATGGTCAATTCCAGATGCGTCGCCGGATTATCCACCGGGATGCGCGCGTTTTCGGCGATGGCGACAATAATGAAGCCAAACAATGCCAGTGCCAGCGACACGCGCAGTCCAGCGCCGAACATCACGTTGGCGATGGTGGAAAGCTGCGTCGAACGCGCCACCAGTGCCAGCGTGAACACCAGCATATTCATCGCTGGTTCAGCAAGCGAGGCGAACATCATCTCGCGGCTCGATCCTATCCCGCCGAAACTGGTCCCGATGTCCAATGCTGCCAGCGCCTGCAGGAACCGCACGCTGCCCAGCAGCGCGATGATGGCGATCAAGTCGCCGGACCAACTGAACATCAGGCCGGTGCTGAAGGTCGGCACCAGCGCGGCAGCAACCCAGGTCAGGGCAAAAATCACATAGGGGGCAACGCGGAACAGCCAGGAGGCATTGTCCGCCAGCACCACGTCCTTGCCCAGCAAGCGGCGCAGGTCGCGGTAGGGCTGTAACAATGGCGCCCCCCGGCGGCGCAGCAATCGCGCCTTCGCCTTGCGCACCAGCCCGGTCAGCAGCGGCGCCAGCGCCAGCGCCAGCATCATCTGAATGCCCTGCCAGATCAGGGCCTCAAAGGTCATTGCCATAGCGCCAACGCCAACAACAAACCGACCAACGCGGCAAACACGAAGCTGAGATAGCGGCGGATCGACAGGAATTGCATGTGATCGAGCAAGCCGGAGACCCAGTTCACTGCGGCAGTGACGGGCACATACAGACTTTCCCACGCCAGATCATGCGACTGCTTGCGAATGCGCGCTGGCCCGATTTCGCCCGGCGGCGGCATCGTCACCACTTCGCTCGAACGAAACACGTAGCTACCGAACACCCGCCGGATTGGCTGGGACAGGCTGGCGGCAGAATATTGCGACGCTTGTCCCAGGCCCGGATAGCCGCAATCCCACAAGGCGGCCCGCCGCACCCCGCGCGCCGCCAGCCGGTGAACCGCAAAGGCCACCAGCATCGCCGAGATGAGGGTGAACACGAAAATCATCAGGCCGTTGTAGGAACTGCGGCCGTTGTCGATTGGCACAATCGACAGCCACGGCAGGCTGAGTTGCGCCGGCATTCGCGCCCCAACAACGCCCTGCACCGCACGCGCCAGCGCGTCGATCGCCAATCCGGGCAGCAAACCAATCACCACGCACAGCGCCGCGAAAATCAGCATGGCGGCCAGCGAGAACCGATCAGCCTCTGTCGCGTGTTCGCCTGCGGCGGAGCGTTGGCGGCCGAGATAAGTAATGCCGAAGCCGCGCACGAAACACGCCGCAGCAAATGCCGCCGCCAGTGCCAGTAATGTGCCAGCGGTCGGCACCAGCAGCTTCAGCCCCCATTGCGGCAAGTCGGGGCTAACCAGAACGCTTTGGAACAGTAGCCATTCGGAGGCAAAGCCGTTCAACGGCGGCAGTGCGGAAGCAGCCAGACAGGCGGTCAGCACGGCCGCCGAGGAGACCGGCATGCGATGGATCAGTCCACCCAGCCGTTCGATGTTCAACTCGCCCGTGGCCACCTGCACTGTACCGGCGCCGAAGAACAATACGCTCTTGAACAGCATATGGTTGAAGGCGTGGAACAGTGCTGCGGTCAACGCCAGGGCCTCGGCGGTGAGCATCGCGTTGGCGCGAAACGCCAGCGCCAAGCCAAGCCCGGCAAACACGACGCCGATGTTCTCGATGGTGCTGTACGCCAGAAGCCGTTTCAGGTCGCGTTCCATCAGCGCGTACAGCACGCCAACTGCGGCGGTGGTGCCGCCCAGACTCAGCACCGGCACGCTCCACCACCAGTCCGGCGGTCCCATCAGGTCGAAGACAATCCGGATGAAGGCATAGATGGCGACCTTGGTCATCACGCCCGACATCAGCGCCGAGACGTGGCTCGGCGCCGCAGGATGCGCCAGTGGCAGCCAGACATGCAGCGGAACCAGCCCGGCCTTCGATCCGGCGCCCAGCAAGGTGAGCGCCAGCACCAAAGCTGCTGTGGGATGTGCGGCCCCGCGCATCGCCGCGAAGCCATAGTTGCTGGCCGCACCAGCGAGCAGACCGAACGCCAGCAGCAGCGCCAGACTGCCCATTGTCGCCATCAGCAAATAAATGAATCCGGCCCGCACGTTGCTCGGGCCGCGATGGTGGGCCATCACCAGAGCCCAAGACGTCAGCGACATCACTTCCCAGGCGAACAGAAAACTGAATGCGTCGTCGGCCACGATGACCAGCGACATGCCGCCAAGAAACGCGGGGTAGAACGGCAGCACCCGCTGCTGTTCGTGTTCGTGGCGGCCGTAGCCCAGCGCATAAAGCGAGGCGCCGGTGCCGCCGACGTACACGATGCCAAGAAAGCAGGCGCTCAGCGCATCAAGCCGGAAATGCGCACCAAGCCACGGCAGGCCGATCGGCAGAACCACGTTTCCCGGGCCCCGGAACAGCGACAGGCCCGCCACGATAGCGCCGGCGGCGCAGAGTGCGAGGCTGGTGCCATATACGGTGCGGCGCCCCACCCTGGCAGTCCCGGCCAAGGCGGCGAACAGCCCGAGCAGGAACAGGGCGGCGGCGGCGGCAAGCACCAGCGCAATCATAACGCCGGCCGCCGCAATTCCGGCGCGGAGTTCGGATTCAACCGCATATCAACAACCATTGCAGGTGCATGAATGTGTGTTGCCTTTGCTCAGGCCGTACAATGACCATCCTTCTGATCAATCCTCCCTGAACAGAGCGGCGTCAGCGCAGATACGTTCAAAATGACGTTGGCGGGCAGCATGGACCCGCGCCTTGCGGTTTCAGTCCACACGAGATTGCGCGGCACCCGCGATTGTGGCGCATGGCGGCTGGGCTGCGGTTTTCGAATTTATATCGCCGGCAACTAGACGATTGCCGTCTGGCGAGACGCTGCGCGCGGCAATCCGCCGCAACCCGGCCCCATCCCGCAGCGGGAGGGGGCCGCTCGAACGCGATCGATTGGCCTGCGGCTTAGCTGCCGCGCGAAATCTCGACTGTTTTGATACCCTCGACGCGAATATTGCGGCAGGCTGCCGCAAAAGCGTCCAGGCCCTCGACCATGCAGCCGAAGATGTTGCACGGCGTCCAGCCCAGCGGGCCAAAGATGCGGCCGCCGTCGCCGTAGAACATGCCGATTTCCCACAACTCGTCCGTCAGTCCCTTCATCATGCCGGGGGCCTGATAAAACCACAGACAATCGCCCGCGACCGGGAAGCAGGTTTGGTTCTCCACCGGAATGCCGCGCGGGTCGAAGGTTTGCGCTTCCGGCGGCAGGCCGAGCATGATCTCAGGGCCGGCAAACATCGCGTGCATCGCCGGGATCAGCAGTGGCTTGGCCAGCGCCTGCCAGATGGCAGCGCAGGTCTGCGGCGCATGAGTTTCGTACAATTTGACAGTGCCGCTGGCGCCGCCCTCGACGAATTTGAACTTCAATGTCCGACCGCTCATCCGAGGCTCCCGTTACCTGACCCCCCAAGCCTGCGGGGCCCGCCAGCCAGTGTCAATTTTCTCACGGCAAGCGCGCCAGCCGTTCCAGCATCAATTCGTAGAACGCCGGGCTGTCCAAATCGCGCAACACGCGGCAATTGGGCGGGCGTTTGGTCACGCCCCACCAATCCACCACCGTCATGCCCAGCGTCTCGGGCGACGTGGTTTCAATTGCAACGTAACAGTCGCGCCCACCAAACAACTGTGGCGCCAGCAAATAGCCGATCACGCACGGGTCGTGCAGCGGGTAGTCGGCGGTGGCGAATTTGGTGTTGCCGTAACGCTGATAGAATTCGCCCATGCCCGCTGCCTGCAAGCCGGTGCGGTTGCCCAGTCCGCGCAGGCGCGCAATCCATTGCCGGGTCATTCGCGCCTTATAGGTGCAGTCGATCGGCACCATGGTCAACTTCACGCCGGAGCCGAACACCACGTGCGCCGCGTGCGGATCGACGAAGATGTTGAATTCGGCAGCCGCGGTGATGTTGCCGCCCTCGAAGAAGCCGCCGCCCATCAGCACCACTTCGCGGATGCGCGGCACGATGCGTGGTTCCATGACCATCGCCATCGCCAGATTGGTCATCGGGCCGAGCGTGCAGACGGTGATCTCGCCCTCCGGCGCGTCCATCAGCGTGCGTATCAGGAATGGCACCGCGTGCTCCGCCTGCACCGCGATGCGGGGCGGCGGCAGGTCGCAGCCGTCCAGCCCGGTCTCGCCGTGCACGTATTCCGCCGTAATCAGCGGCCGGACCATCGGGCGCGGGCAGCCGGCGAACAGCGGAATGTCCGGCCGCCCGGCGAGTTCCAGCAATTGCCGCGCGTTGCGCGCCGTCACCGCCAGTGGCGTATTCCCCGCTGAGGCGGTCAGCGCCAGCACCTCCAGGTCCTCCGGAGAACCGAGGGCAAACAGGATCGCGAAGGCATCGTCCTGGCCCGGATCGGTGTCGATAATGATCTTGCGCGGGGCCATTTTCCCCTCCGATGATAGGCGGTTTCCGAGTTGACACCCTATCGCCGGTGCCGAACAGTAACTTCTCCCAGCCGGAAGGGTTGTCTCCCATGAAGCTTGGTTTCTCCGTGCTTGCCGCTGTTTGTGCCATGGTGGCCTTCAGCGCACTCTCGCCCGGTGCGGTCCGGGCCGACGAACCGCCAGTCTCGGTGGGCGTGATCGCCAACCTGACCGGCAGCGATCCGAAGTCGAGCGTGGACATGGTCCACGGCGTCGAAATGGCCGCCGATGCGCTGAATGCCGCCGGTGGCGTCAAGGGCCGCAAGATCGCGCTGATCGTCGAGGACTCGGAATACCGTCCGCAGGCTGGTATCGAAGCCGCGACAAAGCTGTTCGATGTGAACAAGGTCGATGCCGCCATCGTGTTCGGCGGCAGCAGCGTTTCCATTCCGATTGCCGAACTTGCCGCGCCCAAGGGCAAGATTTTGATGAACACCTCGGCCAGTTCGGCCAAGCTGGGGAATTATGGCGGCACGCTGTTCAGCACGCTGCCGCTCGATGACATCGTGGGCCAGCAGGTCGGCTTCTACGCCGCCTCCAAAGGCGCCAAGACCGCCGCCTTCATTGTGCCCAACAACACCTTCGGCACCGGGCTGATGGAATCGGCCGCCAAGGCGTTCGAGGAAAAAGGCGGCAAGGTGCTGCGTAAGATCGCCTACACCGAGGGTCAGCCGGACTACCGCGCCGACTTGCAGGCGCTGGTGGCGCTGAAGCCCGACGCCATCATCAGCGCCGGTTACGGCGACGATACCCGCACCGCGTTCAAGGCGGCGCGCGAACTCGGCATCGATGCGCCGTGGTATGTCGGTTATCCGTCGATCTTCTCGGTGGAGAACGACGCCTGGATGAACGGTAAACTGTCAGGCGTGGACAACGGCGGCTTGGATTCGCCGATGGGCCAGAAGCTGAAGGCCGCCGCCGTGGCCAAGTACAGCGCCGAACCCCGGCCGCATTTCTACTATGGCTACGACGCCATGATGCTGCTTGGGCTGGCGATGCAGAAGGCTGGCACCGGCGTCGCGGCGATCAAGGCGGCGTTGCCGGACGTGGCGAAAAGCTATGACGGCGCCACCGGCAAGATCGAGTGGGACGCGCGCGGCCAGCGCATCAACCCGCCGATGGACAAGTTCATGTTCAAGGATGGCAAGCTGCAAGCCATCGCCAACTGATCAGCAGTTGATCGGGCGCTGGCCGGGCGGCTGCTCGGCCAGCGTATCGTGTGCCGCGTGATCCAGATCCTTTTCAATACGCTGATCTACGGCAGCGAAATCGCTATCATCGCGGTCGGCGTGGCGCTGTCGTATTCCATCCTGCGGTTCGCCAACTTTGCCCATGTGCAATTTGCCGTGGTCGGCGCGTACACCGCGTTTTCGCTGCACCAATATGCTGGCGCGCCAATCGCACTCGCCGCCGTGCTGGCGGCGCTGCTGACCGGATTGTTCGCCGTGCTGGTGGACTGGCTGGTATTTGCGCGGCTGCGCAACATCACCCCGGAAGGCAAAATGATCGTCTCGTGGGGCGTCGCACTTTTCATCCGCTCCATCGTCGCGGCCATGTTCGGCGGCTCGGCGCGGGTGTTCGACGTCAGTTCGGACACGCTCAGCATCGGCGGCGCGTTCTTCACCTTGCAGGACGTGATTGTGGTAGCGGCCACGGCGCTGGCGATGCTGGCGCTGCACGCTCTGCTTTACCGCACCCTAGCGGGCACCGCGCTGCGCGCCTTGGCCAGCAACCGCGATTTGGCCGAGACGCGCGGCATCCCGGCGGCGCGCATGATCGGGCTGATGTGGTTCATTTGCGGCACCACCGCTGCCCTCGGCGGCACGCTGTTCGCGCTGCAAACCCGGCTGCAACCCAACATGGACCTCGTGATGCTGCTGCCGGTGTTCTCCGCCGTCACCATCGGCGGGCTGGATCGGGTGTTTGGCGCGGCTTTGGGTGCCGTGGTGCTGTCGCTGGCGCAGAACCTGCTCATTTCGGTGGATTTCGGCACGCTGTTCTCGGGCGAGTCATGGTCGGTGCCGACGCAGTTCCGCGACTTCATCGCGGTGGGCGCCATGGTGCTGATCCTGTTGCTACGCCCGCGCCGCATCGCGGCCAGGGCGGCGGGATGACCGATTTCATCATCTTTTCCGTCACCACCATCGCCATCTGGTCGGTGCTGGGCATCAGCCTGCATCTGCAATTCGGCCTGACCGGCTTGGTGAATTTCGGTCAGGTGCTGCCATTCGCGGTCGGCGCGTACGGGGCCGGGTTCGCCGCCGTGCACGGCTTGCCGATCTGGGCCGGCGCGCTGATTGGCTGCGGGCTGGCGCCGCTGATTGGCGTGCTGGTGATCCTGCCCGCCGGGCGGCTGACGCAGGACTATTGGGCGCTGGTGACACTCGGCGCCGGCGAGATTTTCCGCCTCGCCATGCTGAACATTTCCGGCATCGCCGGGGGCGTGGAGGGCGCTTCCGTTGTCCGCCTCGGTGACCGCACGCTGGCGATGGTGCTGGCGCTGGTGTTGCTGACCGGCACAGCGCTGTTCGCGTTCCGCATGGACCGCAGCCCGCTTGGCCGCCTGTTGCGGGTGCTGCGGGAAGATGAAACCCTGGCCGCCACGCTCGGCCGCAATCCGCTGCGATTTCAACTGGTTGTAACCGCCGTATCCTGGGTGATGGCCGGGCTCGCGGGCGTGCTGTACGCACACGTCACCGGCTACGTGTCGCCATCTTCGTTCATGGTCATTGAAACGTTCGTGATCTGGACTGCGGTTGTGCTCGGCGGCCCCAACACCATCGCGGGCGTCGTGCTGGGCACGGCGGTGGTGCAACTAACCGGCGTGTCGACCCGATTCATCGCGCAATGGAGCCATTTACCGTCCGAGCTGGTCGCCAATTTGCGGCTGGCGGCGTTTGGCGCGGTGCTGGTGCTGGTGTTCCTGTTCCGCCCGCAAGGCGTCATCCCCGAACCCAAGCGGCGCTACAATGCTGATAGCCGCTGATATTTCGGTCGCCTTCGGCGGCTTCCAGGCCCTGCGCTCCGTGTCGGTGCAGGCAGCACCCGGCAGCATCGTCGGGCTGGTCGGCCCGAACGGCTCGGGCAAATCCACGTTGCTCGACGTCATCGCCGGGCTGCGCCAGCCGGACGGCGGCAAGGTGCAACTCGACGGTGCAACCGTCCCGCTCGGGCGGCCCGACGTGGTGGCGGGCTTCGGCATCGGCCGGGCGTTTCAGGTGCCGCGCCTCGCCCGCCGCCTGACGGTGTTTCAAAACGTCATGGTCGGCGCGCGCGGCCAGTCTGGCGAGAAATTGTCCGACTTATTCCTGCGTCCCGGCCGGGTGGCGCGGCGGGAGCGGGAGGTGGAGGCGGCAGCGCGCGACATTTTGCGCCGCCTCGATCTATCGCACAAAGCCAATGATTATGCGTCAGACCTATCCGGCGGCCAGCAGAAACTGCTGTCGATGGGCATCCTGCTGATGGCCCACCCGCGCGTGCTGCTGCTCGACGAACCGGCGGCGGGCGTCAACCCGGTGCTGATCGAACGGCAAATCCGTTTCCTGCGTGAACTGCGCGATGAGGGCCGCATCATTGTGCTGGTCGAACACAACATGGAAATGGTCGCTAACGTCTGCGATCACATCTTCGTGCTCGACGCTGGCGAGGTGATCGCCGCGGGCACGCCGATGCAAATTCGCGCCGACGCCCGGGTGATGCGCTCGTATCTGGGCCAGCCGGCATGACGGCGCTGGCGCTGTCCGGTGTGGTGGCGGGCTACGGCGCCATCACGGTGCTGAACGGCGTGTCGTTGCAAGTCGGCGACGGCGAGGTGCTGGCGGTACTGGGGGCCAACGGTTCCGGCAAATCGACAGTGCTGAAAACCGCCATCGGCCTGACTCGCATGACGGCCGGGCGGATCGATTTCGCCGGACAAGACATCTCCACATTGCCCGCGCACCGGCGCGCCGCCCTCGGCATGGGTTACGTACCGCAAACGCGCAACGTGTTCGGCGAACTCAGCGTCGCCGACAATTTGCGCATGGGTGGCTATTTACGCCGCGACGCGCTGGGGCCGGACCTCGACCGCGTGTTCACGCTGTTCCCCCGCCTGCGCGAGCGCAAACGCGAACTGGCCGGCAACCTCAGCGGCGGTGAGCGGCGTATGCTGGCCATTGGCCAAACCTTGTTATTGCGCCCCAAACTGCTGCTGCTGGACGAGCCGAGCAGCGACCTGTCGCCGGTGATGGTGGGACTGGTGTTCGACGCCATCCGCCGCATCCGCGCCGAAACCGGCATTCCGGTGCTGCTGGTCGAGCAAAACGTGACGATGGCGCTGTCGCTGGCGGATCGCGTGTGCGTGCTGGTGCGCGGGCGGGAGGCGCTGGATGTGGCGGCCTCGGCGTTGGAGATGGCGGATTTGCAGGCGTTGTTTATGGATGGGGGGGTGCGGTAGGGGCGCATGCCCCGCTGGGTGCAGCGGTGATCTTGCATTGCAGCATTGTGCGGCTGTGCCGCGCGTGGTTGCATCTCGTAGGGCGATTGGTAGGGTCGGATCGCCCCGTTGCGCGTAACTCAACGGTCAGACCGCACGGAGCGACACGATGCCGGCCTCGCTGGATCAAGAGTTCTGTTTGCCCGGACCCCAGGTTATTTCTCGGGATTTCGGCGACGAAATGGTTGTGGCCAATCTCGACACTGGCTTGTTTTACAGCCTTGGCGGTTCTGCCCCGGCGATTTGGAGCGGACTCCTGGCGGGCCATACCGGCCGGCAGATTGCCGCCGCGCTGTTCGGCAGCGATCCGGCCACCCACGTTACCGCCGTGGCACGTTGCGTCAGCGAATTGCTTGCCGAGCAATTGCTGATCCCTGCCGAAAGCACCGCCATTACGGCGGCTGCGGCCGCCCCTGCCGCCATCGCATTCGCCGAGCCTTCGTTGGAGCGTTTCGACGACTTGCAGGGGCTGTTGCTGGTGGACCCAATCCACGATGTCAGCGAGGCCGGGTGGCCCGTCTTGCCGCCTGCGGACGTGACTGCGGGATAGTGGTGGTGCAAACGCCGGTCCAGCGTGCCGTGGATACCGCAGCGCTGCTGCAACCGGCCGCGATGCTGCGGTTGGCATTGCCGTGCGGCATTGTGCGGCTGCATTTCGCCACCCCGGCGCTGGGAACGATGTTCGTGCCGGCGTTTCTGCCTGCGGAGCCGGGGGCGGAGACGGGGGCGGACCCTGGGGCGGAGACGGGGGATGTCTGGGATATCTTCGTTACTGCCGGCGATCAAGGCACGGCCGCGCCCGCGCTGGTGCCGCCTGATCCTGGCGGCGAGATGATCCTCAATGCGGATGCGGCGGCGTTCGGGCTGTGGATGGGGCGGCACACGCCTACTTTGTATGCGGTCGATCTCCTGCGCCGCCGCGCTTTATATTGGGTGGCGCGTTTGGCCAGCGTGCCCGCGTGGGAGCGTGCCCGCCCATTTCTGCCGATCTTTCAGGCGATGCTGGACGCAACGCCGTGGATTGCTGTGCATGCGGCGGCAATCGCGTGGCAGGGCAGGGCTGTGCTGCTCGCAGGCGCCGGGCACGCGGGCAAGACCAGCCTTGCACTCGCTGGCCTGTGCGCCGGCTGGCGCTTCGCGGGCGACGACTTCGTGTTGTTGCGCACCGGCACCGCACCGGAGGTGGCCCCACTTTATGCCACGGCGCGATTGCGCGACGACATGCTGCCCCAGTTTCGCGCGCTGGAGGCGGCGCGGCGCGAGATTTCCGGCGACGACGGCGAACGCCGCCACGAATTGTCGTTTGGCCGCATGGCGGACGCGGGCGAGATTGGTGGCGCTCCACTCGCGGCAGTGTTTTTGCTGGACCGGCGTGGCGCGGCGACGCCGCAATTCGCGCCGGTCAGCCGCACCGCCGTGTTGGCGGCATTGGCGGCCAGCACCGCCACCGCAGCGCCTGGCAACGGGGCGGCGCGCACGGCGAAGCTTATGCAAGCATTGACCGGGCAGCGCCCGCAACGGTTTGATCCGGGCGGCGGGTTCGCTCAAGCGCTGGCTGCGTTGGCGGCAGCGGTGGCATGACCGGACCCACCGTCAGCGCGATCGTGCCGGTGCACAATGGCGCGCAGTATATCGCGGCGGCGATACGAAGCATCCGTTCGCAGACAAGGCCGGTGGATGAAGTCATTGTGGTCGACGATGGCTCGACCGATGCGACGGTGGAGATTGTGCGGCGGACTGACCCCCACGCTATCCTGATCTGCCAGCCGCAAGGTGGCCCGGCACGGGCGCGCAATGCCGGCGCGGCGCAGGCCAGCGGCACATGGCTGGCGTTTCTGGACCATGACGACTTATGGCCGGTAGAGCGCACCGCAGCCCTGCTTCGCGCGGCGGCGGCAAACCCACTGGCTGGGTTAGTGTGCGGCCGGACGCGGATTGAAGAAATGCCTGGTGCAGTAACCGATGCGCGGCTGCGGCGGGCCGACGGCACGCATGTGCCGTTCCTGTTTCACAGCCTGCTGGTGCGCCGCGACCTTTGGCTGGTGGCCGGCGGCATGAGCCCGGCGTTTAGCCATGGCGAGGATTTGGATCTGTACCTGCGCCTGATCGACGCGGGCGTCACGCTGGCCAAGGTGGATGCCGATGCGCTGGTTTACCGCCAGCACGCCGGCAATCGTTCGCGGCTGGTGGATGTGTCGCAAGCGGCACTGCTGACGGCGATGCGCGGCGCGATCCGGCGGCGGCGGGAATGATGCACGACCAGCCTTTGACGATCTCGGTGCTGGTAGCGTGCTGGAATGGCGAACGCTACGTGGCGGAAGCGCTCGAATCGATCCTGCGGCAGGAACCGCCGCCTGGCGAAGTGATCGCGGTGGACGATGGCTCGACAGACGCAAGTGCTGCCGTGATGGCCAGCTTCGCGCCGCGCGTGACGCTGCTACGGCAGTCCAACCAGGGCGTTGCCGCAGCGTTGGACGCTGCTGCTGCGCGGGCCAGCGGCGAGGCCATTGCGTTTCTGGACGCCGACGATCTGTGGCTGCCGGGCAAGCTGGCGCGGCAGTCGGCGGCACTGGCAGCCGATCCAGCGCTGGATGGCGTGTTCGGCCATATGAGCTGCTTCGCCAGTCCCGACTTGCCGGAGGCGGAGCGCGCCACGCTTCGCATCGACGCGAGCGCTGTGCCTGGCTTGGTGAAAGGGGCCCTGCTGCTGCGCCGCGCGGCGTTCGACCGCATCGGCGGGTTCGGCCGTGGGCCGCGCGCGGCAGATTTCATCGCTTGGTATGCCCGCGCTGCTGCACTGGGCTTTCATTGGCGGATGCTGCCCGAGACAGTCTGCTTGCGGCGAATTCACCAGGCCAACATGAGCCGCAGCAACCGTCCGCAGCAACACGCCGATTATTTGCAGGTGATGCGCGACTCGCTGGTGCGGCGGCGCGCGGTGCAGGACCGCGGCGCATGACCGGCCCGCTATTGTCGGCGCGCGAGCGCTTCCTGCTACGTGCCTGCCTGTGCCAAGGCGCCGATGTTCGGGACGCCTTTGCCGCATGGCACCCGTTTGCCAATCCGGCTGCGATGCAAGGGCGCGAATTGCGGCTGATGCCGATGCTGCTGGCAAGCTTGCGGCGCGAGGGCATCGATGACCCGATCTTGCCGTGGCTGCGCGGCCACGCCAAGCACATCTGGCTGGCTGGCGCGTTGCGAATGCGCACCCTGCGCGCCGGGCTCGACACATTGCAGGCCGAGGGTATGCCAGTGGTGCTGCTCAAGGGCGCCGCCTTGTTGGCCCGTTGGCGTGGCGAGGCGGAAACGCGCCCGATGGGCGATTTCGACCTGCTCGTGCCGCGCGAATTGGTACGAAACGCCCTGGCTGACTTGCACACCGTAGGGTGGCACGGACCGGCGGCCGATCTGGTGACCGAGGACGATCTGCAACGCTTTCACGCGCTCGCGATGTTGGATAAGGCTGGCAACGCGCTGGATATTCATTGGCGGCCCGCCGAGGCGATCCTAGATTCCGCGCATGCCGACGGCGTGTTCGCCCGCAGCGTGGAAGCGAGCATCGACGGGCGGCGCTGCCGGGTGGCGGGGCTGACCGACCATCTGTTCGTGTTGCTGGCTCACGCGTTGCACAATCAGGTCGCGCAGCGCTGCGATTGGGTTGCCGAAGCGGAGATGGTGCTGCGGTGCGCGGCGCCGGACGACTGGGATTGGCCGCTGTTTCTGGTGCTGTGCCGCCAATACCGGCTTGAGGCCTGGGCGCGGCGGTCACTGTCGCTGGTGAGCGCGGTGTCCGGACGCGTACTGCCGTCCGGTGCGCCGCATGCCGGCTCGACCAGCGCGCGTTGGGCGGGTGCCACGCGGCGGCGGACAATTCCGGCACGTTCAGCGCGCCCCGCGCCGGAGACGCCCATGGCCGCCGTCGAGGACCCGGAGGCGGCCTTGTATGCGGCGCTGGCACGATATGCATCGTCGCGTCAGTTCGCCATAGCAAGCCCGGACGGCCTGGATTTCGGCTTGCAGTCCGGCGGCGCGTCGTTCCTCGGTGGTTGGTCGGTGCCGGAGCAGGGCGGTCGTTGGAGCGATGGCGATATCGCTTTGATGGCCCTGCGCGTGCCCGGCGGCCAAAGCGGCGACCCGGTGTGGCTGCGCCTGCACGCGCGCCCGTATTTGCCGGATGCCGACTCGCAACTCGACATCACCGTCTGGGCCGGGGATGGCATGATGCGCTGGCACTATGCGCACGGCGACGCTGGCAGCCAGGTGGTGGCTGGGCGGCTGCTGCCCTGGCGTGACAGCGCAGTGTTGCCGCTATGGCTGCGTTTCGACGGGCTGATGCCAGCGTGGGACCGGGTGCGTTTGGACCGTGATCCGCGCAAACTTGGGATCTTCCTGCGCAGCATCGTGGCGCCCCACGCCATCCCGCGCCTCGCCGGACCGTTGCATCTGAGCGAGCCGGCAGCGGATCTGGTGGCCGTTAGCGGTTGGAGCGGTGCCGAGCCGACGGGGCGCTGGAGCCTCGCGGCCGAGGCGCAATTGCTATTTCGTCTCGCCGACACACCCCCCGCAGCCGTCGAATTGCTGTTAAGCCGCTGTTACTCGGCGGATGCGCGCGGACAGCGGGTGCACGTGCTGGTGAATGGCAAAATTCGTCTGCGCACGCTGATCCCCGGCGACGAAGATGCGGCCCCCCTCGGCACGGATCTTGGCCACCTGCTGACGGTCTCGCTGCCGGACGGCTTATGCGCGGGCGCCGTAATCGATCTGCGGCTGCGCATCGCGGCCCCGGTTTCGCCACTCTCGCTCGGCCGCTCCCGCGATGGCCGCAGGCTGGGCATTCAGCTACGCGAGGTTCGCCCCGCAGCGTGACCGTCTCGCGAACGCACCTGCCCGCCCGGTTCAATTCAACCCAAGCCGCAATTCGTCCCAACGACGCGCTCGCACCAAACCGGATCTTGCAGCGAACAGGCCGAAACAGCCAGTTGACGCACCCGCCCGCGCAGCGAACACTTGTTTCCTATCAGGAGCGGTGCGCATGAAAACCTTCATCCACGGCGGCTATCTGCTCACCATGGCGGGGCCGGAGATCGAACTGGTCAGCGATGGCGCGCTGGTGATCGAGGGTGACCGGATTTTGGCGGCGGGGCCGACGGCCAGCCTTGCCCAGCACCGCGACACTGCCGATCGCACGATCGATGCGCGCGGCCATGCCATTCTGCCGGGTTTCGTCAACACCCACACCCATCTGGCAGGGGCGTTGACCAAAGCCATCACCGAGGATGTGCCGACCTTCGGCGGGCCGTTTCGCATCGCGCTCGGCATGCACGAGAATGTGATCCGTAAGGAAGACGTGCTGCTGCCCGGCATGGTGCATGGCGTGGAGATGCTGAAGACCGGCACCACGACCATCAACGAATGCTGGTGGCATCAGCCGCAATCGGCGCGGATTATCGAGCAGGTCGGGCTGCGCGGCATTGTGGCGGCGGAAATTCGTGAGGTGGATAGCTCGAAGATCGGGTTTGGCCGCATCGACCGCAACTGGGATTACCGGCTGGTCGAGGAGGGGCTGGAGGAGGCGCACGAGCTATTCGAGAATTGGCACGGCCGCGCCAACGGCCGCATCACCGCGCGGGTGGCGCCGGACGGGCCGGACCGGCTGCGGCCGGAAACCATGGGCATGTTGGGCGACCTGGCGCGCAAGCATGGCGTGGGGCTGCACACGCATTTGTGCTCGGTGCCCGGCGAGGCTGAGTTCATGACGCAGGCGTGGGGTAAGAAATCCATCCCGCTGCTGCGCGATCTGGGCATGTTGGGGCCGAACTTTATCGGCGCGCACTGCGTGTTTGTCGATGACGAGGATATCGCGATTATGGCGCAAACCGGTTCGTGCATGTCGCACACCGCGTTTCTGGTGGCCAAGCGCGGCTATTATCCGCCGATGGACAAGATTTATCCGTCCGGCATGAAGGTGTCGCTGGGCAGCGATTGGCTGTCCAACGATATGTATAAGGTCATGCGCTCGGCGATTGTGATTCCGCGCGCGGTGTTCCGCGACGTGTCGATCCGCAACGCCGCCGACGTGCTGCGCATGGCCACCATCGGCGGCGCGCAGTGTCTGGGGTTAGACAGCGAGATCGGCACGCTGGAGGCGGGCAAGAAGGCCGACGTGCAGATTATCGACATGCGCACCGCGTGGTGCCAGCCGCTGCGCACGCAGAATATCGTCGCCAATCTGGTGTACAACGCCAACGGCAGCGATGTGCGCTATGTCTTTGTCGATGGCGAATTGCTGGTCGATGACCGCAAGTTGACGCGGTTCGACGAAAGCGACTTGCTGAATGAGGCGCAGGCGGTGGCGGAAAGCGTGTGGGGCAAATCGCAGCATTTGTTCGCGGCGGAGGGCATGCCGTGAGCCAGTCGCTGCCGATTGTCGATCTGTCCGGCTTGGCGGCGGCAGCCGAGGCGGGCGATGCCGGGGCGCTGGCGCAACTCGGCGGTGCATTCGATACGGCGTGCCGCGAATTCGGCTTTTGCTACATCGTCAATCACGGTGTGCCAGCCGAGGTGCGGCAGGCCGCTTTCGCGCAGAGTGCGGCGTTTCATGCGCTGCCGCTGAAGGAGAAGCAGCGAATCCGCATCAACGCGGCGCATCGCGGCTATATGGGCATGGCATCGTCGGTGATCGTGACATCGTCGATTGAAAAGGCCACCAAGCCGAATTTGAGTGAGTCGTTCATGCTGATGCATGAGGTGGCGCCGGGGGCCGAAATGGGGCCGCTGGATGGGCCGAATCAGTGGCCGGCGCGCCCGGCGGAATTTCGCGCCGCGATCACCGCCTACGACACCGCACTGCGCGGGCTGGGGCAGCACATGACGCGCATGATCGCGGTGGCGCTGGGGTTGCCGCCGGCGGGGCTCGACGCCTACTTCCAGCGCCCAACAACGTTCTTGCGCTTGCTGCACTATCCGCCGAGCCCGCCGGATGCCGACGCCAAGCAATACGGCTCTGCCCCGCACACCGACTACGGCTTCATCACCATCCTGGCGCAAGACAATCGCGGCGGTTTGCAGGTGCGCAGCCGTGGGCATAGCTGGATCGACGCGACGCCGATCGAGGGCGCGTTCGTGCTGAATATCGGCGATATGGGGTCGCGTTGGAGCAACGGGCGCTGGCGCTCGACCCCGCACCGGGTGATCAACCGCTCGGGGGAAGACCGCTATTCGCTGCCGTATTTCTACGACATGGCCGCCGACGTGGCGGTGGCGCCGTTGCCGCCGTGCGTAACGGTGGAGACGCCGGCGCAGTTTCCGCCGGTGACGTATGGCGACTACTTGATGGAACGCATCGACGCCAACTACGCTTATCGCAAAGGCGAGTAGCGCGTCACGGCATCAGCACCAGCGCGCCGGTGGTGCGGCGGCTTTCCAGATCGGCGTGCGCCCGGCTGGCTTCCGCCAGCGGATACAGCGTGGGGCGCTCGGCCACCACGTGCCCGGCGCGCAGTGCCGCGAACAGGCGGGCGGTTTGGGTTTGCAGCCGGGCGGCGGTGTCGGTGTAGTGGCCGTAGTTTGGCCGCGACAGCGTGACCGAACGGCTGGCCAATCTGTCGATCGACTGCGCGCCGACATCGCCGGAGGCTTGGCCGAAACTGACCAAATGGCCGCGCGGGGCGAGCGCGCGCAGTGAGCCTTCAAAACTGTCCTTGCCAACTGCGTCATACACCACATCGACGCCCCGTCCGGCGGTAATCCGCAGGGCAGCTTCAGCGAAGTCAGTTGTACCGGAAACGATGACGTGATCGCAGCCCACGGCGCGGGCGATGGCGGCCTTGGCGTCGCTGGAGGTAACACCGATGACGGCTGCCCCCAGCGCCTTGGCCCAGCGGCACAGAATTTGGCCGACGCCACCCGCTGCCGCATGGATCAGCACCGTCTCGCCGGGCTGCACGGCATGGACTTCATGCAGCAGGAAACTGGCGGTGACGCCTTTCAACAACAGCGCTGCGGCAGTGGTATCGTTGAGGAAATCCGGCAATTTCACGAGCAATTCGGCACGCATGGTGCGCAGCGCAGTATAGGCCCCGGGCGGCGCGCAGGCATAGGCGATGCGGTCGCCCGGTTGCACGTTAGCGACACCGGGGCCGATGCGCTCGACAATGCCCGCCGCCTCCATGCCCAGCACGCCGCCGGGGGCCACGAGGTTGAAGCTGCCGCGCCGGCAATAGACGTCGATGAAGTTCACGCCGATGGCGGTCTGCCGGATTCGCACCTCACCTGGTCCAGGCTCGGGTGCGCGGACGGATTGCAGTTGCAGCACGTCGGGCCCGCCGTGGCGGGTAAGGATGATGGCAGTGGTGTCCTGGCCGCCGGAGTTGCTGATTGGCGCTGCGGTTTTTGCCGGTGCGGCGCCGCTGGCCACGCCGTGCAGCGCGCGCAGTCCGGCGTCGATGATCTCGTCTTGCACGAAGCGGATCAGCCGGTCTTTCTCGGCGCGCGGCGGGTCGAACGTGGCGCGCCATTCCACCATGCAGCCGCCGCTGCTGGTGACCGGGCGCACCCGCATGCTGGCGACGTAGTTGCGCAACGGGGCAGCGGCTTCGAGGATGCAGTAGCTAAACGCCATCTCGTGCGCTGCGTGCGATAGCAATTGCTCGCGGATGCGGGCGCCATCGGTCAGCCGGAATGCGCGCACTGCGCCGATTTGGTCGCCCACCGCACCATCTTCGAGCGTGCTGGACGCCACTGCCGGGTGCCAACTGGCGTGGCCGTTGAAGTCGCGCAGGATGGCCCAGACTGCGTCGGCGGGCGCGTCGATCACTGTCGAGCGGCGCAGGTCGACCATTAGCGCGCGCCAGCGAAACGCCGCTGCAACGCTGCCAGGGCGGCAGCAAACACATTGCGGCCAATGTTCGCCACCAACTGATCTTCGCGCTCTGGCGCTGCGTCGAACTCGGCCGACCATTCGGCAAAGGTCTGGTCACCGTCGGTCACCGGGATCAGCCGCAGGGTGGCGACGTAGTTCTCCACCCCCATTGGGCTTTCCAAAATCGCGTAGGTGCAGGACATGTCATAGTCAGACAGCGCCAGCAGCCGTTCGCGGATGCGTCCGCCGTCTTTCAGGGAGAAGTTGCGGATGCAGCCGATTTGATCGGCGGCGCGGTTGTGTTCGATGCGGCTCTCGGCGACGAAGCCGGTCCATTGCGGCAGCGCGTTGAAGTCGCGCACCAGCGCCCACACCGCGCTGGCCGGGGCTGCGATCACCGCCGAGTTGTAGACTTTTGCCATCGCTTTAGCGGCGGTCGTCGTCGCGGTCGGTGGCCGAATCGCTTTTCGCCCTTTTGGCAGCCAGGCTCTCGATGTCCTTGGCGTCGCGCAGCACGTCGGTCATGCGGCCCAGGCTGCCGCCTTCGATGCCGATTTCCTTCATCAGGCTGTCGATCATCGGCGCTTGCACACGGTAGCGCAGCGCCGAATCGATCACCTCGTCGGTGACGTGGCGCTTGCCCGAACCGCTGCCATTGGCGCCGTCGATGTGCAGGATTTTGATGCCCTCGATCTTCTCCATCGGCCGCACGCTTTCGCGCACGATGCCTTCGATGCGCTCCAGCAGCTTGCCCTGGTAGCGCGAATGGCGCGCGGCTTCGGACAGCAAATTTTCCGCCTCGTTGAGTTGCGTGGCGCCCTTGGCGTCCACTTCGTATCGCGCGGCGGCAGCCAATGCCTTGATGCGTTCGGCATCGGCCTCGCCGGTGGCGGCAATGGTGGCGGCTTCGGCGAAGCTGACAGCGGCAGTCTTTTCCGCGTCGGCGCGCGCGGTCAGGCGCAGCGTTTCGCGTTCGGTTTCCCGTGCGGTGGCGATCAGATCGGTGGTGCGGCGGCGCTCGGCGATTTCGGTCTCGCGCACCGTGATCGCCTGTTCCTCGGCATGGATAGCCTGCGCGCGCGCCTGTTCAGCCTGTACGATGGCGGCCGAGCGTTCGGTGGATTTGTTGGCGATTTCGATGGCGCCTTGCATTTCGGCGATTTCCACCGATTTGTCGCGTTCCAGTTCCAGCTTGCGCAAATCGCCGTCGCGCGCCACCCGCGCTTCGGCCAAGCCGTGTTCGGTGGCAATGCGGGCGCGTTCGATTTCTTCGCCGGCCGCGATCTCGGCTTCCTCGAACGCCTGCCGCTTGGCGATGCTGAGCGAGTCGAGCAGACGCTCGCGTTCCAGGCGCAATTGATCCAGCGCCTGTTCCTGGGCGATGCGGGCCGTTTCGATGTCCTGATGTGCAGCGACTTCGGTGCGCTTCTTGTCGGTCTCGGCCAGTGTCAATTCGGCCTGCTTGGCGGTCAGCGCGATCTGGCGGCTGAGTTCGGCCAATTCCAGCGCGCGGCGGCGCAACACTTCCAATTCGCTCTGTTCGCGGTCGCGTTCGATGCGGGCCTTTTCCAGTGCTAGTTCCAGCGCAATCTGCTCGCGCTCGATCTGTTCGCGCGAGCGAATTTCGGCCTCGTCGGTGCTGCGGCGGCGGCTGATTTCGCGCTGCTCGATCTCCTGCTGATTTTGAATTCGCGCTTCGGCCAGATTGCGTTCCTGTGCCAGCTTGGACTTTTCCACATCCTCGCGCGCGGCGATCTGCGCCTGCTCGCTTTCGCGGTCGCGGGTGGCACGGTCCTTGGCCAGTTCCATGCGCTGTGCGGTGCGGCGCAGTTCCACATCGTGTTCCTGTTGCAGCCGGGCGTATTCGCCCTCGCGGTCGATATCCAGCGCCTTGCGCTGGGCATCGAGATTCTGCGAGCGAATTTCGATTTGCGTGCGCTGCTCGATCTCGTTGCGCATCCGCCGGCGCGCTTCGATGGTTTCGGTCAGTTGTGTCAGACCCTCGGCGTCGAACGAGTTGGAGCTGTCGAAATACTCCAGGCTGGTTTGGTCGAGATCGACGATGGCGACACTTTCCAGTTCCAGACCGTTCTGCGCCAGCCCTTCAATGGCGGCGGCGCGCACGCGCTGGGCAAACGCCTGGCGCTGTTCGTGCAGTTCCTCCATCGTCATCTGGGCTGCGGCAGTGCGCAGGGCGGAGGAGAACCGGCCTTCCAACAGGTCACGGGTGCCGTCCGGTTCCAGCGTGCGGCGGCCAAGCGTCTGTGCCGCGCGGCTGACCTCATCGCGCGACGAGCCGACCTTGACGAAGAACTCAGCGATCACATCGACGCGCATCCGGTTTTTGGTGATGATGGCTTGGTTTTGCCGCCGCATCACTTCGATGCGCATCACCGTCATGCCGACCGGCGTGATTTCGTGCAGCACCGGGATCACGAACGCGCCGCCGCTGATCACCACTTTCTCGCCGCCGAAGCCGGTGCGGACGAAAGCGATTTCCTTGGTCGAGCGGCGGTACAGCCAGCGCAGCAGATACACCGCAATAGTGACGGCGACTGCCAGGACGATGAGCCACAGAATCACGGCTCCCAAGGTTTCGGCGCCCATACTTCGTCCTCCTTCAATCGGCTCGCTGCAAGCAGGCAGCCGGCGTCACGTGTTGTGTTGTTGCGCCCGGCATCAGGCGCGGCGCTCGCGGCGCGGACTGACCGTCAGGAAAGCGGCCACCACGGCGGACACGAACGCATCATCGTTGATGTTGGCTTTCACCCGCTCGATCCGCCGCTGCGTGGTTTGCTGCACGGTGCGTTCTAGCGCCTCGAACAAAGCATTGTCGGCCTCCGGATCGTGGAACGGCTGGCCCGGCGCATCTAGCAGCGACACGCCGCCTTCCGGCAGCAGCAGCCGCACCGGGCCCTGCATCTGGTTCAGCCGTCCGCCCATCAATTCGCCGATGGCACGATTTTCATCGCGCGTGGTGCGCATCAGCGTCACATTCGGGTTGTGCACCACCAGACGGCGACTGCGGAAACGCTCGGGAACTGTTTCGCGTGGGCCGAAATTGACCATATCCATCGCACCCACTGAGCCGACCCACGGCAACCCCGTGCGGATGGCGGCGCCGAAGCGGTCGGCATCGGCGGGGAACACGCCGCCCACCAGCATGTCGGCAATCTCAGTGGTGGTAAGGTCGATGAAGCCGGTGAGCAAACCGGAGTCAGCCAAGCTTTCCATCGAGCGGCCGCCGGTCCCGGTGGCGTGGAACACCAGACAATCGAAATCGCTTTGCAGGCGGCGGGTGATGGCCTGCACCGCGGGCGTGGTGACGCCGAACATGGTGATGCCGATGGCGGGCCGCGCCAGCCGCCGCCGCGCCTCGCGGGCTTCCGGCGTTGGCATGGCCGCAATCATGCCCGCCAGCGCGTGCGCTGCGTTGCCCAGCACTTGTTCGGTGATGAGGTTGACGCCCTGCACGTCGGCTACCGAGTGCAGCAGCATGATATCCGCCGCCCCGACATACTGGCCGACCTGCCCGGAGGCGACGATGGAGACCATCACCTTCGGCACGCCGAGCGGCAGGCGGCGCATCCCGGCGGTGGCCAGCGTGGTGCCGCCCGAGCCACCCGCCGAAATGATGCCGCCGATGCCGCGCTCGCGGTCGATCCAGTGCGCGAAAGCCTCGGACATGGCGCTTACGGCATCGCCGCGATCGCTGGAGAACACGGCGGACGAACCGCGCGGATGCATCGCCGCCACTTGGACCGGCGTCACATCGGCGCGCGAGATTTTGCCCGAGGTGGACAGATCGACGGTGCGCACCGGCACGTTGTACGCGCGCAGCCGGTCGCAGATGTAGCGTAACTCGGCACCCTTGGTGTCGAAGGTGCCCACCACCAGCGCGGTGCGGCCGATGCGCTCGGCGAATGGCACCGGTAGAATCGGCCTTGCCGGTTCGGCTTGCACCACCGCAACAGGCTTGCTGCGCAGGCCCCAGCGGTTTGGCAATTGTTCGGCGCGATAAGCGGCAGCGGCGTCGCCAGCTTCTGAGGCTCCATCGCGGGCGATGCGAAACAGCTTGGCCTCATCCCCGGCGGCTGCCTGCGGTGCTTCGGCGGCGTCGGTTTCCTCGTGGCCATGCCGCCCGACACCGAGCAACCGTTGTTGCAAGTCGCGGCCGGCGGCCAGCACGCTGGCTTGCATGATCCGGTTGACCCGGCCGTTGACCATGATGGCGACTTGATCGGACACTGAGGTCGCGACACCGATGTTCTGTTCGACGACAAACACCGAATGATCTTCTTCGTGCGCCAGCCGGATCAGCAGGTCGCGCACTTGCGCAACGATGGCTGGCGCCAGACCTTCGGTGGGCTCATCCATGATCAGCAGACGCGGGTTGCTGAGCAGCGCGCGGGCGATGGCCAGCATCTGCTGCTCGCCGCCGGATAGCTGGCCGCCGCCGTTGCCGCGCCGTTCGGCAAGGCGCGGGAAGGTGGCGTAGACCCGCTCCACGGTCCATGAACTGCCGCCGGCACCGCTGCGCGAGCTTAGTCGCAAGGTTTCATCAACCGACAGGCTCGGCCACAGGCGGCGGCCCTGCGGCACGTAGCCGATGCCGAGGCGGGCGATCTCGTGCGGCTCCAGGCCAGTGATATCGCGCCCGTCGAAGCGGATGCTGCCGGAGCGCGGGCGCATCAAGCCGACGATGGCGTTGCACAGCGTGGTCTTGCCCATGCCGTTGCGGCCGACAACCGACAGCACGCCGCTTTGCAGCGTCAGCGACACGCCTTGCAGCGCGTGCGATTCGCCGTAATACACTTGCAAGTCCTGCACTTGCAGTATTGGCCTCGGCTGCGCGGCAGTGCGCGGCTTATCCATGGCCGGACCCCAGATAGATCGCCTGCACCTGCTCGTCGTCTTCGATTTCCTGCGGGGTGCCTTCCTTGAAGATGCGGCCGTTGTGCATCATCGTGACGTAGGTCGAGACACGCAGCGCCACATCCAGATCGTGTTCGATGATGATGTAGCCGATATGCGATGGCAGCGCGTTCAGAATGGCCACCAGATCGCGCCGCTCGGACGGCGACAGGCCGGCCGCCGGTTCGTCGAACAGGATGAAGCGCGGGGCGCCGGACAAGGCGAGGGCGATTTCAAGCTGGCGCTGCTGGCCGTGGCTGAGCACCGCGACCGGGGTTTGCAGAATTTCGTCCAGATGAACCATGTGCGCGATGCTGCGCGCCTGCGCCATCGTGGCGTCGGTCTCGGCCGGGCGCAGCAACGAAAAGCGGCGGCGCGAGACGCCACGGCAGGCGACAAAGATGCTGTCCAGCACGCTCAACCCGCCGAACAACTGGCTGATTTGGTAGGTCCGGCGCAGGCCGCGCCGGATGCGCTCCTGCACCGGATAGCTGGTTACATCCTCGCCAAAGAACAGTATGCGGCCCGACGTCGGTGGGAAGTCGCCCGTCACGGCATTGAACAGCGTGGTTTTACCGGCCCCGTTGGAGCCGAGCACCGCCCGCCGTTCGCCGGCCGCGACCCGCAGATTGACACCTGCGAGTGCGACCAGCGCACCGAATTGCCGCCCAACATTCTCCAGCTCCAGGGCAAAGCCACTGCTGTTGGAGAGGCGCTCGGCGGCGCGGCTGGCGGACATGACGGGCTCCTGGCGGCTTACTTGCAGTCCGGATTGTCGCGGTTGGCGACACCGAGCTTCAGGAAGTCGGCTTCCGCAATCCCCAGCGTCTGGTTGACTGCCGGAACCACCTTGATGACCTTGTTGTACAGGTGGCCATCGGCCGCCTTGGCAACTTCGGTCAGGTAGTTGTCGGCAATCGCCTGCCGGTTCTTGTCCAGCTTGACCTTGCCAGTCGGCGTGTCGAATTCGAGCTTGCCCAGCGCGTCGCGGAACTTGGCTTCGCCGTTCGACAGATCGCCGCCGGCCTGATCGAGCGCCAGCAGCACCGCGTGGGTGTTGATGTAGTAGCCCTGCGCGAACAGCGACGGCGACGGGAAGCCGTCCTTGAACGCCGCCTTGTAGTCGGCGACGAACTTCTTCCAGGCGGGTTCTTCCGAGTTGTCGGCAATCGGCCCGGCGGACGGTGTGCCCACCACGTAGTCGCGCTGCTTGCCCTGAGTGCCCAGCACGGTCTGATCAACGGTGATCGAGCCGCCGATCAGCGGCGCGGTGCCGCCTGCCTGCTGATATTGGGTCAGGAAGTTGACACCGTCGGCGCCGCCGAGCGCGACGTAGATCGCATCGGCCTTGTCGGGGATTGCGGCGATCACGGACGAGAAGTCCTTGTTGCCGATCGGCACCCAGAACTTCTTCGGCACATGGCCACCGGCCTTGCAGAACGCCGCCATGAAGCCGAACACCTGCGTGTACGGGAACGAGTAGTCTTCCGCGATGGTGACGACGGTTTTGTAGCCCTTCACGTCGTGCGCGTACTCGCCCAGGCCCGCCATCCACTGTGCGCCGTCGGTCGAGAAGCGATAGAAGTTCGGCGCGGCGTCGCGCAGCGTGGTGTCCTGTGCCGCCGACGTGCCGTTGACGAATGTCACGCCCGGCTGGGTTTTGGCGTAGTCGCGCACCGCCAGTCCTTCGTCGCCCGACAGCGGGCCGATCAGGATGGAAACGCCGTCCTGTTCGACCAGCTTGCGCGCCGCTTTCACGGCGCTGTCCGGCGAAGCGTCGGACGAGCCTTTGATGATTTCGAGCTTCTTGCCGCCCGCCATGTAGTGGGCTTCGTTCAGCGCCAGTTCGGCACCGCGCACGCCGTCCTGTCCCAGCACGGTGAACGGGCCTTCGAGCGTTGCCAACAGGCCGACCTTGATGGTTCCTTCGGCGTTTGCCGCACCGGTCAGCAGTGCTGCACTGGCGAGCAGCGCCAAGGCAAACGTGGACTTGTGTTGTTGCATCCGTTTTCTCCCTTCGTGGCTTTTGCTTTAGGGTCGGCGTTGCGCTGTCAGGCTGGCTGCCTGTTGACGCAACGAATTGCCGGCCAGTTTCGGCGACAGCCGCCGCCACAGGCCGAGAATGCCATCCGGCGAGGTAAACACGATGGCCAGGAAAATTCCCCCGATCAGCGTGTTGAAGCGATCCGCGCCGACAACGTCGATGGCGAACGTCTTGAGCAGCACATACAGCGCCGCACCCAGAAACGGCCCAATCGGATGGCGCAACCCGCCGATGACCGCGATCACCAGAATGCCAATGGCCTCGCTGACGCTGATGGTGCCCGGCGATATGCGGCCGTTGAACCACACGTAGAGCACGCCCGCAGTGCCCGCGATCAACCCGGCGAAGAAATACGCGGCGATGCGCACATGCGTGACGTTGTAGCCGATGGCGCGCATGCGGCGCGGATTGTCGCGCGTGGCCATCAAGGCGCGGCCAAAGGTCGAGCGTGCGGCGTAAACCACGCCGCAATAGGCCAGCGCCGCCACGCCGAGCGTGAGGTAGTAGAACGGGATTTGGTGGCCCCATTCCACGCCGAACACGTTGGGTGGCGCCACGCCGCGAAATCCGGAATGGCCATTGAACAGCGAGTAATTCTGCTGGGCGAGATAGAAAAACGCCGTCGCCACCGCCAGCGTGATCATGATCGTGTAGATGCCCGCAGTGCGTACCGCGATAGCACCGATCAAGGCCGCGACAATGCCGGAGATCAAAATTGCCGCCGGGATGTAGATCTGCCATGGCCATCCGAAGCCCAGAATGCCGGTGCTATTGGCGCCTAGGATGGCCACCAGATAGCCCGACAACCCGGCTACGGTCAGTTGCGCCAGCGACACCATGCCGCCGTATCCGGCCAGCACCATCAGCGACAGCGCGATCAGGCCCAGGATCAACGATTGTGCGCCCAACTGGAACACCAGGAACGGCGAGGCGACCAGCGGCAGCAACACCAGGGCCACGCCCAGCACTGCGCTGGCTGGTGAAAGCGCGGCGTGGCGGATATCGCCAGGGCTGACGTTGCGCGGCGGATCGGCATTGCGGGTGCGCGCGTTGCCCATCACCCCTTGCGGGCGCACTGCCAGCGTTACGACCATGATGACGAAGGTCAGCACCACGCCGTAGGTGGGGAAGTACACCAGCCCGATTTGCTCGGCGAGGCCGATCAGCAGCGCGCCGATGGCGGCCCCGGTGATCGATCCCATGCCGCCGACGATGACCACGACCAGCGAGGCCAGCAAATACCGCACGTCCTCGCCCGGTGCGACCGATAGCGCCGAGCCGCCGATCACGCCGGAAAATCCAGCCAGCATGCCGCCGATGGCGAACACGCCGACAAACAGCAGCCGCACATTGATGCCGGTCACCGCCAGCATGGCGCGATCATCGACGCCGGCGCGGATCATCATGCCGATTTTGGTTTTGTTCAGCCCCAGCCACAGCCCGACGCCGATCACCACTGCTGCGCCCAGCACCACCAGCCGGTAGAGCGGATAGCGCAAAGTGACAATCTGGCCGTTGGCCTTCACGGCGGTGATGATCGGCGTCACCACCGCGCCGTCCAGCCAATCGGGGATGCTGAACTGATCGGTCTTGCCGCCCCAAATGGCCAGCATCACATCGGCCAGCACGATGGAAATGCCAATCGTCACCAGCGTCTGACGCAATTCGTCGCCCGCCAGCCGTTGGAACACCACGATTTGCAGCAGGGCGCCGGTGACGCCCAGCGCCAGCGTGCCCGCCAAAATGCCGAGGAACCAATTACCGGTCCAGTTGGCAACATCGTAGCCAATATAAGCGCCAAGCAGGTACAGCGAGCCATGCGCCAGATTGACGTTGCGCATCAGCCCGAACACCAGCGTGAAGCCGCTGGCGACCAGGAAATACAGCCCAGCCAAGGTCACGCCATTCAGTATGGCGCTGACGAAAGCCTTTTTGCCGTCCAGCAGATTGTCCAGCCAGCCTGGCCAGATGCCCAGCACCATCCACGCGATGAGCGCCGCCGCAAGCAGGGCGACGCCGCGCCAGACTTGCCGCGCCGTCAAGCCGCCTGCCGAGGTGTTGGCGCTGAAGCTCACGCGGTCAACCGCCGGCGCTGTTCGTTCATCTTTGGCGCTTTGTGGAACTGGCCGTCTTTCATGATCGCCAGCAGCCGCGACTTGTCTTGCAGCACCTTCACGTTGGCAATCGGGTCGCCGTCCACTAGCAGCAGGTCGGCCAGATAGCCCGGCTTGATCATGCCGAGTTCGTCGCCCATGCCCATGATCTGCCCGCCGAGCTTGGTGGCGGCCATGATCGCCTCCATCGGCGAGAAGCCGAGCATATCGACGAAATATTCCAAGTCTTTGGCGTTGGTGCCCTGCGGTGTCCAGGCAAAGCCGTAATCACCGCCGATCAAGACGCGAATGCCGCGCCGGTGCATCTTCTTGCAGGTTTCAATTGCGTGCTCCAACTCACGCTCATACGCGATCGTCATCTTGGTGCCCGGCTTGATGCCCCATTCCCCGGCATTGCGTGCCACCCCAATCAGCCACGCCAAACCAGGGGCGACGAAGTGTTTGTCCTTGTTGGCCTCCAGCATATCGAGCGCTTCCTCGTCGGCAAACGAAGCGTGATAGATCACCGAGATGCCGTAATTGACGCATTGCTTGATCGAGCCGGATGAGCGCGCATGCGCCGCCAACCCGCGATTGCGGATTTTCGCCTCACGCACGGCGACGGCAATCTCCTCGTCGGCCATCGGAGTTTCCTCGGCTTTCATGCCGGCGATCTCTTCGCCCGAGAGATTGAGCTTGATAGTGTCCACGCCATACTTGATCAACTGGCGTACGGCGCGGCGCATTTCTTCCGGGCCGGACACAACGATGCCAAGATTCAGGCCCTCGTGCGGAATATGCGATGGCGCGGAATCGCCCAGACCGCCGACCGTGGTGATTTCCGGTCCGGCGGCGAGGTACCGCGGCCCAGGGATCATGCCGCGATTGATCGCGTTGCGTACTACCACATCCAGGCGCGGCTTGGCTGCCGCAGCACCCCGCCCGCTGGTGAAGCCGGCATCCAACACAATCTTCGCCATCTGTGCCGTCACCAGCGTGTGCTCTTCTGGCGGCATCATCTGGATCGGGTCGATGCCCGGTGCGTTGTTCCACGACAGATGCAGATGCGCCTCGCACATGCCGGGCATCAGTGTTGCCCCCATGCCATCGATCACGGTCTGGCCACCCATGCCGGATTGGCTGCTGAGCCGTGAGGAACCGCGCGTGACCTGCTTGATGCGGTTGCCTTGCACGACAACTTCGCCGGTGAACGGATATTCGCCCGAACCGTCGAGCACGCGCACGTTGGTGAACACCACGCCGCCCGTGCCGCCGAACCTGCCGTCATCATCCGCCATTGCGGGATCCTCCACATGTTGCGCCGCCTCGTTGACCGGGCAGCACTTGGAACGATGTCATTCGTCTGCCGCGTGCGCCCTGGCGTGATCCGACGCTAAGCGGGCGCAGTCCTTTGGCAACTCAATCGGCGTCCAGTGTCCGCAATGACTGAGGATCTTGACTCTAGCCCCGCGAATTTTCTCCGCAAGCGCCCGCGTGGCTTCCGGCGGCGCCACCGCATCCTCGTCACCGGTCACCAGCAAGGTGGGGCAGCGCAGCCGCCGCAAATCAGCCGCCTGCGCGTTGGCCAGCGCCTCGCAGGTTTGCGCGAAGCCCTCAGGATCTTGCCGCATATGGCTCTCGCGCAGGAAGGGCCCGGCCAGCGGATTGGCGGATTTGCTGGACGAGGACAGCCCGCCGGAGGCGGCTGCATCGGCCACGCCGAGCAGGCCGTGCTGGCGCACCATGCGCGCCCGTTCCCGCAACCGGTCGCGCGCCGCGTCGCCCGGCTCGAAAATCGGGCCGAACAGCGTCAGGCTGCGCACGCATGCGGGCGCGTTGACCGCGACATGCTGCGCCACCAGGGTGCCCAGGGAGTGCGCCACCAGATGCGCCGGCGCGCCGCCGACCGAGCGGATTACGGCTTCGATCACTTCAGCGAACAGCCCGATCGACAGTTGCAACCCCACGCGCGGCGAGCGGCCGGAGCCGGGCAGGTCGGGGCGGATGCAGCGGAAGCCGCCGAACGCCGGGAGCATGGCGGTGAAGCTGTTGGAGGTGCCGCCGAGCCCGTGCACGAACACCACTGGCGATCCGTCGCCGTCGATCTCCAGCAGCGTGGCGCCCAGCATGGCACTGCTCATGCACGCAACGCGCGGAAGTCGTTTTCCAGCACGCCAATTCCAGCAATTGCGATGCGCGCCACGTCGCCCGCCACCAGATATTTCGGCGGTTTGAAGCCGATGCCGACGCCAGCCGGGGTGCCGGTGGCGATCACGTCGCCGGGCATCAGTGTCACACCCGCCGAAATGGTGGCGATGATGGTGGGCACGTCGAAGATCAAATCGCGCGTGTTGGCGTTCTGGCGCAATTCGCCGTTGATCCAGCACTGCACCACGGTGTCATTCAGGTCGATCTCGTCGCGTGTCACCGCCCACGGCCCCATCGGGCAGAATGTGTCCTGCGACTTGCCGATCAGCCACTGGCTGTACAGACCCTGCAAGTCGCGCGCGGTCACGTCGTTGATGATGGTGTAGCCCCACACATGATCCAACGCGTTGGCCGCACTGATGCCGCGCCCCGATTTGCCGATGATCACGCCAAGTTCGGCTTCGTAGTCGATGGCGGCCGAGACCTGCGGGTCGATCAGCACGCTGTCACGGTGCGCGATGACGCTTTCCGGGACCTTGGAGAAGATGATCGGATGCTTGGGCACCACGCCGTTGGCGGCGCTGGAATCGAAGCCGCTGGAGGCGAATTCCTTGGCGTGTTCGTGATAGTTCTTACCGACGCAGAAGATGTTGCGGCGCGGGCGGGGCAGCGGGGCTTCCAGCGTCACCTCGCGCAGCGGCGCCGGCGACAGCAAATGTGGCAGCGTGGCGCGGGTCAGCAGCGCCTGAATGCCCTCGGCGGCCTCGCTCAACGGCAGATCGAAGGCCGACACCGTCTGGCGGCGCTCGTCCACGACGCCCACGCGCCGTTCGCCGCCAATGCGATACGCCGCCACCTTCATCCGCCGCTCCTTCGCTTTTTTATTAAACCAAATTTGCGGGCCGCTGGTTCAGAAAGCAAGCGGATTTTCGTCGCCCGCTTTTGCTGCGCTGCCGCATAAATTGGGCGGTAGCGGCAGGAAAATTGCCAAAATTTTGTCCGGTAACCACACTCGACTCTCTCGACAGCGGGGTTGGCGACCTGCTAGTTGGTTCAAATCCGGTCTATAATAGGCAAGCCGTGCCGAAATTGGTTTCATCCGATGTGGAAGCCTCGCTGCGCCAGCGTATCGCCGCCGGTGCGTGGCGCTTGGCTGGGCGCTTGCCTAATGAGCGCGAATTGGCCGCCGAGTATGGCGTGGCCCGCAACACCGTGCGGGCCGCCATCGACCGCATCGCGGCGGATGGTTCGCTGGTGCGCGAAGCCGGGCGCGGCACGTTCATCAAACCCGCCGCCGGGGCGGGGTTCGCGGAGGTGATGCGGAAACTCATCGGCGTCAGCCCCATCGATATGATGTCGGTGCGGCAAATCCTTGAACCGCGCGCCGCCGCCCTGGCGGCCACCAACGCGAGCATCAGTGAGATCGATGCGATTGCCGCCGCGCATGCTGCCGCCGCCGCGGCGAGCGATATGGAGACCTTCGAGCGCTGGGACGGCGAATTTCATCACCGCATCTTTGTTGGATCGCGCATCGAGCTATTGAATTATTTGCACGAAATCCTGCTGCTGGTTCGCAATCAAGATTTATGGCTGCAAATCAAGCACCGTTCATTCAGCGAGCCACGGCGGCAGATTTACTGCACGGAACACGCCGCCATTGTGCAGGCCCTACAGCATCGCGATGCCATGGCAGCCGAGGCGGTCATGCGGGTCCATCTTGAATCGGTGGCGCGCAACCTGTTCAGCGGTGGTGCGCCGATGACCGAGCCCTAAGCCTCGCAGTTGTGCGGCGGTCTACTCCAGGCTCACCGCAATGATGCCGGTCAGCGGCATGTGGCTAGGCGATGCCGCGCACGTAGGGTTGTGGCAGCCATGTGCCATCGCGCCGCACGCCCGCGCGCTCGAACAGGCCGTCGCAGGCCCGTTCTACGCGCTGACGCAGCGCCCGCACATCGGCGTGCAGCAGTTTGCCGTGCCGCTTCATGATCCGCCCGGCGACGACAACGGTATCGACGTTGCCCGGATGCGCGTCATTGACGACAGCACCCACCGGATTGTTGATCGGGAACATGTTCAACGCGCCAGCATCCAGCAGCACGATATCGGCTTGCTTGCCCGGCGTCAGCGATCCGGTCTTGCGCGCCAGTCCGCAGGCTTTGGCGCCCTGAACAGTGGCGAATTCCAGAATGTCGCGCGTGTTGACCGGCAGCGGATCGATCAGGCGGCGTTGCTGCAACGCCTCGGCGTTGGCCACACCGCGCGTGGCGGCCAGCAGCAGGCGCATTTGGCCGAACATGTCGCCGCCCACCGAGCAGCAGACGTCAATCGAAATGCTCGGGCGGCAGCCGTATTTCAGCAGGCTCAAAGTGGCGGGATTGCCGTGCCCCATATTCAATTCAACCTCGGCGGCAATGGAGGCAGTGCCGCCCGTTTCGGCGATCAGCTGGAATTCGGAGTCCTGCAGCGTGCAGCAATGCACATAGGTCGTGTCATCGCGCAGCAATCCGCGTGATTGCAACTGACCGATTGGGTTGGAGGTGCCCCATAAGCCGTCGCCGACATGCACGGTGATCCGCAGGCCCAAGCCGCGCACCGTACGGAATTCATGCTCGGTGATGTCCAGCGAAGTGAATTGCGGGCCGCGCGCGGCGAACGCCATGGTCAGCAGGCTGTCATCGCTGTTGAAATGCTGCCGCCGCACCCGTGCCAGGTCATCGAGGTCGGTCGGCAAAGCGCTGGGTGGGAACCACTCGCGATTGGCGTTGCCATAACCGAACACGGCGCGAATACCGGCATCACGCAAGCCTTGCACGGCGGCGTCGGCGTGTTCCGGCGTGTTGTTGTTATGTGACCAATCGTACAGCGTGGTGATGCCGCTATCGAGCGCCTCCAATGCGCCCAGATAATTGGCCACATACATATCATCAGCCGTGTATTGTGCGCCCATCACGCCACGAATGCCGGCGAAATACTGCGGCAGGCTCCAATCCGCCGCCGTGTTGCGCAGCAGCGATTGCCATGTATGGCGATGCGTATCGACAAAGCCAGGAACCGCAATCATGCCCTGTCCGTCGATTACCGTTGCTGCTTCCGCCGCGATATGCGGGCGCACGGCGGCAATCGCGCTGCCTTCGATAAGAATATCGGCGTCACGGAAATCGCCGGTCGCCGGGTCCATGCTCAGCACGGTGGCGTTGCGGATTAACATGCGCTGCATCGCTTTGGTTCCTCCCCATTCGGGTGCGTGCCCGTCTGGCGCGGGCTTTGCGGCAGAGCGTGGCGCGATTGCCCGGCGCTTCGCAAGCGGTCATGCTTCGGCCGAACGGAGGATTGTTGCATGGACAGCTTGCTGGCGGCGGCGGCCGAGGTGGCTGCACGGATGCGTGCGCGGGGGGAGACGATCGCGGTGGCGGAGTCTTCGTCGGGCGGACTGCTGGCGGCCGCGTTGCTGGCGCAGCCGGGCGCTTCGGCCTATTTCGTCTCCGGGGCCGTGGTCTATACCCAGCGGGCTCGCATGTCGCTGCTTGGCATCACGCCGGCGGATATGGCCGAGATGCGTCCGTCCACCGAAGCCTATGCGCTGCTGCTGGCCCGCCGGGTCCGCGAGCGGAGCGGCACGGACTGGGGATTGGCGGAGACCGGGGCGGCCGGTCCCACAGGCAATCGCTACGGCGACGCCGCCGGGCATAGTTGCTTGGCCGCCGTTGGGCCGCACCAGCGCGCGTTGACGCTGGAAACCGGTTCGGCAGACCGTGCCGCCAACATGCGCGCCTTTGCAGCGGCGGCGCTGCGGCTGTTGAATGAAATGCTATAGCGTTCATGTGACAAACGGTGACGGAGCTGATAGGATGCATCCGTATATCAGTTGGCTTGAAAGGTGAAATGCGATGGACGAAATCCCGGCGCTCAATACGATCGGACTGAAGCATGGCACGGATAAGGCTTCGTCGCTCCATAATTATTTAGAATTCTATGAGATATTCTTTGCTTCATTGCGCAAGGAGCCAATAACAATCTTGGAAATCGGTGTGCTGAAGGGGGCTTCGCTGAAGACCTGGGAGGAATATTTTCCGCGGGCAAAAATCATCGGCGCCGATATCGTTGCGGCTACCAAGCGCTTCGAGCATGGCAGGGTCACTATCGAGTTGCTCGACCAGTCGAATGTTGAGGAACTGGTGCGAATAGCTGTCAAGCATGGGCCGTTCGACATCATCGTCGAGGATGGTTCGCATTTTTGGGAACATCAAATTACGTCGCTGCGAACGCTGTTCCCTTTCGTCAAGCCGTCTGGCCTGTACATTGTCGAGGATTTGCAAACCAACTACGGCTCGCTCGGCGAAAAATACAAAGGAATCGCCACCCGCACCTGCGTGGATTACCTCAAGGACTGGCTGGACTTGAAAGTCGCCGACGATCAGTTGCCGCTTCACGTGGTTGAAGATGCATTCCTGCGCACCTATGGCCGCGCTATCCAGCACATGTCGTTCTATCGCCGGGCCTGCCTGATCAAGAAAGCCTTCACCCCGGTGGTGCGTGAGATCAGCCCGGGTCAGCCGCTTGCCCGCGCTGTGCCGCCGGGGCCGGTCGTGACGCTCGGAATGCTCGCGCATGTGACGGGGCGCGGCGACGTGTTCGGTGCGGCGGGCTTTGTCAATCTGGAGTCCGACAAACACGGCTTCCAGGGCTTCCAGATCGATAGCGACGAACCGATCTTGGAATACCGCGTGCGCCGCAACGACAGCGCGTGGTCCGAATGGACGGTCAACAACAACTTTGCCGGCTCGCGCGGGCAGTCGAAGCTGCTGACCGGTGCCGCCTTTCGGCTACGCCCCCACGCCAAAGAACGCTACCGCCTGCGCACGCTGTGCCGCTTCGAAGGCTCCGATGTGCCGCTTGAGGCTGCTGACGGGCAGGATTGCGTTGCACCGTCGGGGGCGGCGCTGTGCGGACTGCAGGTGCTGGTGACCAAACGCTAGGTGCAATCGGACGCGATGCGCTAACAGGCGCCCGGATATGATGGTGCATTCAGGAGACGCAGGCGTGGATGATGTGCGGGATAGCAATGGCGCGGTGCTCGCCGATGGCGATTCGGTTCAGGTGATCAAAGACCTGAAGGTGAAAGGCACCTCGGCGGCACTGAAGCGCGGCACCTTGATCAAGAACATTCGTTTGACCGGCGAACCCGGACAAATCGAGTGCAACGCTGAAAAGATCAAGGGTTTGGTGCTGAAGACCGAGTTCTTGAAAAAGGTGTAGGGGCATGAACCAGCCAATCGTGTATCGCCAGCTTGGCCGCGCTGGCCTTCGCGTCTCGCCGTTGTGCCTCGGGACCATGATGTTCGGCGGCGCTACCACCGAGGCAGATGCGGCGCGCATCATTGCCAAAGCCCGTGACGGCGGCGTCAACTTCATCGACACGGCAGATGTCTACACCGGCGGGGAGAGCGAGCGGATCGTCGGCCGCGCCATCGCCGCCGCACGCGATTGGTGGGTGCTGGCGACCAAACTTGCCAACGTCACCGGCGAAGGCCCCAACGGCTACGGCCTGTCGCGCCGCTACGCCTTTGCCGCAGTGGATGCCAGCTTGCAGCGGCTCGGCGTGCAGACCATCGACATTCTGTATCTGCACAAGGAAGACCACAGCACGCCGCTGGACGAGACCGTGCGCGCCATCGCCGACCTGATCCGCGCTGGAAAAATCCGCTACTTCGGCGTGTCCAATCATCGCGGCTGGCGCATCGCCGAGATTTGCCGGCTGTGCGATCTGGCGGGCATCGACCGGCCGGTGATCTCGCAGCCCTATTACAACGCGCTGAACCGGATGCCGGAAGTCGAACATCTGCCGGCCTGCGGGCATTTTGGCCTTGGCGTGTTCCCGTACAGCCCCCTGGCGCGCGGCGTGCTGACCGGCAAATACCGGCCCGGCGCGCCGCCCGAGCCCGGCACCCGTGCCGGGCGGCAGGACAAGCGAATGCTGGAATCCGAATGGCGGCCGGAAAGTCTGCACATCGCGCAAACCCTGGCCGAACACGCCCGCGCACACGGCATCACGCCGGGGCAGTTCGCCTTCGCCTGGGTGCTCAACAACCAACTCGTCACCGGCGCTATCGGTGGGCCGCGCACCATGGAGCAGTGGGACGAATATCGCAGCGCGCTCGATTACACATTTACGGCCGAGGACGAGGCGCTGGTGGACCGGCTGGTCACGCCGGGCCACCCGTCTACGCCGGGTTACAACGATCCGGCTTACCCGCTGGAAGGCCGCGTCAGCCGGGCGGCAAACCGCTGATCAGCCCGCCATCCACCACCAGGGCCGATCCGGTCACCCAGCTGGCATGGTCCGATGCGAGATACACAAACGCCTCGGCGATGTCGTCCGGGCGGCCGAGGCGGCCGAGCGGATGCATGTTGGCGGCGTGCTGGCGGGCGGCTTCCGGGTTGGGCTGGTCGTTGAAATAGCCCTGGATCATCGGCGTTTCGATGTAGCCGGGGCAGACGCAATTGACCCGGATCTTGTCGCGCGCGCCGTCGATGGCCATGCACTTGGTCAGCATCACCACGCCGGCCTTGCTGGTGCAGTAGGCGGCATCGGCCGGAATCGCCGTCAATCCGGCGATGGAGGCGGTGTTGAGGATTACCCCGCCGCCTTGCGCCTGCATTTGCGCCCACACGGCTTTCGAGCAGCGGAACACGCTTTTCAGATTCACCTCCAACTGGCGGTCCCACTCCGCCTCGGTCAACTCGGCGACGCCGCCGACGATGGTGACGCCTGCGTTGTTGACCAGAATATCGAGCCGCCCGTGCCCGGCCACGATGCGCGCCACGGTGGCGGCGATGGAGTCGTTGTTCGTGACATCCAGCGTCATGCCCTGCGCCGTGCCGCCAGCCGCTACAATGGCCGCCGCCGTCGCGCCGGCCGCTGCCCCGCGAATGTCGCCGCACGCCACGATGGCGCCTTCGCCCGCCATCCGCCGTGCCGTTTCCGCGCCGATGCCCGAGCCCGCGCCGGTGACCAGCGCGATTTTTCCGTTGAGCCGCATGACAGTGCCTCCCGCCGTGGTAATGTTCGCAGCATTGGCCGGGGGCGCGGCCACGGCAAGAGCGGGGGCGGGCAATGATCGGCCTTTACACATGGACCACGCCGAACGGGCGCAAGGTGTCGATTGCGCTGGAGGAACTGGGCCTGCCGTACACCGCGCACGCGGTCGATATCGGCAAGGGCGAGCAATTCGCCCCCGCGTTCCTGGCGATCAGCCCGAACAATCGCATTCCGGCGATTGCCGATCATGAGACCGGGACGGCGCTGATGGAGTCGGGCGCCATCCTGATGTATCTGGCGGACAAGACCGGCAAACTGCTGCCGCCGTCCGGCGAGCCGCGCGCGCGGGTGATCGAGTGGCTGATGTGGCAGATGGGCGGCTTCGGCCCGATGCTGGGGCAGGCGCATCATTTTCTGCGCAATAGCCCGACGGCCTCGGAATATGCGTCCAAGCGCTACGCGGACGAAGCCCAACGGCTGTATGGCGTGCTGGACCGGCGGCTTGCCGGGCGGGACTTTGTGGCGGGCGACTACTCGATTGCCGACATCGCCATCTGGCCGTGGGCCGCGCGGTTCGAATGGCATCGGGCCGATTTGGCGCAATTTCCCAACGTGCGGCGCTGGTACATGCAAATCGCCCAGCGTCCGGCGGTGCAGCGCGGCTATCAGGTGCCAAAGGACGTCGGCGCGATTCCCCTGCCGGCAGCCGGTTAGGCTGGCGGCAACCCGGCCACGAAGCGCGCAGCGGCGCTGTTGGCGGCGCGGCAGGCGGCCAGCAGATCGCGGCCCGCCGCAAGTTTTGCCGCCAGCGTGCCGACGAAACAGTCCCCGGCGCCATGGGTGCTGACGACATCCACCTCCTCGGCGTCGATCATCGTCACGCCGCCACCCGGCTGCACCAGCACCAGCCCGGCGCCGCCAAGTGTCGCGACAACGGCGCGGCTATCGCCCGCCAGATGCAGCCCGGCAACGGCGGCGGATTCCATGCCGTCCACCGGCAGGCCGGACATCTGCGCCGCCTCGACCCGGTTGACGACCAGCACATCGACGCAATCGAGAAAATCCGCGCCAATCGGCCGCGCTGGGGCGGCGTTCAGCAGCACCCGGCCACCCCCTGCCCGAATTGCTTGCGCAGCAGCGAGATTGACCGCTTCCGGCACCTCGTTTTGCAGAATTAGCACCGGCGCGCCGCTGAGGCGCGCGACCGAGGCGGCGAGGCTGTCCGGATTGGTCGCCAGATTGGCGCCCGAGACGATCACCGCGCCGTAATCGCCCGCCGCATCGACGATGGCGACACTCATGCCCGACCCGGCGGCCTGCTCGGCGATCACTTCGCGCCGGTCCACCCCCGCCGCGTCAAGGCTGGCCAGCAACTGCTCGCCGAACGCATCGCGCCCGACCCGGCCGATCATCGCCACCCTGGCTCCGGCGGCGGCGGCTTGGGCGGCTTGGTTGCGGCCCTTGCCGCCGCAGACGAAGTGCCACGCACTGCCGACCGCAGTTTCGTCCAGCACCGGCAAACGCGGCGCGTTCACCACGATATCCAGATGCAGGCTGCCGCAGACAATGACGCCGAACTCGCTCATTTTCGTTTTGCCCTGACGGCATTCATGGTTCGCGCCAGATTGCGCTCGGCGTCCGTGTAGCTTTTCTGCGCCACCGCAACGAACACCGCGTCCATGATGTTAAGCTGGGCAATGCGCGCCGCCGCGTTCTCGCCGGTCAGCGGCGAGCCTTGCGCGGTGGAGCACAGGATCACATCGGCCAGATCGGCCAGCGGCCCGGTGTCGTAGTTGGTCACCGCGATCACCGCAGCGCCGCCCGCCTTGGCGAATTGCACCGCGTCGAGGATGCCCGCCGAGCGGCCGGAATGGGAGTAGGCCACCGCGATATCGCCCGGACCGAGCAGGCTGGCCGACATCGCCATCATGTGGGTGTCGTCGTACACGCTGGCGCGCACGCCGATGCGCAGGAACTTGTGCGCCACGTCGCGGGCGATCTGCGCCGAGCCGCCAAGCCCGTAAAAGTCACGTTGCTTGGCGCTATAGATCAGCTCGGCGGCGCGCACGAAAGCGTCCATGTCCAGGATCGCCAGGGTTTCCTGCAATGCCTGGATCGAGGTGTGGAACACCTTCTGGACAATCATCTCGGCGCTGTCGTCCGGCTCCAGTTCGTGATGCAGATTCACGGTCGGCTGGCGCTTGTATTCCACAATGGCGGCGCGCAGGTCGCGGAACCCCTCGAAGCCAAGCTTCTTTGCGGTCTTCACCACCATGGCCTCCGAGGTGCCGGTCTCCTCGGCCACCAGCTTGAGCGGCAGGGTGTCATCGAAGTCGCGGTTCATCAGGAAGCCGGTGATCCTGGCCTCAAGCGGCGACATTTCGGGGAGCATCATGCGCAAGCGCGGGCCGACGGCGCGGGGATCGGCGGGTGCGGTCACTCTCGTCCTCTGGTCAGCCGGTCGATCAACATCGCGGCGATGATGATGATACCGGTGGCCAGCAATTGATAGAAAGCCTGCACATTGAGCAAGGTCAGTCCGTTGCGCATCGCGCCCAGCACGATGGCGCCCAGCACGGTGCCGACGATGGAGCCCTTGCCGCCCATCAGCGATGCGCCGCCGATGGCAGACGCGGCGATGGCCTCCAGTTCCCACAGATTGCCCAGCGTCGGCTCGGCCGCCCCCAGCCGGGCGACCAGGATCAGCGCGCCGAGGGCTGCGAGGCCGCCGGAGATGACGTAGGCGGAGATTTTGGTGCGCGCGATCGGCACGCCGCTGACGCGCGAGGCTTCCTCGTTGCCGCCGACCGCGAGGATGTATTCGCCGATCGGGGTCTTCGCCAGCAGCACCCAGGCCAGAATGCCCAGCACCGCCACAACCACGATGGGCATCGGGAAAATCCACACCTGGGTTTGGAACAGCACGCGGAAACTGCTCGGCACGCCGAGAATCGGGTTGCCGCCGGTGTAGATCAGCGCCAGCGCGCGGTACAGGCTGAGTGTGCCGAGGGTGACGATGAACGGCTGCAATCCGCCATAGGCAACCAGCAATCCGTTGCCCAGACCGCACGCCATGCCGATGGCCAGCGCCACCACGATGGCTAGCGCCACCGGGTAGCCGCCGACGATCATGCTGGCCGAGACCACCGCCGTCAGCGCCGCCGTCGGCCCCACCGACAAGTCGATGCCGCCCGAGATGATCACCAGGGTCATGCCGATGGCGACACAGGCGTTGATGCTGGACTGTTGCAGGATGTTGACCAGATTGCGTTCGGTCAGGAAGAAGTCCGACAGGCTGGCGAACACCACGCAAATCAACAGCAGGCCGAGCAGCGTGCCCATGTCGCGCAGGCCGATTTTCAGCCGGATGCGGCCGCTGCGCGCGGCGATGTCGCTGGCGCCGCTCATTGGGGGCGCCCGCCGGATACGGCCAGATGCATGATGGCTGATTCGTTCATGTCGGCACGCTCCAGAATTCCCGCCATTTCGCCGCGCCACATCACCAGCACGCGATCCGACAGACGCATGATCTCCGGCAGTTCGGAGGAGACGACGATCACCGACTTACCCTGCTGCACGAGGTCTTCGATCAGCCGGTAGATGTCCGCCTTGGCGCCGACGTCGATGCCGCGCGTCGGCTCGTCGAACATCAGGATGCCCGCATCGGCCATCAGCCAGCGGCCGAGAATGGCCTTCTGCTGATTGCCGCCGGAGAACAGCCGGATCGGCCGGTCGATGTCGGGCGGGCGCAGGCCGACACGTTCGGTCATTTCGCGCACCCGCTGCCGCAGCGCCTGGGTGCGCACCAGTCCGAACCGGCTCCAGCGTTGGAACGCGGGCAGCGCCATGTTGGAGACGATGCTGCGCAGCGGCACGATGCCGTCGCGCTTGCGCTCCTCCGGCAGCAACGCGATGCCATGCCCGATGGCTTCACGCGGGCTGGCCGAGCGGATCGGCCGGCCGTGCAGGCTGACCGTGCCGCTGTCGGCCCGGTCGACCCCGGCGATCAGCCGCACCAGTTCCGTCCGCCCGGCGCCGACCAGGCCGGCGATGCCCAGCACTTCGCCCCGATGCAGCGCGAACGAGACGCCGCGCACCGCATGGCCCCGGCCGAGGCCCGAGATTTCCAGCACCCGCTCGGTGCCGGCATGGCCGTGATGGGCCCGCGCCTCGATGGTACGGCCCACCATCATGCCGACCAGCATGTCTTCTGTGGTGTTGGCCAGATCGACCACGCCGACCAGCGCGCCGTCGCGCAGCACGGTGGCGCGTGTGCAGACCCGGTAGACTTCCTCAAGCTTGTGCGAAACGTAAATCACACCGACTCCGCGCGCTGCCAGGGTGGCGATTACTTCGGTCAGCCGTTCGAACTCACGCGGCGTCAGGCTAGAGGTCGGTTCGTCCATGGCGATCACGCGGGCATCGCTCAACAACGCGCGGGCGATTTCGACGATTTGCCGCTGCGCCACGCGCAACGTGCGGATCGGCGCGGTGACGTCGATGGACGGGTCGAGCGAGGCCAGCGCCGTGCTGGCGCGGGCGCGCATCTGCGTCTTGTCGGTAAACACGCCGCCATGCGTCAACGGCATGCCGAGAAACATATTCTGCGCCACATCCAGATGCGGCACCTGCTGCAATTCCTGATGAATCAGCGCGATGCCCTGCATCCGGGCGGCTTTGGGCGAGGCTGCATCGACCAGCTTGCCATCGACGCGAATGTCGCCCGCGTCGGCGCGATACACGCCGGAGAGCACTTTCAGCAGCGAGGATTTGCCGGCGCCGTTTTCGCCGATCAGCGCATGAACTTCGCCGCGCGCCACGTTGAAGCTGACGTTGCGCAGCGCCTGCACGCCAGGGAAGGCCTTGCCGATGCCGCGCATCGACAGCCGGGGGATCGCGCCCCCGGCTGTGCCAGCGTCGGTGTGGCCGGTGGGGCTCAATTGCCCGCCGCGTCGGCGATCAGGTTGGCGCGCACCGCAGCAGCGTCGCCGGTGTAGCGGGCGACGTTCTCCTTGGTGACCAGCGCCTGCGGGGTGGCCATCACGCGCGGCAGCTTCTGGCCAGCCTGCAACCGCAGCGCCACTTCCAGCGCCACTTCGCCGGTCAGCACCGGGAAGCTATCGACGGTGGCGGTCAGTTCGCCCGCCTGGATCGACTTGTAGGCGTCCGAAATGCCGTCGGTGCCGATCACCGCGACCTGCTTCAGCTTGCCGGCGGCCTTCACCGATTCAACCACGCCCAGCGCCATGCCATCGTTGTTGCAGTAAAAGCCGCTGATGTCCGGGTGCTGCTGAATGATCGTGGTGGCGTCGTCGTACGAAAGCTGGCGATCCCAGTTGCCCGGTACGCTGCTGACCACAGTGAACTTGCCGGCACCTTCCTTGGCGATGGTTTCCTTGAAGCCAGCGGTGCGCTGCACGGCGGCATAGACGCCGGCCATGCCTTCGATCACCGCGAGCTTGCCGCCAGCCGGATTGTTCTTGATGAACCAGCGCGCCGCGCGCACCCCGTTGTCGCGCTGCACGTTGCCGATATAGTTCTTCGCGGTCGGGATGACGGCATCGTTGACGTTGACCACCGGCACGTTCGACTTGGCGGCTTCTTCCACGGCCGGCACCAGGTTGGCGTCGGTCTGCGGCGAAACCAGCAGAATGTTGTAGCCCTTGGTCAGCATATTCTCGGCAATAGCGAGTTGGCCGAGCTGGTCGCCTTCGTTTTGCGCCGCTTGCAGATCAACCTGCACGCCCAAGCGGTCGCCCGCCTTCTTGTAGCCTTCGCCCAGGCTGCGCCAGTACTCGTTGATCAGGGTCTTGGCGACGGCGCCGACCTTGATGCCGGCGGCGGGCTTGGCCAGCTTGCCGTATTTGGCGTCGAGCTGCGACCAGTCGACGCGATCGGCCTCGCGGTCGGAGTCGAGTGGCTTGAGGGTTTGCGCCTGCGCGCCGAGTGTCATGGCCGTGGCCAGGACAGCCGTCATCAGCAGTGTCTTCAACGTTACGTTGGTCGCTTTCGTTTCTCCCAGAAATGTAGGCGTGGTTAGTCCTGCGCGGGTGGCATCCCGAACAGCGCAGCCTGCACGATGCGTTGGCTGGCGATGGCGTCCTGACGGGCGATGGCCTGTTCGAGCTTGGCACCCTCGGCGGTGGCGGGGGCGAGGCGGTCCACGGCCGCCCACAGCGCCTGCATCGTCCGGATGTTGGCGCCGCACTCGTCGACCGGATCGAGGCCGACGATGTCAGGGAAGGTGTCGAAATAGATCGCGCGGTCGTAACCGCAGGCGTCCAGCGTGCGCATCAACTCGATGGTCTGCATCAGATGCACCGAGCCTGCCATCAGGCCGTCATCACGCTTGCCGTAGCCGTCGTTCAAATGCACGCCGAGCAGGCGGCTGTGCCGATGGATCAACGCTGCCGCATAAGCCGGCATTTCGTCGGCATACAGCACATGGGCGAAATCCAGCGTCACGCCGACATTGGGCCGCCCGACTGCGGCGGTGGCCAGCAGCGTGGTGCCGACATCCGGCAGCAGCGCGAATGAGCGCGGTTCGTTGGGCTTATACTCCAGACTTATTTCGATGTCCGGGTTATGGTCCGCCACTTCGCGGATGCCGTCGATTTCCTGGTCCCACACGCGGGCGTAGTCGGTCTGGAACGAGTAGTCGAACCCGTCCTGGCCGAGCCACAGTGTCATCAGCGTGCCGCCGCAGGCCGCCATGGTGTCGATGCCGCGCTTGGTCAGGTCGATGGCGGCGCGGCGCACCACGGGGTCGGGATTGGTGAAGGCGCCGAGTTTGAAACCGGGGTCGGTATAATAGCGCATGGCAAAGCCATTCAGCGCCAAGCCACGGCCGTCCAGCCGCGCGGTCATTTCAGCCACGTCGATGCCGCTCATGTGGTCCGGGTAGTTCAGGTCCACCGCGCCGAGGCCGCGCACTGTCGCCGCGCGATCGATCAGATCCAGCGTGGTGACTTTACCATTTTTGCCGGGCCAGTATTTTTCATGCCCAACGCGAAAGGCGTTCAGGCGCGCGGCATAGGCGACTTGGCGCACGTCATGCTCCCTAGATCCGGCGGTATCGCCGCTTTCCTGTGAAGCACTTTACCGAACATCGATTGATTTGTGAAGTAGCAATTTGCTCCCTGGCCGTCTAACCGTTCGGTAATGCGGCGGCAGCGTTCTTGTAGCGTGCCGCCGTGATACGGAATAAGCGATCAAGTCGGCGGGTAGTATAGGGCAACCCAGCCGGTTGATGGCGTCCGGCAAGGCGAGTGATATGCAGTTGCGACAGGTTCGCGTTTGGGACTTAGGCGTGCGTGGCTTCCATTGGGGCCTCGTGATCTGCGTGGCGATTGGCGCTGTCACAGGGTTCCTTGCCGGGCGCGATTGGCTCGGTATCCATGTTATTGCCGGATCGACGATTGCCGCACTGCTGATCTTCCGGCTAATTTGGGGCTGGCTCGGCTCCCGTTACGCTTTGTTCCAAAGCTTCCCGTTGTCGTTGCGCGCGGTGCGCCACCATCTCTCGCCCGCCGGGCGCGGCGAGCACCATTTGGGCCATAATCCGCTGGGCGCGGTGATGGTGTATGCGCTGATCGGCGTGCTGGCGCTGATCCTGCTGACCGGCGCGGTGGCGCTGGGCGGCGTGGTCAAGCAGGGGCCGCTCGCCTTCCTGATGTCTTTTGCCACCGGCATACAGGCGCGCAGCCTGCACAACGCACTGGCCATTGGCTTGCTCGTCATGATTGCCGCCCACCTCGGCGGCGTGGTGCTGGAAAGCTGGCGCGGGCGGCAAAACTTGGCGCGCGCCATGGTGACCGGCCTGAAGGAGAGCGCCGAAGCACCGCAATCAGCCCCCGTTGCCGGCCATCCATGGATCGCTGGGCTGGCGGTGGCCGTTGCCGCCGCCGTGCTGGTCCCTGGCACGCTGGCGCTGAACGCCCTGCCCGGGCGCGGCGTGCCGCCACCGGCGCTCGACGCCGCTTATGTGCGCGAGTGCGGCGGCTGCCACTTTGCCTATCCGCCCAGTCTGGCGCCGGCGCAGACCTGGGTGGCGGTGATGGATGGGCTCGACGATCATTTCGGCGAAAACGCTACCATCGACTCGGCAACGGCGACGGTCCTGCGCGGCTGGCTGGCGGATAATTCTAGCGAACACTGGGATACGCGCCCGGCGGTGACGCTGCGCACCACCGACCCCGCGCAACCCCAGCGCATCACCGCCGCACCGGCCTGGACGCGGTTTCACCGGCGCATAGCCGAAGCCGTATTCAAATCCCAGGCGGTCGGCGCCAAAGGCTCCTGCGGCGCCTGCCACCACGATGCATCGACCGGCCGGTTCGATCCGCAACAAATCGCCATTCCTGCCAAGGCATTCCAATGATCAAAATGATACCCGTCCTGAGTTTTGCCGTGCTTTGCGCGTCCGCCACGCTCGCAATTTCGGCGCCCGGCGCCGGGCAGCAAACGGTGCTGGACCGTTATGCGGCAGAGGCCAAAGCGGCCGCGCCCGCCTTCGCCGGTTTCTCGGCCGAGCGCGGCAAGGCGTTCTTTCTGGCGCACCCGGCCTCCGGCAAGCCCGATACGCCGTCCTGCACCACATGCCACACCGCCGACGCGCGCCAAATTGGCCACAGCCGGGCGGGCAAGGAAATCGGGCCGCTCGCCGTGTCGGCCACGCCGGACCGCTTTACTGATATCGCCAAAACCGAAAAGTGGTTCACCCGCAATTGCGACAGTGTCCTCGGCCGTGCCTGCACCGCCGCCGAGAAGGGCGATTTCATCACATTCATGGTCAGCCAGTGAGTGGCCGGACCGAACCTTGGAGAATCGGACAATGACGTTTCGTAGCATGGCAATTCGCGGCGGCAGCGCCAGTTTGGCCGTCTTGCTGGCGCTGGCCGGACCAGCGGCGGCGGCCGTGGACAGCGCGCAGGCGGTGACGGCCAAGGAATGCGGCGCCTGCCATATGGTGTTCCCGGCGGACATGCTGCCCGCGCGCTCGTGGACCGCCATCATGGCCGGGCTGAGCGATCACTTCGGTGAGAACGCGGCGCTCGACCCGGCTGCCGCCATGCAGATTGGCGGCTACCTGACCACGCACGCCGCCGATGCCAGCGGCATGAACAAGCATGCGCTGCGCGGCCTCGCGGCCAACATGACGCCGCTGCGCATCACCGATACGCCTGCCTGGATACGCGCGCACAAAGGGGAGGTCTCACCCGCTGCCTTCACCAGCCCGAAAGTGAAAAGCAAGTCGAACTGCGTCGCCTGCCACGCAGAAGCGGCGCGCGGCGTGTTTGGCGACGACTGATCGGGCGGCAATTAATACCCAATCTCGCTGACCCAGACTCATCGTCGTTGCCGGGCTTGACCCGGCAATCCATGGCGCCGCACAGAGCATCTCGCGTCTAACACCGAGTGTTGGCATGGATCGCCGGGTCAAGCCCGGCGATGACGATTGAATGGATCATGGGTTCTCGCCCAAGAGATTTGGTATAATTCATCGCAAGGCCCTGCTTGCCCCGGCTTGTTAGGGTTCGTTGGCCAGCCGGGGAGCACGTGATGCAAGAGGCCAAGGGCGCTGCGAGCGCCGGATTGACGGCGGCGCAGGCAGCGGAACGCCTGAGCCGCGACGGGCCGAACGCGCTGCCGCAGGACCGGCAGCGCGGGCTCTGGCGCATCGTGTTCGATGCGCTGCGCGAGCCGATGCTGCAACTGCTACTGGCCGCCGGGCTCATTTACTTGGTGGTCGGCGATCTGGCCGAAGCGCTGGTATTGCTGTTTTTCGCCATACTCAACGTGGCACTCGTCGTCATTCAGGAAAGCCGCACCGAAAGCGCGCTGGCTGCCCTGAAGGATCTCACTGCCCCGCAGGCGCTGGTCATCCGCGACGGCGTTCGCACGTCGATCTTGGGGGTGGAACTGGTCGCGGGCGACTTGATGGTGCTGTCCGAAGGCGGCCGGGTGCCTGCCGACGGTGTGCTGGCCGAAGCGTCCGGGCTGGAGGCCGACGAATCGCTGCTGACCGGCGAATCTGTGGCAGTCCGCAAGATCGCTGGATCGGCGGTGGCGGCGGTGCGGCCGGGCGGAGAGGACAGTGCGGCGGTTTGGTCCGGCAGCCTGATCGTTCGCGGCGCCGGCATCGCAATGGTGACGGCGACCGGCCCTCGCACGGAAATTGGCCGTATTGGCAGTTCGCTGGCCACGCTGGAAAGCGCGGCGACCCCGCTACAACGGCAAACCAAACGCCTTATTCGGGTCTTTGCGATCCTCGGCATCGGGGCGTCGGCGGCGCTGGCGCTGGGCTATGGATTGCTGCACGGCGCATGGGTCGGCGGCTTGCTGGCCGGGATCACGCTGGCGATGGCGACGCTGCCGGAGGAATTCCCGTTGGTGCTGACGGTGTTCCTGGTGCTCGGTGCCCGGCGCATGTCGCAGCACAACGTGCTGACCCGCCGTTCGGCGGCAATCGAGGCACTCGGCTCGGCCACGGTGCTGTGCACCGATAAGACCGGCACGCTGACGCTCAACCGGATGAGCGTGGCAGCGCTTGCGGCGGATGGCGGCGTGGTGGCGGTGCCATCGGCTGGGGACGCCGCATTGCCGGAAAGCGTGCACCGGCTGGTCGAATTCTCCATTCTCGCCAGCCGCCCTGATCCATTCGATCCGATGGAGCGGGCGTTTCAATCGCTCGGCGAGCGGTTCCTGCGCCAAACTGAACACTTGCATGCCGATTGGACGCTGGCGCACGGCTATCCTCTTGCGCCGGACCTGCTGGCCATGTCGCAGGTCTGGCAGGCGCCGGGCGGCGCGGGTTACGTGGTGGCGGCCAAGGGCGCGCCGGAGGCGATTGCAGATCTTTGTCATCTGGCACCGGGTCGCATCGCCGCCATCCGGCAGGACGTCCTGGCGCTGGCAGCCCAGGGACTGCGCGTGCTTGCGGTGGCGGAGGCTGCTTGGCCTAGGCCCGACTGGCCGGGCGAACAGCACGATTTTGCGTTTCAATTTGTTGGCATGCTCGGCCTCGCTGACCCGCTGCGCCCCGAAGTGCCGGATGCCGTTGCAGCCTGCGCCGGTGGCGGTATCCGCGTGGTGATGATCACCGGCGACCATCCCGCCACGGCGCTGGCCATCGCGCGCCAAGCCGGTATTGCGTCGGACGCAGCATTGACCGGCGAGGAACTCGCCGGGTTGGATGACGCAGCGCTGCGCGCCCGGCTGCGTCACACCAGCGTGTTCGCTCGCATCATGCCCGAGCAAAAGCTGCGGCTGGTGCAGGTGCTTTCGGCCATGGGCGAAGTGGTGGCGATGACCGGCGACGGCGTGAACGACGCGCCATCGCTGAAAGCCGCCCAAATCGGCGTGGCGATGGGCGGGCGCGGCACCGATGTTGCCCGAGAAGCGGCATCGCTGGTGCTGCTGGACGACAATTTCGCCAGTTTGGTCACGGCCGTCCGGCTCGGCCGCCGCATTGGCGACAATCTGCGTAAGGCGTTCGGCTATATTCTGGCGGTGCATGTGCCCATCGCCGGCATGTCGCTGCTGCCGTTGCTGCTGGGTTGGCCCTCGGTGCTGGGACCGATCCACGTGGTCTGTTTGGAACTGATCATCGATCCGGTGTCCGCCATCGTGTTCGAAGCCGAGGAGGCCGAGGACGGCATCATGGCGCGCAAACCGCGCCACCCAGACGCGCCGTTGCTGGGTTTCGCGCTGATGCTGCGTGGCTTGTTACAGGGCGCCGTTGTGCTGGCCGCGGCCCTCGTGGTGTTTCGGCTTGGCATTCATGACGAGCATGGCGAGCAGGTCGCCCGTGCGATGGCCTTCGCCACGCTGGTGCTGGGCAATCTGGGGCTGGTGCTGACCAACCGTTCGATGAGCGCCAGCGCGTTGCGCGTGCTGCTGCGTCCCAATCGGGCGCTGGCGGTGGTCGCGGCCACTGCCGGGCTGGCGTTGGCGTTGTCGCTCTCGGTGCCGTGGCTGCGCGGGTTGTTCGGCTTTGCCCCGCTGAGCTTGGTGCATCTGGGCGAAGCCGCTGTGGCGGCGTTGGCGTGCGTGCTGTTCAATGATCTCTGCGGGGTGTTCTGGCGGCGCATGGACGCGCGCGCCGCTCGCATGGCATAGCGGCAGCAACGCGACCCATACGGAGGACACGGCGATGGCACTTTCACCGCTGGCCGGCCAACCGGCCCCGGCCAGCCTGCTGATCGATCTCGCAGCCCTCGAAAACGCCTACTACACGCGCCGCCCGGACCTCAACGATCCGGCGCAACTGGTCAGTTTCGGCACCAGCGGCCATCGCGGCACGCCCGCTGCCGGGTCGTTCACCGAGAGCCATATTCTGGGCACCACCCAGGCCATTTGCGACTACCGCGCCGGGCAGGGCACCGATGGCCCGCTGTTCATGGGCCAGGACACCCATGCGCTGTCCGCCGCCGCCCAACGCACCGCGCTGGAAGTGCTGGCGGCCAATGGCGTGACGGTGATGATCCAGGCCAATGGCGGCTTTACGCCGACGCCAGTGATCTCGCGCGCCATCATCGTGCACAACCGGGGCCGCACCGAACACCTCGGCGACGGCATCGTGATCACCCCGTCGCACAACCCGCCGGAAGATGGCGGTTTCAAGTATAACCCGCCGAACGGCGGCCCGGCCGACACCGATGTGACCCGCTGGGTGCAGAACCGCGCCAACGAATTGCTGCGCGGCGGCAATGCCGGGGTGAAGCGCGTCACACTGCAAGCCGCGATGCGGGCCGAAACCACGCATGAGCAGGACTATATTCAGCCGTATGTGGACGATCTGAAGCACGTCATCGACATGGAGGCGATTCGCGCCGCCGGTTTGCGGCTGGCGGCCGATCCGCTCGGCGGCGCCTCGGTGCATTACTGGCCGTGCATCAACGAGACCTATGGACTGAACATCACCGTGGTGAATCCGGCGGTGGATGCCACGTTCTCGTTCATGCGCGTCGACCATGACGGCAAAATCCGCATGGACTGCTCCAGCGCCTACGCCATGGCCGGGCTGGTCGGGCTGAAGGATCAATACAGTCTGGCGTTCGCCAACGACCCGGACGCCGACCGGCACGGCATCGTGACCCCGTCGGTGGGGCTGATGAACCCGAACCACTATCTGGCGGTGGCGATCCGCTACTTGCTGACCCACCGGCCGGGCTGGTCCACCGAATCGTTTGTCGGCAAGACCCTGGTCAGCAGCAGCATGATCGACCGCGTGGTGGCGAGCCTGGGGCGGCGGATGTCCGAGGTGCCGGTGGGCTTCAAGTGGTTTGCCCCCGGCCTGTTCGACGGCACCTGCTGCTTCGGCGGCGAGGAGAGCGCCGGGGCCAGCTTCCTGCGCCGCGACGGCACGGTGTGGAGCACCGACAAGGACGGCCCGATCATGGATCTGCTGGCCGCCGAAATCACCGCCGTCACCGGGCGCGACCCTGGCCAGCACTACCAGGAACTCACCGAAGCGTTCGGCGCGCCGCTGTACACCCGCATCGACGCCCCCGCGACCACTGAGCAAAAAGCCCGGCTCGGCAAACTTGCGCCTGAAGCGGTCAGCGAAAGCACGCTGGCCGGTGAGGCGATTACTGCCAAACTGAGCCACGCGCCCGGCAACGGAGCGGCGATCGGCGGCCTGAAGATCACCAGCGAAAACGGCTGGTTCGCCGCCCGCCCGTCGGGCACCGAGCAACTGTACAAGATCTACGCCGAAAGCTTCCGCGATCAGGCGCATCTGGAGCAGATCGTCGCGGAAGCCAAAGTGATTGTGAGCAACGCGCTGGGCGGCTAGCCCGCTCCGCATGTCACGCGCCGCGCGCTTGCTGGATTTGCTGCAAGCACTGCGGCGCCATCGCCGGCCGGTGGCTGGGCGCGATCCGCCATGCCATCCGCGCCGGGCGCAAGGTAGGCATCGCCTATCGCGACGTGGGCGGGCAGGCGAGCGAGCGCACCATCTGGCCGTTCGCCCCCGTGGCCTAGGCGTCGATCACCGCGAACAGATCGGTATCGCCGGTGCTTTCGCCTGCCGCCGTCAGCATGGCGTGCACTTGTCCGCGGTGGTGGGTCTGGTGATTGAACATCTGGGTCACCAGCACCGCCACCGGGCGGGTCAGGTCGCGTTGCAGCGCGCCGCTGAACCACGACAATTCGCCCGCCAACCAAGCCGGGTCGACCCGTTCGGCCCATGCCAGCAGCGCCACGTCGGTGGCCGCGCGCTGATCGGCCAGTTCGGCAAAATCCTCGATCAACGTTACGCTGCCCGCAATGCCCACGGCAGGTTTGGGCCAGCCATCGAAGCGCGCCATCCAAATCCGGTCGGCCCACAGCAGATGGTTCAGCGTCGCGTGGATCGAACCGAAAAACGCGCCGCGATCCTGGCGGCGCGCCGTATCGTCCAGCCGGGCGGCCGCCGCGTACAGCCGCCGGTTCATCTCGGCGTTGTACGCGGCCATCATGGCCACCCAGGCCGGGCTGATCATGGCTTTGTCTCAGCCGGGAATGTTCACCAGCACATCGGCGCCGTCGATACGCACCGCGTAACTGTTCAAATCGGCGTCAATCGGCGCGCACAGACCCTTGCCGCTGCGCACGCTGAAGCGGCCGGCGTGCAGCGGGCATTCGATCTCGTCGCCTTCCAGGAAACCCTCGGTCAGCAGCGCGAAGGCGTGCGTGCAGACGTTATCGGTGGCGTGCCAGGAATCGTCTTCAAGGTGATAAATCGCGATCTTGCGCTTGCCGGCGCTGGCGGCGAACATCTCGCCCTTGCCGACCTGCTTGACGCCCGCGAGACGAACCCAGTTTGCTCCGTCAGTCATACGCACACCTCCCGTTGCGGGGCCGTGCGCCCCGTGGCAAGCCATCATGCCGCAGCCGGAGCAGCCTGTCTTGCCCGGCCCGGCGACAATTTGAGGAGATGCGTCATGTCGGCTGCGGTGCATGTGGTGGTGGGCGCGGGCCAGACCGGGGCGAACGCGGCGGTGGCGATGCGCGAGGCGGGGTTCGTTGGCAGCATTCTGCTGATCGGCGAGGAAGCGCACAAACCGTACGAGCGTCCGCCGCTGTCCAAGGCGGCACTGACCGAGGACCCGGCCCCGCCGCCCGCCTGGGTGGTGCAGGACGCCCGGTTCGAAGCGCTGAATATCGAATTGCGCCTGTCCACCAAGGCTACTTCATTGGATGTGGCGGGCAAGCGGCTGTCGCTGTCCGATGGCAGCGAACTGGCGTTCGACAAATTGCTGTTCGCCACCGGCGGCCGGCCGCGCAAGCTCGGGCTGCCGGGACATGAACGCATCCACTATGTCCGCACGCTGGAGGACGCCGCCGGGCTGCGCCCGCTGCTGGTGCCCGGTGCGCGCGTGGTGTGCATCGGCGCCGGAGTGATCGGTCTGGAAACCGCCGCCTCCGCCAAGCACCAGGGCTGCGACGTGACCGTTTTGGAAGCCGCCCCCACCGCGTTGGGGCGCGGCATGGCGCCGGAGATGGCGCGCTGGGTGGTGTGGCTGCACGAGCGCCACGGGGTGCCGGTGCATCTCGGCGTGCAACTCGCGGCGGTCGAGGCGGACAGGGTGACGCTGGCCAATGGCCGGGCATTTCCCGCCGACGTGGTGGTGGCGGGCGTCGGTATGATCCGCAATACCGAACTGGCACAGGCTGCCGGGCTGGAAGTGGACAACGGCATCGTGGTCGATGAATTCGGCCGCACCGCGATGCCCGGCATTTTCGCGGCGGGCGATGTGGCGGCGTTCTGGCATCCGGTGTTGAACCGCCGCCTGCGGCTGGAGACCTGGAAACACGCGCAAAACCACGGCATCGCCGTTGGCCGCGCGATGGCTGGCCTGCCTGACGAATATCACGACGTGCCGTGGTTCTGGACGGATCAGCACGGCGTCAGCATGCAGGTGGCGGGACTGGCCAGCGACGCCATCGACAGCGTGCTGCGCGGCGACGAAACCGCCGAGAGCTTCTCGGCGTGGCACTTCGACGGCGCCGGGCGCGTGGTGGCGGTGACCGGCGTCAACGCCGCGCGCGATGTGCGGGTTGGCATCGCGCTGATCGCGCGCGGTGCTGTGATCGCGCCGAGCGTGCTGGTCGATCCGGCGACCAAGTTACAGGCGTTGATGAAGGGGTAATACCAAATCTCGTGGGCGAGAACCCATGATCCATTCAATCGTCATCGCCGGGCTTGACCCGGCGATCCATGCCATCGCTCGGTGTTATACTAACAGTTACAATGCTCGACCATTGCCAGCACGCGAGTCATTCTTTTCGTCATCTGGTGTTAGGCACAAAATGCTCTAGCCGGCGCGCGCTAACGCGGCTGCGCTTGCTGATTATACAGCCTCGGGCGGCATTCCCGGGGGCGAGGGTGTGCGCATGATCGGCTGGCACCCACCCTACATGACGGTCTGTAGGGTGGGTGCAACCCATTGAATTATGCGCCAGCGATGAACGCGCTGATCAGCCGGTTCACTTCGGCCGGTTGCTCGATATGCACCATGTGGCCTGCGCCGCTCAGCACATGCCGGTTTGCCACCGCTTCCGCGTGCGCCACCGGCACGATCTTGTCGCTCTCGCCCCAGATCGCCTGCACCGGCACGCCAAGGCCCGCCAGCTTGTCGGCCAAGATTGCCGCCTGTTTGCCGCCCGCGAAAACTGCGTCGGCAATGGTGCGCAGCGCGGGCAGTACACCGTCGATGCGCTTGTACTTCAGCAGGTCGTCGACCATGTCGCGGCTGACGAATGCCGGATCGAAGAACAGCGTCTCGACCGTCGATTTCATGTCCTTGCGGCGGTCGGAACGGATGAAGGCTTCGATGTAGTCGATATTGATCTCCGGGCCGAGGCCCGCCGCGCATACCAGCGTCACCGACGCCACGCGGGCCGGTTCGCTGACGGCCATTTGCAGCGCAATCGCACCGCCGAGCGAGTGGCCCGCGAGATGCGCGCGCTCAATGCCTAGCGCCGTCATCGCCGAGGCTACCGCCTGGGTGAGTGCGGCGACATCGCCGCCGGTCAACGCCTTGCTCGATCCGCCATGGCCGGGCAGGTCGATGGCATAAACCGCGCGGTCGGCCGCCAAGTCTGGCTGGTTGAACTGCCAGTTTTGCAGGTCGCCGCCGAAGCCGTGGATCATCAGCAACGGGGTCGCGGTGCTGTCATCGGGGCCGAGTTTCAGCACGCGCGCCTGCCAGCTAGCGGCATCCACCATCACCGGCTCGGGTGGCGGGACTGCGGCGGCTGCGGCGGCGGCGGCGAATTCGGCCACGAACGCATCGAGTTCGGCGTCCGGCACGCTGGCGTCGGCCACCACGCCGAGCAGGCCACCGACCGGCAGCGTATCGCCCTCGTTGGCCACGCGGCGGCGCAGAATGCCGGTGTGCGGGCTTTCGAACACATTGGTGATCTTCGAGGTCTCGATCTCAAGAATTTCGTCGCCAGCGGCGATTTTCGCACCTTCCTGAACCAGCCAGGCATTCACTTTGCCTTCGGTCATGGCGAGGCCCCATTTGGGCATGCCAATCGGCTTGATCGCGTCGCTCATCTTGTGGATTTCCTCAAGGTTCGCGCGGGGAGACCCTCACCCGGCGTCGTGCGCTCCCCTCTCCCGGAGTGCGGGAGAGGGGGTATTCGCACCAATCAGCGCATCGTCTTGCGCACCGCTTCGATGATCTTCGCGGTGTTGGGGATGTAGATGTCTTCCAGCGCCGGGCTGAACGGCACCGGGGTGTGCGGCGGTGTCACCATCTGGATGGCCGCCTTCAACGCGCCGAACGCTTCCTGCGCGACCAGCGCCGAGATGTCGGTGGCGATGTTGCAACGCGGATGCGCCTCATCGACCACCACCAGCCGCCCAGTATCCTCGACGGATTCCAGAATGCTGTCGGTGTCCATCGGTGAGATGGTGCGCGGGTCGATCACGGTGCAGGACACGCCTTGCTTCTTGAGCAGGTCGGCGGCCTCGTTGGCCATTTTCACCATGCGGCCGAGGGCGACGATGGTAACGTCCTTGCCCTCGCGGGTCAGGTTCGCTTCACCGAACGGGATGGTGTACGACTCGTCGGGCACCTCATCCATGTCGTCGTACAGCATCTTGTGTTCGAAGAAGATCACGGGATCGTCGTCGCGAATGGCCTGGATCATCAGGCCCTTGGCGTCGTACGCGTTCGACGGCACCACAACCTTCAGGCCGGGGATGTGGGTGAACAGCGGGTACAGGCACTGGCTGTGCTGGCTGGCGGCGCGGAAACCGGCGCCGAACATGGTACGGATCACGACGGGGGTGACCGCCTTGCCGCCGAACATGTAGCGGAATTTCGCCGCCTGATTGAAGATCTGGTCGAAACAGACCCCCATGAAGTCGACGAACATCAGATCGGCGATCGGGCGCAGCCCGGTCGCCGCCGCACCCACGGCGGCACCGATGAAGCCGCTTTCGGTGATCGGCGTATCCAGCACGCGGTCGCGGCCGAATTCCGGTTGCAGACCCTTGGTGACGCCCATCGGTCCGCCCCAAGCGTCATCGTCGCCCGGTGCGCCCTGGCCGCCGGCGACGTCTTCGCCCATCACGATCACGCGCGGATCGCGGCGCATTTCCTGCGCCATCGCTTCGTTGATGGCGGTGCGGAAGGATTTTTTGGACATGTTGCTCGCTCCCGCTCAGTACGACACGTAGACGTCGGTCAGCAGCTTGGCTGCCAGCGGCATCGGCCCGGCCTTGGCCTTGACCACCGACTCATCGATTTCCGCCTTTACGGTGGTGTCGATTTCGTCGAGCTGGCTGTGTTCCAGCAACCCGGCTTCGGTGACGCGTTTGCGGAAGAACGTGAGCGGATCGGCCTCAACGCGCAGCCGCTCCACTTCGCCGGCGCCGCGATAGGTCATCGCGTCACCCTCGAAGTGGCCATAGTAACGGTTCAGCTTGGCATGGATCAGGCTCGGCCCGCCGCCATTGCGCGCGCGCGCCACCGCTTCCTTGCCGGCTTCGTACATCGCGAAGAAGTCCAGGCCATCGACCTGCACCGCCGGAATGCCGAAGCCTGCGGCGCGGCCAAGCTGGGTGCCGGACACCGACCAGTTCGACGAGGTCGACTCGGCGTAACCGTTGTCTTCCACGACGAAGATGGCCGGCAGGTTCCACGCCTTGGCGAGATTAAGGCTCTCCATCGTGGTGCCCTGGTTGGACGCGCCATCGCCGTAGAACGCGACGGCGACGCCGCCGGTTTTCAATGTCTTGGCGGTCAGCGCCGCGCCGCAGATCAGCGGCGGCCCGCCGCCGACGATGCCGTTGGCGCCCATCATGCCCTTCTCAAGGTCGGCGATGTGCATCGAGCCGCCCTTGCCGCCGCACAGCCCGGCATCCTTGCCGAAAATCTCGGCCATCATGCCATCGACATCGCAGCCTTTGGCAATGCAGTGGCCGTGGCCGCGATGCGTGCTGGCGATCTTGTCGCGGTCATCAAGGTTCATGCACACGCCGATGGCCGAGGCTTCCTCGCCAGCGTACAGATGCACGAAGCCGGGAATCCCACCGGCGGAGAACTCAATGTGAACTCGGTCCTCGAACTCCCGGATGGTCCGCATTTTGCGGTACGCTTCCAGAAGCTGCTCGCGATTGAACTGCATCGCTGCCGTTTCCCCTTGCTTTTGTTCGTCGTAAACATAGCCTAGGACAGCTTCGGCGGGAGCGGAAGCCTCCTCCGTGAATCGGTTTTCTGTGGCATCCATGACGGGCGGCTTGCAACCGGGGCGGGGCGGCTCCATGATCGGGAGCATGAACGCAATCCAGAAAGTTGCGCAGACCGGCGACAGCACTGCTGGCCATGCTCCGGGGAGCGGGGTAGCCGGTACGGTAGGGGCGGAGGTTGTCCGTATCTTCGCACAGGCTGGCGAACAGGCGCGGCAGCGGGCGCACGCGTCCGGGCGTCCGTATTCAACCGCGATGAATGGCGGGGTGGTCTTTGTGCATCCGGATGGCTCGGTGCGGTTTGGCCGAGATCCTGCTTCACCGTTGGCAACCTGACAGACCATTGGTTCTGGTTGATTGCCGGTCCGAATTGTCACTCTTGGCTGTGCTGCAATGAATGTATCGAGAGTCGGGGATCGTGTCGCAGATGGCGGACATGACGTTCCGGTTGATAGAATTCTGGCCCGGCGTTTGCGCTCCCATGCCGCATTCGGTTGGTTCGCACGCGCCGCGCACGCCGGGCTGCTTATCGGCAACAGTGAGTTGGCACGGCTGATTGCGCAAAAGCATCCTGGATCGGCGGATTGGACGGTCTATGATCAATCGTTGCATCCCGATCTGACAGGCCAGCTATGACCGTTCATACCTTCCGTTCCGCTGGCGTCATCGGCTGGCCGGTGGCGCATTCGCGCAGCCCGAAACTGCACGGCTACTGGCTGCGTCAGCACGGCATCGAAGGCGCTTATCTGCCGATGCCGGTACGCCCCGGCGACATTCCCGCCGCTCTGCGCGGGCTCGCTGCCCTCGGTTTCGCCGGTTGCAATGTGACCGTGCCGCATAAGGAAGTGGCGCTCGCCACCGTCGACACGCTGGACCCCATCGCGCGGCGCATCGGGGCGGTGAACCTTGTCGTGGTGCAGCCGGACCATTCGCTGCACGGCTCCAACACCGACGCGTTCGGCTTCCTGGAGAATTTGCGTGAGCGCGTGCCCGGCTGGCGTGCCGATGCGGGGCCTGCGGTGGTGCTGGGTGCCGGCGGCTCGGCCCGCGCGGTGGTGGCCGGATTGTGCGACGCCGGATGCCCGCAAGTGCGGCTGCTGAACCGGACCCGCGAGCGTGCCGAGGCATTGGCGGCCGAGCTTGGCGGGCCGGTGCAGGTGCTGGAGTGGGACACGCGCGCGACGGCACTGGATGGGGCCGCGTTGCTGGTCAACAGCACCACGCAGGGGATGCACAGCCAGCCGGCGCTGGACATCGACCTCGCAGCACTGCCCGCCGCCGCCGTGGTGACCGATCTGGTCTATGTGCCGCTGCAAACCCCACTGCTCGCCGCAGCAAGGGCCCGCGGCAACGTGGCGGTGGATGGCCTGGGCATGCTGCTGCACCAAGCCCGGCCGAGCTTCGCCGCGTGGTTCGGGGTGATGCCGGAGGTCACCTCCGAATTGCGGGCGCTGATCGAGGCTACGCTGTAGCCGTCTGCCGCACGTAGTGCAGCGTCGTGAACCGCCCACGATACGCCGTCACCTCGGCGGCCACCGCCTCCGGCGTCTCGTTGCCCATCAGGCCGCGCGCGATCAGCCCGGCGAGGTCCGGCATGTCGTCCTCCGTCATGCCCCAGCGCACGATCTCGTTGGTGCCGAAGCGCAGGCCGTTCAGATCGCCGTCCACCCCGGCCACCGGCAGGCCGATGCCGCAGGACAGGATATTGGCCCGCCGCAACCGCATCGCCGCCGTCTGTCCGCCGCCGAACGGCGCGGCCAGCACGGCCAACTGATGCGACTGCGTGCCGCCGCGATCCGCCGCGAACACCTTCACGCCCCGCGTTTCCAGCGCGGCCGCCAGCGCCCGGGCGGTGGCGGCCATTTTCGCGGCATAGGCGGTGCCGTATTCGCGCCAGTCCAGCAGCGTGATCGCCAGCGCCGCCGTCTTGCCCGCGTCGAAATTCGCCGTCAGCCCCGGATAGGCGATGTGGTCGAGTTGCTCCGCCAGCGCCGCGTCGTTGGTCACAATCAGTCCGCTCGGCGGCCCGCCCAGGCTTTTGTAGGTGCTCATCGTCATCAGATGCGCGCCCTCGGCCAATGGCTGTTGCCAGCAACGCCCGGCGATCATGCCGGACAGATGCGCCGCGTCGAACAGCAGATGCGCGCCCGCCTCATCGGCGATGGCGCGCAGTTCGCGGATCGGGTGCGGGAACAGGTTCAGGCTGCCGCCGATGGTGATCAGCCTGGGCCGCACCTTGCGGGCCAGCGCCGCCACGCCCGCCACGTCAACCGTGTAACCATCCGCGTCCACCGGGGCGGCATGAATCTCCAGCCCGTACAGGCCCGCCGCCCCCGGCAGATGGTGCGTCACGTGCCCGCCCACACCCGGTGGTGGCGAAATGATCGCATCGCCCGGCCGGCAGGTGGCCATGAACGCATACAGATTGGCGATGGCGCCCGACGGCACCCGCACTTCCACGTAGCGTGCGCCGAACACCTCGGCGGCAAGTTCCGCGCAGATCATCTCCACCTGCTCGGCCGCCTCGAGCCCCATCTCGTATTTGGCGCCGGGGTAGCCGAGCGACGGGCGCTGCCCAAGCCCCGCGCCCAGGGCGGCCTCGGCCGCCGGGTTCATGGTGTTGGTGCCCGGGTTGAGGTTGATGCAATCGCGCTCGTGAATGGCGCGGTTGCGGTCGATTTCCGCCGCAAGCAGCGCCGCCACGGCATCGTTGCTGCTGCCCGCCACCCCGGCGGCCACTTCGGCGAAAAGATCCTCTGAAGCAGCCGGCACCCAGGCGCGGCGGGCGAGCATTGTCATTGGTTCAGGCTGCCTTCTTCTTCTTCGGGGCCTTCACTGGCGCTTCCCCGGTCACCGATTTGGCGTGGGTGATCTCGGTGCCCAGCACCTTCAGGCAATCGCGCATGAACGCCGCCAGCCCCGGCCAGCCCTTGGCCGAGACCAGATTGCCGTGAATGTGCGACCCGGTGGGCGGCACGTCGATATAAATTCCGCCAGCCAGCCGCACTTCCGGCTCGCAATAGCCCAGCGCCGCGCACTCGCGGCCCTTCAGCACGCCATCGACGGCCATCAGAATCTGCGCGCCGTGGCAGATGGTGAAGATCGGTTTGCCGCTCTCATGGAAGTCGCGCACCAGCTTCTGCACGCCCTTGTCGATGCGGATATATTCCGGCCCCCGGCCGCCGGCGCAGTAGACCGCGTCGTAATCATCCGCCCTGGCTTTGCTGAAGGTCATGTTGAGCTGATAATTATGGCCCAGTTTCTCGGTATAGGTCTGATCGCCCTCGAAGTCGTG
>JANYDF010000103.1 GCA_025359905.1 Rhodospirillales bacterium
GCAGGCTTGCCCTCAATTTAGCCAAGTTGGAGGGGTCCAGGGGGTCGATGAAGGGAAAGCTCAAGCGTGCCGGATGGAATGACGAATTCCTCACCAGTCTGCTCATACAATTTGCTAAAGGGCATATGCGATAGCCCTGCAGATCGTTGCCGGTTGACCGATTGCAACGGCAGCGCGATCATATCTATCGAAGGTCGAATCGGCGGGGCGGCAGCAGGGGTGTTCGTTCGCCACCTCGTCCGCGCCAGCCAACGCCACAACCGGCAGGAACCGTGCATCCTCCGCAATGCAAGGGGCAGCATGACACGGCAACAGAATCCCTCCGCAACGCCGCCAAGCGCCAAGCCTTCGCGTTGGGTAAGAAATTTGTTGCTGATCGCCGCTGCTTGCAGCTTCGGCTGCATTGGCCTGACCCTAACCGAACAGTTACCATATCTGGAATATGCCGCCGGCACCGGGTTTTGCCTGACTCTCGGGGCGTTGGCCCTTATTTCGGTGCATCGGTCCGATGTCGTTTGGAAGATCGCCGCCGGATGCGTCATCGCATTGACGGCCCTGATGCCTCTCATGCTGCCGCCGGAGGGGCGTGTTGGCTACTTGGCGCCCTGGGCACTTGGCGCCGGGCTGGCGCAATTGGTGCCAATGGCATGGCACGCCATTGCCAACGCCCCGTCACAAGCCCGGTTCGACCTATACAAAGCGATATCCATCGATGCGACGGGCGATTTGCCGCGAACGAACCGGCCATTTCTGTTGGATCAATTCGCCAAAGCCGATTGGAAATCCGAAACGGCTGCCGTCATCGGCATCGTGATTGCTGAATCGTTTCTGCCGATGTTGCTCGCGGCGGTCGGCCTCGTCGGGTTTGCTTACGCGCTGGCCCATACGAACCAGATTGCAGACTGGATTGCCCGATTGGCGCCGGCCACTGCCGGGAAAGCGCCCGATTCCGCTGGCCCCTCCAAAGGCGTTTCGCCAGGGCTGGCGATTGCCCTGATCAGCAGTTTGGTGCAGGCAGCGCGGGTCATCGTCGAACGAAGCCGCCGCCGCAACGCGGTTTGCAGCGCCATCGCGACAGAATTGCGGCTCAGCTTGAAGTCGACGGTCAACTGGGCCGATTTCGACGGATTGCGCGCCTGGGTCCGAGACCACCCCGGAATCCGCCCCCTTATTGTCGCCGAAGCGCGGCCCTTCCTATTCCTACACCCAACACGGCAAGAATTGATCGACCTGCACGGCGAACTATTCGCACCGGTTGTAAAAATGCTAGACGCCGATCACGACCTTTCAAAAAGTTATGCCCAGCTCAATTCCGACGCGTTCGCCACCGCGAGCCAAGAACGGCGCGAACGATTCACCCAGGATGTAATCGACTTGGCCCATGACGACTACTTCCCGGCTGCCCGCGAGGCATTGTATAAATTGATGCTCTATATAGAAATACGCTGTACTATGATTATTTAAAGCGAACCGCGAAGCTGCACCCTACCCGCCGGTCAAACTCATATGCCGCGCCACCGAGGGCTTATTCTCCCGCCGGTCGATGACAAAATCGTGCCCTTTCGGCTTGCGGGCGATGGCGGCGATAATCGCCGCGTCCAATTCGTCGTCGGATGCGCCGGCCCGCAGCGGGCGGCGGAAGTCGGCGGCGTCGTCTTGGCCGAGGCACATGTACAGCGTGCCAGTGCAGGTCAGCCGCACCCGGTTGCAGCTTTCGCAGAAATTATGCGTCATCGGCGTGATGAAACCGACACGCCGCCCGGTTTCGGCCACGGTGAAGTAGCGCGCCGGGCCGCCGGTTTGGTAATCGGTGTCCTCCAGCGTCCACGTCTTGCGCAACCGCGCGCGCACCACCGACAGCGGCAAATATTGCTCGGTGCGGTCGCCGTCGATGTCGCCCATCGGCATCGTCTCGATCAAACACAAATCGAAGCCGTGCGCGCCGCACCACGCCAGCATGCTGTCGAATTCGTCCTCGTTGACATCCTTCATCGCCACCGCGTTGATTTTGATGGCCAATCCAGCGGCCTTGGCGGCGAAAATGCCCTCCAGCGTCTTGTCCAGCTTGCCCCAGCGGGTGATGGCGGTGAATTTCTCGGGCGACAGCGTATCGAGGCTGACGTTCAGCCGCTTCACTCCGGCGGCGCGCAGGCCGGTGGCGTATTTGGTAAGCTGGCTGCCGTTGGTGGTCACCGTGAGTTCGGCGAGCCCCGCGCCCAGCCGTGCGCCCAAGCTATCGAACAGCGCCATCACGCCGCGCCGCACCAGCGGTTCGCCGCCGGTGATGCGGATTTTCGTGGTGCCAAGCCGGATGAACGCGGCACAGAGCCGGTCGAGTTCCTCCAGCGTCAGCACGTCGGCCTTGGGCAGAAAGGTCATGTCCTCGGACATGCAATACACGCAGCGCAGGTCGCAGCGGTCGGTCACCGAAACCCGCAGGTAGCTGATAGTGCGGCCGAACGGGTCGATCATGGCGGGGCGATACTCTCAGCCGCCGGATTTGCCCGGCAGCAGCCCCTATATGTTGGCTTTTCCGCCGCCACCGCAATAGGCGGAACCGATGGCCGCTAAACCGGCGTGCCGATCAGCGCGCCGACGCCAGCGGTGGCCGCCATGGCGATCGCCCCCCAGAACAGCACGCGCGCCGCCCCCTTCCACATGCCAGCACCGCCCGCCCGCGCCGCCATCGCGCCCAGCACGGCCAGGAACACCAGCGATGCGGCGGCGACGATTTGGCCGATCCACTGTTGCGGCGCCAGGATAGCCGCCAGCAGCGGCAGGGCGGCGCCGATGGTGAAGCTGCCAGCCGAGGCGAAAGCGGCTTGCAGCGGCCGGGCGCGGGCGATCTCGTTGATGCCCAATTCATCGCGGGCATGGGCGCCCAACGCATCGCGCGCCATCAATTGGTCCGCGACGGCCGCCGCCAAGGCGCTGTCTAGCCCACGCTGCACGTAGATCTCGGCCAGTTCGCGATGCTCGGCGGCGTCGTCCAGCGCCAAGCCCTTACGCTCGATGGCCAGATCGGCGTTTTCGGTGTCGGCCTGCGAGCTGACCGAGACATATTCACCGGCCGCCATCGCCATGGCACCGGCCACCAGCCCGGCCGAACCAGCCAGCAGCACGCTGGCGTGGCTGGCGTTGGCCGAGGCGACACCGAGAATCAAACTAGATGTTGAAACAATACCGTCATTGGCGCCTAACACGGCAGCGCGTAGCCAGCCAATCCGGTGCGAACGGTGAAATTCTTTGCGCAACGGCCGCCTCCGACTGCATAGCTGGGCGGTAGCGCCGGGCTGGCCGCCGGTCAAGCCGCGCTGCGTCTTGGGTGCTATGGCTCCACGACATCAAGCTGCACCACGGCCGCGTTGATCAGCACTTTGCCGGCGTGTTCGAAATTCACTGTCACCCTGGCGCCGGTCACTGACTGGACTTGCCCGATCCCCCAGTCCGGCTGGCCGGGATGGCGCACATACAGGCCCGGTTCAAGCACGGCATGGAAATGTGCCAAGTTGCGTATCCTTCCGCATTCCGCTCGACATCGGCCCCCGCCACAGCGTAAGCCGAACGAATGCGAAACGCACTGCGGTTGAGCGAAATGCTCGCCTCCCGGTTATGTCACGATCTCGCCAGCCCGCTCGGCGGCATGCTGAATGCGTTGGATGTAGCCCAGCACGACCCGTCGGCCATCGGCGAAGTGGTGGCGGCCGGCGATGGATTGCGCCAACGCTTCATGCTGCTGCGCGCGGCCTGGGGCGCGCCCGGCGATGTGCTGGCGGCTCCGGGCCTGCGCGACTTGGTGCGCGGCATGCCGAGCGGCGGGCGGGTGGCCATTACCATCGATTTGCAGCCGCAAGGCGCCAGTTTCGGCCCGATCCGGGCGCGGCTGGCGGTCAACGTGCTGCTGCTGGCCAGCGAGTGCCTGCCGCGCGGCGGCGGCGTCACGCTGCGCGGCGACCCGCGCAGCGTGCTGACCGCCACGCTCGACGGGCGTGACGCGCGCTGGCCCGCTGGGCTGTCAGCCATCCTGAGCAGCGAAGCCGCCGCCTGGATCGCGCTGGAAGCGGCCGATCACGACATGAATCCGCGCGGCTTGCAGGCCCCGGTCACCGCCTTGCTGATCCGCCACGCCGGGGCCAGCGCCAAACTGCAACCCGGCGCCGCCGGTCAACCGCAGGTGCTGCGGCTCGACGTCTCGAAGGCAAGCGCCGACTGACGACCCATCGCCGCTACCGGCGGGCCGACCCGGCGGCGGCGGTAGCATGCCCGGCGCGGCTGGCTTTTTTCTGGCGGCGCTGGTTAGCCCCATTCACCGGCAGCCGCCCAACCTGCGACGGCGCGGCGTTGCCGTTGGCGGCGCGGTCCAACACGAAGCGGGCGTAATCGTCCATGTCGCCATTGAACGGCACCACGGTGCCATCGGCGGCCAGCCACAGCCGGTCGGCGACCAGTTCCATCAGCGAACGGTCATGGGTGATCAGGATCACCGCGCCCTCGTATTCGTTCAGCGCGTCGAGCAGCGCCCGCCTGCTGTCGATATCCAGATGGTTGGTCGGCTCATCGAGAATCAGCAGATGCGGGGCGGCCATCGCCACCATGTTGAGCAACAGCCGCGCCCGCTCGCCGCCGGACAGATTGGCGACGGTGGTTTCCTGTTTGTCGAAGCCGATGCCGAACTTGGCCAGCGTCGCGCGGTGGCCGGTTTCGCCCGCGTCCTGCTTGGCGCGGCGGATGATTTCCAGCGGCGTGTCCTTGGGGTCGAGCGCCTCGATCTGGTGCTGGTGGAACCAGCCGACCTGGATGCGCCGCTCGCGCTGCATATGCCCGGACAGGATCGGCAGCGCGCCCGCCGCCATCTTGGCGAAGGTGGACTTGCCGGCACCGTTGACGCCAAGCAGGCCGATGCGGTCGTCGATATCCAGCCGCAAGTTCAGGTCGCGCAGCACCACATGGTCGCCGTAGCCGACATTCACGTCCTCCAGCCGCATCATCGGCGGCGCCAGCGGGCGCGGCGGCGAGGGCAGCGTGAACGGAGCCACGCGCTCCTCGATGGTCGCCGCTATCGGCTCCAGCTTGGCCAGCCGCTTCATGCGCGACTGCGCCTGTGCCGCCTTGCTGGCCTTGGCGCGGAAGCGATCCACGAAGCTTTGCAGATGCGCCCGCTCGGTTTCCTGCTTGGCGCGGTTGGCCGATTGCAGCCGCAGTTTTTCGGCGCGCCGCTTCTCGAAATCGTCATAGCCGCCCGCGTACAGCTCAAGCTTGCCCTCGGTGACGTGCAGGATGTGCTGCACCGAGTTGTTCAGCAATTCGCGGTCGTGGCTGATGATCAGCGCGCTGTGCGGATAGGTTTGCAGCCGGGCTTCCAGCCACAACGCGCCTTCCAGATCGAGGTAGTTGGTCGGCTCATCGAGCAGCAGCAGGTCGGGTTCGGCGAACAATGCGGCGGCCAGCGCCACGCGCATCCGCCAGCCGCCGGAGAATTCCGCCATCGGGCGGTCCAGATCGGGCACCGAGAAACCAAGACCGGCCAGAATTTCGCCGGCCCGCGCCGGGGCGCGGTCGGCGTCGATCTCCGCCAGCGCCATGTAGATGTCGCCCATCCGCTCCGGCTCGGCGGTGTCCAGTTCGGCCATCAGGTTCGCGCGCACCGTGTCGGCGGCCAGGATGGTGTCGAGCAAGCTCACCGGGGTCGCCGGGTGCTCCTGATCCACCGCACCGATGCGGGCCAGCTTGGGAATGCCGATCTCGCCGCCATCGGGCTGAAATTCCCCCTTGATCAGCTTGAACAGGGTCGATTTGCCGATGCCATTGCGCCCGACCAGTCCGACCTTGGACGGGTTGGGCAGCGTGACCGAGGCGCGGTCGAAAAACCGCCGCCCCCAGGCGTTGAAGGTCAGATCATCGATGACGAGCATGGGGGAACCGCCGGAACAGAAACAGACGATCCCGCGCACCGAGCCGCCGCGCGCTGTGTAGCGCAGGATCGCCCGGCGCGGCGATTTATTGTGCAGTGCGAAAGGGAGGGTTGCGCGGGCGGGAGGGCCGCCGCCGCCCGTCCCCGTCAGGCGCGGACTTGATCCATGCATCGTTCGCCGCCCGATGGCCGGTGCCGCAATGACGGGTACTGATGGACGGCAATCATCGAATGTGCAACAAATCCAGCAACCGGAGCTGGAAGGTCGCGATATTCGAGCGGCAGAACCCTGAGTGGGACGACCTATCGCCGTTGACCGCACTGCAATAACTTAGCGACCCACCCGCTCCAGAAACTCCAACTGCCAGCGCATCTCGTCCACCGCGAGCGGGAAGTTGCCTTTGTCCAGGCCGCGCAGCACCGCTTCAGGGCCGATGCGGCACAGCAGCACTTGCAGCGGACCGGCGACGCGCATGGTGAAGCCGGATTTCCACACCAGACTGACCAGCCCCTTGGCGCTGCGCAGCGTGACCGCGCGTTCTACTACCGCCACCGGCACGCCAGCCGCCACCGCCAGCATCGCCGTGCACAGCCGCGCCTCGCCGCGCTGGGCGGCGGCCTGCACGGCGGGTTCGTCGAGCCGTCCGTCATCGGCCAGCTGGCGCGCCATCGCCATGGCTTCGTCCAGCTTCGGCCCCTGCGCCAGCGGAACCGGCGCCGGCGGCGGGCCGAGGCGGCCAGCCAGCCGCTCGCGCAAATCCTGCGTCACGTCCGGGTCGAGGTCGCCACGGCTGGCCAGCACCGCGAGCAATTGCGTGGTAACGATTTCGGACAGCGCCCGCGCGGCGCGCACCGACAGCGCCGGGCGGCGCACCAGTTTGTCCTGCCAGTCGGTATGCCCCGCCGAGCGGGCGATCAGCGCGTCCAGCGTGGCCTCGCGGATCGCCGCAGAACCGTTGTCCAGCAAAGCGGCCACGGCGTCGCTGCCGGCATCGGCCGCCAGCGCGTCGGACACGCTGGACGGCAAGCGCGGGCGGGCGGCCACCGTAAGCGCGGCGCTGGGCATATCGGCCAACAGCGCCAGCAAATCCTCGGGCGTCAGCAGCGGCGACAGGCGGATCACTGGCTCGCTGACCGGCAGCGCGCTGTCGCGGGCAAGGCGCAGGATCAGCTCGCGTGGCGCGGCCGGCATGTCCTTGACCACGTCGGCGATAGCCGCGCGCACCCGCACCGCTTCGTCGGCGACCAGTTGCGTCAGCATGGCCAGCGTATGCGCTTCCAGCGCCGCGCGGTCGTCGAGCCGCAGGCTCGGGATCAGGGACGCCAGCTTGCGCGCCAGCAGCGAGCGCACCCGCTCGTCGGCGTCGGTGGCCAGCAGCCGGTGGGCGCGGGCGGGGGCGGCGGGGTTCATCGCCACCGCCGCGCGCACCGTCACCGAAGGGTCAGCCGCCAGCACGCCGAGGGTTTCCGCCGAGGTGTCGGCCGCAGCACCCAGCCGCACCCGCGCGGCTTCACCCAAGCGGCCAAGCTCCTCCAAACCCCGATGGCGGGCGGCGTTCAGCGGCGGCGGGGCGGAGGTTTGGTTCACGTTGCTGGCGCAACCCGCCAAGCGCCACGCCCGCTGCGCTTGGCCGCGTACATCGCCTGATCGGCCCGATCCATCAGGGTTTCAACCGCTTCGTAGCGCCCTGGCCAGCGTGCGGCGATGCCGGTCGACATGGTAATTTTCGCCGTCCCATCCAGCGTCAGGTGCTCGACCGCCGCCGGACCGTTCAGCCGCAACTGCTCGGCGCGCTCGGCGGCGGCGAACTGATCGGCCCCGTCGAGCCACAGCGCGAATTCGTCGCCGCCGAGGCGGGCGACCAGGTCCATCGGCCGCACATTGGCCTCCAGTAGCCGCGCCACCAGCCGCAACGCCTCGTCGCCCGCGTCGTGGCCGCGTGTGTCGTTGAGCATTTTGAAGTTATCGAGGTCGATGAACAGCAGCGCGCCGGGTGCGCCGTCCACCTCCAGCCGGGTCAGGCGGCGGGCCATCTCGTCCATGAAAGCGCGGCGGTTGAGCAGGCCGGTCAGCGGGTCGGTGCGGGCTTGGCGCACCATTTCCTTTTGGATGGCGTCGTGTTCCAGGATCACGCGCAGAATCGCGGCGGTGGCTGAGGCCAGCGTGCGCTCGTCCGCATCCCAGGCACGGCTGCCGGGTTCGCGCCACATCACCAGCGCAGCCACCGCGCCGAAGCGGGCATCGGCCGGGCAGACCATCATCAGCCGGCCGTCCGGCGCGGTGCCCTGGCTGTTGTCCTGCGGGTGAGCGGCCAGCAGCGCCATGGCGGCTGCCACCGCGTCCGGCGCGGCCCGCCCGCTGGCGTACAGCGGCAAGGCGTCGATGCCATTGCCCAGCCGGTCGACCAGCGCCAGCCCCTCGCAGCCGGTGGCGTGGCCCAGCGCGTCCAGCGCCGCTTGCAACATGCGCGGCGCCAGCACCTCGCGCCGCATCCGCCATAAAATATGGTCCAACACCTCGCCGCGCCGCAGCGCCCCGGCGACCTCGGCCTCGCGGCGGTCCTGCTCGCTCATGTCCTGGCCGACGCCGCGCGCGCCGGCGATGCGGCCCTCGGCGTCCAGCAGCGGGGCGGCGGCAAAGCTGAGGCACACGCTGCTGCCGTCCGGGCGTTTCAGCCACGCCCGGCGGCGGCGGATTGGGGTTTCGGGGCGGAACGGGTTGAAACACGCGGCCCCGGCGGCATCGACCAGCAGCAAATCGGCGGTCTGGCCCAGCAGCGTCGCGGCGGGCCAACCCAGCGCAGGGTCGGGCGAGACGAACACAAAGCGGCCCCAGGCATCGGTTTCGAACGCGAAGTCGGCGGCCAGATGCACCAGATCGCGCCAGCGCTGGCGGCTGTCGAGCAGGGCCCCGTGCAGCGGCGTGGCGTCGGGCGGCGGCACGATCACGGTGCTCGCCGCTGCCTTCACCCTGGCGCGGGAAGCCGCACGGGTTTGACGCGGCGGTGCGGCGGAGGCATTCGGCATGGCGGCTTGATTCCCTCAACACCGGCATTCCAGCCGCAGCACGTAAAGATCGGGTTAGCGGGCCAGGGGCACAGGCCAGGGGCACAGGCCGGGGGCACAGGCCGGGGGCACAGGCCGGGCGGCGGCCGAATGAATTGACTCCGCTCTGCCCGCTGCGCATGGTCCGGCCGCCGCGCGGCGGCGCGGATTTGGATCGGGCAAGACGGGAAGCGGCGGATGGATCAGACATTGCAGGCAACCATCGAGGGCTTGTGGGCGCGGCGCGACACGCTGAACGCAGCCACCACCGGCGCGCCGCGCGACGCGGTGGAGCAAGCGCTGGCGCTGCTCGATTCTGGCGCCGCCCGCGTGGCCGAACCCGGCCCGAATGGCTGGGTGGTCAATAGCTGGCTGAAAGAAGCCGTGCTGCTCAGCTTCCGGCTGAACGACAGCGCGCCGATGCCCGGCCCCGGCGGTGCCCCGGTGTTCGACAAGGTGGCGATGAAATTCGACGGCTGGGGCCAGCAGCAATTCCAGGCGGCCGGCTTTCGCGCCGTGCCGGGTGCGGTGGTGCGCCGCAGCGCCTATATCGCGCCCAGCGTGGTGTTGATGCCGAGCTTCGTGAACGTCGGCGCCTATGTCGATCGCGGCACCATGGTGGACACCTGGGCCACCGTGGGCAGTTGCGCGCAGATCGGCCGCAACGTGCATCTGTCGGGCGGCGTCGGCATCGGCGGCGTGCTGGAGCCGTTGCAGGCCAGCCCGACCATCATCGAGGACGACTGCTTCATCGGCGCGCGCAGCGAAGTGGTGGAAGGCGTGATCGTCGAGCGCGGCAGCGTGCTGGCGATGGGCGTGTTCATCTCGGCCTCCACCAAAATCGTCGACCGCACCACCGGCGAAATCTTCTACGGCCGGGTGCCCGCCTATTCGGTGGTGGTGCCCGGTGCGATGCCCGGCAAGCCGATGCCGGACGGCACGCCCGGCCCGTCGCTGGCGTGCGCGGTGATCGTCAAGCGGGTCGATGAGCGCACCCGCTCGAAGACCTCGATCAACGAATTGCTGCGCGATTAATGGCGGGCCGCCGTCCATGAAGGCCAACCCAACCGATCCGGTGAAGCTGTTGCAGGCGCTGATCGGCTGCAACAGCGTCACCCCCGCCGACGGCGGCGCGCAGGATGTGCTGGCCGGATTCCTGGAGCATCTGGGCTTCACCGTCACCCGGCTGCGCTTCGGCGAGATCGAGAACCTGTTCGCCCGCATCGGCAGCGGCACGCCGCACATCTGCTTCGCCGGACATACCGACGTGGTGCCGCCCGGTAACCTTGCCGCCTGGGCGCATGAGCCGTTTTCCGGCACGCTGGATGGCGGGCTGATCCATGGGCGCGGCGCGGTGGACATGAAGGGCGGCGTGGCCGCCTTCGCCGCCGCCGTGGCGCAACGGCTGGCCGGGGGCAAGCTGCGCGGCTCGATCAGCCTGCTGATCACCGGCGACGAGGAGGCCGAGGCGGTGGATGGCACCGCGAAGGTGCTGCGCTGGATGCAGGCCAACGGCCAGATTCCGGATTTCTGTCTGGTCGGCGAGCCGACTTCGCAGGTGCAACTCGGCGACGTGATCAAAATCGGCCGCCGCGGCAGCCTGACCGCCAGTATCGTGGTGCATGGCACGCAGGGCCACGCGGCCTACCCGCACCGTACCGACAACCCGATCCACCGGCTGGTGCGGGCGCTGGAGGCGCTGACCGCCAAGCCGCTGGACGCCGGCAGCGCGTGGTTCGAACCTTCCAGCCTGCAAGTCACCACTTTCGACGTCGGCAACCCGGCCAGCAACGTGGTGCCGGCTGGGGCGCGGGCGGTGCTGAATATCCGCTTCAACGACCTGCACACCTCGGCCAGCCTCGAAGCGTGGCTGCGCGAGACGGTGGCGCGGTTTGCCGATCGCTTCGAAATGACCGTCGCGGTCAGCGGCGAGAGCTTCCTGACCACGCCCGGCCCGCAAGTCGACTCGCTGCGCGCCGCCGTGGCGCAGGCCACCGGCGTCGAACCGCGTCTGGACACCGGCGGCGGCACCTCGGACGCGCGGTTCATCGCGCGCTATTGCCCGGTGGCCGAATTCGGCCTGATCGGCTCGACCATGCATCAGATCGACGAGCGGGTGCCGGTGGACGAACTCCGCGCGCTGGCCCGCACCTATCGCGCCGTGCTGGACGCCTTCGGGGTATGATGCGGACCCAAGGCGCATGAGCCTATCCGCAGCAAGGGGCATCGCCCGCATCGCGCGGTTCGACGCCGCCGGATTGTCGGAGTTCGACGCCTCGCCGCAGGGCCTGCTCGCGGCGCTCACCCCGTGGTTCGCCTTCGCGCTGGTGGCGTTCGGGCTGTTCTTCATGTCGGGCGACCGGCTGCAAGCCGTCACCGACTTGCTGGCCTCGATCGTCGCATTGCTGGCCCCATCGGTCGCCAGCCACGCGCTGACGCGGTGGTTCGGGCGCGAGGCGCGCTGGCTGCGCTACGCGGTGGCAGTGGTGTGGTGCCAGTGGGTGATGCCGCCCGCGCTGATCGTGGCGCTGACCGGCAGCTTCCTGCTGATCGCCGGCGGCGTGCCGGACGCCGTGGCCGAACGCACCGCCATGCTGGCGCTGCTGGGCTACGCGCTGGCGCTGAACCTATTTCTAGCGCGCAAAGCCCTGTCGCTCACGCTATGGCGGGCGGCGGCGGTCGTGATATCGGTCAACTTGGCCACCGGAGCGGCGGTGCTGCTGCCGCGCGTGCTGCAAATGGTGCAGGAGATCGGACGATGAGCACTTTGGCCGGCGTCGGCGACGGCTTGCAGGCGGCCCTGCTGCTGGCGCGCGGCCGGGCCGATGGGCTGGCCGTCTTGTCCGCGCGCGACGAACCGGCGCTGGCAACCGCCAGCCGCAGCTTCTGGGCCGCCGCGTTCTGCCTGCCCGCGTTCATTTGCCTGCAACTGATCGACCTGTCGCAAGCCGCCCCGCTGCCGCATGCGGCGCACAGTTTCGCGCTGCAACTGCTCGGCTACGGCATCGGCTGGGCGGCATTCGCGCTGGTGTCGCGCGGCATCGCCATTGGCATCGGCAAGGAAGCCGCTTGGCCGCGTTTCATCGCGGCGTGGAACTGGTGCAACGTGGTGCAGTACCTGTTGCTGGTGGCCGCCTCGCTGCCGCCGCTGCTCGGGCTGCCGGATTTTCTCGGCCAATCGTCCTGGCTGATCGCCTCCGGCTGGGCGCTGTGGCTGGAATGGTATGCCACCAAGCTGGCGCTCGGCGTCACCGGTATCCAGGCGTTCGGCTTCGTGGCGCTGGATGAGGCGATGGGCATCGCGCTGCTGGCGGTGATCCAAGGCATCAACGGCACGGCAGGCTGAGATGCAACCGCGCCGCAGCATCCAGGTGGTCGGCTGCCACGCCGAGGGCGAGACCGGCGACGTGATCGTGGGCGGCGTGCTGCCGCCGCCGGGCGCGACCCAGTTCGAGCGGATGCAGCATTTCGCCGCCAATCACGACAGCATCCGCCGCCTGCTGCTGAGCGAGCCGCGCGGCTCGATCTGCCGCCATGTCAATCTGATCACCCCCTCGTTGCGCGACGACTGCGCGGCGGGCGTGATCATCATGGAACCCACCGAATATCCGCCGATGTCGGGCAGCAACCTGATGTGCACCGTCACCGTGCTGCTGGAAACCGGCATGGTGGCGATGCGCGAGCCGCAAACCGTGGTGATGATCGACACCCCGGCCGGCCCGGTGCGCGCGGTCGCCGATTGCCGCAATGGCAAGTGCGAGCGCGTCACCATCCAGAACGTGCCGTGCTTCGCCGAACGGCTCGACGCGGTGCTGGAAGTGGACGGCTTCGGCACGATCACCGCCGATATCGCCTATGGCGGCATGATCTATGCGCTGGTGGACGCCACCAAACTGGGCTTTGCCGTCGAAGCCTCCGAGGCGCGCGAGCTTGCGGTGCTGGGCGAGCGGGTGCGCCTCGCGGCCCGCGCGCAATTGACCGGCGTGCGCCACCCGGAAAACCCCGGCATCGACGGGGTTTCCATCGTGCAACTGCACCGCCCGTTCGCGGGCGTGGGGCAAGTGACCCGCAACACCTGCATCGTCGCCCCTGGCCGGTCCGACCGCAGCCCGACCGGCACCGGCACCTGTGCCCGCATGGCGGTGTTGTACGCGCGCGGCTTGATGCAGGTTGGCGACAGCATGACCCACGAAAGCCTGATCGGCAGCCGCTTCGAGGGCCGCATTCTGTCCGCAACCACGGTGGGCGGCCGCCCGGCTATCGTGCCGAGCATTTCCGGGCGCGCCTGGATCACCGGGATGCACACCTATCTGATCGATGCGTCCGACCCGTGGCCGGAAGGGTTTCAGGTGGCGGACATGATGGGTGTCACCGGCAGCATGACGCAATAAATCGGCTGGCTTCAATCATCGGCCGCCCGCCGCTTGATATGCAACCAAACGGTTGCCTATATTCCCCGCCATGGACGACGACAGCGTGTTCCGGGCTTTGGCCGATGTCAGCCGCCGGCAATTGCTGGACCGGCTGTTCGCCAACAACGGGCAAACACTGAACGAGCTATGCCAACGACTCGCGATGACGCGTCAGGCCGTGTCGAAGCACCTCGGCATATTGGAGGAAGCCAATCTGATTTCCGTGCAGCGTCAAGGCCGGGAGAAGCTGCACTTCATCAATCCAGTGCCGATCAATCAAATCTCTGAACGCTGGATCGGCAAATTCGAGCGTGCGCCGCTGCGTGCCTCGTCTGACCTCAAGCGATCTCTGGAAGGCGAAAGTCATGACGAACCCCACGAATAGCAATTTTGTCTATGTCACTTACATCCGTACCACGCCGGACCGGCTGTGGTCGGCGCTGACCGAACCGGAGTTCATGAAGCAATACTGGTTCGGGATGCATCAGCAGACCACGTGGCAACCCGGATCGCCCTGGGCACTGAAGTTCACCGATGGCCGCTCGGCCGATACCGGCGAGATCGCCGAATTCGACCCGCCGAAGCGCATCGTCATCAACTGGCGCAACGAATTCCGCGAGGAATTGAAGGCGGAAGGCTATTCACGCTGCACGATGGAACTGGAACCGCAACACGACGCGGTCAAACTGACCATCACCCACAGCATCGACCGGCCGGACTCGAAGCTGATCGGCGCAGTTTCGGGCGGTTGGCCGAAGATTTTGTCCAACCTGAAATCGCTGTTGGAGTCCGGGACTTTGGTGTTCGCGGAGAAATTCTGAGGTCAGTCGATACGCAACACGCCCAAATCTCTCTGAACGGCATTACCCGTCACCCCGGCGCAGGCCGGGGTGACGATGCGCTACCGCGTGCGAAACCCCGGACAAGCGCGATGGATTTCACCCAATCGGCCGCCCCAACGCCACCACCGTCCCGCGCGGCTCCGCTGCCGCCTGCGGTTCCGGCTCGCTTTTGACCCGGAACGCCCAGGCATAAAGTGCCGGCAGGAACATCAGCGTCAGCACGGTGGCCACCACCAAGCCGCCGATCATCGCCAGCGCCATCGGGCCCCAGAATACGTTGGTGGCCAGCGGGATGAACGCCAGGGCAGCGGCCAGCGCGGTCAGCACCACCGGGCGGGCGCGGCGCACCGTGCTTTCCACGATGGCGTCGCGCAATGTGCGCCCGGCTTCCAGATCCTGGCGGACCTGATCGACCAGGATAATGGTATTGCGCATAATCATCCCGCCCAGCGCCAGCACGCCGAGCAAGGCCACGAAGCCGAACGGCGCGTCGGCCAGCAGCAGCGCCGCCGTGGCGCCGATGATGCCGAGCGGCATGGTCGCCAGCACCAGCAGCGTGCGCGGGATGCTCTGCAACTGGATCATCAGCAGCAACAGCATCGCCCCCACCATCAGCGGCAGCACCGCCACCAACGCGCCGTTGGCCTTGGCCGATTCCTCGGCCGCCCCCCCGGTTTCCACCGTCACCCCGGCCGGAAGCGGCAAGGCCTGGATCGCGGGCAAGGCTGCGGCGGTCACATCGGGTGCTTGCAATCCGTCCTGGATATCGGCCTGCACGGTCAGATAGCTTTGCCGGTCGCGCCGCCACAGGATCGGCTCCTCGCTATCGGCCACCACGCGCGCCACCTGCGCCAGCGGCAGCCAGCCAGCGGCGGTGCTCAGCATGAAGTCCGGCAGATGGCTCAGGTCGAGCCGCTCGGCGGGCACCGCGCGCAGCATCACCGCGATGCGCTTGGTGCGGTCGCGCAGTTCGGTGGCCTTGCTGCCGGACACCAGGGTTGCCAGCGCGCCGGAAATATCGGCAGGCGTCAGGCCCAGTTGGCGCACGCGGGCCTGGTCGAGTTCCAGCCGCAACGACGGCGCACGCTCGCTCCAGGCCAGTTGCGCGTCGCGCGTGCCGGGGGTTTGGCGCAGCGCTTCCAATACCCGGTCGGCGCTGGCGCGCACAGCGGCGATGTTTTCGCCGACCACGCGGAATTGCACCGGAAAGCCCACCGGCGGGCCGAGTTCCAGCCGCGAGACGCGCACCCGCGCTTGCGGCACGCTTTCCTTCGCGGCGAAGTCCATGATGCGCGCGCGCACCCGCTCGCGCGCCTGCGTGTCGGTCGTGGTCAGAATGATGGTTGCGATGGCGTCATTCGGCAGCGCCGGATTGAACGCCAGGAAGAAGCGCGGCGGGCCGCCGCCGACATAGCTGGTGAACCAGCGCACATCGCGGTCTTGGCCCAGCAGCGTTTCAACCTGCCGCACCGCCGCCTCGGTGGCCTGATGGCTGGCGCCTTGGCGCAGCGTGACATCGACGATCAGTTCCGGGCGCGCCGAATTGGGGAAGAATTGCTGGCGCACCAAGCCCATGCCCGCGCCCGCGGCCAGGAACAGCGCCACCGTGGCCAGCACCACCAGCTTGCGGTGCCGCACGCTCCAGCGCACCAGTGCGCGCAGACGGCGGTAGATCGGGGTTTCGTAGGCTGTCGATGCGTGCCCCGCAGCGTGCGGCTTCGGGTTGGGCAGCAACAGCACGCCGACGCGCCAGCCGAGCGATGCGAACGACACCAGCATCACCACACCGAGGGCGACGCAGAATTTCAGCACGAACTCGCCAACCGCCTCGCCGATCACCTCGGGCTGGTCGGCAATTTGCTGCATGACGATGCCGGCCGGCAGATCGGCCTGAATGCGCGCGGCTTCGGCGTGCAGGGCCTTGCCGAATTCCAGGCCGTTGGAGCCTTTCAGCAGCGACAGCGCGACCACCACGGCCGGTTCGCCGTTGTGGCGCACCGAATATTGCGGCGGCTCGGTATAGCCGCGCGAGATCGTGGCGATGTCGGAAAGTTTGAGGCTGGAGCCGCCCGCCGGGATCGGCACGTTGCCCAACGCCGCCGGACCGTTCAGCGCGAACACCGCGCCGTAGACATCGACATACTCGTCGTTGACGTTCGGGCCGCGCACGCCGTCCGGCAGGCTGGGTTTCAGGTCATCGAGCTTCTTGCGGGTTTGGTAGAACAGGTTGGGCACCTCGGCGGGCGGGGTGCTGTCGGCGAAACTGACCATCACGGCGGCGAAACCGGGGCGCACGAAGGTGCTCAGATGGTCTAGATGCGCGAGGTCTTGCAGTTTGCGCTCGACCGGCTCGACCAGCAGATCCTGGGTTTCCTGCGCGGTGGCGCCCGGCCACGTCGCAGTGACAACCAGCAGCTTGATGGTGAAGCTCGGGTCTTCGTTGCGGCCCAGCCGCGTGTAGGAGAGCGCGCCGTAGGCGAAGATCAGCGCGATCAGGAAGCCCACCAGGCCACTTCCACTTCCAGTGCTGCGCTGGCGGCGATGTGCAGCACCGGCTGGCCCTCGGCCACCACGGTGCCAGCGTCGGCGATCACCGCCATCACCACGCCGGGGGCGCTGGCTTTCAGGTCGGCGTAATCCAGCCGGTTCTGCGCCAGCGCCAATGCGGCGCGGGCGCCCGCCACCCGCTCGGCTCCCGAGCGCGCAGCGGCCTGTTTCACCTCATCGGATTGCGCCGAGGCCCAGCCCTGGCCGCGCAATGTGGCGCTGCGTGCCGCATCGGCCTGCGCCTGTGCGGCCTGCGCCTCGGCGGAGGCCAGATCGGCCTGCGCCGCGTGCATTTGCAGCGTGAGGTCCGCCGGGTCGAGCCGCGCCAGCACCTGACCGGCCGTCACCCTGGCGCCGACATCGACCAGCCGCGCGGCGATGCGCCCGGCGGCGCGGAACCCGGCGTCGGCTTCCTGCCGGGGCTTGATGGTGCCGGCGAAGGCGCGGCTTTCGGCGTCAGCGGCCAGCGCCACCCGCACCGTCTGCACCGGACGCGCCACGTTCTCGACACTCGGCTGCGCCCGTTCGAAACAGGCGGCGAGCAGCAGCGGCAGCGTGAGCGTCAGGGCAAGTCGGGGAGCAGGGAACATGGCAGCCTCCGGGATCGACGCAGTGTCAGTGGAGACATGACGGTTGTCAATAATCGTCAGTCGAAAATCCGCTCGCCGTTTGGGGAGGGCTTGACCTTGCGCCGGGGCGCCCGGTGCGCGACACCGTGGGGCCCCGTCATGCTGGAGTGCCGCCATGAAATTCGCGTTGATCGTGTGCGCCGTTACCGCCCTCGCCCTGCCGGCCTGGGCGGACGACATGGACAACATGCAGATGGGCGGCGCGCAGCATCACAAGGATGCCAGCTTCGCCTTCGGCGCTCCTGCCAAGGCCGCCGAGGCCACGCGGACGGTGGCGATCACCATGAACGAGATCAGCTACACCCCCGCCGCCGTCACCGTGCGCAAGGGCGAAGTGGTGCGCTTCGTGCTGACCAACACGGCGGGCGGCGACCATGAATTCGTGCTTGGCGACACCGCCACGCAACTGGAGCACCGCAAGGAAATGCCCGCCATGATGCATGGCGGCATGAGCATGGACCACGACGAAGCCAACGCCATCACCGTGCATCGCGGCCAGACTCGCGAACTGGTGTGGCGGTTCACCCAGGCGGGCACACTGGAATTCGACTGCAATATTCCGGGTCACTATGAAGCCGGAATGCACGGGGTGATTACCGTAGAATAACGGTGGCGCGCCGAGCACCGCGCCGCCATGGTATTTTCCTCGATCCCGTTCCTGTGCTTCTTTCTGCCGCTGTTTCTGTCGGTGTATTTCAGCGTGCCGGGCATCGGCGGCAAGAATGCCGTCACGCTGCTCGCCTCGTTGCTGTTCTATGGCTGGGGCGAGCCGTGGTTCGTGCTGGTGCTGCTGGCGTCCATCGCGGGCAACACGCTGGCCGCCATCGGCATCGATGCACTGGACGGCGCGGCGCGGCGACTGGCCTTGGCGGCGGCGATCACCGGCAATCTGCTGCTGCTCGGCGTGTTCAAATATGCCGCCTTCCTCGCCGGAGCGATTGACGCGCAGTTGGCCGCCGCCCTGCCGCCGATTGCGCTGCCGCTGGGCATTTCGTTCTTCACGTTTCACTGTCTGTCGTATCTCATCGACGTGTATCGCCGCCGCTTGCGCGCCAATCGCAACCCGATTCAGGTGGCGCTATACATCGCGCTGTTCCCGCAATTGGTCGCCGGGCCGATTGTTCGTTACAAAACCGTGGCCCGGCAACTGCGCCAGCGGCGGCACACGCTGGGGCGGGCCTCGGCCGGGGCGCGGATTTTCATCATCGGGCTGGCGCAGAAAGTGCTGCTCGCCGACAACGCCGCCACGCTGGCCGACGCGGTGTTCGACCATACCGCGCGGCCCACGCTCAGCGAGGCCTGGGCCGGGCTGGCGGCCTACACCGTGCAGATTTACTTCGATTTCGCCGGATATTCGAGCATGGCCATCGGCCTGGGGCTAATCTTGGGCTTCACGCTGCCGCGCAATTTCCGGCTGCCGTACAGCGCGCGCTCGATCACCGAATTCTGGCGGCGCTGGCATATGTCGCTGTCGGCGTGGCTGCGCGACTATTTATATATCCCGCTCGGCGGCAGCAGGCGCGGGGCGCTGCGGACCTACGCCAATCTGTTCACGGTGTTTCTGCTGTGCGGCCTGTGGCACGGCGCCAGTTGGAACTTCGTGCTGTGGGGCGCCTGGCACGGCGCGTTCCTGGTGCTGGAGCGGCTGGGTTTGGGCGGCCTGCTGCGGCGGCTGCCGCCGGTGGCGGGCTGGGGTTACAGCCTGCTGGCGGTGATGCTGGGCTGGGTGCTGTTCCGTGCGCGCGATCTGGACGCTGCCGGGCAGATATTCGCCGCACTGGCTGGGCGGAACGGCGTGGACGTGCGCGGCTTCGCGGTACATGCGGCGCTGAACCCGCAAGTGCTGATCGCGCTGGCGGCAGGCGGCGGCATCGCCTTCGCGCTGCCCTGGTTGCGCCAGCCGTTGCAGCGCGTCCGCCCGCCGGTGTGGCTGGCGGCCCCCGCCGACGCAGCTTGGACGCTGGCGCTGCTGTCGCTCGCGGCGCTGAGCGTGGCGGCCGGCACCTACAGCCCGTTCCTGTATTTCCGGTTCTGATCCCGCATGGTGCGCCGCTATCGCCGCTACTGGTGCCTGCCGCTGCTGCTGGTGTTATGGCTGCCGATTGCGGTGCAGGGGCTCGCCCCGGACAGCAAGGCGCTGGCAGCCAACGAATACCGCGAACTCGCCGCCCCGCCCGCGTGGCCGGGCCATGCCGCTGGGTGGCTGGCGCTGCCGGGACAACTCGACGGTTATCTGCGCGACCATTTCGGACTGCGCCACGCGATGATCCGTGGCTATGCGCGGCTGACCCAGCACTGGCTGCACGCGGGCAACGCGCTGGTGCTGCCGGGCCGCGACGACTGGCTGTTTGTCCGGCTGAACGGCATGGTCGAGGAAAGCGCCGGCGCATTGCGCCACGACCGCGCCATGGCGCACACCGCCGACGTGCTGGCCACGCTTCAGCAATCGCTGGCCCAGCGCGGCATCGCCTTGCTGGCCGCCCCGCCGCCGAATTCGGCGACGATCTACCCGGACAAGCTGCCGGACTGGGCGGCCAACCCCGGCGTGCCGACGGACTACGACAGCCTGCTCGCCAGCCTCGCGGCGCGCGGCATCAAAGCGGTGGATTTGCGCCCGGCGCTGGCGCTCGCCCGCAAGTCCGGCAAGGTCTACCTGCGCCACGACACCCATTGGACCGGACGCGGCGCGCTGATCGGCTTCAACGCGGTGGCGCAGGCCGCCGGGCATCCGGATTGGCAGCTTGACCCCGCCAAGGTGCTGCGCCGTCCGTTCGACATGCCGGGCGGCGACCTGGGCCGCATGCTCGGCATCGCCGAGGACCAGACCGAAACGACCGAGGAACTGGCGCTGCCGATCCCGAAGGTCGAAACGATCTCAGCGGACGCCTACCCCACCTACAGCAAAGTCGCCGCCCATCCGGGGCCAACCATCATGGTGATCGGCGACTCGTTCACCGAGGCCCGTTACGATACCATGGTGTTGCAGCATGCCGGACGCTTTGTCTGGGTGTTCAACAATTTCTGCAATTTCGACCGCGCCTGGATCGACCGCTTCCAGCCGGACGAGGTGTGGTGGATGGTCACCGAGCGCAATCTGGCCTGCTGGCCTGCGGAGTAGTCCGCCTAGAACCGCCCGTACACCCCGCGCTGCAACGCCCACAAGCACGCCAGCGCCGCCGGGTCGGCGAACGGCAGCATTTGCACGCCAACCACGCCCGACACGCCGCGTGCGCGGTCGATCCAGTAATACGTGTTGGCCAGCCCGGCCCAGGCCAGACTATTGGCGCTGCGCCCGTGCGCGTCGGCCTCGGTGTTGAGCAGGAAGCCCAAGCCCCATTTCTGCACCATGCCGGGGTAGAAATTGGCGTCGAACGACACGGACGGATCGGCGGTTTGCAGCGTGGTCACATTGAGATCGCCAATATGGTTGCGCGCCATCTCGGCCACTGTGTCAGCCTGCAAGATCCGCGCGCCGTCGAGTTCGCCGCCGCGCAGGATCATCCGGGTGAAGCGCAGATAGTCGGGCAGCGTGCCGTACAGCCCGCCGCCGCCCATATGGAATTCGGGGTCCTGCGGCACTTCCAGCGGGATTTCCGCCAGCGCGCCGTCCGCGCCGCGCGCATGCATCGCCGAGACGCGGGCGCGCTGGCTGGCGCCGAGGCGGAACGCCGTGTCGGACATGCCGAGCGGGCCGGTGACGTGCTCGGCGAAATATGCCTCCAGCGTCTGGCCGGACACCGCCTCGATGGCCTTGCCCACGAAGTCGATGTTGATGCCGTAATTCCAGCGCGCGCCGGGGTCGAACAGCAGCGGCATACCCAGTGCCGCGTTCTGGCACGAGAGCACGCCGGGCGTGCCGGTGACCTCCATGTATTTGGCCAGTTCCGGGCTCCACATATTGTAGCCGAAGCCGGCCGTGTGGGTGAGCAACTGGCGCAGCGTGATCGCACCGCGCGCCGGGCGCAGGATCGGCGCGCCCGCCGCGTCGAAGCCTTCCAGCACCATCGGGGCTGCCAGCAGCGGCACCAGACCGGCCAGCGGCGCATCGAGTTGCAGGCGGCCCTGTTCGACCAGTTGCATGGCGGCGACCGTGGTGATGGCCTTGGTCATCGAGGCGATCCACAGCACGGTATCCACCGTCATCGGCTTGCCGCCGCCGCGCGAGCCATACGCCGCCTCGAAAAACCCGTCGCCGGAATCGCCCGCCACCGCGACCACGCCCGCCACGGCGCCCGAGTCGACGGCTGCGCGCAAGGCTTGGTTCAGCATTTCCAGCGAATCCATGGCGTGCCCCCGTTCGATCGGGGCTGAGGTTACGCGGCGGCTGCGTCCGGCCGCAACGCACGCAGGCAAAATTCCGCCATCGCGCGCGACAATTGCGGCAGATCCTCGGTTTGCGAACACTGCTCGACCAGTGCCGGATGGGTGAACAGCGGGCAGGTGCAGTGCAGCAGCTTGCTGGTCAATTCCGGGTCCAGCGCGGCGAAAACGCCCTGCGCCTGCCCGTCCTCGATGATGTGCTGGAAAGCGTTTTCGATGGCCAGGATATGCGCGTCGATCACCGCCCAATGTTCTTCCAGTGCGGCGGCCACCATGTCGTGCATGCGGCGTTCCTGGAAGAACAGCGCGATGGTTTGTTCCTGCAACAGCCGGAACAGCGCGCGGATACGGTCCGCCGGGCTTTCCTGGCCGCGCGCCACCGCCCACACCGCAGCGTCCAGCCCTTCCAGAATCCGGCCGCAAATCGCCTCGTTGATCGCCGATTTGCTGGAGAAGAAGCGGTAGATGTTGGCAGGCGACATCTTCATCGCGCGCGCGATGTCGGCTACCGCGGTCTTTTGGTAGCCCATGGTGCGAAACAGCCGCTCCGCCGTGTCCACGATGGCGGCACGGGTGGCGAGGGCAGCAGGAGAAAGCTTGACGTCGGTTTCGGACATGCCTCTAACGTATGACGATTTGCGTCAATTGTCACGGCGGCGTGGCGTGTAACGCGGGCGCGGCTGGGAAGACTGTATCGCAGACAGCAACGGGAGAGCACGATGCGCAAAATCGGTTGGTTGGCCCTCGCGGCCGGGTTGTTGGCCTGGACGTCTGCCGCCAAGGCGGAACATGCGCGGCCCGTGGTGCTGGAATTGTTCACCTCGGAAGGCTGCTCATCGTGCCCGCCCGCCGACGACGTGCTGTCCGAACTGGCCAATACCCGCCAGGACGTGCTGGCGCTGGCGTTTCACGTGACCTACTGGGACCGGCTGGGCTGGCCCGACCCGTACGCGCTGGAAGCCGCGACCCAGCGGCAGCGCGACTATGCCAGCCTGCTGAACAGCGATGCGATCTACACGCCGCAGATGGTGGTGGACGGCGTGCACGACGTGGTGGGCAGCGACCGCGCCGGCGTGCTGGCGGCGGTGCGCCATCAGTTGTGGGACGCCGCATCGCCGGTCAACCTGACTTTGGCGCGCAGCGGCGGCGAGGTCACCGTGACCGTCGGCGCAGGCACGCCGCAAGCCGCCAGTGTGCTGATCGCCGGCTACGACAGCCGCCACGCCACAGCGGTGAAGCATGGCGAGAACGCCGGGCGCACGTTGTACGAATCGAACGTGGTGCGCGGCCTGTCGCGCGCGGGCATCTGGCAAGGGGCGCCAGCGACGCTGCACGCCGCCCTGCCGCAAGGCGAGCACTTGGCCGCCCTGCTGCAAGCCGCCGACGGCCGCATTCTGGGGGCGGCGCGGCTGGAGTAGTTTATGCAGTAACGAGGTTGTAATGAATGCCCGGATAGACGCCGCCCCGGTTCAGTGGAAAGCTTTGCCGCACTGACCTGAGGAAAATGCGCGTGATCCTGCTGCACCTGAGCGACCTGCATGTCCGCCCGTCCGGCAAACCGGCCTATCGTGTGGTCGAGGCGTCGCATCTGGCCGAGCGGGCGCTGCGCGCCGTGGCCGCCTTCCGCCCGCGCCCGGATGCGGTGGTGCTGTCCGGCGATCTGACCGATAACGGGCTGCCCGAGGAATATACCGAATTGCGGCAGATGCTGCGCCGCCATCTGGCCGGGCTGAACGTGTATCTTATCCCCGGCAACCACGACCGGCGCGGCAATTTCCGCCAGGCACTGGCCGAATTCCCCGGCGTGACCAGCGATCCCGAATTCGTGCAGTATGTGGTCGATGATCTGCCGGTGCGGCTGATCATGCTGGACAGCGTGGTGCCCGGCGCCGGTTGGGGCCAGCTATGCCCCCGCCGCCTCGCGTGGCTCGATGCGCGGCTGAGCGAAGCACCTGTGCGGCCCACGTTCCTGGTGCTGCATCATCCGCCGATGCTATGCGGGCTGCCGCTGTATGACTCGATCAACCTGCACAACGCCGCCGAACTCGGCGCGCTGCTGGACCGCCATCCGCAGGTCGAACGCATTCTCTGCGGCCATCACCACCGCAGCATGACCGGGCGGCTCGGCAACGCCATCGTCTCCGCCGCCCCGGCCTGCGCCCACCAAGGCGCCTTCGAACTGGACGACGACCGGGGCCGCTTCGTGCTGGAACCGGCGGGCTATCATGTGCACCTACAAACACTGGACGGCCAAATCGCCTCGCACATGGTGTTCGTGGAGAACTTCCCCGGCCCGTTCCCCTACATCGCCGACCCCGACTATCCGGGCGACAAGGGCGCTGCGGCTGAGGTGTAAGCAAGCAAGCGGTTATCCGCAGATGACGCAGATGACGCAGATAATACCAAATCTCTTGGGCGAGAACCCATGATCCATTCAATCGTCATCGCCGGGCTTGACCCGGCGATCCATGCCAACGCTCGGGGTTATACCAAATCTCGTGGGAGAGAACCCCTGATCCATTCGACCGTCATCGCCGGGCTTGACCCGGCGATCCATGCCAACGCTCGGTGTTAGACGCGAGATGCTCTGTGCGGCGCCATGGATTGCCGGGTCAAGCCCGGCAACGACAATGAGTTTTGGTCAGCGAGATTTGGTATAAGCGAAGGAGGTCCTTTGCGCTTCGCGCGAAGCGCAAGAACTGCACTTGCTTGCTATATCGGCGTCATCTGCGGATAAAATCCTTACTTCGCCATCCGCGCAAACCATCCCCAGAACACCAACATTCCGCACGACACCACCGCCAGCGCCGCCACCATCGGCACCGCCGTGCCATCGGCGAGCAGCCCCATGACGCCGGTCGCGGTGGACGAGCAGGCGAATTCGACGCCGGTGCCGATGGCCGCCGCCGCCCCCGCCGTCGCGCCAAACGGCTCCATCGCGGTCAGAAAGGCCGGGCCGAGGATCAGGCTGAGGCTGGCGAAAATGGTCAGCGTCAGGGCCACGAACGGCCACAGCGCCGTCATGCCGCCGATCACCAATCCGGCCAGCGCCAGCGAGGCTACGCAGACCAGGGCGGCACCCGCGCCGATCATGCGTAACGCCCCAAAGCGGCGCATCATTTTAGCGTTCAACTGGCTCAGCCCGATCAGCGACATGGCGTGCAGCGCGAACAAAATGCCGAAATTGGTCGGCGAGACGCTGTGCAGCGTGACGATAACGAACGGCGCGCCAGAGATGAACACGAACAGCACCGCCTGCCCGCAGGCGGCGATCAGCACTGGGGCCAGGAAGCGGCGATGGCGCAGCAGCCTGCCGTAGGTCAGCAAAATCGACAGCGGCCGCGCGCTGACCCGGCGATACTGCGGCAGCGTTTCCGGCAGCAGAAAATGCGTCATCACCCCGATCAGCACGCTGATTGCGATCAGCACGCCAAAAATCAGCCGCCACGACACGTATTGCACCATGAAGCCGCCGGCGACCGGGGCCAGGATGGGCGAGATACTCAGCGACAGCATGGCCAGCGACAGCAATTGCGCCGCGTCCGGTCCAGTGTGCTCGTCACGGATTACCGCCAGCGGCACCACGGTGGCGCCTGCCGCCCCCAGACCCTGCACGAAGCGGGCGGCGATCAGCCAGCCGATGCTCGGCGCAAACGCGGCGGCGGCGCTGGCGGCGGCGAACAGCGCCAGCCCGGCGAAGATCGGCCCGCGCCGCCCAACCGCATCGGATAGCGGCCCCCACAGCACCTGTCCAATGCCGAGCGAGATGAAAAACGCCGTCATGCTGAGCTGCACGGTGCCCGGGTCGGTGTGCAACTCGGCGGCGATGGCGGCGAAACCAGGGATGTACATGTCGATGGCGAACGCGCCGACCGCGATCAGCAAGCCGACCACCATCGCGCGGGTGTAGAACAGGCGGGCAGGCATTCCGGCACCAGCGCGGTTGAGCAGGCCGCGTGCCCGCCCCGGTGCCCGGAGTCAAGCCACAGGGCAGTTACTAGCGCGGGGCAGTTACTAGCGCGGGGCAGTGACCAGCGCGGGGCAGTTACTGATGCAGCGCGGTGATCTGATGCGAGCAGTTGGCGCCGCCGCCGCCGTGGCCGAGCAGCATCACCGTCTTGGCGACGTTGTTGGCGCCGATGGCGCTGAACATCGCCTTGTAACTCTGCGTCGGATCGGTCCCCGTCGTCACCGTCAGCACACCGGCGGCGATGGCATACGTGCCGGTATGGGTGGCGGATTCAATGCCGCTGACCGGCATGCCGCCCGTCCCGGCACCCGGCGGGTTCTGCTGCAACATCAGCGACCCCTTGATTTGCGACGCCGCGATATAAATGGTCCCGGCTGCGGCCCCGGCGGTGCTTGGCGTAAACACGATCGTGCCAATCGACTGGGAGAAGCCGCCGAAAGACGTCGTATTGATGCCGTTGGTCTGCATCACGGTCTGAATCTGGCAGATACTCGTGCCATCGAAATTATAGGGGCCTTGTAAAATCGGCGCTGCTTGACTGGCGCTACTGACAGTAAGGGCGGTCAGACCGGCGATTGCGGCGACAGCGGCATTGTGTGACCAGAACATGGCGCTTTGCTCCGACGGCAAATGAAATTTGCGCGCGCAGCATACGCGCATAGGCAGCTATTCAGGAAGCAATATTATCGGCGCGCGTCAATTGCCCACCTGCCGCAACAGCCAAATCGCCGCGATCCCTGCGGCCATCGTCACCGGCACGTTGCGGCTGACAATCGCCACCGCGACGGCCACCAAGCCAGCCCCCCATTCCCGCACCCCGCCGGACAGCACCGAGACCGCGACCAGCGAGACGATCAGGCAGCCCGGCAGCGCGCGCAACCCGCGCGCCCAAGCGCCATCCTTCGGGATCTGCTGGCCGATCAGGATGCCGGACAGCCGGATGGCGAAGGTGCCCGCCGCCAAGGCCACAATGACCAGCCAAGTGTCAGTCATCGTGGACAACTCCGGCCAACCCAGCCCCGGCGACGCCGCCGAGGATCAGCGCCCAGGACGGGGCCACCCCACCCAACTTGATCGCAGCGGCAACCACCGCCACGGCGGTCAGCCACGGCAGCTTGTCGCGGCGGCCTTTCCACAGCGAGCGCGCAATGGCGATGAAGGCGGCGGTAAAAGCGAAGTCCATGCCGAGCGCCTTCGGCTCCGGAATGGCGCGCGCGAACAGCACGCCGGTGACCGTGGCCAAGCACCACACCAGCAACAGGCACAGGCCGCCGCCGACCAAATACCAATATCCAGCGTGCCGCCCCTTGGCGCGCTGCGCCAGCATCAACGCCCAGTTCTCGTCGGTGGTCATATGCGCGCCGAGAGCAATCTGCCACCACGGCCGCCCGGCATAAACCTCGCGGATCGAGGCGGTCACCAGCAGCAGCCGCAGGTTCAGCGCGAGCCCCGCCACCACGGCGGCCACCGCCCCGGCGCCCGCGACCAGTTGCTGGGAGGCGATAATCTGCGACCCGCCGGCAAACACGATGCCGCCCATCACGCCGACTTGCAGCCCGCCGAACCCGGCCTGCGCCGCCAGCAGGCCGAACGCCAAGCCGTAGATCGCCACGCCCAGCGCCAGCGGCACGATCTCACGTGCGCCGGTCCAGGCGTCGCGCGGGGCCGTCAAATCTGCCCGCCCTCGTCCGGCTCCGCATCCAGCCAGCCCGGATCGATCACCGGCAGCGGGGCGGCGGACAGCAGGCGGCGGGTATAGGGATGCACGGGGTTGGCGAACACGGCGGCGCAGTCGCCAGCTTCGACGATGCGGCCGCGATGCATCACCACCACGCGCTCGCACAACACCCGCACCACCGACAAATCATGGGTGATGAAGGCCAGGGCGAGGCCCATGTCGCGGCGCAGATCGCGCAACAAATCAAGAATTTGCGCCTGGGTGGCCACATCCAGGCCGGAGACGATTTCGTCGGCCAGGATGAAATCCGGCCCGGTGACAATGGCACGCGCAATCCCGGCGCGCTGGCGCTGGCCGCCGGAGAGTTGGTGCGGGTAGCGATCCGCTAACGCCGCCGGCAGTCCGGCGCGTTCCAGCGCCGTGCAGGCACGCGCCCGCAGATCGCGGCGGTCGCCGCGCGCCCACAGTGGCGCGGCGACGCTGGCGGCGATGCTGCGGCGCGGGTTCAGCGAGGCAAGCGGGTTCTGGAAGATCATCGTCATCCGCGCCCGCAACGGCCGCAGCGCTGCTTCCGGCAAATGGGTGATGTCCTGCCCGTCGAAACTGACGCGTCCGCCGCTCGGCTCCAACAGCCGCACCAGCGCGCGGCCCAGCGTGGTTTTGCCGGAACCGGACTCGCCGACAATGCCGACCGCCTCGCCCTTGGCGATGGCGATATCGACGCCGTGCAGAATCTGCGTCAGCGGGGCACGGCGGAACGGGCGCTTTTCCGACGTGTTGGGCAGCGCCACCTGCACCGCGTGGGCTTGCACGAGGCTCATCCCACCGCCCCGCCCGGCTGGTCGTAGCGCGGCGTGGCGGCAAATAGCGCGCGGGTATACGGGTGGCGCGGCTGGCCGAAAATCTCCGCCACCGGGGCCTGTTCCACAATCCGCCCGGCGTTCAGCACCGTGACCGAATTGCAGATCTTGGCGACCACGCCGAGGTCGTGCGTCACGAACAGCAGCGCGGTGCCGTGGCTGCGTTGCAGGTCGCGGATCAGCCGCAGGATTTGCTTCTGCACCGTCACATCCAGCGCCGTGGTGGGTTCGTCGGCCACGATCAGCTTCGGCTCGCAGGCAAACGCGGTGGCGATCAGCACGCGCTGGCGCATCCCGCCCGACAATTCATGCGGATAGCGGCGAAGCACACTCTGCGGATCGCGGATATGCACTTCATGCAGCAACGCCAACGCCCGCGCCGCCGCCTCGGTTGGCGAAATGCCCAGCCGCAGCCGCATCACGTCGGTCATCTGCGACACGATGCGCCGCGACGGGTTCAGCGCCGACAGCGGGTCTTGCGGGATCAGCGCCATGCCCGCGCCGATGCGGCGGCGCTGCCGCTCGGCCATGCCGACCAGTTCCTGCCCGGCGAAGCGGATGCTGCCGCCGGTGATCGCCACCTTGGCCGGCAGAATGCCCAGCACGCAACGCCCGACCATCGACTTGCCGGCGCCCGACATGCCGACCAGTCCATGCACCTCGCCCGCCGCCACACTGAGCGACACACCGTGCAGCAACATCGGGCCGCGGGCGATCCCGGCGGAGAGATTCTTGATGGTCAGCGCTGCTTCGCTCACCGCAGCACCGGATCGAGTTCCTGTTTCAACCCATCGCCCAGCACGTTGAAGCCGAGCACAGTGGCCAGCAGCACGAGCATCGCGCCGATTAGCACCCAGGGCGCTTGATGCACCACCTCGCGCCCCTCGGCGATCATGCCGCCCCAGCTTGGCGCGTCAGACGAAATCGACAAACCAACGAACGACAAGATTGCCTCGATCACCACTGCGAGGCCCATTTCCAGCGTCAGCAGCACCAGCGCCAGCGGCAGCACGTTGGGCACGATCTCGCGCCACAGGATCGCCAGCGGGCGCAATCCGGCCACCACGGCGGCGTCCACGTAGTCCAGCCGCCGCTGTTTCAGCGTCTCGGCGCGCACCACCCGGCAAAACCGCGTCCAGTCGATCAGCACGATGGCGGCGACCACCGACCACAGGCCGGTGCCAAGCAAGGCCACCAGAATGATCGACAGCAGCACCGGCGGAAACGACGACCAGATGTCCACCGCGCGCGAAATCACCGCATCGAGCCAGCCGCCGAAGAACCCGGCGGCGAGGCCCATTGCGGTGCCGGCAATGGCGGTCAGGAACCCGGCGACAAACGCCACCGTCAGCGCCACCCGGCTGCCGTAGATCAGCCGCGACAGCACATCGCGCCCCAGGCTGTCAGTGCCGAGCGCGTGCGCGTCAGCGCCAAAATGCCAGTCCGGCGCTGCCAATTGCGCGGCGAGGTCCTGATCCAATGGATCGTACGGGGCGAGCGCCGATGCGAAAATCGCCGCAATGGCAAGCAGCAGCAGCAGCACGCCGCCCGCCAGCACGCGCCAGTTGGTCAGCGCGTGGCGCAGCGTGCCGGGCACCGGGTTAGCCATGCCGCAGCCTGGGGTCGAGCAGCGCGTAGGAAAAATCCAGCAGCAGATTGATCAAAATGAACAGCACCGCAAACGTCAGAATCAGCCCCTGGATCAGCGGCAAGTCGCGGTTCACCACCGCGTCGATAGCCAGGCTGCCGATGCCGGGATACGAGAAAATCTTCTCGATCAGCACGGTGCCGCCAACCAGAAACGTCACCTGCACGCCGGTCAGGCTAACAGTCGGAATCGCCGCGTTGCGCAACGCTTCCGCCACGATCACGTGCCAGCGCGAAAACCCCTTCACCCGCGACAGCAGCGCGTAGTCTTGCGCCATCTGCTCGGCGAGCGAGGATTTCAGCACCCGCGCGATCATCGCCGCCAGCGGCAAGGCCAGCGCCACGGCGGGCATCGTCATGTGCGCCAGAATATCGGCGGTGACGCCCCAGCGCAGCCGCAGGAACGATTCGGTGAGAATGAAATCGCTCGCCAGCCCGAGCGAATACGACGGGTCGTTGCGACCGGATATCGGGAACAGCGGCAGCAGCACGCCGAACCCGACGATGAAGGCGAGGCCCCATAGGAAGTCGGGCACCGACAGAATGAACCCGGTCAGCCCGTCCACCACCGCCTCGCCCGCCCGCCCGGCATACCGGGTGCCGAACACCGCCAGCGCCCCGCCGAGCAACACCGCGAGCGTGGCGGCGAATGCCACCAGTTCCAGCGTGGCGGGCAGCCGCGAGAAAATCAGCCCGGTGACGCCCTGGCGCAGCGAAATCGACATGCCGAAATCGCCGTGCAGCGCTTGCCCGGCCCAAATGACGAACTGGGTCAGGATGGGTTTGTCCAGCCCGTACTGGGCATACAGCCGCGCCACCACATCGGCGTCCGCTCCCGGCGGGATCATCATCGCCACCGGATCGCCCGGCACCACGCGCACCAGCACAAAAACCAGAACGGCCACCCCGGCGAGCGTCGGGATGGCCTGGAGCAGGCGCGAGAGAATGCGGGTTATCATGCCGGTCGTTCGGGCAGGGGCAGGTGCGTCCCCTCCCCCATCCCCTCCCGCAACGGGAGGGGCGAGGGGGGCGCGCCTAGGCCCGGGTGATCCGCGCCGGCAGCAGCGCGCCGGACACGCTGGGCACCACGTTCAGCCCGGCCTTGTGGATAATCGGCTGCACATATTGCAGCAGCGGCAGCACCAGCGCGTTGTCGGCGATGTATTTGTCCACCGCCTTCCAGCCCGCGATGCGCTTGGCCTCGTCGGCCTCGCCCCACAGCGGCCCGATCAGCGCGTCCACATCGTCCGAATGCCAGCCGGAATGCGGCGAGTGGCTGAACATCGCGAAGCCGGTGCTGGTGGTCGGATCGCCGATGCTGTTGCCCCAGTTGTAGAACGCGGCGGGGGCCAGCTTGTGGGCGGCGCGCAGTTCATAGTGCTTGGCGATCTCATAGACTTCGATGGTCGCGTCGATGCCCACCTTGCGCCACATGCCGACGATCGCCTGGATCATCTCATAGTCTTTCGGCTTGAAGCCGCGCGTGGTCTGGATGGTGAACTTGACCGGCTTGTCCTTCGAGTAACCGGACGCCGCCAGCAGCTTCACTGCACCTTCCGGGTCGTAGGGGGTTTTGATGTCCGCATCGAACGCGGCGTATTGCGGCGCTTCCAGCGTGTCGATGGGAATGCCGTAGCCGCGCAGCAGCTTGTCGACCAGCAGCTTCTTATCAACCGCCTTCACCATCGCGTGCCGCACATTGGCGTCCAGCATCGCCGGTTCGACATTGGTGATGAAGATCATGCCGATGTCGGAGACGGGCGTGGTGACGCCCTTCAGGCCGGACTTGGCCTTCAGCCGGTCGAATTCCTCATACGGAATTTCCAGCGTCACGTCCGACGCGCCGGATTCGATTTCGGCGATGCGCGCCGAGGCATCGGTGACGAACTTGAACACCACGGTGTCGATGGCCGGCTTGCCGCCCCAGTAATGCGGGTTGGCTTTCAGGCGCAGGAACGCGTTGCGCTCGAACGCATCGACCATGTACGGGCCGCTGCCGATCGGCTTCTTCTCGAAGCCTTCCGCGCCGACTTTTTCGAAATACGCCTTCGGCAGCACGTAGCCGGTCAGGAACGCCATCCACTTGAACAGCGCCGGGTCGTAGCCGTGCGCGTCCGCCGTCACCCGGCTGCCATCCGCCTTGAAGTTGGACAGGTTGCCCCAGATGAACTGGATCGGGTTGCCGCCCTTCGGATCGCCGGCCCGGGTCAGCGACCAGATGATGTCGTCGGTGGTGACCGGCGAGCCGTCGTGCCACATCGCGCCCTTGCGGACATCCATCCAGATGCCGGTCTTGGCGTCGTTCCAGCCCCATTTCTCCAGCAATCCGCCGGTGAACGATAGATCCGGGTTCTGGCCGATATACTGGTCGAACACCGACTGATAGATCGCCTGAATGGTCGGGTTCACCGCCGACGGCCCCACGGTGGGGTCCCAGGCCGGCAGGCCGACGTTGTAGGCGATGGTCACGGTGCCGCTGTCCGCGCGCGCGGCGCGGATGGGCAGGATCCGGTCGGCCAGCGCCAGCGTCATACCGCCGGCAACCAATCCTCTGCGCGTCAGGTTCATGCGATCAGCCCCTTTGAACGTCGATATTTTAAGCCTAAAGTCTTTCTGCCGCCGAGCTCAAGTGGCACGGACGATCAGCCCACGATAGAGTAAGCCCATTCAATGCGGGAGACGGCAATGTCTGCCACCAAGCTGCGGCGCGGCGAAAATCTGAATGCGGCGGAATGGGCGTTGCGGGCCGGCCTCGCCGCCGCCTTCCGGCTGGCCGCCCTCAACAACTGGCACGAATCGGTGGCGAACCATTTCAGCGTGGCGGTGTCGGACGATGGCCGCCAGTTTCTGATGAACCCGCGCTGGAAACACTTCTCCCGCATCAAGGCCAGCGACCTGCTGCTGCTCGATTCGTCCGACAGCAGCACCATGCAGCGCCCGGACGCGCCCGACCCGTCGGCCTGGAGCATCCACGGCGCCATTCACGCCGCAGCCCCGCACGCCCGCTGCGTGCTGCACGTGCATTCGCCGTACGCCACAGCGCTCGCCTGTTTGGCCGACCCCACCATGCTGCCGGTCGATCAGAACACCGCGCGCTACTTCAACCGCATCGCCTTCGACCGCCAATACGGCGGCATCGCCGATGACACCGAGGAAGGCCGCCGCCTGGCCGCCACGCTGGGCCAGCGCCGCGTGCTGCTGATGGCCAATCACGGCGTATTGGTGACGGGCGCGACCGTGGCCGATGCCTACGACGAACTGTATTACTTCGAACGCGCCTGCCAAACGCTGATCCTGGCCTACGCGACCGGACGGCCACTGAACGTGCTGCCGGACGAGATGGCCGAACGCACCGCGCGCGACTGGGAGAATTACCCGAACTACGCGGCGGCGCATTTCGGCGAGATGCTGCGGATTTTAGACGCGCAGGGAGCGGATTACGCAAGCTAAGTCGCGGCAAAGGCACTACCCTTGACCCGCCCAGATTGCCGGAGCCGATGCATGTTCCGCCGCCTCGCCGCCCTGCTCCTGCTGCTGCCGCTGCACGCCTACGCGCAGTCCGATACCGGCATGCCCGCCACCATGCCGATGCACCATCCCCATGCCATGATGCACGGCGGGCCCCCGTTGCAGCCCGGGCAGTCGGCCTTCGCGGCCATTCAGGAAATCGTGCAGATGCTGGAAGCCGACCCGGCGACCGACTGGAGCCGGGTGAACAT
>JANYDF010000121.1 GCA_025359905.1 Rhodospirillales bacterium
AGCGCCCGCATCCGCCGATCTGGGTGGGCGGCGAATCGGGCCCGGCGCTGCGGCGCACCGCGGCGCTGGGCGATGCCTGGTACCCGATCGGCACCAACCCCTCCCACCCGCTCGACAGCCACCAGCGCCTCGCTGGCGGCATCGCGCGGCTGCGCCAGTTGACGGCGGCGGCAGGGCGCGAACCCGGCGCCGTCAGCGTCACCTACCGGGTGCAGCGCTACGGCGCCGGCGTGCCGGGCCTGGCGAGTGACGGCGAGCGCCGCCTGTTCTCCGGCACCTCGGATGACGTGGTGCGGGACATCCGCGACCTCGCGGCCCTCGGCGTCGGCCATCTCGATATCGGCTTTTCCGCCGATACCGTCGATGGCGCGATTGCCGAGTTGCAGGCGTTCACCGAGCAGGTGCGCGCGAAGATTTGAGGTCACGGCTCAGGGCGCCGAAAAAACCGTCCCGCGGCATGGGCCAAAGCCGATGGTGGCGAAGCCGTCGCGGGCCGCCCGGCCGCGGAAGGTTATCTCGTCGCCATCGGCGAGAAACATCCGGGTTTCGCCGTTGGGCAGCGCGAGTTCGCGGCGGCCGGCGAGCGTGAGTTCCTGCAGGCTGCCCCAGCCGCCCTCCGCCACGGCGGAGATGGTGCCGGAGCCGAACAGGTCCCCGGGCGCGAGGTTGCAGCCGTTCGAGGTGTGGTGCGCCAGCATTTGCGCGACGGTCCAGTAGAGGTCGGACGTATTGGCGTGGGAGAGCCGGTGCGGCGGCAGCCCCGCCGCCCGCATCAGGGGGGTGAGGATATGAACCTCGACGGCGATATCGAGCGCGCCCGCGGCCTGGTCGGCGGCATCGAACAGATGCGGCAGCGGCGCCGGATCGCCATCGGGGCGGGGCGGCTGGGCGATGCGGAAGGGGGCCAGCGCCTCGGCGGTGACGATCCAGGGGGAGATCGAGGTCTGGAAGCTCTTGGCCAGGAAGGGGCCGAGCGGCTGGTATTCCCAGGACTGGATATCCCGCGCCGACCAGTCGTTGAGCAGGCAGAAGCCGGCGATCTGCGCACTGGCCTGCCCGATCGGCACCGGCTCGCCGAGCGCGTTGCCGCCGCCGATCCAGATGCCGAACTCCATTTCGTAGTCGAGATTGCGGCACGGCCCGAAGCTCGGCGCAGCCTCCTCGGGGCGCTTGCGCTGGCCGTTGGGGCGGCGCACCGGGGTGCCCGAGGGGCGGATCGAGGAGGCCCGCCCGTGATAGGCGACGGGGACGTATTTGTAGTTCGCCATCAATGGGTTGTCCGGCCGCAGCAGCTTGCCGCCATTCATCGCGTGATGGATGCCGGCGAAGAAATCGGTGTAGTCGCCGATGGTGGCCGGCACGTGCAGATCGCACTCGGCGGCATCCACCAGGCAGGCGGCGGCACGGGCCTGCACGGCCGCCGGGGCGGCGGATGCGAGCACGGCGAACAGGCGATGGCGCAGCGCCGTACGGCCGCCGGCGCCGAGGGCGAGGAATCCGTTGAGGCTCGGCGCCGCGGCCGCCTCCGCCGCGCCATCCAGCAGCCCGGCGGCCAGTACGGCGGCGAGATCGAGGATTTTGTCGCCGATCGCCACCCCGCCGCGCGGCGCCTCGCCCGGGCGGCTGAACACGCCATGCGGCAGGTTCTGCAGCGGGAAATCGGCGTGCCCGTTGGCGCTCGCCACCCAACTGGTGGCCGCCCTGTCGTGGGTATGGTCAATCATCGCGTGAACATCTTCCCCAACCCGTCCCACACCAAATCATACCCCGCCTGCAACTCCGCGCAGCCCATGGCGTGGCGGCTCGGGATCAGCACCTGGTTGGTTTCGAACATGAAGGCCAGCGTGCCGGAGATCTTGTGCGGCGCAAGCTCCGCCGCCATCGCCCGCTCCGTCGTCGGCTTGTCCGGCCCGTGCGCGCTCATCATCCCGTGCAGGCTGAGCCCGCCGGGCAGGAACCCCTCGGCCTTGCCGTCGTACACCCCGCCCACCAGTCCCATGCACTCGTTCATGATGTTGCGGTGGAACCAGGGCGGGCGGAACGTATCCTCGGCGACCATCCAGCGCGGCGGGAAAATCACGAAATCGCAGTTCGCCCGCCCCGCCACCTCGGTCGGCGCCGTCAACACGGTGAAGATCGAGGGGTCAGGATGATCGAAACTCACCGTGCCGATCGCCATGAAATGGGCGAGATCGTACTTGTACGGCGCGCAGTTGCCGTGCCATGCCACCACATCGAGCGGCGAATGGTCGAGCGTGGTGGCCCAAAGCTTGCCGAGGAATTTCTGCACCACCTCGGTCGGCTCTTCGCGTTCCTCGAACCAGGCGACCGGGGTGAGGAAGTCGCGCGGATTGGCCAGCCCATTGGCACCGATCGGGCCGAGATCGGGCAGGCGGAAGGTGGCGCCGTGGTTTTCGCAGACATAGCCGCGCGCCGCGCCATCGGGCAGTTCGACGCGGAAGCGGATGCCGCGCGGCACCACGGCGATCTCATTGGGCGCCACCAGCAGGCGGCCCAGCTCGGTCGCCAACAGCAGCCGCCCCTGTTGCGGCACGATCAGCAGTT
>JANYDF010000147.1 GCA_025359905.1 Rhodospirillales bacterium
CCAACATCGAGCCGATCTGGCCGACCATCGCCCAGGTCTAACAGCAGCAGGCCGCCGCCGCCGGCGTGCGCGTCAAGATCGCCCAGGTCCCGAACGACGGCTACTGGAACACCATCTGGATGAAGAAGGACGCGGTGCTGACGCGCTGGGCCGATCGCCCGGCGGATGCGGCACTGAACGAGATCTACCGGATGTCCTCGCCATGGGATGAATCGAAGTTCAACGATCCGAAGTTCGACGCCATGCTCGACGCCGCTCGCAAGGAGCTCGATTTCGCCAGGCGCCAGGCGCTCTACCAGGAGGCCCAGGCCTATCTGTGGGAGAACGCGGGGACGCTCGTGACTTTTCATGTCAAGCTAGCCGTCGGGCTCACCGCACGGGTGAAGGATCTCGACGCGGTCGACAACTTCGCCATCCGCTGGAACCGGCTGAAGGTGGACTGAGGCTTGCTGCGCCTCGTCATCAACCGGCTGCTGCTCGGCGTTATCACTGTTGCGCTGGCCTCGGCGATCATCTTCGGGGCGGTCGAGGCGCTGCCCGGTGATGCCTGCGTCGCCGTGCTGCAGCGCGACGCGGTCGGGCAGCGGCTGGAAAACTGCCGGCGCGAGCTTGGCCTCGATCGCCCCGCGCTCACCCGCTACGCGAGTTGGGCCGCCGGTGCCCTGCGGGGCGACCTTGGCGTCTCCGCCGGCAGTGGCAAGCCGATCGCGACGCTGCTCGGCGAGCGTTTGCGCAATACGCTGATGCTCGCCGGCTGCACGTTGGCGGTCGGTATTCCGCTTGCACTACTGTTTGGCGTGCTGACCGGCCTCAGGCGCGACGGGGCGCTCGACATCGTGCTCTCCACCGGCGGCATCCTGGCGATGACGATCCCGGAATTCGTTTCCGCAACGGTTCTGATCTTTGTCTTCAGCATCGGCCTCGGTTGGGTCCCTGGTATTGTGCTTGCCGCTCCCGGCGCGCCGATTGGCGATTTCTTCCCTGGCATCGTGCTGCCGGTCGCGGTTCTGACCATGGTGATGACGGCGCATATCCTGCGCACCGTTCGCTCCAGCGTGATCGAGGTGATGGCGAGCGATTTCGTTCGCATGGCTACACTCAAAGGCGTGCCGCGGGCGCGAATCATCTGGCGCCACGCGCTGCCCAGTGCCCTGCTACCGGCGGTCAACGTCATCGCCCTCACCATCGCCTGGCTGCTCGGCGGCGTGGTCGTCGTCGAGAAGGTGTTCAACTATCCCGGTCTCGGCCGCTTCATGATCGACAGCATCACCGAGCGCGACCTGCCGGTTGTGCAGGCCCTCGCGCTGCTGGTCGCCAGCGTCTACGTCGGCGTCAACCTCGCCGCCGACCTGCTGATCCTGGCACTCGATCCCCGCTTGCGTACCCACCGGGCGCGCGGCTGAGATGGCAGTCCTCACCCGCATGCTCGCCCGGCCCTCGGGGGCCATCGGCCTCGGCCTCGTCGTGCTCCATCTGCTCGCCGCCATGCTGAGCCCGTGGATCGTGCCGTACGAAGCCACCGCAATTGACGCGGCCCTGATGTTTGCGCCTCCAGACGCCGGCCATTGGCTTGGCACCGACCAACTCGGCCGCGACATCCTCACCCGCACCCTCCTCGGCGGCCGGGAGGCGATTCTGGTGACCCTGATCGCCACCCCCATTGCGGTCGCCTGGGGCGGGCTTACCGGCATCCATCTGGGCCTTGCCGGCGGCCGTCTCGACGATGTGCTGATGCGCGTGGTCGATGCGGTGCTGGCGTTGCCGTGGATCCTGAAGATGCTCGTCATCATCGTCACCTTCGGCGCCGGAGTGAACGTGCTAATCCCCACGCTCGCCTTCTTCTACGGCGTGCCGGTGATCCGCGTCGCCCGCGCCGCCACGCAGGGCGTGGTCGCGCGCGACTTCATCGCCGCCGCGCGCGCGCGCGGCCACAGCCGGGCGGCCATCGTCCGGCGCGAGTTGCTGCCGAACGTGCTCGACGCGCTGATGGTGGAGGGCGCGATGCGCTGGTCGTGGATGCTGCTCGCCTTCAGTTCGCTCTCCTTCCTTGGCTTCGGCGTGGCGCCGCCGACTCCGGACTGGGGGCTGATGATCGCGGACTCCCGCAGCTTCATGGCCATTGCCCCCTGGGCCGCGCTGGCCCCCGTGGCAGCGCTCTCGACGTTGATCATCGGCATTGCAGATCTCTCGATCGGCTTTACCACCCGCGCCGGCGCGCTGGCGCCCGTGCTGCGCCATATCGATCTCGCTGTGCGTTCTGGCGAGACCATCGGCATCGTGGGCGAAAGCGGTTCCGGCAAGAGCACCCTTGCGCTCGCGGCCATGGGCTACCTCAAGCCCGGCCTCGGAGTGCTCGGCGGCACCGTGCGCTTCGCCGGCCAGGATATGTTCGCCACCGGCTCGGCCGTGACCCGTATCCGCGGTGGCCGCCTCGCCCTCATCCCGCAGAATGCCGGCCAGGCCCTGACGCCGACGATCCGCATTGGCGCCCAGATCGCAGAAGCGCTCCGCCTCCACAGCAACCTTCCTGCCGAAATCCACGACGCCCGCGTGATCGACCTGCTCGCCCGCGTCCGCCTCGCCGCCCCCGCGGAACTCGTCGCCCGCTATCCACACGAGCTCTCCGGCGGCCAGCAGCAGCGCGTCGCC
>JANYDF010000006.1 GCA_025359905.1 Rhodospirillales bacterium
CCCCATCCCGCACTCGGTGTTCGACAAATCCGCCGGCCCGCTCAGCCCGAACCGGCTGGTGATCCGCTTGCAGCCGGACGAGGGCGTTAAACTGTGGCTGATGATCAAGGACCCCGGCCCCGGCGGCATGCGTCTGCAATACATCCCGCTGGATATGAGCTTCGCCAGCGTGTTCAACGTGCGCAACCCGGACGCCTATGAGCGGCTGCTGATGGACGTGGTGCGCGGCAACCAAACCCTGTTCATGCGGCGCGATGAGGTGGAAGCCGCCTGGACCTGGATCGACCCGATCCTGGACGCTTGGTCGGCCAGCGCCGAGGCGCCGAAGGGCTACACGTCGGGCACCTGGGGCCCGACGGCGGCGATTGCGCTGATCGAACGCGCCGCGCGGACTTGGTACGAGGACGACGCCGGGTAACGTGCCCGGCAAGCCGCTTTGCCCCCCGCCTGTTGACCGCGCCTGCCGACCCCGCCTCCTCACCTGGGCGGGGGCATTGCCAACAGCGCAGAATTGATATGCATCAAGGCAGTTCCCTGCTACGCCAGAAAGATGACCGTGGCAGCCCAGGGTTGGTCCGTATCTAAAGAATTGCGGCCAATTTTGTCTGGCTGTCCGAATGGGGAGCACGGCGATGGCGACGTACACATGGCGCGGCGGTTTGAGCGGCCATCCCAACGACGCGTCGCTGGCGGGCAACTGGACCACGGCGGATGGCAGCGCACCGTTGCCCAGTGACGGCGACACAGTACTCATTCCGAACAACACCGCCTTCCCGCTCGAAATTCCATCCGGCGCGACGCTGACGAACAATGTCTTGCAAGTCGGCGCCAACGATACTGTCAGCTTGAACACCGATCTGCTCAGCGGCGGCAGTATTGTCACCGGTGCCGGGGCCGTGCTGAACGTCTTCGACTCCACGGTGGCGGCCCCGATTACCGTCAACGGCAACACCACAATCAATGTTTCCGGCGACCTCGCGCAAACCGGCACGTTGTTCAACAATGGCCCGTCGGCCGAGTTGATCCCCGGCAGCGTGTTTACCTCGCTGAGCAACGGCAAAGGACCGAACTGGATCCTTACCACCAGCGGCGCCAACCGCGCCGTGGTGTTCAATGCGGCCGGCAACGTCTACCTCGACAATGGCTTCCTGGCCTCCTCGACCGGCGGTTCGCTGACCATAAATGTCACAGGGCTGACCACGGGTACCATCACCTTGCCCGGCACGTTGAACAATGCCGGCGGCGTGGTGCTGGTTGGCGAGACCGGCAGCATCCTGTCGTCCAGCAACGCCGTCTACGAAAACCAGGGCTTCAGCTTCCTGCAAAACGCCTCGCTCTCGATTTCAGCCAATATGGCCGGAGTGACCGGCTCGTGGGCGGTGCACAACAGCACGCTGGACATCGCCACCAAGTTGCCAGGGCCGCAGACCGTGGTCATGGGCGATGCCAGCGGCGGCAGCCTGCTGAAGATCGAGGCAACCAAGACGTTGAACAACGGCACCGTGCTGTCCGCCTTCACCGCGCGCATCGCCGGATTTCAGGCGGGCGACAGCATCGAACTGGCGGGCATAACCGGGCTGACCGGCAATTATCTGGACGGCGTGCTGACCCTGTCGCAGGGCGCCGCCACCGTTGGCACGCTGCGCTTCGCCGCCAACCAGTCGCTGGATGGCGGCGCCGGGACCAACGGCTTCACGCTGACCAGCAGCGGCGGCAACACTTTCATCACCACCAGCCAAACCACGGATTTCGCCACCAACACCGGCAACGCGGGCACGATCGACTGGAACAACGGCGCTCTGTGGAATGCGGGCGCGCGGCCCGGCGGCACCCAGGTGGCCGAAATCGGCTTCACCCCGGCGCAGTTGACCGGCGCGCTCAGCGGCAGTTTCCAGACCGAGGTGATCACCGTCACCTCGGCGGAGACGGTCGGCTCGCTCATCATGTCGAACCCGCTATCGACACTGGACATCAGCAGCACGCTCACTGCGCAACGGCCCGGCGCCGGGCAGACTTCGGGCGGCAAGATCGTGCAGAACGACGGCACGCTGGCCGTGGAGTCAGGCGGAACCTTGAACGCCAGCAGCCTGTCGCAGGTTGCCTCTGGCGCGTTCGACGTCACGTCCGGCGGCGTGGCCAATTTCTCCGGCTCGGCGCCGTATAGTGCCGCCACCGGCTACATCGCGCTCGACATCGAAGGCGACGGCACCATCGACGGGCAAGTGAACGCCAGCGGCGGCGTACTGATCGGGCAGGACGCCGGGTTCCACGGCACCATCGGCAACACCCAGGCCAGCCTAACGCTGGAAAACGGCGCGACCTTGGTGGACGCGTTCAGCCAGCTCGCCGGGCAATCGAACGGCAGCGCCAGCGTGACCATCACCGGCGTGGGCACCACCTGGCGCGATGCGGGCGACAGCGCCAACCCCAACGATGCCAGCCCGTATCTCGGCGGCATGGTGGTCGGCGGCGGCGGGGTGAATTTCCTCGGCTCGATCCAGACCAGCAACGACACGTCGAACGGTTATGCCTATCTGAACGTGGACCAGGGTGCGACGGTCGATACCGCCGGATCTGGCATCATCGGCGTCACCGGGCTTGGGTCGTCCACCAACACGCTGAACAGCACCGGCAACATCACTGTCCAAAACGACGCCACCTGGAAAATCGGCGCGCAACTGGAAGTCGGCGGCTCGCATGTCTACAGCGCCACCGGCAATTTCGGCGGTATCGGCCGCCTGAACGTCCAATTCGGCGCGCAGGTGAAGCTCGGCACCATCGAAACGGCGGGCCTCTACAAGCTGGCGGTTGGCCTGACGCCCGGCTCGAACGGCAATCTTTACATGCAAGGCACCGACCCGCTGAGCGCCGCCAGCACGCTCGACGCGGGTGGCGGGCCGATGGTGATTGGCGAGGCCGGGCAGGGCAATGTCACCGTGAGCTTCGGCAGCGTGCTGAGCGGCGTGGCCGCCAACGCCACCGCCGGGTTCGCCTGGGGCACCATGATCGGCGACACGTCCGGCGCGTTCGGCCAATTCAATATTGTCGGCGGCGGCTTCTCCGGCAGCGGCGATATGGTGGTCGGCAACGCCGGTTCAGGCAATTTGATGTTCGAGGGCCAGGGCGGCTTTGTGCTGGCAGGCTCGCTGCTGCTCGGCGGCACCGCCAGCGGCGCGGGCGGCGGCACCGGCATCGCCAACATGTTCGGCCTCCAGGAGCCGAAAATCGGCGGCAACGTGCAAATCTATGCCGGATCGACGCTGAACGTCGGCAGCAACGGGCTGCTGATCGGCTCGACCGGCAGTTTTGGGGTGGCCAACACCGTCACGGTCATGCCCGGCGCGACGCTGGGGGTGGCGGGCCGGTTGCAGACCGGCGGCACGTTGCTGAACAACGGCAGCGTGATTGCCGAGGCGGCGGGCCAAACGCTGGACATTGGCACCGTGGACGGCACCGGCATTTTCACCATCGATGCCGGGGCGGCGCTGCGGCTGAGCAATTCGACGAACGTAAATTTGAATTTTGCCGCCGGGAATGGCACAGCAAGCGAAACGGCAATCTTGAGTATTGCTCCCAGCCAAGCCGCGCTAATCGGGTTTTACGGCAGCGACCGGGTGGATCTGCCGAACATCAATTTCACCAACCAGTCGCCGGTCATCGATTTTCCGTCCGGCAGCAACATCGCAACGCTCAAATTGTTCGGCGGCAGCACGTTGAATGGCAGCATCGCATTCAATGCCGGCAGCGGTCATTCGAAGGGTTTCACGCTGCAACCGGACGGCGGCAGCGGCACGCTGCTGGTGCCAAACGACGCCGCTCCGCCCTGCTTCGCCCAGGGCACCCGCATCGCCACCATTCGCGGCGATATCCCGGTCGAGGCGCTGGGGCCGGGAATGCGCGCCCTGCTCGCCGACGGCGGTTCGGCGGAAATCGTCTGGCTCGGCCATCGCCGCGTCGATTGCCGCCGCCATGCGCGTCCGCACGACGTATTGCCGGTGCGCGTTGCCGCCGGCGCATTCGCACCGGGACAGCCGGCACGCGATCTGTTTCTGTCGCCCGATCACGCTGTCGGTATCGGCGGCGTGCTGATCCCGATCCGCTATTTGCTGAATGGCCGCACCATCGCGCAGCAACCCGCCGACAGCGTGACCTATTGGCACGTCGAACTGTCCCGCCATGCGGTGCTGCTGGCCGAGGATTTGGGTTGCGAAAGCTATCTGGACACCGGCAACCGCAACGCCTTCGCCAACGGCGGCGGTTCGGTGCAATTGCATCCCGACTTCGCGCAGCAGGTCTGGGAGGTGCAGGCCTGTGCGCCCTTAGTACGCGCGGGCGCCGCGTTGGCGGCGGCGCGGCGGACGCTGCTCGACCGTGCCGCCGAGCTTGGCTACGGCATCACCACATCCCCTGGGCTGAGTTTGGCCGCTGGTGGACGCCGGCTGACCGCCGAGGTTGACGGCAGACGCTGGCGCGTGCCGCTGCCGGAAGGTGTGCGCCAGCTTCGGCTGCGCTCGCGCACCTGGGTGCCCGCGCACACATGCCCAAACGACGAGGACACGCGTCAGCTCGGCGTGGCGATCGGCCGGTTGTGGCTCGACCGGCGCGCAGTGGCGCTGGACAGCCCGGGCTTGGCCATCGGCTGGCGCACGCCGGAACCTGGCTGGCGCTGGACCGATGGCAATGCAGCACTTTCGGTGCAGGGCCTGCGCGAAGTGGCGTTCGAATTGGCGCTGGAGGGGCACTACTGGTGCCGTGCGCCGCAAGCCCAGCGCGACCGCCGCCGAATTCGCCGTCAGGGTGCTTGACCCCAAGAGATACAACGCCGTGAATACCCCGCCAGCAAAATGGTGGCGGGCGGCGCAATTGGTCCGATTGGCGGCATAACGCCGGACGCAACCGCGCCGTCAAAATACCTCGGGGGGCACGGTGATGGCGACGTACACTTGGCGTGGCGGGCACGGCACCGGCAGCGACCCGAACGATGCGTCGGCAGCGGCCAATTGGCTGACCAGCGACGGCGCTACGCCGTTTCCGGGCGCGGGCGATACGGTTGTGTTGCCCGCCGCAACCGCCGGCGGACCGCTTACGCTCGACGCCACCGGACTCACGCTGGACAACAACAGCATCAGCGTGGGCGCCGGGGACCGGGTCAATCTGGCATTGTCGTCGATGTTCGGCGGCCAGATCGCCGTTGCCACCGGCAGCACGCTGGCGGCGTTCGACAGCACGATCAGCGGCGTCACATTCCAGATGGCCAGCAACACCACGCTGGAAGTGTCTGGCGACACGCAGCAAACCGGCACGCTGATCAACCAAAACGACGGCACCGCGTACGGCACCGTGGACGGCACCGCCATCACCGGCGGCAGCAACATCGTGCAGGGCGGCAGCAGCCTGTTCGTCCACGCGCTTGGCAATGTCATCAGCGACGCCAATCTGGTCGCCGCCACCGCTGGCGGCAGCTTGACCATTCAGGCCGATGCCTTGCAACTGGCGGGCGCTGCGGCCACGCCGGGCCTGCTGTTCTTGACCAACAGCGTTATTAACATGGGCGAGGCGGTGCAGATCGCCAGCGGCAGCAATGCCGCTGTCGCCAACAACGCCGAACTGATCGTGGCCGATGGCACGGCGTCGATCACCGCGCAAATGCTGCCGGTCAGCGGCGCGATTTATCTGGTCGATACCGCGACCGCCGACATCGCCAGCGCGCTGCCCGGCCCGCAGACGGTGTTTTTCAACGGCCCCAACCAAATCCTCAAAATTGAAAACGCCACCAGCCTGTTGCAGAATTTCGGCGCCAATCTGGCCGGATTCGGCGCGGGCGACACCGTCGAACTGCTCGGTCTGACCGGGCTGTCGGCCAGCTACGCCAACGGCTTGCTGCAATTGTCGCAAGGCAGCATCAACGTCGGCGCGCTCGGCTTCAGCGCCGCGCAGGCGCTGGACAGCGGGCTCGGCAACAGCGGCTTCACGGTAACGGCCGCCGCCGGCAACACCTTCATCACCACATCGGCGGTCAATGACGCGCTGCTTGCGGTCACGTCCGGCGCAACGGTTGAATGGGGCAATGCCGCCGCGTGGTCTGGCGGCGCGCCAACGGCCGCCGGGGTGGCTGTGGTCGGGTTGAACACCAACGAGATCAAGGATTTCCTGTCCGGCACCCAGGACAGCTACACGCTGCTGGTCAGCGCCGCCGCCACGGCTGGTTCGGTGGTGCTGAGCGATCCGCTCGCGAGCATGGTGATCGCCGCCCCGCTGACGCTGCAGCGCCCGCAGCCCGGAGCAAGCAGCGGTGCCGCGTTCAGCGTGCCGGACGGCACCGTTGAGATTGCCGCCGGTGGGACGCTAACAGCGGCCAGTTTCCAGGCGAGCGTGCATGCCAAGCTGCAAGTCGAGGCCGGCGGCCAATTGCTGCTGACCGGACAGCAGCCGGACGGCGCGCCGCAGGGCTGGCAGGCGCTGGAGGTTGAGAATAACGCCGTCATCGACGGCACCATCACCGCCGCCGGAGCCATCCAGATCGGCCGCAATTCGCCCAGCGGCGCCAACGTCACGCTGGAAAACGGCGGCCATGTCACGGCCAGCTTCACCCAATTGGCCGGACGGGCCTATGGCCGCGCCTTTATGTCCGTCTCCGGCGCCGGCACGGTCTGGCGCGACGTGGGCGACGCGGCCAACACGGCTGACGCGGGCAGCTATTTGGGCGACATGCTGATCGGGGGCGGCGGCGTCAACGGCGCGGGCTTTGTGCAGACCAACTTCAATGCTCCGAACGGCAGCGCGCAGTTGCAGATCGGCCAAGGTGCGACGGTCAGCGAGTCCGGCTCGGCGATCCTTGGCATGGTGGGCGTCGGCGTCCCTGGCGACAGCTTGAACAGCAACGGCCAAGTGACGCTGCAAAACAACGCCACCTGGGAAATCGGCGGCCAGCTTGAAGTCGGCGGCTCGCATCGGCTCGGCGGCGACCAATCGGGCGGCAGCGGCCATGTCGCCGTCCAGTTCGGCGGGCGGCTGTTGCTCGGCACCGCCGAGTCTGCCGGACTCTACAAAGTCGCTTTCGGCGCCAGTCAGTTCTCCACCGGCAGCATCGAAATCGGCGGCTTCGGCAGCAATGCGCAGCAAGCCACGCTGGATACCGGCGGCGGGCCGATGGCAATCGGCGAATTCGGCGCCGGGCAAGTCATGGTCAGCGGCGCGGGCAATCTGGTGGCGGGGCAAAATGCCACCGCCGGCTACGCCTGGGGCATGATCCTGGGCGATAATTTCGGCTCCTCCGGGGCGTTGTACATGCAAGCCCAGGCCGGAACGACCGAGGCGAATGTCATCGTCAACGGCAATATGGTGGTCGGCAATTACGGCACCGGCACGGTGTACGACAGCCAATCACGGCTGACCGTCAACGGCTCGCTGTTTGCCGGCGGCAACCCGGCCGGGCCGGGCACCGGCAGCGGCAGCCTGTTTGTGAGCAACGGGACCGCGAACATCAGCGGCAACGTGACGATCTATCCCGGCTCGACGCTGAACATGGACGGCGGCGTGCTGGAAATCGGCAGCGGCGGCGGCGCGCCTAGCGGCGCACTGACGGTCGATGCCGGGCATACGCTCAGCGTCGGCGGCACGCTGCAAATGGGCAGCACGCTGAACATCAATGGCGTGCTGGAAGCCAGCGGCAGCGGCCAGACGCTGGACATTCCAAACGGCGTCCCGCTGGCCGGCAACGGCAGCTTCGCCATCGACGGCGGAGCCACGCTGCAAATCGACCAGACCGTGAACGGCAAGCTGTTCGCCTTCGCGCCGGGCAATGGCGGCTTGGCCGAATCCGTTATCGTCAGCGGCCTCAGCGGGACCACCACGCTGCAAGGCTTCTATGGCAGCGACAGCCTGGATATCACCGGACTGAACTTCGCCACCGCGTCGCCAAACGTGAATTACATCCCGAACGCCGACCCCACGACCGGCGGAACAGCGCATATCTTTGGCCGTGGCGTTGAACTCACCTTCGCTATGACCGGCGCGCATCCGGGCGGATTCACCGTGTCGGGCGACGCGGCGGGCGGCACGCGGCTGACCGCCAACGACGCCGCCCCCTGCTTCGCGGCGGGCACCCGGATCGCCACCAGCGCTGGGCCGGTGGCGGTGGAGGCGCTGGCCCCTGGCATGACGGTGCAACTGGCCGATGGCGGCACCGCGCCGATTATTTGGCTCGGCCATCGCCGCGTCGATTGCGCCCGCCATCCGCGCCCGCACGACGTGCTTCCGGTGCGCGTCGCCAAAGGCGCGTTCGGCCCCGGCCAGCCGTCGCGCGACCTGATCCTGTCGCCGGACCACGCGGTGTTCGCTGGCGGCGGGCTGATCCCGGTGCGCTACTTGCTCAACGGGCGCACCGTCGTGCAGGAAACGGTCGAGAGTGTCACCTTTTGGCACGTCGAACTGCCGCGCCACGCCGTACTGCTGGCCGAAGGACTGGCCTGCGAGAGCTTCCTCGACACCGGCAATCGCGCCGCCTTCGCCAACGGCGGCACGGCGGTGCAGTTACACCCGGATTTCGCGCTGCAAACCTGGGCCGCCCGGGCTTGCGCGCCGCTGGTGCGCGACGGCGCGGCGCTGGCGCGGGTCCGCCAACGGCTGCTGACGCGGGCCAAAACGCTCGGCCACGCCATCACCCGCGACGCCGGGCTGCGCGTGCTGGCCGATGGCGCGGAGCTAGCGGTGCGCCACGACGGCGGACTGCTGTGCGTGTCGCTGCCGCCCGGCGCTACAACACTTCGGCTGCACTCGCGCACCTGGGTTCCCGCGCAGATGCGCCCCGCCGAAACCGATAGCCGCCGCCTCGGCATCGCCATCGCGCGGCTGTATCTGGATGGGCGCGCCGTGGCGCTGGACAGCCCCGGCCTGACGACAGGCTGGCACGCGGCGGAACCGCATGGCCGATGGACCGATGGCGGCGGCATTCTCGCGGTGACCGGGCTGCGCGAGGTCGCGTTTGTGCTGGCGGACGATGGGCAGTATTGGCAGGACAGCGCGGCCCGCACACGCAGGCGCCGCACCGTCTAACCGCCGGAGGCTGCACGCCTGATGCTGAACACGCGGCTGCTGTCGCTGCTCGCGTTGCTGGCGGCGTGGGAAGCGGCCGCCCGGCTGGCGGGCAGCCGCACGTTTCCGGCGGCAAGCCACGTCGCCGCCGCGCTGTGGCGCGAGACGCTGACCGGTGCGCTGCCGCTCAATCTCGGCCTGACGCTGTGGCGCATCGCCGCCGCGTTCATTTTGTCGATGCTGCTCGGCAGCGCGCTCGGCATCGCCATGGGGCGGCGGCCACGGCTCGACCGGGCACTCGATGCGTGGCTGACCGGGCTGCTCAACCTGCCCGCTTTGGTGATGACGGTGCTGATCTTCGTCTGGTTCGGCCTCAGCGAAGCCTCGGCCATCGCCGCCGTGACGCTGAACAAATTGCCGACCACGGCGGTCACGCTGCGCGAGGGCGCCCGCGCGCTCGACCCCGCGTTGATGGAAGTGGCGCAGATATTCCGCGTGCCGCGCGGACTTGTGTTGCGCCACGTGGTGCTGCCGCAACTGGCCCCGTATCTGTTCGCCGCCGCGCGCTCCGGGTTGGCGCTGATTTGGAAAGTGGTGCTGGTGGTGGAATTGCTCGGCCGCAGCGACGGGGTGGGATTTCAGATCGAAGTATATTTTCAGGTGTTCGATGTCACCGGCATCCTGGCCTACACCTTGGCGTTCATTTTGGTGGTGCAGGCGCTGGAATGGGGCGTGCTGCAACCGCTGGAGCGCCGCGCGCTCGGCTGGCGCACCTGATGTTGACGGCCGAGATCGAGCGCAAAGCGTTCGCCGGGCGGGTTGCCATCGCCGGGCTGCGCTTCGGTTTGGCGGCGGGCGAGATCCTGGCGATCTGCGGCCCATCCGGTTGCGGCAAGAGCACGTTGCTGCGGCTGGTCGCCGGACTAGACGCCGATTTCGACGGCGCATTGCGCTGGACAGGTGCCACACCGCGCCTGGGCATGGCATTTCAGGAACCGCGTTTGCTGCCGTGGCGCACGGTGCGCGATAATCTGGCGCTGGCCAACGCCGTGCCGCGCAATGCGGCGGAAATGCTGGACTTGCTCGGGCTGGCCGATGCGGCGGATGTGCTAGCCGGGCGGCTGTCGCTGGGCATGGCGCGCCGGGTGGCGCTGGCCCGTGCACTGGCGGTGGAACCGGATTTGCTGCTGCTCGACGAGCCGTTTGCGTCGCTGGATGCGGCGGCGGTCGGTGCGGCGCGCGGCCTGCTGTTGCGCGCCTGGACGGCGCGGCCCTGCGCGGTGCTGCTGGTGACGCATGATCTGGCCGATGCCGCCGCCCTGGCCGACCGGGTGCTGCTGCTCTCACCCGGCCCGGCGCGCGTGGTGGCCGACGTGACCGTGCCGCCGTCTATCCGCCGCGCCGGTGGCGCGGCGGCGGCGGAACTGGCGGCGCAGTTAGCCGATTACTTCAGCGTCGAAAGATAGGCGATGACGTTGTCGCGGTCTTCCTGCTTGGGCAGGCCGGGGAACACCATCTTGGTGCCCGGCACCAGCGCCTTCGGGTTGGCCAGGTAGGTATCCAGCGTGGCAGCGTCCCAGGTCTTGTTGGCCGCCTTCATGCCTTCGGAATAGCTGAACCCGGCCACGCTGGCCGACGGACGGCCGACGATGCCGAGCATCAGCGGGCCGATGCCCTTCTTGGCCGGGTCAATGCTGTGGCAGATCGCGCATTTGCGGAACACCACCTTGCCAGCCTCGACATCGCCATCGGCGTGCGCGGCTTGGGCGAACGAAACAGCCGCGATGAAAGCAGCGGCGGCGAGTGCGAGTTTCATCTGGGTATTCCCCCTGTTGGAGCCAGCCGCGATTAAGACGGCGGCGGTGCGCTGTCGAGTGGAAGTTGTGGGATGCAGCCTTACGAAACTGCCGCCATACCGGCAGCGATCTTGGCGACCGCCTTGGCGGGCAACGGGTCCAGCCCTGCGGCGGCGCCGGCCTCGGTTTGCGCGATCAGCGCGCGGCGCATGCTGGGGTCCCAGAACTTCGCCAAGTGGTTGGCGATGCCGTCCACCGCTTTGGCCTCGCCCTGGCTGGCGAAGAACTTGCCGATCTGGTTGGCCATGTAGACCAGTTTGGTGTCATGCGACATGCGCCGCTGCCTCCGTGATGATCCGGTGCGCACCGGAGAAAACTTCGAAACCGTCGGCGCGCGCGATGGCGGCCAATGTCATGCCCGCCGCCTCGGCCAGCCGCACGGCGTGCGCGGTCGGCGCCGAAACCGCCACCAGCAGCGGCGCGCCAAGCATGGCGGCCTTCTGCACCATTTCAATGGACACCCGGCTGGACAGCAGCACGGCGGCCTGTGAAGGATCGATGCCCGCCCGCGCCACCGCGCCCGCCAGCTTATCCAGCGCGTTGTGCCGCCCGACATCCTCGCGCAGCAGCACGATCCCTTGCCCCGGCAGCCACAGCGCCGCCGCGTGCGCCGCGCGCGTAGCGGCGTGCAGGGTCTGCAACGGCTCCATCGCCCGCATGGCACGGGTGATCGCCGCCGCCGCGAACACGCCTTCTGGCGGCACAAGTTTGGGTGCGCGCGACGCCTCGGCCAGACTGTCGATGCCGCACAGCCCGCAGCCGGTCGGCCCCGCCATGCGCCGCCGCCGCTTGGTCAGCCGCTCCAGCAAAGCCAGCGGCAATTCCATGCGCAACTCGATGCCGTTGGCAAGCTCCAGCACCTGCAGGCCGGTCATCTCATCCGGCGACGTGACGATGCCTTCGGACAGCGCGAACCCCAGCGCGAAATCCGCCAGATCGGCCGGCGTGCCCATCATCACCGCGTAGGTCTCGCGGTTGAAGGTGATGGCGAGCGGGGTTTCCTCCGGGATCTCGCGCACCGCGCCAGGGACGCGCGCGCCATGCCGCCAGATTTCGGGTGCGGCGGTGCGGTGGGCGGGGATCATTCTGCGGCGTGATGCCGAGCGGCTTCGGCCAGCACAGTGCCAATCCAAAGCAAATAGTCGCGACCACTCAACCCGGCTGGATGGGCGCGGTCCCGGTCAATCGCGTCAAGCGCCTTGTCCGCCGCTGCATCGTCACCAAACTCTCCCAAGAACCGGGAGATGTCCGACTGCAATGCGTGCACGACCGCTGGCTGCTCCTCGTCACGCAGTGTCCGCACCGCATCCCCGAGTGTCGGTCCATCGATATCGTAGTCCTGGTTCAAGTATGCCCCGAACAGGTAACGCAAACTCGGATAGGCATTGGCGAGGTCGCTGTTCATTCGGCTGCCTCTCGCTTCGGGAATGCCGTACGCACCACATAGCCCCGTCGATGGCGCGGCAGCCGTTGTAACACGACGCAGACGGCAGCAGCAGGGGGGACGCCTTCTCCAGATCGGGTCACCAATAGGCCCACTGGATGGGGCATCCGATGAATCAAAACCAGCTTCCGCTCCACTTCGCCGGATAGCCATTCGGCGATACGGCCGGCATAAACATCCAGCACAAGCGTTACCGCCGCCTCGGCCTCAAGCTGGTCCAAAAATGAACTGACTGAGTCGGGCCTCGGACCAGCGGAGAGCCGGTCGAGGAGCCAAGTCTCCGATTTTCCAACGTGAAGGGCGAGCGTGTGTCCTCCTGCCCGCTCCTCCGCGTCGAGGTCGATCATCCGACATCAATCCGCCGCATCCGCCAAAATCCGGCGGCTCTGCTTGGCCTGCTCGTCGTAGTCAATCTGCCACTGGCTCGGCCCGTTGCTCGGCGTCACCTGCACGGCGGTGACCTTATACTCGGGGCAATTGGTCGCCCAATCCGAGAACTCGGTGGTGATCACGTTGGCCTGTGTGCCCGGATGGTGGAACGTGGTGTAGACCACGCCCGGCGCCACCCGGTCGGTGATCACCGCGCGCAGCGAGGTTTCGCCCGCCCGGCTGGCGAGGCGGACGAAGTCGCCGGTGTGCACGCCGCGCTGTTCGGCGTCCGAGGGATGGATTTCCAGCACGTCCTCGGCATGCCACGCCACATTGCTGGTGCGCCGTGTCTGCGCGCCGACGTTGTAATGGCTGAGGATGCGCCCGGTGGTGAGCAGCAGCGGGAAGCGGCGGTTGCTGCGCTCGTCGGTCGGCTGATACTCGGTGATCAGGAAGTTGCCTTTACCACGAACGAATTTTTCCACGTGCATGATCGGCGTGCCGTCCGGCGCCGCCGCGTTGCACGGCCACTGCACCGAGCCACGCTCGTCCAGCATCTTGTAATTCACCCCGGCAAACGTCGGCGTCAGGGCGGCGATTTCGTCCATGATCTCAGACGGATGGCTGTAGTGCATGGTCATGCCGAGCGCGGTGCCCAGCGCCTGCGTGACCTCCCAATCCGCCAGCCCGGCGCGCGGCGTCATCACCCGGCGGATGCGCTGGATGCGGCGTTCGGCGTTGATGAAGATGCCGTCGCGTTCCAGGAAGGTGCTGCCCGGCAGGAACACATGCGCGTAGTTGGCTGTCTCGTTCAGGAACAAATCCTGCACCACCACGCATTCCATTGCCGCCAGACCGGCCTGCACATGGTGCGTGTCGGGGTCGGATTGCAGAATATCCTCGCCCTGGATGTAGATGCCCTTGAAGGTGCCGCCCACCGCCGCATCGAGCATGTTCGGGATGCGGAAGCCGGGTTCCGGCTCCAGCTTGACGCCCCAGTTGGCTTCGAACAATGCGCGCGTCACCTCGTCGCTGATGTGGCGGTAGCCCGGCAGTTCGTGCGGGAAGCTGCCCATGTCGCAAGCGCCCTGCACGTTGTTCTGCCCGCGCAGCGGGTTCACGCCGACGCCGGGGCGGCCGATGTTGCCAGTCACCATCGCCAGATTGGCGATCGCGATCACCGTGGTACTGCCCTGGCTGTGCTCAGTCACGCCCAGCCCGTAATAGATCGCCGCATTGCCGCCGGTGGCATACAGCCGGGCGGCGGCGCGGATTTCCTCGGCCGCCACACCGGAGAATTTGCCGACTGCCTCGGGGCTGTTGCGCGGTTCGGCGACAAACGCCGCCCAATCGTTGAACGCCTCCATGTCGCAGCGTTCGCGCACGAAGCTCTCGTTGACCAAACCTTCGGTGACGATCACATGCGCCAGCGCGGTCAGCACCGCCACGTTGGTGCCGGGCAGCAACGGCAAATGGTGCTGCGCTTCGATGTGCGGGCTGCGCACGATGTCGGTGCGGCGCGGATCGATCACGATCAGCTTCGCCCCGGCGCGCAGGCGCTTCTTCATCCGGCTGGCGAACACTGGGTGCCCGTCGGTCGGGTTGGCGCCGATCACCATGATGACATCGGATTGGTCGACCGAATCGAAATCCTGCGTGCCGGCCGAGGTGCCGAACGTGTTGGCCAGCCCGTAGCCGGTCGGCGAGTGGCAGACGCGGGCACAGGTATCGACGTTGTTGTTGCCGAACCCGGCGCGAATCAGCTTCTGCACCAAGTAGGATTCCTCGATGGTGCAGCGCGACGAGGTGATGCCGCCGACCGCATCCTTGCCATATTGCGCCTGGATGCGCTTGAACTCGCCTGCGGTGTAGGCGATGGCCTCGTCCCACGACACTTCGCGCCACGGGTCCGACACCTTGGCGCGGATCATCGGCTTGGTGATGCGGTCCTGATGCGTGGCATAGCCCCAGGCAAAACGGCCCTTGACGCAGCTATGCCCGTGATTGGCGCGGCCGTCTTTCCACGGCACCATCCGCACCACGTCCTCGCCGCGCATCTCGGCCTTGAACGAACAGCCGACGCCGCAATAGGCGCAGGTGGTGACAACCGAGTGTTCCGGCTGGCCCTGCGCGATCACGCTTTTCTCGATCAGCGTCGCGGTCGGGCACGCCTGCACGCAGGCGCCGCACGAGACGCATTCGCTGCCGAGGAAACTCTCGTTCATGCCCGGCGACACGCGCGAGGCAAAGCCGCGCCCGTCCAGCGTCAATGCGAAAGTGCCCTGCACTTCCTCGCACGCCCGCACGCAGCGCGAGCAGACGATGCACTTGGCCGGGTCGTAGGTGAAATACGGGTTCGATTCGTCCTTGTCAGCGACGATATGGTTGGCGCCGTCGTAGCCGTAGCGCACATCGCGCAAGCCCACAGCGCCCGCCATGTCCTGCAATTCGCAATCGCCGTTGGCCGCACAGGTCAGGCAGTCCAGCGGATGATCGCTGATGTAGAGTTCCATGACGCCACGGCGGATTTGCGCCAGCCGCGGGGTTTGCGTGTGCACCTTGATGCCGGGTGCAACCGGCGTGGTGCAACTGGCTGGGGTGCCGTTGCGGCCATCGATTTCCACCAGACACAGGCGGCACGAGCCGAATGCGTTCAGCGAGTCGGTTGCGCACAGCTTGGGGATTTTCGTCCCCGCCTCCATCGCCGCGCGCATGATGCTGGTGCCGGCGGGCACCGTGATGCTGACGCCATCGATGCTGAGTGTCACCGGCGCGCCGTCAACAGCCGGCGTGCCGTAGTCGATTTCTTCAACGAGGGGCATGCAACGCTCCTTATTCGGCGGCGACGGGCAGCGGCGAACGTGCGAAATCCTCGGCGAAGTGCGTGATCGCGCTCATCACCGGATACGGCGTGAAGCCACCCAGCGCGCACAGCGAGCCGAGCTTCATGGTTTGGCAAAGATCGATCAGCAGCGCGCGATTTTTCGCCACCTCGCGGCCTTGCATGATTTTGCCGATGGTCTCGGCGCCGCGCACCGCGCCGATGCGGCACGGGGTGCATTTGCCGCATGATTCGATGGCGCAGAATTGCATCGCGAACCGCGCCTGTTCGGCCATGTCCACGGTATCGTCGAACACCACCACACCGCCATGGCCGATCAACCCGTCCTTCGCGGCAAATGCCTCGTAGTCGAACGGCGTATCGAACAGGGCCGGGGGAAAATACGCGCCGAGCGGCCCGCCCACCTGCACCGCGCGCACCGGGCGTCCGGTCAGCGTGCCGCCGCCGATGGTTTGCACCAATTCGCCCAGCGTGACGCCGAACGCGGTTTCGTACAGCCCGCCGTGGCGCACATTGCCCGCCAACTGAATCGGCATGGTGCCGCGCGAACGGCCCATGCCGAAGTTCTTGTAAGCGCCGGCACCATTGGCCAGCACGGTGGGCACGGTGGCCAGCGAGATCACGTTGTTGATCACCGTCGGCAGGCCGAACAGCCCCTGATGCGCGGGCAGCGGCGGCTTCGGGCGCACCTGGCCGCGTTTGCCTTCGATGCTTTCCAGCAGCGCGGTTTCCTCGCCGCACACATAGGCGCCGGCGCCCGCCCGCAACTCGATATCGAAGGCGAACCCGGCCCCGGCCACGTTGCCGCCCAAATAGCCCGCCGCCCGTGCGGTGCGGATCGCCGCGTTGAACATCGCAATAGCGTGCGGATATTCCGAGCGGGTGTAGATGTAACCCTTGGTCGCCCCGGTGGCGTATCCGGCGATGGTCATGCCTTCGACCAGCACGAACGGGTCGCCTTCCATGATCATGCGGTCGGAGAACGTGCCGGAATCGCCTTCGTCGGCATTGCAGACAATGTATTTCTGCGCGGCAGCGGTGGCCGCCACGGTTTTCCACTTGATGCCGGTCGGAAAGCCCGCGCCGCCACGGCCGCGCAGGCCGGATTGCAGCACTTCCTCCACTGTTCCGGCAGCGCCCAGCGCCACGGCCTTGCGCAAACCGGCGTAGCCGCCATGCGCCACGTAATCGTCCAGCGAGCGCGGATCGACGATGCCGCAGCGGGCGAAGGTCAGGCGGGTTTGGTTTTTCAGGAAGGGAATCTGTTCCGGGTCGCCCAGCCGTAGCGCGTGCGCGCCGTCGCCGTGTAGCGCCGCGATCAGGCCCGGCACATCCTCCAGCGTCACCGGCCCGTAGCCGATCCGCCCGGCCGGGATGACGGCTTCGACCAGCGGTTCCAGCCAGAACATGCCGCGCGAGCCGTTGCGGACCACGGCAAATCCAGCGGCGCTCAGCGCCTCGGCGATCTCGTCGGCGCCCACCGCCACGGCGGCGGCGTCGCCGGGCACGAACAGCTTCATGCCAGCGCCTCCAGCAGCGCGTCGAGCCGCGCCGGCGTCACCCGCCCCGCCAGCTTGCCGTCGATCATCGCCGAGGGCGCGGTGGCGCACAGCCCCAGGCAATACACCGCCTGCGCGGTGATGCGCCCGTCTTTAGTGGTTTCACCCAAACCTACACCCAGCCGGGCCTCGGCGTGGCGCGCCAGATCGCGGCTGCCCATCGCCTGACAGGCTTCCGCCTGACACAGTTTCACCACGTGCGCGCCGTGCGGGGTGCGGTGATAGTCGTGATAGAAGGTCACCACGCCGTGCACCTCGGCGCGCGACAGGTTCAACGCGTCGGCCACCAGCGGCACGGCGGCTTCCGGCACACAGCCGAAGGTGTCCTGGATGTCGTGCAGCAACGGCAGCAGCGTGCCCTGGCCCTCGCTGTGGCGGGCGATGAGCGCGGCGGCGAGTTCCGGGTTCCAGGGATTGGCGTGCATAGTTCCTCCGTGGCGCGGCTTTCCCGCATCCACCTGGATTAATGCGCTTGCGGCACTTGGCGATCAATGCGGTGCGATGCATCGGTTGATCGGGATTCCGGATCATACCGCGTTCCACCGCAGCCGCCAGCGCCACGAAGTTTGCGCGCGTTGGGATACTTTAATTCACAAAACGGGAAGCCAACGCCTGCCAACGGCAGCCATGGTGTGCGGCGTTCATCCACCATCCCTGCGAAAGACTCCCCCATGACCCGTATTGCCCGCCTGCTGCTGCTCGCCGCCTCGGCGCTCACCCTGTCCGGCGCCGCCCAGGCCGCCTGCACGCTCACCCCCGCCACCACGCTGGCGCAATTGCCGTTCGCCGGTACCGTGTCCAACAGCAACGTCGATGGATTCATGTTCGACAACGAGGGCTACACCGTGCAGCCCGGCGAGCCGAACACCAACCTGCTTAACAGCGTGGAATCGAGCCTGCGCATCCTGTCGCTGGACGCGCTGACCGGCGCTTTCACCGGCACCGTCTACGGCCCGTATGCCGCGAACAGCACTCTGACCAAGGCAGTAACCGGCAAGATCGTGCAAACCAATGGCGCCAATTTCTCGATCAACTACTCCTACACGGTGGCCGGCAAGGTCCGTGGCTCCTACTACGTGCTGCAATTCGCCGGTGCGATCCGCAGCCTGGTGATGCCCGCCACCGCCACCGATTCTTGCTATACTGCTGAACACATTGCCGGAACCTACACCAGCACCGCGCACTTCCTCAGCTTGAACGGCGCCACCACCTCGGTGTTCGGCCCCTCGCCGTTCTCCGGCTTCGAATTCAATCTGACGATCCCGAAGTAATACCAAATCTCGTGGCAGAGAACCCACGAACCTTTGAATCGTCATCGCCGGGCTTGACCCGGCGATCCATGCCAACGCTATGTGTGAGATGCGAGATACTCTATGTGTCGCTATGGATTGCCGGGTCAAGCCCGGCAACGACGATGAGTCTTGGTCGGCGAGATTTGGTATAACGCGTCCGCGCGCCCCTGACGCCCGCCGCCGTCTCCCCCGTCGAACCAGCGGGGGCGACTGGGCGGATCCTGCTTCGCGGCCGGCTTGCCCGCCCGCGCACGCTCCCGCGCCGCATAAGCCGTACGGTGGCACACCAGCCGCGGCACGCCGAACGCCAGGGACGCCCCCAGCCAGACCACCCGGCAGCGCAGCCACTGGCGCGGCGAATGCAGCGCAAGCCGCCGCAGCCGCCGGATTTTGCCGCATTGGTGCGGATTTTCCTGAAATACCGGCCATAGCGACCACGGCACTCCGTGGATTGTGCAGGCGGCGCCACTCGGCACGATCAGAATTGGGTGGCAGAACTGCGGCCGCCGGGTCTTGGCGGCGGCGCCCGCTTCGGCCACAGCAATCGCTGTATCGAAATGTGACAGATCAACGTGCATGGGTAGAATTGGTATGGCGGCGGTCATGGCATGGCTGGGCGGCTTTGTGCCGGCCCCGATGGCGACGGGATATCTCGAAAGGTCTCGCGGCGCGGCCGGTGCGCTGATCGGGCTGCTGCTGACCGGGCTCACCTGCAAGCTGGCCGGAATCCACGCCCCGCTGCTGATCCCGCCGATGGGCGCCTCGGCGGTGCTGCTGTTCGCGGTGCCCGCCAGCCCGCTGGCCCAGCCTTGGGCGGTGGTGGGCGGCAACACCCTGGCGGCATTGATCGGCGTGACCTGCGCCCGCCTGATCCCCGACCCGATGCTCGCCGCCCCGGTTGCGGCGGCGCTGGCCATCACCGCGATGTTCCCGCTGCGCTGCCTGCATCCCCCGGCGGGAGCGGTGGCGCTTACCACGGTGCTTGGCGGCCCGGCAGTGGCGGCGGCGGGCTACCAGTTCGTGCTGACGCCGGTGGCGCTGAACTCGGCGCTGATGCTGCTGTCCGCCATCGCGTTCAATAACGCCACACGCCACCCCTACCCGCACCGGGCCAAGCCGCCGGGGCACCGCACCGCCGACCGCAAACCCACCGAGCGCCTCGGAATCCATCGCGAGGATCTCGATCAGGTACTGCTCGAATACGATCAGGTGCTGGATATCAGCCGCGACGAGTTGGAAAACTTGTACCAGCAGGCCGAATTGCGCGCCTATCGCCGCCGCTTCGGCGAAGTGCTGTGCGCCGATATCATGTCGCGCGACGTGCTGGCGGTGCAATACGCCACCCCGCTGCACGAGGCGTGGCATCTGCTGCGCCGCCACGACATCCGCGCGCTCCCGGTGATCGACAAGGCCCGCCGCGTGGTTGGGCTGGTGTCGGACACCGACTTCATGGCCAGCGCCGAGCTCGACCACTTCGACGGCATCGCCGCCCGGTTCCGCCGCCTGCTGCAGCGCCCGCGCGACATGTTCGCCAGCCAGCCCGAGGCCGTTGGCCAGATCATGCCGCGTGGCACCCGCACGGTGGCCGAGACCATGCCAATCGCCGAACTGGTACCGCTGATGGCCGATGCCGGGCTGCGTCACGTGGCCGTGGTGAACGCGGAGCGGCGGCTGAGCGGCATCATATCGCAGGCCGATCTAGTAGCGGCGTTGTATCGCGGCGCGGCTTCGGGCAGAAACGTGCCGGGAACCAAGCTGGCCAGCGGCGCCTCGTCCAGCGAATGAACGGTCGGGTACAACATCATGCTCAGCGACGTCAACGACATCGCCTATCGGCGCATGATCGCCAGCCACCCGGTGCTGACCGGGGTGCGCCCGGCGCACGAGGTGCTGCCCGGCCTGCGCCGTAACCTGATCCTGCATGCCGCCCCGCCCGCGACGTGGCAGACCATGAGCGAGACCATGCGCGGCGGCATGACTGGCGCCGCCATGTTCGAGGGGCTGGCGAGCAGCGCGGCCGAGGCCGCCGCCATGGCGGCGGCTGGCCAAATCGAATTCGCCGCTGCACAGGATCATGGCGCAATGGCGGGCGGCGTCGGCTCGATCACCGCGAGCCTGCCGGTGATGGTGATCGAGGACCGCTCCAACGGCAACATCGCCACGCATTTCCTGATGGAAGGCCTGGGCAAAACCCTGGTGGCCGGTGCGTGCGACGCCGAGGTGCTGGCGCGGCTGGCCTGGTTCCGCGACACGCTGGCCCCGCTGCTCGATGCGGCGATCCGAGCCGTGGGCGGCATCGACCTGCGGACGATCATGGCCGAGGCGCTGACGCAGGGCGACGAGTTGCACAACCGCAACCGCGCCGCGACCAACATGCTGCTGAACCGGCTGGCGGTGGGGCTGCTGGGCTTGCCCGCCGATCCGTCCACCCATAGGCGCGCGCTGGACTTCATAGCCGCCACGCCACAGTTTTTCGTCGGCACCGTGCTGCCCGCCGCCAAGCTGATGCTGCGCGCGGCGCATGGCATTCCCGGCTGCGCCGTGGTCACCGGCATCGGCGCCAACGGGCGCGACTGCGGCATCCAACTCAGCGGCACCGGCAACCGCTGGTTCACCGCACCTGCCGAGGTGCCGCGCGGCATTTTGCAGCCCGGCTTCAGCGTGGTGGACGCGGCCCCCGCCTGCGGCGACAGCCTGTGCGTGGAAGCCGCCGGGCTGGGCGCCGCCGTACTGCCCGCCGCCCCGGCGCTATGGCCGGCCATCGGCGCCACCGCCGAAGGCGCCATCCGCTACCACGCCGACGCTCAAACACTCGCGCTCGGCGAACACCCGCACTACCGCATTCCGGCCCTCGGCGGGCGCGGCGCACCGGTTGGTGTGGATGCGCGGCGCGTTGTGGCGACCTGGACGCTTCCGGTCATCGACATCATGATCGGCCACCGCCAGCCGGGTATCGGCATGATCGGCATGGGTTTGGTCAGCCCGCCGCTGACGTGTTTTCAGCAGGCGGTGGCGGCACTGGACGGCGGATATTGCCCGCAATTGCCGGATTCCGACCCGCCGGGCGCCAGCGCAGTGCCGGTTTCGAAGCTGGGATTGGACAGCAGAATGGCTGACGCCAGACCAGCCACCACCGTGGCCTAGAAATCTGCCAGCGTTGCAGCGACTACGGCCGGATACAACATCCCCCACCTCCATCAATACGCGACCAGTTTTGTGCAGGTATCCGCAGCCATTGCTATGCTGCATTTGAGCGTATCCCAGCAAAATCAGCGCAATACCAAATCTCGCTGGCCAAAACTCATTGTCGTTGCCGGGCTTGACCCGGCAATCCATGGCGCCGCACACAGCATCTCGCCTCTAACACAGAGCGTTGGCATGGATCGCCGGGTCAAGCCCGGCGATGACGATTCAATGGATCATGGGTTCTCGCCCACGAGATTTGGTATCATATGTAATACAAAACAGAAACGTTTTGTTGTAATTAATACTTCAGTTTGCACCCGGCTTGAACGCCCCCCTACCCCACCACCCGCCGCGCCTCCGCCAGCAATGCCCCGGCCAGCATCGGCAGCGGTTCGCGCGGCGGCACCACGAGGCCGACGATATTGGCCACCTCCGGCGCTTCGATTGGCAGCGCCCGCGCGTCGCCCTGCATGCCCAGCGTGTCCATCCAGTGCGCGGGCAGGATGCTGGACCAGTGGCCGGTGCGCAGATGCGCCAGCAGGGCGGTCATGGAATCGGATTCCAGCGTGGCGCGCGGTGCGACACCCGCCGTGCGGAAGGCGCGGTCGATGATGCGGCGGTTCTGCATATCCGGCGTCAGCAGCGCCAGCGGCACGCCGCCCAGTTCGGCCCAGGTCACGCTGCCGCGCCCGGTGAATAGCGCATCGCCGATGGTGACGAACCGGTAGCTCTCGCGGTACAGCGGCAGTGTCAGCATGCGGCCGAGCGGTTCGTTGTCGAGGTAGGTAATTCCGGCGTCGGCCTCCAGATTCTCCAGCATCGACAGCACTTCGTTGGAGGTGCGCGACAGCACCGTGACCCGCACCTCCGGGTGGCGCGCGGCCAGCGGGGCGGTCAACGCGGGCAGGAACGGCAACGCAGTCGGGATGGCGGCGAGGCGCAGTTGCCCGGTGAGCGCGTAGCGCAGCGCGCCGATTTCCTGGCGCATCGCCCGCGTGTCGCCGACGATGCGCCTTGCCCAATCCAGCGCGCGCTCGCCCGCCTCGGTAAAGCCGCGAAACCGGCTGCCGCGTTCCACCAGCAACAGCCCGAAAGTTTCCTCCAGTTGCTTGATCCCGGCCGACAGCGTCGGCTGACTGGTGCCGCAGGCGGCGGCGGCGCGGCCGAAATGCCGCTCCTGCGCCAAGGCCAGCAGATATTCCAGCTTGTCGATCATCGCGTTGCTCCCTTGCGCGCAAGTTAAGCACCGCCTGCCCAGCGTCTGCTAGGCTGCCGCAAAATACCGGAGGCGACGGATGACCATCTATACCGGCCCAGTGTTCGACATGGCGCGCACCCAGTTTCAGCGCATCGCCGATCATCTCGACATTCCGGCCGACGAGCGCGACCGGCTGCTGTACCCCAAGCGCGCGGTGACGGTATCCTGCCCGATCCACCGCGACGACGGCCGTACCGAGGTGTTCGAGGGCTACCGGGTGCAGCATCACCTCACGCTCGGCCCGACCAAGGGCGGCACGCGGTTCTCACCGGCGCTGGACATCGGCGAGGTGGCGGCGCTGGCGGTGTGGATGAGTTGGAAATGCGCGCTGGCCGGGCTGCCGTATGGCGGGGCCAAGGGCGGCGTCGCGGTCGATCCGCGCGCATTGTCGCTGCGCGAACTGGAAGCGTTGTCGCGGCGCTATATGCAGGAAATGATCCCGTTCGTCGGTGCGCATACCGACGTGATGGCGCCCGACATGGGCACCAACGAGCAAGTCATGGCGTGGTTCATGGACACCTATTCCATGCATCGCGGCCATACCGTGACCGAGATCGTCACCGGCAAGCCGGTGGCCTGCGGCGGCACGCTGGGGCGGCGCGAGGCCACCGGCAACGGCGTGGTGTATCTAATTGCCCGCGCCATGGAACGCCTCGGCGTGCCGCTCGCCGGGACCACCGCCATCGTGCAGGGCTTCGGCAATGTCGGCTCGGTCACCGCCCAGGCGCTGATGGCGCGCGGGGTGAAAGTGATCGGCGTGTCGGACCACACCGCCTGCTATTTCGACCGGCACGGCCTGGATGTGCCAGCACTGCTGCGCCACGCCGAGGCGCGCGGCGCGCTGGCCGGGTTTTCCAGCGAACTGGCCGCCGACCCGGCCACACTGCTGACGCAACCCTGCGACATCCTGGTGCCCGCCGCCCTGGAGCGCGTCATCGGCGGCCAGATGGCGGCGCAATTGCAATGCCGTGTGCTGGCCGAAGCGGCCAACGGCCCGACCACGCCGGACGCCGATCTGGTGCTGGAACAGCGGCCGGAGATTTTCGTCATTCCCGATATTCTGTGCAACGCGGGCGGCGTCATCGTCAGTTACTTCGAGTGGGTGCAGGATTTGCAGCAATTCTTCTGGGATGCCGATGAGGTCAACACCAAGCTGAATGCCGTGCTGGAACGGGCATTTCAGGCGGTGATGGACCGTGCGGCGCAGCGGCGCGTGGCGCACCGCACGGCGGCGATGGCCATTGGGGTGGCCAAGGTGCGCGACGCCAAGGCCAAGCGCGGGCTATTTCCGTAACGTCCCTCTGGACCCCGGCCCGCTCCGGCGCGACACTTGGCGCATCGGTTCGCGCATGGGGGGCAGCATGGCGTTGTGGGCGGTCATCTTGATCCTCGGCACCGGCGTCGGGCTCGGGGTCTACATGGGGCTGCAATACCTCAGGCGCGAGCCGCGCAAGCCGGTGATGATCGGGATGCACTTGCTGGCAGGGCTTGGCGGACTGGAAACGCTGACCATCCAAATCACCGGCGCGCCAGATGGCTCGGTGCTGACCGCCGGGCGCTACGGCATCCCGGCGCTGGCGCTGTGCGCCATCGCGGGGGCAGGCGGATTCGGCTCGGCATTGCTGCGGCGGCGGTCGCGCCAATCCAGCGAAGCCGCCCTGGTGGCGCACGCCGCCGCCGGGCTGCTAGGGCTGGCGATCCTGCTGATCTGGGCCGCACAGCGATGAAATCTTCCGATTTCGCGGTGCACGACCGCCCGCGCCTGAACCACATCACCCATTTCCCCAGCGTCGAATTCGCCGATTACGAGCGGCGGCTGGGCGGGATGCAGGAGACGCTGCAATTCGTCCAGCAAGCCTATCTCGGCACGGCGCAGCGCGCGGTGATTGTGCTGGAGGGCTGGGACACCGCCGGCAAGGGCGGCATCGTGCGCCGCATGGGCTGGGCGCTCGACCCGCGCAGCTTCAAGGTGCACGCCATCGCCGCCCCATCGGGGCGGGAAAAATCCGAGCACTATCTGCAACGCTTCTGGGAACGGCTGCCGCATCACGGGCAGATTACCGTGTTCGACCGCTCGTGGTACGGCCGCGTGCTGGTGGAACGCGTCGAAGGTTTCGCCACCAAAGCCGAATGGCAGCGCGGCTACCGCGAGATCGAATCGTTCGAGCGGATGCTGCTCGACGACGGCATCAAGCTCGTGAAGATCTTCATGCACATCACGCCGGAGGAACAACTGCGCCGCTTCCGCTCGCGGCTGAACGACCCGCTGAAACGCTGGAAACTGTCCTACGAAGACTTCCGCAACCGCGACCGCTGGGACGAATACGCCGAGGCCATCGAGGATATGATGGAGAAAACCTCGTCCAAGCATACGCACTGGCATCTGGTGCCGGCCAACGACAAGCCGTTCGGACGGCTGGCGGCGCTGCGCATCATCGCGGATTTGCTGTCCGATGGCGTGGAGTTGAAGCCACGCCCGCTCGACCCGGCAGTGGCGGCGGCAGCGGAAAAGCTGCTGGGGATCAAAACGGGGAACGGGCGGTAGCGGGCGCTACGGCCCGACAACCGGCACAAACCGCTGCACCCGTTCGCCGCCCGCCACCTCGGTGGTGAAGACGTTGCCATGGCTGTCGATGGCCAGATTGTGCACCCACTGGAATTCGCCCGGCTCGTGGCCCGGCCGCCCGAACGCGCCCAGGATCAGCCCATCGGCGCGGCGCAGGATGCGCACCACGTTGTTCTGGCCATCGGCATTGAACAGCATGTCCTGCCCGGCGTCCGGCGATAGCGCCAGATCCCACACGCTGCCCATACCGCCGGTGTCCGGCGCAATGCGGAATTCGGTGACGAAATGGCCGTCGTGCTGGAATACTTGAATACGGTCGTTCTGCCGGTCGCACACATACACGAACCCGTCGCGCGCCAGCTTCACGCAATGCACCGGGCGGCCGAACTGGCGCGGCCCGCCGCTGTCGGACGGCAGTTCGCCGTAGGCGCCCCAATGCCGCTTGTACGCGCCGGTGCGGCTGTCGAACACAATCACACGCCGGTTGCCGTAGCCATCGGCCACGTAAACCTCATGCGCCGTGGCGTCCTCGGCCATATCGGCCGGGCGCGACAGGCGGGAGGTGTCGTTGCTATTGGCCCCCTTCGCCGGATGGCCGATTTGCAGCAGGAACCGGCCGTCCTGGGTGAATTTCAGGATTTGCCCGTCCTGCGCGCCATTGCCGCCCAGCCACACATCGCCGCCGGGGCCGATGTATATGCCATGCTCATTGCCGAACCAGTCGTAACCGGCGCCCTTGCCGCCCCAGGCGCGCAGCACATGGCCGGTGGAGTCAAACTCGATCACCGGCGGCGCCGGCACAAACCCCTGCTTGCGCGCGGCCTTGGATAGCGTGGCGGGCCGCTGCACGATCCAAACATTGTCTGCCGCATCCACCGCGACGCCAGAGACCTCGCCGAGCTTCCAATGATGCGGCAGCGGCGGCGGCCATGTTGGATCGGCCTGTAAGCGCGGCGTGCCGGCCTGCGCCGGGGCGGCGCAGAGGCAGGCGGCGAGGATGACGAAGCGGCGGATCACTTGACCCCCAGCGCCGGCTTCCAATCATGATAAACGTCGATATCCATCCCATCCGGGTAAAACAGGAACCCCGGCAGATGTCCCGCCGTGTCGGTGGCGCCGTATTGCCACACGATCTGCTTGGTCTGGCGGTCGATCACCAGCACCCGGTTGCGCCAGTCATCGTTGACGATCACGTTGCCGTTCGGCAGTTCCAGCGCCAGCGACGAGTGATTTAGCATCCCCTCGCCGTCGTTGACGCTATACTCCCACGTCACCTTCTTGGTCTTGGGATCGAAGATCACCACCCGGCCCGGCTTGGAGTAATCGGCCACGATCACCTGACCGTCGCGCGTCGGGTAGGCGTCGGACGGGTATTTGATGTGCGGCGCTTTCACGCTCCAAACCACCTTGCCCGCGCGGGTGATGCGGGTGATCCAGGCATCGGGAATTTCGGTCAGCAGGAAGTCGCCGCCAGCGAGCGGGGTGATGCCGTTCGCCAGATTGATGTAACGCGGCGGGTCGTGGCGGCACTTGCCGGCCTTGCCCCACTGGCCGGTGACTTCCAGCTTTTCGCGGTTGATGAACAGGATGCGGCAATTGCGAATATCGGCGGTCACCACATTGCCGTCCGGCAGCAAATGCGCGTCGTCGGGGAAGTTGAATTGCGTACTGGCGTGGCCTTTGGTGTCCGGCTCGCCGTAGCTCCACACCAATTCACGATTGGCGTAGTCGATGATATGAATGTCGTAATTGTCCTCCTCGTTCACCATCAGGCTTTTGCCGTCGTGCGAGAAGAACACGTCGTCGTTGCCGCGATAGATCGCCAGATCGGGCGAGGGAAACTCCCACACCACCCGCTTGTCCGGGGCAATTTCGATCAGCCGGTTGTTACGCCGGTCGGCGATCACGATGGGATACGGCAGCGGCCCGGCCCAGGCGGGCACCGGGGCGGCCGCGCTGCCGGTGGCGGGCGGCGGGGCGAGCAGTGTCACGCCGCTGGACACGAGGCCGGCACCCTGCATCTCCGGCGTGACAGTGACGTGCTTGCCGCCCGAGTCGGCCGCCAGCGCCGCAGATGCCAGCAGCGAAAAAGCCGCCGCAATCGGCCATATATGCATCGTCCACACTCCACCGGCAGCACAGCACCCGTGTTGGCATGACGAACAGCGGCGGCGGTTTCGTTGATGCAGGTCAAACCCGGCGATTATGCCGCTACCACCCCAGCAACCCCACCCCCGCCGCGACTGCGGCGCACGCCAGCAGCCGCCAGCGGGTCAGCCGCTCGCCCAGGAACAGGTGCCCAATCACGGCGGCGAACACCACGCTGGTCTCGCGCAGCGCCGACACCGCGCCGATGGGTGCCCGCGTCATCGCGAACGTCACGGTGCCGTAAGTCAGCAGCGACAGCAACCCGCCGCCCAGCGCGCGCACGCTATGCCCGCCGCGCAGACTAAGCCCGCCCCAGCCGCGTATTGCCACGCACACCACCGGCAGGACCGCGCCGTAAATCAGGAACATCCACGCCGCATAACCGCCCGACCCGCCCGCGCGGCGCACGCCGATGCCATCGATGGTGGTGTAGGTGGCGATCACCGCCCCGGTCGCCAGCGCCAGCAGCACCGCGCGGCGGCTGGCGCTGTCCAGCTTGCGGACCAGACCGAGCAAGCCCGCCGACACCAGCGCGATGCCCGCCGCCATTGGCCAGCCCGGCATTTCGCCCGCCGCGACCACTGCCGCCAGCGTGACCAACAGCGGCGCCGAGCCGCGCGCGACGGGGTAGACCTGCCCGAGATCGCCGGTGTCATAGGCCAGCACCAGAAACACGCTGTAGCCGGTTTGCAGCAACGCCGACGCCACCAGCCACGGCCACGCCGCCGCATCGGGCAGCGGCACCGAAGCGGCCCACGGGATCGAGGCCGCCGTGGTGGCGAAGCTCATCAGCGTCATCGCCCGCAGCCGGTCTGGCCCACCGCGCAACAGCGCATTCCAGGTGGCGTGCAGCACGGCGGCCAGCAGCACCAGCGCAAACAGCAGCGGCGTCATTCTCAGGCGGGGTCCGTTGGCTGTTGGCGCGTCGCTCCGCCGCCAGCATAGCCCGGCCGATGGATTATGCCAGTCCCGTGACGCCCGGTTTCGGCCCGCCGCGCAGCACCACGTAGATCGCCGGGATCACCAGCACGGTCAGCAGTGTCGAACTGGCCAGCCCGAACAGCAGCGAGATGGCGAGGCCCTGGAAGATTGGGTCGGTCAGGATGGTGGCCGCCCCGATCATCGCCGACAGCGCCGTCAGCAGGATCGGCTTGAAGCGGATCGCCCCCGCCTCCAGCACGATCTGCCGCATGGTCAGGCCCTCGGCCGGCACGTGGCGGATGAAGTCCACCAGCAGGATAGAATTGCGCACGATAATCCCGGCCAGCGCGATGAAGCCGATCATCGAGGTGGCGGTGAATGGCGCCCCCAGCAGCCAATGCCCTGGCACGATGCCGATCAGCGTCAGCGGCACCGGGGTTAGCACCACCAAGGGCACCCGGAAGCTGCCGAACTGCGCCACCACCAGAATATAGATGCCCAGCAACGCCACGCCGAACGCCGCCCCCATGTCGCGGAAGGTCACGAAAGTGATCTCCCACTCGCCGTCCCACAGCAGGCTCGGGCGGCTTTCGTCGTCCGGCTGGCCGCGCAATGAGATCATGGGCGGCGTCAGTTTGCCCCAGTCGTGTGCCGCGATGGCCTTGTCCACCGCGAGCATTCCGTAGATCGGCGCTTCGAACTTGCCCGCCAGCTCGGCCATCACCATCGTGGCGGAATGCAGATCGCGGCGAAACAGCGTGGGCGATCCGGTCTCACGCGTGGCGCGCACCACCTCGCCCAACTCGACGATGCCGCGATTGCCGGGCAGCGCGTTGGCGGGCACCGGCGTGGAGGCCAGCCGCTCGTTCCAGCTCAAATCGCGGCGCGGCAAACCCACCACGATATCCAGCGGCGAGCGGTTTTCGCCGCGGTACGAGTAACCCACCGGCACGCCGCCGAACAGCGCCCGCACCGTGTCGTACACATCGGATTGCTCGACGCCGAGGAATTCCAGCCGGTCCTGGTCGATGGCAATCCGCAGGCGCGGGCGCGGTTTGCCGTAGCTGTCATCGATATCGACGATGAACGGCACGCTGCGGAACACCGCCTTCAACTCCTCTGCCGTAGCGCGGCGGGTGGCTTCGTCGGGGCCATAGATCTCGGCCAGCAGGGTTGCCAGCACCGGCGGGCCGGGCGGGGCTTCCACCACTTTCAACACCGCGCCGTCCGGCAACGCCAAGGCGCGCAGCCGCTCGCGCAAGTCCAGCGCGATGGCATGGCTGGCGCGTTTGCGCGATTCCTTTGGCGTCAGCAGCACATGCAGATCGCCCAGTTCCGGCGCGGCGCGCATGTAATAGTGCCGCACCAGCCCGTTGAAATCGAACGGCTGCGCGGTGCCGGCATAGGCCTGCGCGCCGGTGACTTCCGGCACCAGCTGCGCGATGCGTGCGGCGGCGAACAACGCCTGTTCGGTGGCTTCCAGGCTGCTGCCTTCCGGCAGGTTCAGCACCACCGACAACTCGGCTTTATTGTCGAACGGCAGCAGTTTTACCGTGACGTCCTCGGTATAGAACAGCACGCAACTGCCCACCGTGGCCACACCGGCCACGCCCAGGAACAGCCACGCCGTCCAGCGCCGCGCCACGATCGGCCCGGCCACCGCGCGATACACCCGCCCCAGCGCGCCCTCGCCGTGCGCTTTCGGCACTTCGCGGCGCGGGGCCAGTTTCAGCATCAGCCACGGCGCCACCGCCATCGCGACAAAGAACGAGAACAGCATCGCCGCCGAGGCGTTCACCGGGATCGGCGCCATGTACGGCCCCATCAGGCCCGACACGAACAGCATCGGCAGCAGCGCCGCCACCACGGTCAGCGTGGCGACCACGGTCGGGTTGCCAACTTCGGCCACGGCTTCAACGGCGGCGCGCATCTTGTCGCGCCCGTCGCGCATACCCCAGTGGCGGGCAATGTTCTCCACCACCACAATCGCGTCGTCCACCAGAATGCCGATGGCAAAGATCAGCGCGAACAAACTAACGCGGTTGATCGAATAACCCATCACATTGGCGGCAAACAGCGTCAGCAGAATTGTCGCCGGGATCACCACCAGCGTTACCACCGCCTCGCGCCAGCCGATGGCGAAGGCGATCAAGGCCACGATGGAGACCGTGGCCAGACCGAGGTGAAACAGCAACTCGTCGGCTTTGGCGTTGGCGGTCGCGCCGTAGTCGCGCGTCACCTCGGCCTGCACATCGGCGGGAATCAGCGTGCCACGCAGCAAACTCAACCGCTGCTGCACCGCGTTGGCAACGGTGACCGCATTCGCCCCGGCACGCTTGGCCAGCGCCAGGCTGACCGCCGGGGTGCGCTGCCAAGCGCCGTCATGCGGGGCGAAATTCCACGCCCGCGCTTCCACCGGCCCGCCGCCCACCGTGACGGTTGCGACATCGCGCACATAGACCGGGCGATTGTCGCGCGTGCCGATCAGCAGCAAACCGATATCCGGCACGCCGAGCAGCGTCTGCCCGGCCGCCACCGTGCGCGCCACCCCGGCATCGCGGATGGAACCCGCCAAAAATGACCTGTTGGCGCCGCGCAGCTTGCCGAGCAATTGCTGCAACGTCACACCGTACAGCGACAGCTTCTCCGGGTCCGGTGCGACGCGGATTTCCTGCGGTGCTGCGCCAGACAGATAACTTGCCCCCGCCCCCGGCGTCTTGGTCAGCTCGACTTGCAGCTTGAGCGCCAATTGGCTGAGGTCCGCTTGTGTCCAGCGCGCTGCCGCTGCTGGCGTGGGCGACAGCGTCACCACCACGGCGGCCACGTCGTCGATGCCGCGCCCGGCGATCAGCGGCGGCTGGATGCCGGTCGGGATGCGGTCCATATGCGCGGCGATCTTGTCGTTCACCCGCAGCACCGCCGCGTCCTCGCCGGTGCCGACCGCGAAGCGCGCGGTGATCAGCACGCGATCATCCTGCGTCTGGCTGTAGATATGCTCGACGCCGGGGATCGCCGCCAGCAGCGTCTCCAGCGGCTTGGTGACCAATTCCGCCGCGTCCGCCGCCTTCAGCCCATCGGCCGACACGGCAACATCGACCAGCGGCACATGGATTTGCGGATCTTCCTCGCGCGGGATGGTCAGCAGCGCCACCAGCCCGGCGGCGAGCGCCGCCAGCAGGAACAGCGGCGTCAATTTGGAGCGAATGGTGCCTTGGGTCAGGCGCCCGGAAATGCCGAGCTTCATGGCGCGGCCAGCGTTTCGCCGCCCTGCAAGCCCGAGAGAATCTCGACCCCATCGGGCAATTCCGCCGATGGCGTATCGCGGCCGCGCTGCACCGGGAACTCGATGCCGTCGTTGCGGCGCACGTAGTCCAGCCCGAAGCGCGACACGATCAGATGCCCCGGGATCACCACCGCCGGGCGTTGCCCCGCGTCGATCCACACCCGCACCCGCTGGCCGACAAAATAGCCGCCCAGGCCCGGCACCGTGGCATCGGCCAGCACCCGGCCATCGGCGATCTGCGGATACACCAGCGATACCGCGCCGAACACCGCGCCCGACCCCGGCGGCATCTGATCCAATCGCACCTTGTCGCCAACATGCAAATTCTGCGCGTGACGTTCCGGCACACTCAGCCGCAGCACGTAATTGCCCTCGGCAATGCGCGCCACCGGCTCGCCCGGCAAGATCACGCTGCCGCGCGTCACCGGCACCTGCAACACCCGCCCGCTGATCGGCGCCAGCACCGCGCCCTCGCTGAGTTGCTGCTCGATCACCGCCCGCTCGGCGGTGCGCGCCGCCAGCGCGTTGCTGGCCACCGAGAACTCGGTGCGCGCCCGCTCGATCGATTGCTGCGAGGTCGCCCCGGTGCGGCCCAGCGTTTCCTGCCGCGCCAATTCCAATTGCGCTTGTTGCAGGCTGGACTTCAATCCGGCCAATTGCGCGTCGAACGCGCGCATCTGCAATTGCAGCTTGCCGTCGCCGACCAAGGCGATGGTCTGGCCCTGCCGTACCTCATCGCCGTCGCGCACCTCCAGCGCCACCACGGTGCCGCCGATGCGGGCGCGGGCAGGCACAACATTTTGGCTTTCCACTGTGGCGAACACGGCTTTTTCGTCGGCCAGCGGGCGCAGCGTGGCGGTGAATGGGGTTTGCGCGTGGGCGGACGGCGCAACGGCCAGCAAGGGCAAGGCAACAACCGCGAGATAGCCCCCTCTCCTCCGGTACGCCGCAGCACTTGCCAAACCCTTGCCGAAGGGTGCAGTCACAACGCCCAACATGTCGAAATCCCTTTCCGGGAAACGTGCTCAGCGAACCGACGGCAACCCGGCCGATTTCCATGCGGCCAAGCCGCCCGCCATGTGGCCCATCACCGCCACGCCCGCCTTGCGGCAAGCCTCCATCGCCATGCCGGAGCGTTTGCCGACGCCGCATTGCAGGATCACCTGTGCCGCTTGGCCGGGCAATTTGGCCGGATCGAAGCTGGACAGCGGCACGTTCACCGCGCCCGCGATGCGCTCGGCGGCGAATTCGCCCGCTTCGCGCACATCGACAAGCACCGCCTCGCCCTTGGCGATCAAGGATTTGACAGTCTGCACATCGAGATTTTGCATCGTGGTCATGCCTGCGGCTCCGGTTGCGGTGGCAGCGCGCACTGCGGCGCGCAGTAAATGTTGTACAGCGTCTCCAGCACGCTTTTGGCTTCGCTGCTGGCAATGGAATAGTAGATGGTCTGGCCGTCGCGCCGCGTATCGACCAGCCCATCCTTGCGCAACAGCGCCAGATGCTGCGACACGGTGGAATCGCGCACGTTCAGGAACGCGGCCAACTCGCCCACGGCGCGCTCGCCGCCGATCAACTGGCACAGAATCAACAGCCGATGCCGGTTGGCCAGCGACTTCAGCAACTCACTGGCGGCATCGGCGGCGGCGTTCATCAGGGCGGGTTGTATCTGCATGAATGCGTAGATACGAATGTTTCCGGCGGACGTCAAGGGGGCCGGCAAGGGGCTATCGTATGATTGCGCAGCAGATCGTTTTGCACATTCGTAGCATGCAGACGCATTATATTCATACTTGCGTAGCTACGCAATTTCTCATATATAGGCGGCAACGCAGACGCAGGACACCGCCCATGAGCATCGATAGTGCCGTTCTCAGTTTCGCCGGTCTGGTGGTGCTGGCCAGCATCGCGCTGACCCTGCTGGTCAGCCCGTGGTGGCTGCTGCTGACCGGGTTTGCCGGGGTCAACATGCTGCAAGCCAGCGTCACCGGGTTCTGCCCGGCCGCCATCGTGTTCCGCCGCCTGGGCCTGAAGCCCGGCTGTGCTTTTCAATAAGGGAAATCTTCCATGACCAAGAATGTCGGCACCATCGACCGCGCCGCCCGCGCCATCCTCGGCCTTGCGCTGATCGCCTGGGCGCTGTCCGGCGGCCCCATCTGGGCCTGGATCGGCGTGGTGCCGCTGGTCACCGCCGCCTTCTCGTTCTGCCCGCTGTACAGCGTGCTCGGGCTGCGCACCTGCCCGGCCGTCAAAGCCTAACGGAGGCGATCATGCTGAACGACTGGCAGGCCACCACGGCCACCTACTCGGCGGCGCTGAAAGACGTGCGCGCCGGGCAGCCCGATCTGATGAAGGGCTTTTCGGCGATGGCGCAAGCCGCGCTGAAGGCCAACGCGCTGGATACCAAAACCAAGGAGTTGCTGGCGCTCGGCATCGCGGTGGCGATCCGCTGCGACCCCTGCATCGCCTTCCACGCCGAAGCCGCCGTGCGCCAGGGAGCAACAAAGGAAGAAGTGCTGGAGACAGTCGGCATGGCGGTCTACATGGGCGCGGGTCCGGCGGTGATGTATGCTGCCCGGGCGCTGGAAGCGTTCGGGCAGTTTTCACAACTGAAGGCGGCGGCCTAAACCCCGTAAATCTCGCCCACCTTCTTGCGCATCACGCTGGCGTCCACGTCCACGCCGGTCCAGTACTTGATGCTGATGACACCTTGATTGACCAGCATCCCCAGCCCGTCGATCACCGTGCAGCCCGCCGCCTCGGCGTCGCGGATCAAGCGGGTGCGCGGCGGGCTGGGCACCACGTCGGCCACCACCATGCCCGGGCGCAGCGTGCGAATGTCGATGTCCAGCCGCGCATCGACATCCGGGAATAGGCCGACGCTGGTGCAGTTCACCACGATGTCGGTGCCCTCCGGAATGCCCTGGGTGCCGCGCCACACTTGCAGGTCGCCGCGCGCCGGGGTGTGCACGTTCAGCAAGTCCACCAGATCGGCACCGCGCCGCGCGTCGCGGTTGACCACCATGATGCTGTGCGCGCCCGCCAGCGCCAGTTCCACCGCCACCGCACGCGCCGCCCCGCCCGCCCCTAACAGCACCACGCGCTTGCCGTTGGGGCTGACCACGCCGTCCAGCGATTTCAGAAAGCCCTTGCCGTCGGTGTTCTCGCCGATATAGGCGCCGCCGCGCCGCACCGCGCAGTTCACCGCGCCCATGATCGCCGCACTCTCGCCCAAGCCGTCGAGCAGCGGGATCACCGCGACCTTGTGCGGCAGCGAGCAGTTGAACCCGGCCCAGCCCATCGCCCGCGCGCCGCGCACCGCATCGCCCAGGTGCTCCGGCGTCACTTCGCAGTTGATGTAGCGCCAGTGCAGATTGTGGTGGCGGTACGCCGCCTCGATCATCGCCACGGTTGGGTTACCGGCGGCGGCCAGCGCGAACGAGCCGGTGAGCTGGGCGAGGAAATCGAGTGCAGCCATGCGGGCCTCCTGAACGAGGCCCGCAAGCTAGCCTTGGCGCACCGCATACCGCAACAGCATGCACCCGAAGCATCCGGCGCGTTAGCTCCCTGTTCACCGGCTTGCGCCACACTCACGGCAATGACACCAGGGGCAAGCGATGACGCTGCGCGCACGACTAGGTTTGGCTGTCGGCTCGTTGGCCGCAATTCTGATCGCCATGTCGGCCACCGCGCTGGTGTTGAACGAGCGCGCGCAGATGCTGCAACGTGACGCAATCGCGCGCACCGGCAGCCTGGTCGCCGACCTGACGCCGCTGGCGCAGGCGATCCAGGATTTGCAGATCGACGTGCTGCAAGTACAGCAATTCCTCACCGACGCGGCGGCGACGCATCACCTCGACAGTTTCACCGATTCGGCGAAATACGCCGCCGACGTGCCGGTGCAACTCGCCGCCATCCGGGCCATTGCCCCGCGCGTGCGCGCCGCCGGGCGGGCCGAGGCCGCCGGCCGGCTGGAGGCCGGAGCGGCCCAGATCGAAACCGCGTTCCCGATTTACAACGAACTCGGCATTCGTATGGCACATGACTATATCGACAAGGGCATCGAAGTCGGCAACGACCTGATGGAGAAGTTCGACCCGCTGGCCGAGGGCATGGTCAAACAGCTCGATACGTTGCTCGGCACCGTGCACAGCCTGGTGGCCGATGGCGGCAACGGCGCGGTGGCGGCGTTGCGGCAGGGCGAGGCGCAGTTGGAACGCTCAGGCCAGATCGCCACCGGGCTGGCGGGCGGCGGGTTGCTGATTTGCTTGCTGTCGGCGCTGCTGGTGGCGTTCGGCGTGGCGCGGCCGCTGCTGCGACTGGTGCACGACATGCGGGCGGAAGCCGGGGTGGACCCGAAAACCAAGGTGCGCGGCAGCGAGATCGGCGCAATGACGGCGGCGCTGGCGGTGTTCCGCACCAACAACACGGCCCGGCTACGGCTGGAACGCGAAGCCGCCGCAGCCAGCGAGACCGCGCGCATCGGCGCGGCGGCGCAGAAAACCGCCGCCTTGCGCGGCATGGCCGACACCATCGAAATTGAAACAAAAAGCGCGGTGGAGGTGTTCGCCAAGCAGGCGGCCGGCATGCAGGCCACCAGCAGGCAAATGTCCGACGCCGCCGAGCGGGCGGGCGCGCAGTCCGGCGACGCCGCCATCGTCGCCGGTCAGGCGCTGGCGCGCGGCGAGGCAGTGGCGGTGGCGGCCAGCCAGTTGTCCGAAGCAATCAACGAAATCAGCGTGCAGGTGTCGCGCTCCACCAGCATCGTCCGCCAGGCCGTGGCTGCTGGCGGCGAAACCCGCAAATCCATCGACGCGCTGGGCGAACGGGTGGCGAAAATCGGCGCGGTGGCCGACATCATCGCCGACATCGCCCGCAAGACCAATTTGCTGGCGCTGAACGCCACCATCGAAGCGGCACGGGCCGGTGACGCGGGCAAGGGCTTTGCCGTGGTGGCCAGCGAGGTGAAAGCGCTGGCGATCCAAACCGCGCGCTCCACCGAGGAGATCACCCGCAACATCGTCGAAGTGCGCGGCGCCACCCAGCGCGCCGCCGAATCGGTCGGCGGCATGGAGCGCACGGTCAGCGACATCGAAACCGTCGCCGGGTCGATTGCCGCCGCCGTCGAGCAGCAGCACGCCAGCACCAGCGAAATCAGCCGCGCCATCGGCGAGGCCGCCGGTCTGACCCAGCGCCTCGCCGGGCTGGTGGACGGGGTGGCGGGCGAATGCGGCATCACCCGCAGCGCCGCCGCAGAAACCCGCGAGCGCATCGTCGCCCTGGAAGCGGCGATGACCGGGCTGAAAACCACGCTGGTGCGCAGCGTGCGCACCGCCACCGAGGAAGTGGACCGCAGGCTGGACCGGCGCACGCCAGCGTCGCGCGCCTGCACCGTGCTGTTCCCCGGCGGCGCACCGATTGCGGCGCAACTGGCCGATTTGTCCAGTACGGGGGCCGGATTAACCGGGGTGGAGCAGGCGGTGAAAGGCGCGCGCGGCGTGCTGAGCATCGAGGGCGTGGAGCAGAAACTGCCGTTCCGCGTGGAGGCGGTGCGCGACGGCGCGCCGAGAATCCTCGGCGTGGCGTTCGAGATGGACGCAGCGGCGGCGGCGCGGTTTGCCCCGATCTTGGCCCGGCTGGCGGACAAGCGCGCCGCTTAGCCTTGCGCCGCCGCTTAGCCTTGCGCCAATGCAGGGGTGAGCCCGGCGGTGGCCGCCACGTAGCGCAGCCAATCGCCGAAGCGCAGTTCCACCCGCCGCACGCCTTGCACATCCATCGCCGCCGCCCCGGTGGTCCAGCGCAACCCGTCCTCGGCGTCCAGCCAGCCCGCGCCGAAACGCGGGTTGGTGAGCGGTGTGTCGCACCCATCCAGTTGCACCCGCAGCAGCGGCACGCCGAGCATACGGGTGTCCGCACTGGCCGGGTCCAGATCGGCCGGGCGGGCGGTGCGGCTGTGCAGCGTCAGACGGCGGGCGCCGGCCGGCAGCGTGACGCGGCAGGCCGGGCCGTACCAATCGGCAGCCAGGAAAACCCCGTCGGCACACAGGCTGAGGCCGGGGTCGGCGGTGACGGCGTAGCCCAGGCGCGGCAAGCGGGCGAGCAGCCTGGCCTTGGCGGCGGCAATCCACCGTGCGGTGGCCCAGCCACACCACCCGCGCCCGCCCGCCGCCCGCCCGCGCGACACAGTCGCCCGCGCGCAAATCCTGCACCGCCACGCCGCCGCGCGCTGTGGCAATGCTTGTACCGGCGGCAAAGCAAGCCAGGTTGGCGCGAATAAAACTGCTGTTCGGATCGGCGTAGCCAAAGCCGTCGAGGTTGGTGACGGTGAAGCCGTGCGTGTAATCGCCGGTCAGATGCAGCGCCGCCACCTTTTGCCCGGCGTTGCTAATCGTGAGCACACCGCCGGAGAATTTGACCCGGCCGGCGTGGATTTGGTTCAATTCGATCAGATTGCCGGGCGCGAACCCGGCAATGCTGGCGGCAAACTGCGACGGGTCGACCAATTCCAGCTTGGCCCCTGCCCCGGCGCCCGCGAACAGCATGTTCATGCTGCTGGGCACGGCGTTGACGAACGAGAGCGTGCCGCGGCCAGTGATGACGAAGGTGCCGGCGCCGGTGATGCTGGCGGTGCTGACGAAGCCGAACGCGTTCGACACCACCACTTTGCCCTCAAGATCGAGCGTGCTGACGGCGATGTTCAAATCGGCAACCGTGCTGGAAATCTGGCCGTCTTTGGTCACCGTCAGCACGGCCGGCGCGGCGGCGTCCTTGATGTCGATGATGCCGTAACTCTGCGATCCGGCGATCAGGCCCGACAATGTCGAAGTGCCGGTGAAATCGTAACTCTCGCTGTCGCCCAGCGCACCGCCCTTGATGGCGTTGGTGATGAAGCTGCCCATGATGGTGGCGCCGGTGAATGCGACATGCAGCGCATTGGTATAATTGCCGTTGGACGGCTGCACCCGGATCAGCGGCCCCACCACTTCGTGATCGACGATGATGCTTCCGGCGGCAAAATTGGCGGTGTCGCCGGGGTCGGGCGCCACGCCGTCGGACCAATGCGACCCGTCGGCGAAATCGGCGGTCCCGCCGGTCCAGGCCTTGGTGACCGCCGCATGCAGGCCGACGCCGTGATTATAGCTGCTGGACGGATCGGCGGTGCCGTCGCGGCCGATATGATCGACGCTGAAGCCCTTGGGGAAATACCCGGCGACATTCAGCGTGGCGACGGTGGCGCCGTGATTGGTGACAGTCAGCGTGCCCGCATTGCACGCCGCCGCATCGGCAATGATGCCGCGCAACTGGATGTCGGAGGTATAGTTAAACAACGTGATAGCGGCGCCCAACCCCGCCGGGTCGGCCAATTGCAGTTCAGATTTCGCGCCGGTGGTGTTGGAACTGAAAGCCACCGACATGCCGGCCGGCACCGCATGGTCGAACAGCAGCCTGGAATTGCCGCTGACGCTGAACGAACCGGTGCCGGTGATATTGGCGGTGGCGATATGCGCGTCCAGGTCAGCGCCGCCGATCCGGCCATTGTTGACCAGATTGGTCACCGACACATCGAGCGTGCCGTAATTGGCGCTCAGGAACCCAGCCGAGGTCAGCGCCAGCGTGGCGGCCGTGTCACGGTCCACAACATGCATCGTGCCGTAGGTCTGGAACGTTTGCAGCACGCCGCTATACGTGACGGTGCCGTGCAGGCTGATAATCTGGTTATCCGCCAGCGACGTATCGGCGTGCGTGCCGGCCGAGATGCTGCCCGCGATGGTGGTGTCGCTGAGCTGGATCTCGACCGCCTTGCTGAAATCGTCGTTGACGATGCGAAGCTGGGTGCCGTTCGGGATGGTCAGCGAGCCGATCTGCACCACGCCGTGCGGAATGTAGGCTTGGTCGAACTGCACCGGCACCGCGCCGTCCGACCAATTGCCGGCCACCGCGTAATCCCCGGTGCCCGCCGTCCATGTCTTAACCGCCACGCCTGCCCCCGGAGCATTCTTTGTTCACACTAGGGGAAAGTGGCAGGGATCAATAAATCCGCAAGGCGCAATATATCGTGATGCCGCAAATCCCGGCTTCTGTTACTTTTCGACGTAATCGGCCACAAACCGCTCCAGCCGGTCCATCGCCTCGGTGATGTTTTCCGCGCTCTTGGCGTAGCAAATCCGCACCAGATGCTCCGCACCCTTGCCGAAGCTGGTGCCGGGGGCCATGCCGATCTTGGCTTCCTGCACCGCGCGCAGGCAGAATTGCAGGCTGTCGGTCATGCCATCCACGCCGAACATCGCGTAGAACGCGCCGTTGTTGGGAATGTTGTGCACACGCGGCATCGCGGCCAGACGGGCGTTGGCGATTTCGCGGGCTTTACGGCAACGCTCGACGAAGAACTGCACGAAGTCCTCGCCGTGCTTGAGTGCGGCGATGCAGCCGTGTTGCAGGAACTCGACACCGCCCGACGTGTTGAACTGGATCAGCTTTTCGAAGTTGGCGACCCCGCCCGCCGGATACGTCACCCAGCCGAGCCGCCAGCCGGTCATCGCCCAGGATTTGGAGAAGCTGTTGACCACGAACAGCGGGTCTTCCGGCTTGGCGATTTCCAGGAAGCTGAACGCGCGCGGCCGGTCGTAGACGATGCGGTGGTAGACTTCATCGGACAGGATGGCAATGTTCTTCGCCCGGCAGAACGCCAGCAATTCCTCGGCCTGCGGCCGCTCGATCATCCAGCCGGTCGGGTTGCCGGGGCTGGCGAGGTAGATGACGCGGGTTTTGTCGTCGCAGGCGGCGAACACGCGGTCGAGATCGAGCCGCCAGCCGTCGTTGCCCTGACCGAGCATGACCTCGCGCACGTCGGCGCCGTTGATCTGCATGGCGCGCATGATGTTGGGCCACGACGGGGTGATCGCCACCACGTTGTCGCCGGGGTTCACCGTGGCCTGCGCCACCTGCATCACCGCGTTCATGCCGGACAGCGTGAAGGCAATGCGGTCGTCGGCGATGTCCACGCCGTACAGGCCCTTCAGATACGCCGCAATGGCGTCGCGCAGCTCGGGCAGGCCGCGATTGTAGGAATAGAAGGTCTTGCCCTCGTTCAACGCCTTGGTGGCGGCGTCGCGGATGAACTGCGGCGTCGGCACGTCCGGCTCGCCAGCCCACATCGGGATCAGCCCCTCCATGCCGAAGCCGGAGCGGAATACCTCGACGATGGGCGAGTCCTCCAGGTGTTCGATCTGCTGGCGGAAAACGCTCATGGCGGGTGTCCTCGGGGTTGGCGATGCAGCCGGGCATAGAGCCGTAGGGGGGGCGCGGGGTCAACGGGGGCTTGGCGCATGGCGCGGGGCGGAAAAGTGCCTACGCATGCTTGCTGCCCCCTCTCCGCCCTTTCGGGGGGGAGAGGGCCGGGGTGAGGTGGGCGGTGCCGCACATTACGTGCATCCGTGGGCGGCAAGATCCACCTCACCCAACCCTCTCCCCCCGAAGCCGGGCGGAGAGGGCTAATACCAAATCTCTTGGGCGAGAACCCATGATCCATTCAATCGTCATCGCCGGGCTTGACCCGGCGATCCATGCCAGTGCTCGGTGTTAGACGCGAGATGCCCTGTGCGGCGCCATGGATTGCCGGGTCAAGCCCGGCAACGACGATGAGTCTTGGTCAGCGAGATTTGGTATTAGACGGCGTTTCCATCCCCACACTCTCATCCTCCAACAACCCGCCCGGCAGCGACTTGGTGGTTGTGGCCCCCATCGCCTTCAACTGCTCCAACTGCCGCAGCACATTGCCCTTGCCACGCGACAACTGGCCGACCGCTTTGTCGTAACTGTCGCGCGCACTGCCCAGCGCCTTGTCCAGCCGCTCCATGCTGTCCACGAAGCCGGTCATCTTGTCGTAGATGCTGCCCGCCCGCGCCGCGATGTCCTCGGCGTTGCGGTTGCGGCGCTCGACATTCCACACATTCGCCGCCGTGCGCAGCGCGATCATCAGCGTGGTCGGCGTGGCGATGAACACGCTGTTCTGGATGGCGAAGCCGACCAGATCCGGGTCGGCGGCCAAAGCTGCGGCGAGTGCGCCTTCGATGGGCATGAACATCACCACGTAGTCGAACGATCCCGGCGTGTGCTTCTGGTATTCCTTGCCGCCCAGCGTGCGGATGTGCTGGCGCAACGAGCGGGCGTGGGCTGCGGTGTGCAACGCCCGCTCCTCCTCGGTGTCGGCGGCGATGGCGGCGGCGTAAGCGGTCAGCGACACTTTGGCGTCGATCACGATGCGCTGATCGCCGGGCAGCCGCACGATCACGTCCGGGCGCAGCCGCTCGCCGTCCTCGGTGTTGTGCGAGGCCTGCACCTCGTATTCCTCGCCTGCGCGCAGACCGGATTTCTCCAGGATGCTGGACAGGATCATTTCGCCCCACGCGCCCTGGGTTTGCGCCTTGCCCTTCAGCGCCTGGGTCAGACTATGGGTTTCGCTGCTCATCCGCGCACTGGTTTCGCTGAGCGTTTTGATCTGCTCGCCGAGCCGGGCGCGTTCCTTCTCGCTTTCGGCGTGCGCGGCCTGCAAGCCGGTCTGAAATTCCACCAGTTTCAGCCGCAGCGGGTTCAGCGTGCTGTCCAGTTGCTCGATGTTCTTCTTGGCGAGGCTTTCGCCGTGCTGCGCGATCACCTGATCGGCGATGGTCTTGAACTTGGCCTGCATGTCCTCGCCGACTGCGCGCAGCAGCGCCAGTTTCTCCTCGGCCTGAACGCGTTCTTGGGCAAGCGTCTCCGTCAACGTGGCCAGTTCGTTGCGGCGGGCTTCCGCGGTGCTGCGGTGCTGCTCGGCTTCGGCGCGGGCGTCGCGCAACTCCTGCCGCACGGCATCCAGCGCGCGGGTGCGTTCGGCCACCAAGGCGGCTTCCTGGCCATAGCGGGTTTCAACCTCGGCCTTCTGCTGCGTGACGCCATCCAGCCGGGCGCGCAGGGCTGCCGCTTCGCCGCGCTGCTCGGCCAGCGCCGCCTGCGCCGCATCTCCGGCGGCAAGGCGGCGGCCAAGCCACAGCAGCAAGGTGGCCGCCCCGATCAGCCCAGCGGCAACCCCGGCAATGAGCGCAATCGAGTCCATGCAGCCTCCGTAAGGCTTGCAGCATGACCGCTGACAAAGGGGATGACAAGCACAAATGTTCGCTATATGTTCCCGTCATGTCCTTCGCCGAACTCGCCGCCGCCACCGCGTTTTCGTTCCTGCGCGGCGCCAGCCGGGCGGAGGAGATGGTGGTGGCCGCCGCCGCCCTCGGGCTGGCGGCGCTGGGCATTGCGGATCGCAACACGGTGGCCGGGGTGGTGCGGGCGCATGAAACCGCCAAGCCGCTTGGCCTGCGCATCCTGCCCGGCAGCCGGCTGGTGCTGCGCGATACGGCGGTGGAATTGGCGGTCTACCCGGCCGGCCGCGCCGCCTGGGGGCGGCTGACCCGGCTGCTGACGCTGGGCAAGATGCGCGCCATCAAGGGGGAATGCGATCTGGCGCTGGCCGATGTGCTGGCGCACGCCGAGGGCCAGCACGTCATCGCCCTGCCGCCGCCGCAGTTGGACACCGCCGCGCGCACCACGCTGCTGGTGTTGCGTGAGGCACTGGGGGCGCGGCTGTATCTGGGCGCCACACGGCATTTGCTGGCCGATGACGAGCGGCGCTTATACCGGCTGGCCGCAATCGGCCTGCCGATGCTGGCGACCAACGATCCGCTGTACCACACGCCGGATCGCCGCCCGCTGCACGACACCATGACCGCAATCCGGCTCGGCGTGCCGGTGGCCGAGGCTGGGCTGGCGCTGCTGCCGAACGGCGAGCGGCATTTGAAATCGGCCGCCGAAATGGCCAGGCTGTTCCGCGATTATCCAGAAGCGCTGACCGCATCTGTCGATTTTGTCGCGGGTGTGCATTTTTCGCTCGACGATCTGTCGTACGAATACCCAGACGAACCGGTGCCAGCGGGCAAAAATCCCGATGAGCACTTGGCCGATCTCACCTGGGCCGGCGCCGCGCAGCGTTATCCGAACGGTGTCGATGCCAAAGTACAGCGCACGCTGCAAAAGGAACTGGCGCTGATCGCCCAGCTATCGTACGCGCGCTATTTCCTCACCGTGCACGACATCGTGCGTTTCGCGCGCGGACTTGGCATTCTGTGCCAGGGGCGTGGCTCGGCGGCCAACTCGGCGGTGTGTTTTTGCCTCGGCATCACCGCTGTCGATCCCACCGAAATCGACCTGCTGTTCGAACGCTTCGTGTCGGCGGAACGCCGCGAACCGCCGGATATCGACGTGGATTTCGAGCATGAGCGGCGCGAGGAGGTTATCCAGTATATCTACCGGCGCTATGGCCGCGACCGCGCCGGCATTGCCGCGACCGTGATCCATTACCGCCCGAAAATGGCGGCGCGCGAAGTGGGCAAGGCGATGGGTTTGCCGGAGGATGCGACGGCGGCGCTGTCGGCGCAAACCTGGAGTGCGGGCGGCGAGTTGTGGCCCGATGAACGGCTGCGCGAGATCGGCCTTGATCCATCGAGCGATATCGTGATCCGCACCATAGCGCTGGCGCGCGAGCTGGTGGGATTTCCGCGCCATCTGTCGCAGCACGTCGGCGGCTTCATCCTCACGCGCGGGCTGCTCACCGAGACAGTGCCGGTGGGACCGGCGGCGATGGAAGGCCGCAGCTTCATCGAGTGGGACAAGGACGATATCGACGCGCTGGGCATCATGAAAGTCGATGTGCTGGCGCTGGGGATGCTGACCTGCATCCGCAAGGCATTCGCGCTGCTGCAAGCACGCGGCTTCCCGATTCACGATCTGGCCGACGTGCCGCGCGAGGATGCGGCGACCTATAAAATGCTGCAAACCGGCGATAGCGTCGGCGTGTTTCAGGTCGAGAGCCGGGCGCAGATGAACATGCTGCCACGGTTGAAACCGGCGCGGTTCTACGATCTGGTGATCGAAGTGGCCATCGTGCGGCCGGGACCGATCCAGGGCGACATGGTGCACCCGTATCTGCGCCGCCGTCAGGGTTTTGAAACCGTGCAGTTCCCATCGCCATCGCCGGAACATGGCGAACCGGATGAGCTGGAGCGCGTGCTGGGCAAGACGCTTGGCGTGCCGTTGTTTCAGGAGCAGGCAATGCGCATCGCCATCGAGGCGGCCAAATTCACCCCCGGCGAGGCCAATGAATTGCGCCGGGCGATGGCGACGTTCCGCAACGTCGGCACCATCCACAAATTCCACGCCAAGATGGTCGGCGGCATGGTGGCGCGCGGCTACGCGCAGGATTTTGCCGAACGCTGCTTCAAGCAGATCGAGGGATTTGGGACATATGGTTTCCCCGAAAGTCACGCGGCGAGCTTCGCGCATCTGGTGTATGTGTCGGCATGGCTGAAACGCTGGCACCCGGCGGCGTTCGCCTGCGCGCTGCTGAATTCGCAGCCGATGGGATTCTACGCCCCGGCGCAAATCGTGCGCGACGCGCGCGAGCATGGCGTGAGCGTGCGCGGCGTGGATGTGCTGCACTCCGGCTGGGACTGCCGCATCGAGGGCGACGATGCCATGCTGCGGCTGGGGTTTCGGGTGATCGATGGGTTTCGCGAGAGTTGGGCGGAGGCTTTGGAGTCTGTGGCGCCCCCTCCCCCAACCCCTCCCGCAAGGGGAGGGGTTGGGGGAGGGGGAGCCGCCAGCGCCAAGCCAGACTTCCACGCCCTCGCCCGCCTGCTGCCCCGCCCGGCACTGGAAAAACTTGCCGATGCCGATGCGTTCCGCAGCCTCGGCATGGATCGCCGCGCGGCGTTGTGGCAGGTGCGCGGGCTGGCGGATGCCGCCCCGTTGCCGCTGTTCGCCGGGCTGGATGCGCCATTGCGCGCCGCCACGCTGCCGCAAATGGCGCTGCGCGAGCACGTGGCGGCCGACTACCAAACCACCGGCTTGTCGCTGAAAGCCCACCCGCTGCGCTTCCTGCGCGCGGCGCTGGCGCAACAGGGGGTGCAAAGCTGCGCCGAGGCCACCGGGCTGCGCGACGGGGCGAAAACCGTGGTGGCCGGCGTGGTGCTGGTGCGCCAGCGCCCCGGCAGCGCGCACGGCGTGGTGTTCGCCACCATCGAGGACGAAACCGGCATCGCCAACGTGGTGGTGTGGCCGGACGTGATCGAGCAGTTTCGGTCCGCCCTGGTCGGCGCGTCGCTGCTGCTGGTCAACGGCAAGATCCAACGCTCGCCGGAAGGCATTGTGCACGTGGTGGCGGCGCGGCTGGAGGACCGCTCGGCGCTGCTGCGCGGCCAGCCGGCGCCCCTGGCGCGGGCCGACGAGGTGGCGCGGCCGATTGTTCCGAAGTCGCGGGACTTCCATTAGCCCGCGCTTGACCCAGCCAGCAGCCAAGCCCATTTTGGCTAACGTCCTGACCGCATTGGCCAACCCATGTCGCAGCCGGAACTCACCGCCGTCCTGGCGCCGGACGCATTGCCCGCCTATTCGCTGAACCGGCGCGGCCCGGCGCTGCCGCCCGCCGAGGATCGCCGCGCCGGGCTGCGGCGCGCCGATGTCGAGCGGATCATCGCCGAACGGCAATTCACCCTGGCGTTTCAGCCCATCGTCCGGCTCGCCGACCGCCGCGCGGTGCATCACGAAGCGTTGTTGCGGCTGCATCCGCCAGAAGGGGTCGCCACGCTGGCGGCGCGCCCGTTTGTCGATGTGGCGGGCGGCTGGGGATTGGGCGCAGCCCTGGACAGTGCTGTGCTGGATGCGGCGTTGACCGCCTGGGGCATCGCGGGCGGCACGCCGGTGGCGGTCAATGTCGCCGCGCGCTCGTTGAGCGACGCCGCCTTCGTGCAGTCCGCCATCGCGCGGATCGGCGGCGAGGGTGCAGCGCTGCTGGTGGAAGTGATGGCGGCCTCGGCGCTGGACAGCCCGCCCGCGTTCGCCGAGGGCGTGGCGGCGTTGCAGGAGGCCGGGGTGCGGGTGTGCCTGGACGATCTGGGCGGCGATCCGGCGGCGCTGGACATCGTGCGGCTGGCGCGCTTCGACTTGCTGAAGCTCGACGGCGAAACCGTGCGCGCGGCTGCGGCGGGCGGGCGCGGGCGGCGGCTGCTGGCGGCCCTGGTGGCGCTGGCCAACGCGGCGGGCGCCGGCACGGTGGCCAAGCACATCGAAACGCTGCCGCAGGCGTGGCTGATGCAGGAATTGGGGGTGCGCTATGGCCAGGGCTGGCTGTTCGGCGCGCCCGGAGCGCTGCCGGGGGGGCTATAGGCATGAGCCTGACGCCGCTGCTGACCGCAAGCCCGCCGATTGTGCTGCACGCCAGCGCCGCCCTGGCCGCGCTGGCACTCGGCGCCGTGCAACTCGCCGCCCCGAAGGGCGCGCTGCCCCACCGGGCGGCAGGCTGGGTGTGGGTGGCGCTGATGGCGGTCACCGCCGGGCGATGCTGAGCCTGTTCGGCTTCGCGTTGGTGATCGCCGGCGCCTTCACGCTGCTGCCCGGGTGGATCGTGCACGACGTGGTGTTCGGCGCTTAACTGCCGCAGTTCACATGCCCGGTGGCGATGCAGTCCTGGCGGTTCATAAAGGCGGCGGCGCGCGGAAACAGCCACACGCCGCCAGCAATCAGGGCGATCAACAGCACCAGAACCAGGGGGGCCAGCAGGCGGGTAACGGCGGAATGGTGCGGGGCCGGTTGGGTCATGGCGGGGCGCGGTATCCAGGGAAGCCTGCCATGTAGTGCGCCGGCGCCGCCGCGCAAAGCCGCCTACGGCTTGTCCGTCCCACTCGGACTGCTGCGGTACAGCATCTCGTTCTTCTGCGCGCTGCCGGCCGAACTGCCGACCCAGTAGCCCACCACGCTGGTCGCCATCGCCGCCAGCGTGCCCAGCAGCATGTTCAGGATGGTCTCGCTGCCCTGCGGCAGGCTGCGGTTCAGCGCCGCCCACATCACCACGCCGAACGTGGTCAGGACCACGAACGAGACGATGGCGGGCGACCACTGCACGCCGCTGCCGCTGCGCGCCAGGCTCACGGTCTGCGCGCGGGCGTCCTGCACGTCGCGCAGGCGGCTGGTGAGCTCGTCGAGTTCGGCCTGCCGGGCGGCCTGTTCCTGCTGGGCGGCCAGCTGCGCCAGTTGCAGCCGCAGTTGCGCCGCCGCCTGCGGGTCGCGCGCGATCACCTGTTGCGCCACATCGGCATCCGTCGCGCCGGTGACGGCCTGCACCACCTGCGCCACGGCGGCGGCGGTGGCCTCGCCTTTCGATCCGAACAGGAATTTGCCGATCTCCGGCGCCAGCGAAATCGCCAGCGGAATGAGTGCGCCCATTGATGGTTATCTCCGTTATTTGATGTGCCGCAAGGCGGGCGCGGTTCGCCGCCCGCACGCCAAAGCTGGCCCGGCGATTTGCGCTGACGATGGGCGGGGATCAGGCCCGGAACGTGGTCTTGCCGGTGCCGCGATACAGCACTGCGGCCTGACGCTGAGTCACCGCCGCGTGCTGCGCCACCGCAGCCTCCGACAAATCGGCGTCCGGTGCGGCCTCATGTTCGAAATGCCCGAACGCATCGCGGCCGCGCACCAGCGTGGCGCTGTCGGTAGCCCCGGCGATTTGCCGCACATAGGCCGGAATATAGCGGATGGCATAGCCGATGCGCCGGTCCGCCGAGCGGTTCGGGGCGGAGCCGTGATGCAGCAGCACATGGTGCAAACTGGCCTCGCCGGGCTGCAAGTTCACCGCCACAGTCTGCGCTTCATCGACCGCCACGGTGATCTCCTGGCCGCGCGTCAGCAGATTGTCCTTGTCGAAGGTGTCGTGATGACCGACCGGCGCGTTGTGGGTGCCCGGCGCGAATTTCATGCAGCCATTCACTTCGTTGGCCGGCGTCAGCGCCAGCCACACCGTCAGCACATCGGGCGAACTCAGCCCCCAATACGTCGCGTCCTGATGCCAGGACACATAGCCCGGCGCCTGCGGTTCCTTGATGAAGAAACTGCTGCTCCAGCACAGCAAGTCCGGGCCGAGCAGCGCTTCCACGGCGTCCAGGATCGAGGGGTGGCGGATCAGGCCGTTCAGCCACGGAAACAGCAAATGCGGCTTCTGCCGCAATGCGCCGGACAGCGCACCGCCCAGCTTCACCTCCTGCGCCTCCAGCCGCGCACGGCAGAGAGCCGTCTCAGCGGCACTCAGCACGGACAGCGGGAAATGGTAGCCACTCTGGCGGTAGTGTTCGACGGCCTCGGCAGTCAGCATGGCGCACGCCCTTCCGGTGCCGCTCGGCATCCAGGAATGGCGGCTTGGGCAGGACGCTAGCTGCGGGGCCTGGGCGGGTCAAGGACAATAACGCCGGATTGCAGCATAGAATGACGGTGCGCGTCCCGCATTCCAATAACTCAATTTGCTGTTTGCTTTCGCGATGCCGCCCGATGAAAATTCGCACAAGCCAGTGCCGAATGAATTCAACGGGAATTTGCGAAGCGGGAGCTGTAAACCAGCGTATCAAAGGATGGATTGCACCGGCTCAGCCTTTGCCGGGGGTTCCAGGGGCAGCGCCCCTGGCGTTGATTTCGGTCTCCTACCGCAGCTTCTCCACCCACCCCTCCACCCCCCGCAGCGTGCCCAGCGTTCCGGCCAGCGCGCCCAGCAGCAGCAGCACGCGCATGCCGCCGCTGGCCCGTGCGATGGTGTCGGCCATGTCCTTCTGCTGCTCACGGATTTCCGTGAGCAGCCCATGCACCAGCACCATCCGTTCTTCCAGCCGGGCCACCCGCTCCTCCAGCCCGATGGCGTCCATGCTCACATCTCCGTCGCCAGGAACGCCGCCGAGGCGTTGATCGTCACCGAGGCGGGCGGCGTGATGGTCACCGACAGCCCCTTGTTGGTGTTGTCCGCGGCGATGGCGATGCTGGCGGTGGCCAGCGTGCTGTCCGCCACCGCCGGCGCGATGCCGGTGGTGCCGGGGCTGGACACGCTGACCGTCCCGGCGCTGTTCTTGAACAGTACCGGAATGGACCAATACGCCCCGTCGCCGGTGGTCACGTTGCGCGCCGACACCGTCAGCGTGCCCGCGATCACGTGGTTGGTGCGGATCGGCAGCGAGTTTGCGGCACCCGCCGCCGCACCGTCGGCGGTCATGCGCGTGGCGGTGGTGACCGAGGACACGTACAGCGTGCTGACGCCCCACTGGTTGCCCACCGTGCTGGCGTTGGCCGAGAACACCAGCTTGCCGTAAGCGCCGCCATCGGTGGAATACTGCCCGAGTGCGACGCTGCCTTGGCCAGTGGCCGAGGTATTTTGCCCGGCGGCGAGACTATAGCTGCCGGAGGCGGTATTGCCCTTGCCGCCTGCGATGGCTGCATACGCCCCGCTGGCCACTTGCGTATTGGCGGTGCGCGACTGTTGCAAGTCCACCGAATACTGGCCGCGCTGGTTGCCGTTGGCCGCCGTGCCGTCCGACAACGCCGTGGCGATGTAGCCCGCCCCGGCTGGGGCCAGCACGAACGGCACGTTGGTGTTGGCGCCGCTGTTGGCCAGCACAATCGGGTGATAACCCGCCGCGTCGGCGAGTTGGGAGACGGTCAGCACCGAACCCGAGCCACCAGCAATCAGGCTCACCGGCGCCAGCGTGCCGCCGCTGATGGTGCCCGCGTTGGTCACCGCGCCTTGCAGCGCGATGGCGTTGTAATCGGTGGTCGCCAGCACCGCGTTGACGCCATCGGCGATCAGTTCGGCGTTGTAGCCCTGATCGACAACAACGCCGCTGCCGGCAGCGGTTTTCACCGTCAGCGTGAACGCGCCGCTGGTGCGGTTGGCCACCGTCCAAACACCGCTGTTCGGCACCACCAGCGTGGCGTTGCTGGTCAATGCGCCGGTGACGATCAGCACCGGCCCGCCGTATTGTGCTGCGGTCAGCGTGGTGCTGCCGCCGGTGGTGGCGATGCTGCTGGCCACCGAGGTGGCGGCATACACGAACGCGGTGCTGGCCAGCTTGGTGGAGTTATCCGCCGCCGCCTGCGTGGCAGCGGTCGCCGTGCCGCTGAACGTAACGCTGCCCGAGATGGTGCCGCCGGTATTGGCCACCGGGGTGTAACCCAAGGCCGTGGTCACGTCGGCGCTGCCCAGCACCACGCTGCCGGATCGCCCGGCCACACTTTGCACCGGGGCCGCAGCCGATGCCGCCGCGCCGAACCCGGCGATGTCCGCCGTGCCCAGCGTTACCGCACCGCTGCGCCCGGCCACGCTTTGCACCGGGGCCGCAGCCGATGCCGCCGCGCCGAACCCGGCGACGTCCGCCGTGCCCAGCGTTACCGCACCCGTACGGCCCGCCACGCTGGCCACCGGGGCCACCGTCAGGAAGCCGCTGTCGTTGGTCAGTTGCGAGACTTTGGTCGGCAAGTCGCCCAGCAGCGCCGCCGTGCTGCCGTTCACCTGCAACGCGCTGCCGCTGGCGGTCAGCGTCACCGCACTGCCGAAGCCGATTGCCTGGGTGCTGCCCAGCAGCAGCGCCACGTTGTCGTCGAAGCTCGCTTTGTCGGTGCGCAGCCCGTGCAGAAAGCTGCCGCGCGCTTCCAGCGGCGCGTGCGGCAATACGGTGCGGTCGGTGGCGTTGCTGGCCCCGCCCAGGAAGATGCCGCGCCCTTGCGGGGCGATGCTGTCCTCGGCGGCCATGAACACGCTCTGCGAGGCCGCCGACAGGCCGCCCGGCTGATACGTCCCCGCTACCAGCCCCAGGGTTTGCAGCGGCGTGCCGGTCACGTTGGCCAGCGTCAGCGTGCCGCCTGCCGTGTTGCGCAGCAAAATCCCCTGATTGCCGCCCGCCCCGCGCGGCGTCACCGCCACCACGGCGGGCGGCGCACTCAGCGTGGTCCATTGATTGCTGTAGAACCCAGCCGTGGTCAGCGCCGCCTGGATCGAGGCCACCACGTCCGGCACCCAACCGGTGCCCGCGCCGCCGTTCAGTTGCACCGTGACCGGGCCATAGACGGTGCCCGCCAGATCGGTCGCCGAAATCGACAGCCGGTCGCTGGTCAGGCACACCGGCGCGGTCAGTTCGCCGGCCGCACTGGCGAAACCCTTCGGCGGCACTGGCGGATAGAACGTGCCGCCGTTCAGCCCGAGCTTGCCCAGCGTGGTGTAACCGCTCGGCTGGCCGATCAGCAGACCGCCAGGGTTCTGCGGCATCCAGCAGGTCAACACCAGGTTGCCCGGCGCGTTGGTGTCGGCCTTCACGCCGATGATGTTCGCCGCATTGATCGCGGCGGCCGCGTCGGCCATCGAACCCGCACCGCCCACCGTCACCACGGTGCCGTTCAAAGTCAGCTTGTCGCCCGGCAGGCAACTGCCGGTGCCGCCGATCACCACGGCGCTGGTATCGCGCGGCGTGCTGTAGGCCTGCGCCGCGATGCCGAGCGTGGCAAGCGCGCTGCCGCCCAGCGTCAGCGTGCCGAGGTCGAAACCCGCGGTGCCGAACACCACCAGCCGGTTGACCACGTTGCCCCATTTGGCCACCGAAGCGCGCACCAGCGGCACGCCCGCCGCATTGATCGCCGCCGCGATGGAGGCCAGATCGCCATGCGCGCCGTCGGTGTTGAGCGTGATCGTGGTGGCCGCCGGGGCCGCCACGCCGCCGCCGCTGAAGCTGACCGTGGGCGGCGTCAGATAGCCGCTGCCCGCCGCCGTCATCGCCACGCCCACCACGGCACCGCCCTGCATGGTCGCGGTGCCCGCAGCACCCGCACCGCCGCCGCCGCTGAACGCCACCGTGGGGGCGGAGGTATAGATGCCGCCGCCATTGGCAACGCTCACCCCCGCCACGCCGCCGCCGGACAGGTTGGCGCTGGCCTTGGCGGTGGCGTCGAAGGTGATAACGATGGTGCTATTGGCCGCCACTGCCGCCGGATTGCCCTGGGAAAACACCGCCGGATAGCTCGGCCAGCGCCAGTTCAGGCCCCCGGTGGTGCCGTCGAACGACCCCACCGAGCCATAGCTGAACAGCAGCGATCCGCCGTAATTGCCGTTCTGACCCCACGGATCGATCGACATGCCCTGCACGGCGGTGCCCTGCCCGGCCTTCCAGGTCCAGCCGGTTTCCGGCCCGTTATTGACCACATCGAACTCGGAATGCTCGGCCGAGGCGTTCAGATGCGCGCGCTGGGCGCTGTCCTCGTCGAACGTGGTGCCGAAAATCACCTCCCAATGGCCCCAGCCGGACGAGCCATCGTACAGATGCGGCCAGGAAAAAATGCCCTGCTCGGCAATATCGATGCCGTTGACGTATTTGCCGTAGTAATTGTAGTTGCTGTAATTGTGGTTCCAGCCGACGCGCGATGCGGCACTATTGCCCGGCGTGTTCTGCACCACGTCAGTACGGAACGCCAGATTTTGCGGCGAGCCGACGGTGGGCGAAAAGCCGAACCAGCCGCCGCCGCCAGTCCACTGGCTATACGGTCCCTGACGGCTCTCGACCCGCGACACCCCCAGCCCACCGCTGCCGGTGGTCACGGCCCCGTCCATGAATTCCACGGCGATGTTGTGGCCCGACGGCTGATTGATGAAGCTGCCCAGCTTGTAGGTGCCGGGCGGCACCACCACCCGGCCCCAGGTGCCCGCCGGCACGGCGGCCATCGCGGCGGCGAAGGCGGCCGCACTGTCGGCCACCCCGGCCGGGTCGGCGCCATAGTCCAGCACGTCGTATTTCTCCGCCGCGCGGGCGGCCAGCGTGCGCGCGGTCGCACTGCCCGGCACCGTCACGCTGGTCTGCGACACATCGGCCCCGGCGACGCTGCCGCCAGTGATCGCCACCGCGCCCGCCGCCTGCGCCGCCATGCTGCCCAGCGACGGCGTGCCGGTCAGGTCGCTGTAATGCCCGCCGGTCGCCACCGGGGCCAGCGCGCTGGTTTGCGCGAAGCCCTGCGGATTGGCGGCGCTATACGGGGTAAAGCCCAGCGCGCCGATCACATCGGCCCCGGCCAGCGCGCCGCCGCCGGTCACCAAGCCCTTGGCATTGACCGAAACCTTCGAATAGGTGCCCGGCGTCACCACCGGTGCCAGCGTGGTCACGATGCTGCCGGTGCCCGCCCCGGTGACGTCTCCGGTCAGCGTCAGCCCCGGCGCAGCGGCGGCCAGCACCTGCCCGACGCTGGCCGACACGCTCACGCCCCCTTGATCGAGCATCACCTCATCGGTCGCGTTCACTTGCACAGCCTGCGGCAACTGCTGAATGGTCGGCATGCGGCGCTCTCCTGAATATGGGATCGTAACGGGACAAGCCCGGCATCATATTGCCCCAATCCTCCGTCATGCCCGGACTTGATCCGGGCATCGCTCACCGCGCAAAGGACAGACGAATCGAGCGGCTGTTCTTCGGTTTGCGAGTGATCGCCGGATCGAATCCGGCGATGACGATGATTCGAGGGTCGAAAACCTACCCGCCAACCAAAATCGGATTACCGTTCTGGTCAGTCACCACCGTGCCATCGCCTGCCACCAGCGGCACCGCCGCCGGCAGCACCCGCGCCATCGCCTGCACCGGCAACAACACGGTGCGCCCAACGATGCGGCCCTTCAGTGTGCCGATGGACACCTGCACCGCATACACAGTGCCGGCCTGCCCGCCAGACAGCCACAGCACCGCCACCGCCCCCTCGGCCACCACGCGGCCCACCTGCACATCGGCGGGCGACACCGCTGGCACCACCGTCACGGCCACGGTCGCCACCTGGTCGGAAGGATCGCCTGCCAGCACGGCGCTGGCGTCGATTTCGTAGTCCAGCACATCGCCCGGGTCTTTCGCGGGCCACACCAGCGGCGCGATGTCGGACGGCAGCACCCCACGCGGCAACGGTGCCGATCCATCCAGCGCCACCGATCGCGCAACCGATGGCCGCCAATGCTGAGAGACGGCTTTGGCCATATGAATCTCCTAAAATGCTTCCCCCCTCCCCCTGCGGGAAGGGCCGGGGGAGGGTTGAAACGCCGCTAACCGTTGGCCAAAGCCGCCACCCGCGCTGCCAACTCCGCAATCTGGGCCTGCAAACTTGCCACCGTATCGACCACTGGGGCGGCAACCTCGGCGGGCGGTGCCACGAAGACCCCTTCCACATAGGCAAAGCCCGCCGCCACCTCGCGGCCCGCCGTCTCCACCCAGCCCATCGCCGGATGGAACAGCTCGCCAATGTCCCGCTCGGTGGCGATCACCTCGGCCACCACGCCGTTTTCGATGCGCGCGAAAATGCCCATGCGTCAGTACTCCACAATCACCAGACCGCCGCCGCCAGCGCCACCCGCGTTGCCCACCGAGCCGCCGCCGCCGCCGCCGCCAAAGCCCAAGGCGTTCGCCCCTGGCGCACTGCCGCTGCCGCCCTTGCCGTTGCCCGGCCCAGCGCCATCGCCGCCGCGCCCCGAGGCGGCGTAGGCGTCGCCGCCATAGCCGCCGTAAAAATACACCGCCGCCCCGCTGACCGCCCCGCCCGCGCCGCCCGCAGGCAAGCCCGCCCCCACGCCGCCGCCGCCGCCATAGCCGCCCGCCGCCGAGCAATACGCGCCGAAACTGCTGCTGCCGCCGTTGCCGCCCGCCCCCGCGCCGCCCGCAGGCACGCCCGCAGCACCGGCCGTCACGGCAATGCTGGCCCCCGGCGTGAGCCCGCTCACCCAATGCTCGCCGCGCCCGCCCGCCCCGCCGCCGCCGCCCGGCTGCGTGGCATGGAACCCGCCCGCGCCGCCGCCGCCAATCACCGTCAGCCGCACCCGGGTCACCCCAGACGGCACCACAAAATTGCCGCTGCTGGTGAACGCCCCGGCAAACGCATAGCCTGGCCGCAGGTCGGGCAGCTTCCACGACGCCGACCGCAAACCCGGTGCCGCCACGATGTCGCCCGCATTGATCTGCGTCGTTGTGGAAACCGTCACCACCGAGGCCAGTGCCACGAACCCGGCATCCGGCGAGGGCGTCAGTTGCGAACCCAACGCGGCAGGCGTGCCCGCCTTCAATTGCACCAGCACCCGCTGCGCCCGCAGCGTATTCTGCGCCGCCCCGCTGTTGGACGGGCCAAGATACGGCATCGCCGGATTGGCCGCGTTGTAGTAGGGCAGCACCACGGGGTTCTGATCCGACTCGCTGAACCCGGCCTGCACCAGATAGGCAATCGCGTTGCCCGGAAACACCGGCGCGCTCAACGTCAGCGTCACCGGCTGCAAACTCACGCCCATCTTCACCACCGCATCGGCGGTATCGGCGGCGAGCGAGCCGTACGCACTGGCGTCCACCGGCCCCAACGCCGTGATGCTGCCAGCCGAGACCACGATGTTCATCGACGGCGCCACGGTGGCCGAAACCGTCAGCCCATCCACCGTGCTGGCGGTGCCAAGTGCCGCTGCGATCAACCCATGCAAGGCGGCCTGAGTGCTGCGATTGATGTTCAGCATATCGGTGTCGAGCGGTATCGCGCCCGGATAGACGATGATGCGGTCCATGCTGTCCTCATCTGGAAATTTCGATAGCCGTCTCAGTTGGAAATCCGCGTCCACCCGGCCGCCGCCACCGGCAGCGTGCTGGCGACCGCAGCATTGATCTCCACATCGGTCACTTGGCTCTGCACCATCGCCGGGCTGACATATTGCACAGCCCCCGTGCCCCAGCCGCCCGCCCCGCTCGCCCAACCGCCGCACAGCGGCACGCCGGTGATGCGCGGGCGGTAGGCGGTCACGAAACACTGGAACGGCAGAGCCAAACTTCCCCAGCCGCCCGCCGCGCCATAGCCGAGCGCGATGCCCCACGCCCCGGTATCGGCCGGGCGCGACGGCTCGAAAATCACCGGCGCGCGCCCGGTCAGCGCGGTCAATTCACCCGCCAGCGCCGCCCTGGTGGCGCGCGGGCGCAGCAACGCACGCTGAATCCGCGCCCGGAACGCCGCGTCCGCCTCGCCGAATCGCCGCGTCAGCGCGCCCGCGAAAAAATCGGCGGCGATCAGATCGAGCAGGCTATCCGTCGCAGTGCCAATCCGGGTCTGCGACTTCACGTCGTCCTGCATGGCGTCCAGCCACACCCAGCCCTCGCCCAGCCCGGACAGCAGCGCGGTCAACACCGGGGCCGCGTCGCCAAACCAGCGCAGTGGCAGCAGCGCCGACAGCCGCGCCCGCATATCGCTCAGTGTCCCGATCATCTCAAATCACCGTCACGCTGGCGCATTTCACCACGCCGCCCGCACCCGGCGCGACATCAAGCGCCGCTCCGTTCAGCAAAACCCCTGTCACATTCACCACTACAGCCGATGCATCGTAGGCGATCTGCGCCAGCCGCGACCACGGCAGCGCCGCGCCGACTGGCAGCGCATTGACAAAACCGCCGAGCGCCGCCGCCACGAGCGCCACCGCCGCCGCGTGCGACCCGCCTGGCGCGGTGGCAATGCTCATGGCAATGTTCACCGGCAGCACGGCGGGCGGACGCACCGTCCACAAACTGCCCACCGGGCGCACCGCCTCGATGGTCGCCGACACTGCGTCGAGCAACGCCACTGGCGGCGCGCCGCTGCCGTTGTCCACCGTCACCACGAAGCAGCCCGGCTGATAGGCCGTGCCGTTGCTGTTTTCCTGAACGGTAAACTGCAAGCCCTGCTGCACGCTGGCCACGGCATTGCCAACCGCCGCCGGTGTCGCCCTGGACAGTGCCGCGATGAACCCGGCAAACCGCGCCCGCAGCGCCACGTCGCTCTCGGCATCCAGCCCGCCCGCCAGCGCCAGCGCGTTGGTCACGGTATCCACGCCCGGCACGGCGGCGGCGATCAACCCAATAGCGCCTGCCTGCACATTTCCCGCATTGCCCGCCAGCGCCGCCAGCACCGGCACGCTGATCGACGCGACCCCGGCGCCCAGCACAAAGCCATTTTGCGCCCCGTTCCATGCTGCATTGCCGGCATCCGCCTGCACCGCAAAGCTCTGCGATCCGTCTGACGTCCGCAGCAGCGTCCCGGCCGGAACCAGCGCCGCCGTCACCGGCGCGAACCGCGCCAGCGTCACCACACCGGCAGCCGCCGTGGCGGGCAGCCGGATCAAGCCGAAATCCGCCACCCAGCTATCCAGATCGGCGCCGTTGCTGGTCGCCGCCCGCGTGGTCTGCAACACCTGCAAAATCAACCATTGCAGCCACAGCCCCAGCCCAGCATTCGCCTCCAGCACCGCGCGCAGCACCGAACCGGCCGATAGATCGAGCACGCTGTTCGCCGCGCCCTGCACGGCTGCCGCGCCCGAGGCGACGATGCGGTCGAATGTTCGAAGTTGCAGCCGCATGGCTCAAACCTCCCCCACGCTAAAGCTCAGCACTTGCGTCTGCCCGCTGGCGCTGTCGGCGTAGCGGATATCGGCAATCACGCTGCCATCCACCGCAACGCGCACTGCAATCACCGGCTCCGGCTGCCGCGCCACGGCGGCTTCCTGAAAAATCTGGCTGCGGATCACCGAGCGTATGCGCGCCGCACTGGCAGGTTGCCCGACGAACCCGGCCAGCCCGGCACCATAACTGGGGTTCCACAGATAATCCCCTGGATTGGTCAGCAACCGCCGCAACACGCGCTGTTGCCCCAGCAGCGCCGCATCGGCCACCGAAAGATCGCCGCCAGCACCGATCGCCAAGTCACCGCCGTATTGATGGAACGCATCCGGCATGGCGAACCCCGCTCGTTGTAACTCAAACCGCATCCGGCGCCGTGGTGCTCCCGACCGAGCCGCCCTGCGGATCGCCATGCGTGTGCGCGTCATAGTTGCCGCGCAGCCGGTTCAAACTGCCGTGCCGGTCGTACACCTCGCCGGCTACATGCAAGTCGCCCTGCACCCGCACGGTGCCGTCGTTCAGCAGCTTGAGAAAACTGCCCGACTGGTGCACCAGCCAAAGCTCGCCGACTGGCGCCACCGGGGCCGCCGAGGCATCACTCCAGGCCCCGCCTACAACGACGCCGTGCTCGCCCTCGCCGTCCTGCGGCAGCACTAGCACCTGCTGGCCCGGCATTGGCAACGCCACCAGTCCCCAGCCCATGCCAACCCACGGGCTCAGCACCGGCAGCCATCCGCTCACCACGCCTTCCGGCTGCAACGCCACCCGGGCAGCGTGCCGCGCCGGATCGACGCTCACCACCGTGGCGAAGCGCGGCTGACCGCGCGCCGCGTCCAACGCCCCGGCCTGCGCCTTCAGCGCATTGATAAAGCGTTGCATGCTACGCCCCCAGCGCCGCGCGGCCGCGCAGGGTTTGGGAAAACCCGTGCGTGGCGTGCAGCCGCCGCTCAATCTCATCGATACGAAATACTGCGTCGAACGCGGTGAAGGTGCCGAACAGCCGCACCCGCTGGCGCGGCGTTAGCGCCAACTCGCCGGGCATTTCGGCAAATAGCGCCAATTCATGCCCGGCCAATTCCGCCAGCCGCCGCTCTGCCAGCAACTGCGCGGCAGCCTGCGTCAAGTTGGGCACCACGAATACGTAATCGCGCGACGACGCCGCACCGCGCTGGGTGCGCGCCGAACCCGTGCAGCCGCGCCCTGCCCGGCTATGCCAGCTTTTCACCGTCACCGCGATGTCGCCCGCGAACGTCAGCGCCCGCTCTAGCCGCAAGGAACTCAGTGCAGCCACCGCAAGCACGTCCGGCGGCGCTGCGTCCGGGGCGCGGAAATGCAACGCCCCGCCCGACACCCAAAGCTCAAACCCCTCGTGCAGCGCGAGGCCCGTCAGCAGATCCCATTCCGTCGTCGCCCGCCCGCCCGCATTCAACGTCAGGCTGTCATGCTCCAACTGCCAATACCGCCCGGCAGGCGTCGACGTCGCCTGCACGTCCAGCCTCAACCCATGCCGCTCGGCCAGGATACCGGCGATCTCCGACGATGTCCGGTTGGCAAAATTCTCCTGCGTGCGCGCTTCCATTAGCGCGGCACTGCCATCGCGCCCCTCCAGCGTCAGCGTGCCGCGCAACGGGTCCAGGCACACCAGATCGGTCAAGCCCTGCACCAGACTGACAAATCCCTCCGACGGCGCCAGCGCGAGCCGCACGTCCACCGTCACCGCTGCCGCCTGGGCCCACTGTGCCGCCGCACCTTGCAATGCCGCCTGCACCCGGAACCGATCCGCTCCGAACGCCCCCGTGCTGGTCACCACCGCCTCGGTGGCGCCGCCCAGCACCTCCCCGTTCACCAGCACCTGCAAACGCGGCGCGCGCACCATGCTATTGGGCTGCAATGCCACCTCCCGCCCTGGCGTCCACAGCCGGCAGACGCAATGTCACAACACCGCTCAGCATCGGATCGCTCAGCCCGTTCAGTTGGGCAATCCGCACCCACTGCGTCGCGTCGCCCAAATGTTCGGCCGCGAGGCGGAACAGATTGCCGCCCGCCACCTGGATGGTTTGCATGTCAGGCCCCCAGATTGTCCAAATTCGCCAGCGCCCGGCTGGCGAAACCGCGTGCATCCGCCTGCGCCGCCAGCGCGCCCGCCGCCGTGGCGGCCGCCGCCGGATTGTCCGCCGCCAGCAGCGCGGCCCCGGATGCGGCCATACCGCCGGTCAACATGGCCGAACCTGACTGCAAC
>JANYDF010000008.1 GCA_025359905.1 Rhodospirillales bacterium
GCAGGCCGGGTGGCCAGCGCCGCCCCCGTGGCCAGCGGCCGCTTTTTCGGACTCGCAGTCATTACAGTCTCCGTGTCTCCCGCAGCACAATGCCGGGGCGGCGCGGGCTGGGGCAAGCGCAACGGTGAGGAATTGTCGTGCGCGGCCCGCGGCGCTGCTAAATCGCTGCACCGCTCGGCCATTGCTGTTCGCATCGCGCCGAGGCGGCTGCGATGTGCGGACCCGTTTGCATTCGTATAGACGGCGATGTGCAGGCAACGCTGCAAGCGGCGTTCAACGACGATTGGGGTAGCCCGAGCGCACAGTTGGACCGTGCATGACGTTTGCGCTGTTGGCCGGTCAGATTGTGCTGGTGGATTGGCGCGACGGGTTGCCGAAGGAAGCTAACGAAATTTGGTATCAACCCCGCCGCTTGCGGCGCAGCCGCAGCAGGCCCGCAAGTCCGCCGAGCAGCAGCGCAGCACTGGCCGGTTCCGGCACGTCGGAGGCTTGCGTCATGCTCACGCCGTCGAGCAGCGAGAACGGCGGTTCGCCGTTCGGCGTGCCGGCCGCCAAGAACGACAGCACTTCGCTGGTGCTGGTGGCAGTGAAGTCGAAGCTCGCGGTCATCCAGGCGCTGACGCCGTGGCTGGGGTTGGAATACACGTCCGTGCTGTGCGTCTCGCTGCCCAGGCTGACATTCCACCATTCGGTGGTGTCGCCGTCGAAGCCGCTTTGCTGGGCGGCGGCCCAGTCGAAGCTGACGGTGTAGTGCGCGCCGGGCGTCAGGTTATCGATGGTCTGCACCAGCGGGTCGACGCGGTAGGCGCCATCGGCCGCGATGTAGTTGCCGCCATTCGGACTGGCGGAGGGCATGCTCCAGAAGCCGACCGGGCCGTAGTCGCCCTGCGAGGTGGCGGCACCCGGCGTGAACAGGAAGTTGTAGCCGTAGGTGGACCAGCCGGTGAGGTTGGAGGAGCGGATTTGGCCGGAGCCATCCGGCATGCTGGTCTGCTCGAAATCGCCGTTCACCACCATGTTGGTGGCGTGCGCCGGGAGCGCCGCGCCGAGCAGCAGCGCTGCCGCGAGCGCGATGCCGCCGATGGCCGTTTTGACTGTGGTCATGCCCAAGACCCCTCAAGAACCGATATCGCTTGCGGGGTTTATATGCGTTAACCGGTTAAATTGTCAATTCGAATGCAACCCCGTGGCGGTCTGGCCGATGCGCGGATAAAGCATGCGGCACCGCTACAGGCCGTACGAGCGCACGAACAGCAGCCCCGGCGCATCGGTGCTGCAATCGCTGCCCAGATGCCCGGCGAAGCGCGGGTATTGTGTGACCAATTCGTGCAAATTGAACACGTTGGGCAATCTGGTATGCGCCACGCACACCGCGCCTTCTGGGCCGAAGGCGGCTTCCAGCGTCATGCCGGGGGCGATCTCGTCGGCTTGCACGCCGATGCGGTCGAACAGGTCGATCGGCGTGCCGTTGCGGGTGTGGCCCACCCCGTCGCCGCCGTAATCGGCGCGCACCAGCCGCACGCAGGTTTGGTAATACGGCAGTAAATTAATGCGCCATGGTTTGTAGCCGAAGCGCACGCATTTGCCTTCCGCGCCGCCGGTGCAGGTGATCAGAATGCCCGGATGGCCCGGCTGGTACTTGCCGTCCGAGGTAAAGGCGCCGGGTAGCGGAAAGCCGAGGCGCAGCCCGTCCGGGCCGGGCAGGCAGGCGTTTTGCCACGCGCCGCTCGGGTCCTGCTCGGACAGCGCGTACAGCATGGTCTCGCCGCTGGGGTCGATTTGGTCGTGCTGCACCGCGTCGATGCGGATACGCCGCTGCGCCCCGCTGCCGTCGCCCAGCGTCAGCGCCACGCCGGGCAACCGTGTCTGCTCCAGCACCCTTCCGTCCGGCAGCGTGATTTGGAACTGGTTGCGTTCGACCGTGACGCTGACGGCGCCGCTGTTATTGACGCCGGGCGCGCTGCGCGCCGGACCGGCCAACGCGAGCAGCGCGGCCAGCACGGCGGCGGCGGCCCGGCGCCGGCTCATTGGGCCAACTCCGCCGGCAGCGCCACCGCTTCGATTGCCACGCCGTTCAGTCCGGCGACCGCGCTGGCGGCCCCGTTTACGGTGATGGCGTTGAGGGTCAGAGTATTGGCCAAGAGGGCGTTCAAAGTGAGGGAGTTCAAAGTGAGAGAGTTGAAAGTGAGGGAGTTGAAGGACAGCGAATTATTATTCAACCCATTCACCATCAGTCCATTGTTGAGGAGCCCGTTAAAATTGAGAGCGTTGTGCACGAGGCTATTGTGCATCAGTGATGCGTTGGCGGCAGGCGCTGCGATCAGCAGTGCGGTGGCGGCGGCGAGCGTTTGGAGCAGTTTCATCGTGATAGCCTCCGGAGAGCCTGACAGACGCCTGCTGGCGTATGGCGGCGGCGCCATTTGCGCCGCTGACATAAATTTACAGAATTAACGGCGGCACGCTTCGCGCTGCGTGCAACCGTCTTTCCCAGCGCGTGCAATTTTCCCCGGCGCGGCAGATCGCGCGGCTGCCATCCGCTTTGTGCCCACGAAGTCCGCGCCCACGAAGTCTGCGCCCACGAAGTCCGCCGGACTGAAAAGCGCCGGCAGCCGCCGCCGTTGGCGTCAGTCAGCGCGCGGCAGGTCCACAGCCTCGATAGCAACGCCGTTGATCTGATGCACGGCAGACGATGTGGCCGCTGCGCCGTTCATGGTCAGCGCGTTGGCGCTCTGCGCATTCGGCACGATGTCGGCATGGGCGCCGTCACACCGCTGCGCCCGGACAGCGGCACCGACAGCGGGCCGCCGCGTGCCGGCAAATGCGGGTCGAGCAGCCGTTTCGGCACCAGCCACGCCTGATGCCGGTAGCGGCCTTTCGGCACCGCGTCGAACGGCACATCGGCGTCGGCCACCAGCAGCGTGCCGCTGGTGGTGATGAACGCCCGCCCGGCGTGATGGAACTGCGCGGCGGTGGCGTTCTCCCGGTACAGCCAATAGCCGTTGAACGGGCGATGCGCGATGTTGCGGTCCTGGCGCGCCACCGCCCGCCCGTCGCCTTCGTAATCGACATGCAGCAGCGGGCCGTTGGAGATCGCGGTCAGCCGGGCCTGAAACTTCTGGCCGCGCTGCGGCGAGGACAGTGCCGAGGTGCCCATGACGTTGAACATCCGGCCGGTTCGAACAGCGCATGCAGGCTGCGCACCGACAGGCCGAGGGCGGCGGCGGCGCTGGCGGGCGACATCGCGGGGTCGGATAAATGGCGGTCGATGTAGCGTTTCGCCGCGGTCAGCCGCCCGGCGCGCAGCGCGTCGGGCTGGCCGCCGATGATGGCGCCGCAGGCAATCCCGATCAGCCGGCACAGCGTGTCGGCCACCGGGCCCATCACCGAGTCGGGCAACTCGTCCCACCGCTCGGTCAGCGATGCAAGGTAGCTGGCCGCCAGCGCCGGGGCGCCGGTGTGGCCGGACAGCGTGGTCAGCAGGGGGCGGTGCAGGGCCGGCAGATGCGGGTCGAGCAGCGGCTTGGGGATCAGCCAAAGTGCGTGACTGTAAAAGGCGCTCGGCATGGTCTCGAACGTCAAGCCGGCGTCGGCGATCACCAGATCACCGGCGTGGGTGACGAATTCTTCGCCGTTCATGCGAAACCAGGCGCCAGGACTGTCCTCGCGGTAAATCCAGTAACAATTCCAATGCCGTTGCGCGACGTGCGATTCGGTGCGGATGACCCGGTGCGCGTCGGCGCGATACTGCACATGCAGCAGCGGGCCGCCGCTGCGGGCGGAAAATCGGGCGTCGAACGGGGCGGACGCATCGTCCGGCGGCAGCGATCGCGCGGCCGTTGCTGGTGTGCAGATTGGCCAGCGCGTAGGGGCCAGCCTGCATCACATCCAGCCGGGCGCGGAACGCCGCCGGGTCGGCGCAGACGCCGGGGGTGACGGGATAAAACTGGCGGCACACCACGTCGTGCCAAAACGGCAAGCGATCCTGCGGCGGCAAGTCGCCGGTGGAGAACTGCAGCCGCATCGGGCGTCAGGCGGAGCGCTGTTCGCTGGGCGTCACCCCGAACGCGTCGCGGAAGGCGCGGTAGAACGTGGACAGGCTGGTGAAACCCCAGCCGAGTGCCACGTCGATCACCGGGCGGCGGCGGTCGGCCAGCAGGGCGGCGCGGCATTCTTCCAGCCGGCGGCGCTGCACGTAGCGGGCGAAGCTTTCGCCGGTGGGTTCGAAGATCGCATGCAGGGCGCGCGCCGATACGCCAAGCGCCGCCGCAGCACTGGCGGGCGACAGGTCGGGGTCGGCCAGATGCCGGTTGGCGTAGGCCAGCGCCTGTTCCAGCCGCGCGCTGCGGCCGGCCGTTCGCGCGGCGTCCTGCCCATCCGCCGACGCGCCGCAGGCCAGCGCCACCAAGCCTGCCAGATTGCGCAGCACCGCCTCGCCGTGGCCCGGCTGCAACTGCGGAATATGCGTCCACGCCGCGTCCATCCCGGCGGCCAGCAGCCCGCCAAGGGCCGAGTTGCCGCGCACCGTCAACGGGCGGCGCGGCCCGCCGCCGCTGACCAGCGGGGCGAGGTGCTCGCGCGGGATTTCCAGCGAGCGCAATCCGATGCCGCCCGGCGAGGTGACTTCGTGCTGCCAGTCCAGCGCAAAGATGCTGAAATCGCCGGGGGCGAGGTCGATGTCGTGCTGCGCGAAGCTGAAATGCACCGGGGCGCCGATGGCGCGCTGCAACGCGATCACGTCGCAGCCGTCCCGCCCGATTTCACGCGGGCCGCGAATCCGCCGCCGGTCGACCGACTGCACATCGGCCAGCCCGAAGCTGCCGCTGTCGCGCACGTCCCAGTAACCCTGGAACGTCGCCGGATTGTCCCAGCCGCCGGGGCTGACGTTGTAGACGTGGGTGCACACCACGTCCCGCCAGAACGGCAGGCGGTCGCGGACGGGCATGTCGTTGAGGACGGTGCGTCGCTGCATTGAAATTCCTGTCGCTGTCTGCCACACACTCCCAGGCCAGCCAGTGGCGCGGTATCTAGCCGGTTGCCGTCGTCTGGCGCAATGTCGCTATGCAATTTGCGACAGGCGGCGGCACCATGGCCACACGCCTGTAACAAAGTCGTCCCACTGCGCGAAGTGCGGCGTCTCATTCAGTGCAGTACGCCGCATTGTGTAGCGCGCCATCGCGCGGGTGGCGGGCTATACAGTCCGCCGCCGATGCGACTCGCCGGAACGTGGACACCGGAACGGGGATGCGGGGCGGGGGAGAGGCAACCGCATGAACACCATGGCGATGCAGCGGGCACGGCTGATCCGTAACCCGCGCACCTGGTACTGCTACTGGCTCAGCGGTTTCTTCACCATGATCCTGAACGTGCAGGGCAACATCATCCCGTTTCTGCGCGATGAATTGCACCTCAGTTACCGCACGCTCGGCCTGCACCCCGCCGCCATCGCGCTGGGCATGATCCTGGCCGGCACGTTTACCGAGAAAGTGGTGGCCAGCCTGGGGCGCGGGCGGACGCTGCAAATCAGCGTCGGCGGCACGCTGCTGGGCACGCTGCTGCTGGCGGTGGCGCCGTCCGCCGTGGTCAGCATCGGCGGCTGCCTGCTGATCGGGCTGACCGGGGCGATGATCCCCGGCATCATCGCGCCGTTGATGGCGCAGATGCATGGCCGGGCGCGCGACCAGGCGTACGCCGAGTGCGGCGCCGTCACCTATGCTTGCGCCATGGCCAGCACGCTGGCGGTGGGCGCGGCGGTGGAACTGGGCCTGGGCTGGCGCGCGGCGCTGCTGGTCGGCGCCGGGCTGGGCATCGCCATCGTGCTCAGCCTGGGGCGCGGGCCGATCCCCGATGCGCCGCCGCACGAAACCGAACGGCGCGGCGGGCTGCCGCTGGCCTGCGTGCTGTTTCTGCTGACGCTGGGGCTGGGCGTGGCGCTGGAATACTCGGTGCTGCTGTGGGCGCCCGCGTATCTGGAAGGCACCATCGGCCTGACCCGGGCGCAGGCGGCCATCGCGGCGGCGGCATTTTCGGCGGCCGTGCTGATCGGCCGCTGGGCGGGCAGCTTCGTGGTGCGGCGCATCCGCCCGGCCACGCTGTATCCGCTGGTGGTGGCGCTCGTGGTGCCCGGCTTCGTGCTATACTGGGTGATCGGCACGCCGGTGCTGGCGATCATCGGGCTGTTCGTGCTCGGCCTGTCGGTGGCGCTGCTGTATCCGCTGTCGATGGGCCTCGCCATCGACGCCGCCGGGCCGCGCGGCGACGCGGCGGGGGCGCGCTCGGCGTTCGCCGCCGGGTCGGCGCTGCTGCTGTCGCCGCTGGTGCTGGGCGGGATTGCCGACGAGGTCGGGCTGCGCCTCGCGCATTTGGCAATTCCGGCATTGGCCATCGCCATCGTGTCGTGTTTCAGCATAGCGCGCCGGTTGCAGCGGCGTATGGTTCCGGCATAGGGCGGGAGCGGGGCGGCATGAAGATTCGCGAGCTGAAAACCTTCGTCGTCGGCAACCCGCCGCCGACCTGGGGCGGGCGTTACTTCATCTTCGTCAAACTCGTCACCGACACCGGCATCGAAGGCATCGGCGAGGTCTATGCCGCGAGCTTCGGCCCCAAGGCGATGGTGACGCTGGTTGAGGACGTATTCGAGCATCACGTGCTGGGCTGCGACCCGTTCCAGATCGAGACGCTGTGGCGCAACGTGTATGGGCGCGGCTACTCGCAGCGGCCGGACATCACGCTGATGGGCGTGCTGTCGGGCATCGAAATGGCGCTGTGGGATATCGTCGGCAAGGCACTGGACAAGCCGGTGCACGCGCTGCTCGGCGGCAAAGTGCATGAACGGCTACGCAGCTACACGTATTTGTATCCCAGCGCCGAGGAAGGCGACGCCTATTCCAGCACCAAGGTTTACGAAGACCCCGACACGGCGGCGGGCCGCGCCGCCGAATACGTGGCGATGGGCTTCACCGCGCTGAAATTCGACCCCGCCGGGGCGTATTCCACCTTCGACCCGCGCCAGCCCAGCCTGGAGCGGCTGGATATCTCGGAGCGCATGACCAAGCGCATCCGTGAGGCGGTCGGCACCAAGGCCGATCTGCTGTTCGGCACCCACGGCCAGTTCACCGCGTCGGGCGCCATCCGCCTCGCGCGCCGCCTGGAACAATACGATCCGCTGTGGTTCGAGGAGCCGGTGCCGCCGGAAAAGCCCGAGGAAATGGCCATCGTGGCGCGGCAGACCACCATTCCCATCGCCACCGGCGAGCGGCTGACCACCAAATACGAATTCGCCCGGGTGCTGGAATTGCGCGCCGCCTCGATCATTCAAATGGCGCTGGGCCGCGTCGGCGGCATTCTGGAGGCGAAGAAAATCGCCGGGATGGCGGAAGCGTATTACGCGCAGATCGCTCCGCATCTGTATTGCGGCCCGGTCGAGTGGGCCGCCAACGTGCAGCTATCGGCCTGCATCCCGAATTTCCTGATCCTGGAGAGCATCGGCACCGGCAGCGGCTTTCACAGCACAATCCTGAAAAAGCCGCTGCAATGGCAAGACGGCTACGTCATCGTGCCCGACGCGCCGGGCCTGGGCGTGGAACTGGACGAGGACGTGGCGCTGGCGCACCCCTACACCGGCACCGATCTGCATCTGGTGCCGCGCTTCGGGCCGGTCGGCGTGAACGAGTAATGGCGGCACGTGCTGCTCCCTCTCCCCCCTAAAGGGCGGGCGGAGAGGGGACGTTCGGATCTAACCCCGGAGCATCCCATGCGTTACGCCTATATCGGCCTCGGCCATCTCGGCGCCAACCTCGCCGCCTGCCTGCTGCGCGCGGGCTTTGCCGTTACCGTGCACGACCGCAATCCCGAACCGGCGCAGCGCCTGCTGGCGATGGGGGCCACCTGGGCCGCCACCCCGCGTGAGGCGGCGGCGGACGTGGACGCCGTCATCACCTGCCTGCCGTCGCCCAGCGTGTCCGAGGCGGTGCTGACCGGACCAAACGGCGTGCTGGCCGGGCTGCGGCCAGGCGGGGCCTGGATTGAAATGAGCACGCTGGACCGCGAGACGGTGCTGCGGCTGGCGGCATTGGTGCAGGCGGCGGGCGGGCGGATGCTGGAAAGCCCGGTGACCGGCGGCGTGCATCTGGCCGCCACCGGGCAAGTGACGGTGCTGGCGGGCGGCGACGCCGATCTGCTGGCCGCCCACCGCCCGGCGCTGGAGAAAATGGGCCGCCAGGTGCTGCACATGGGGCCGCTCGGCAGTGCGGCGGTGATCAAGGTCATCACCAACATGCTGGCCTTCATCCATCTGGTGGCCGACGGCGAGGCGCTGATGCTGGCCAAGCGCGCCGGGTTGGACTTGGCACAGGCGTGGCATGCCATCGCGGGCAGCAGCGGCAACAGCTTCGTGCATGAAACCGAGGGCCAACTGATCCTGAACGGCAGTTACGACATCGCTTTCACCATGGATCTGGCCTGCAAGGACCTCGGTTTCGCCATGGGCCTGGGCCGCGACTACGACGTGCCGCTCGATCTCGCCGCACTGACCGCGCAGACCTTCATCCGGGCGCGCGCCGCGTACGGCGGCGGCGCATGGTCGACCCAGGTGGTGAAACTGCTGGAAGATCAGTTGAGCACCGATCTGCGCGCGCCGGGGTTCCCGGCCAAACTGGAGGCGTGACGGGGCCGCCAACAATTTCGTCACTTGCACTCGTTACGCGGGCACGGCAAAAAGGCGGCCGAATAAAACATAACATTTGGTGCCCATCATGCCCGTGCTTCCCGTCAGCACCTGGATCGGCCGTGCCCCTGGCGGGTCGTGGTTCAACGCCGCGAAATGGAATTCCGGCGGCGTGCCGGTGGCTGGCACCAAGGCGGTGTTCAAGACCGGCCACGCCGAGGCGGTCGATCTGACCCCGCTGGCGGGCGGCAGCGCCGCCGAGGCGGGCGAGGCGGCGATCACCGGCGATGCGGTGACCTTCGCTGGCGGCACCCTGCTGCTGGCCCCGCCGTTTCCGGCGCGCGGCTTGCCGGTGGCGCTGCTGATCGGCGGCGGCGGCAGCGTGACCATCGCGGCGGACGCCAGTCTGACCGCGCAGGGCGAGGTGCTGGCCACCGGCGGCACGCTGTCGCCGAGCCTGGTCATCAACGGCGCGCTGACCGACATCCAGGGCGGCATCGAGGGCACCGGTGCCAACGCCGCCGTGGTCAGCGGCCACGCGGCGCATTGGAGCAACACGCAAGACCTGTTCATCGGCGGCGGCAGCCTGTCGGTGCTGGCGGGCGGCACGGTGGATGGCGGGCCGCAGGCGTTCACCACCGGATCTTCCAACATCGAGGTGGGCAACGGCCTTGGCTACGGCCGCGTGCTGGTGCGCGGCGCCGGGTCGCTGCTGAGCGCCACGCAGGTTGACATCGGCACCGGCTATTCCGGCCACATGACCATCTGCTGCGGCGCCCATGTGGTGGACAATTTCGGCGCGGCGGGCGGCAATGGCGACGGCTATGTGACCGTCACCGGCGCCGGGTCGCGGTGGCAGAACCTGGGCGGGCTGCAAATCGGCAGTGCGGTGCCCGCCGCGTCGTGGCTGCGGATCAGCAACCACGCCACGGTCACCACCGGCGGCGTGGTGACGGTGGCCGGCACGCTGGCGCTGGACAGCACCGCGACGCTGGAGGCCGATACCATCGTCTCGCTCGGCGGCAGCGTGCGGGCGCTGGGCTATGGCCCGGCGGGCGGCGGCACGGTGGCCATCGGCGCCACGCTGGAATTCGGCGGCAATGCCGGCGCGCCGTTCGAGTTGGAAACCACCTATCTGTCAGCCAGCCGGACTGCGGTGCTGGCGCTCAACGGCCCGGTGCTGGCCAGCGACCCGTATGCCATCCTGCAAGCAGGCGTCGGCCACATCGTGCTGGACAACGCCGGCAACGCGCTGCCCGCCATCCATATCTACGGCGCGGTGCTGGAACTGGCGGTGACCGGTGCCGCCGGGGCGGCGGCGATCAGCTTCCTGAAAGGCGCCTCGCCGGTGCTGCAAGTCGATGCCGGTGTCGCGCTGCCCAACCCGATCAGCGGCTTTGCGGCGCGCGATGCGTTCGACTTGCCGGGTATCGCCTATTCGCCCGACCTGATCCCCGGCTGGACCCCGGCGCTGGGCGGCGGCACGCTGACGCTGGACGACGGCAGCCACGCGCAAAGCCTCACCCTGCTGGGCCACGACAGTGCTGCCAGCTTTCATGCCGCCGATGACGGGCATGGCGGCACGCTGGTGACGTTTGTGACGGGGCATTGAGGCCAGGACAGCGCCCGGCGGGCGGCGGCCGGCCCCTGGACGCGATCCAGGGGCCAGCAACGATGGCGCCGGTTAGCGCCCTTCGGCGTAATCCTCGCCCGGCATGTGCAGGATCAGGCGGTAGCATTCCAGGCTGCGGCCGTAGAACTCATACGCGGCGCCCCACAGATACAGCCGGAAGCGGCGGTAGTTGAACTCGCCAAAGTTCTTGATGACGAAGTCTTTGTTGTTATCGAAGTTGATCGCCCACTGCCGGAAGGTCAGATAGTAGCTCCAGCGGTCGCTGTAGCATTCCAGCATTTTCAACGGCGTATCCGCCAGCTTGTCCAGGAAGTCGTGCAGCACCAGGAAGCTGTGATTGCCGGGGTAGATGTATTTTACCATGAAGCTCGATAGCTCGTACTTCTTGGTGCAGGCGCTGCCGTCGAGGAAGATTTTGCCGTTCGGCTTGATCAGTTCCTGGAACTTGGCCAGCACTTTATCGTACTGCGGCAGATGCTCGATCACGCCCATGATGACGATGGCGTCGTATTTGCGCTCGGTTTTGTAGGCCAGCAAGTCGGAGAAGATCAGCTCCCAGTCGCGGCCCAGCTCGCGGGCGCGGCCCTTCAGGAAATCGATGCTGGCCTGGCTGATGGAAATGCCGGTGCACTTCACCCCGCGCGCCGAGGCGAATTCGAACCAAGCGCCCCAGCCCGGCCCGATCTCGAGAATGTGATCGCCCGCTTTCAGGCCCAACTGGTCGAAGCAATACTGGAACTTGCGGGTGGTGGCGACATCCAGCCCCTCGTCGTCGCTCTCGTAGACGCCCTGGGTATAGCAGGGGGTGATCGGGTCGAGCAGGCTGAGGAAGAATTTCGGGTCGATGTCGTAGTGCGACGAGATCGCGGCGCGGTTGGTTTTGACCTGCCCGAACAGCAGCGGCTGCACGAAGCGCCACAGATATGTCATCAGGTGCCGGTCGCCCAGCGTGCTACGCAATGCGAACGGCTTCAGCATGTCGCCGTCGAGGTCGATGTCGCCCGCCAGATAGGCTTCGGCGAAGCGGCCTTCGTCCAGGCTGGTCATGGCGCGCTGCCCGGCGGCGTTGTTCAGCAGCACGCGGAATTCAGCGGTGCCGGGGCCGAACGGGTGCGACACGCCGTCCGGGGTGCGGATTTCGAAGCTGACCGGCGAATTGGCGAAGTGCTGCGCGACTTTGCCGAGCAGGAAGTTGCCCGCGCCGCCGTGGGACCCGGCGCTTAGTCCCCCGGCGCTTTGTCCCCCGCTGGCGGCGCTGCTGGCAGCGGCCAGCGGCCTGTCCTGCGTGGTGCTGGTGGTCGACATCGCGCTCTCCCGTTCATCCTCGATTCCCCATTCTCGCAACACGTGAATAGGTTGTCACGTCCCTTTGACCGGAGGCGGCTGCGGCGCCGCAGCAAATAGCAACAATGTTGCCGTGTTACACGCCCGGCCCGGCGGGCGGCTGCCATGTCTTGATATACGGCGCGTCATATTGTATCGGCTAACATATTGATACCGCTCGTCTACCAGCAAAGTTTTGCCACGATTGTGTTGTAGCAAATTTACGATGAATTGATGTTGAGTCGGCGATTCTATCGGGGTCCAGTTTGCCGCCGGAAACGCGATATCTTCGCCCGGTTAAGACTCTGGTAATGTTGCTAGGCCAGCTTTGCCAACTGCGATGAACAATATGTTGGTTGACAACGTGCGGGTCGCGCACTAACTGCCAATAGGTATCCGCATTGGCAATGCGGTGTGTCACCCGACTCCACATGAGGCTGCTGCCATGACCGAGGACGAGAGCAAACTCCTGATGGCGCTTGCTCGCTGGGTTGCCCGCAAGGAGCAGGACGAAATCGAGCGGATGGATATCAACTCGGCGTTCCTGAACGAACTTCGGCGTTTGATGAACGCTGTCAACGGCGGCGCGCCGGCACAGCGCGAATTGCGGCGCCCGGAACCGCAACTGTTCATCGGCAAGGGCCGCTAGCCGGCGGCCGGGGGCAGCGGCCGCGCAGCGCGTTACGACTCGGTGAAAAACCGGTTTGCCGGGCGCGGCAGCCCCAGATTTTCCCGCAGCGTGGCGCCCTCGTAGGCGGTGCGGAAGATGCCGCGCCGCTGCAATTCCGGCACCACCGCATCGACGAAATCGTCCAGCCCGCCGGGCAGATACGGGAACATCACGTTGAACCCGTCGCAGCCGGCGCCTTCCAGCCATTGCTGCATCTGATCGGCGATCATCCCCGGCGTGCCGATCATCTCCAGCGTGCCGAAGCTGCCGCCGACATATTGCGCCAGTTGGCGCACCGTCAGGTTTTCCCGCGCCGCCTTGTCGATCAGCTTCTGGCGGGCGCTTTTGCTGGCGTTGCTCTCCGGGATCTCCGGCAGCTTGCCATCGAGGTCGAAGGTGCTGGCATCGGTGCCCAGTAGCACCGAAAGCGTGGCCATGCCGCTGGCCGGATGCACCAGACTGTCGAGCAGCGCCTTCTTGGCCTGCGCCTCGGCCAGCGTGGCGCCCACCACCACGAACGCGCCGGGCAGGATTTTCATGTGGTCCGGGTCGCGGCCCAGCGCTGGCATGCGGCCCTTCACGTCGGCGTAAAACCACTGCGCGCCGGCCAGATTGTTCTGGCTGCCGAACACCACTTCCGCCGTTTCGGCCGCCAGTTGCCGCCCGGCGTCCGACGCGCCAGCCTGCACGATCACCGGCCAGCCCTGGATCGGGCGGGCGATGTTCAGCGGGCCGCGCACCTTGAGGAACTCGCCGCTGTGGTTCAGCACATGCATCCGCGCCGGGTCGAAGAACACGCCGCTGTCCTGGTCGCGCAGAAAGGCGTCGTCGGCCCAGCTATCCCACAGCCCGGTGACCACGTCGTAGAACTCGCGTCCGCGCCGGTACCGCTCGGCGTGTTCCACGTGTTCCGCGCGGCCGAAATTCGGCGCCTCGCGCGGGTTGCCGCTGGTCACCAGATTCCAGCCCGCCCGCCCGCCGCTGATATGGTCCAGCGAGGCGAATTTGCGCGCCACGTGATACGGCTCGTTATAGGTGGTCGAGGCGGTGGCGATCAGGCCAATATGCTCGGTGACGGCGGCCAAGGCTGGCAGCAGGGTCAGCGGGTCGAAGCTGGTCACCGTGGCGCTGCGCTTCAGCGCCTCGTCGGGCATGTTCATCACCGCCAGATGGTCGGCCATGAAATAAGCGTCGAACAGCCCGCGCTCCAGCGTGCGGATGAACTGCTTGTGGTGGGCGAAGTTGAAATTGGCGTCGGCGAACGCGCCGGGATAGCGCCATGCGGCGGTGTGGATGCTGGCCGGGCGCATGAACGCGCCAAGCCGCAGTTGTTTCCGGTCTGCCATCGCTGCCCCTAACTATGCCGCAGCGCAGCAAATAGGGGCGCTTAACGCCCGCCGCCAGGGGATAAGAATTTGGCGGCTCCGCCGCCAGGGGATAAGAATTTGGCGGCTCCGCCGCCAGGGGAGATTACTCCGGCGTCTCGGGCGGCAGACGGCGGGCGGTGAAGCGGACGCCGCCGCTCGGCGCCGGCTGCAATTGCTGCTGACGCGCCAGCGAGCGCGCCATGCGGCGCAGCTGGCTGGCGGCTTGCGGCAGTGGGACGCTCCACGCCGCGCCGTGCTCGGCCTTTCCTGCCCAGCGATACAGCGCCGTGACCAGCTTGGAATCGTCGGCGCCCATCCGGTTTGGTCCAATCTTAGTTAGTACGCGCGCCAACCACCTGGAACGAGCAGGTGCCTTGCAACGCGACGAAGGTGAAGCTGCCCGACAGCGAGTGATTGTCGCCGGCGGCGAACGCGGCGCTGAACGCCCCGCGGTAGATAACGCCCGGCACATTGCCGGGGATGATTTCAACCGCCAGACGGCCGCTCCAGGCGCCGGGGCCGGTGACCATGGCGCTCGGCAGATACATTTGCAGTTGCTGGGCGCTGGGCGTGCCGCCGGCGGGCTGGGAAATAACCGGCATATACAGCGTGTTGCCGGTCGCCGACGCGGTGCCGGCATAGACCAGCGTGGCGTTGACGATCTGATTGGCGGCGAACGGGCACAGCCCGAGCGAGGACGTCACCGGACCGGTCAACTGATAGGTGCCAGCCTGCAAGGCAATGGCGGCCGCGTTGGCGGCGGGCGGCAGGGCGAGGTGTCCGGCGGTGGCGAGAGCAATGAGGGCGGCGGCGAAGCGCATGTGAAAACTCCGAGGGTCAAGGCCGCCACGCGAACCGGCAACGGCGCATTGCCGCTCAGTAACCCGCACCCCCTGACAGAACCCTGACAGCGGCCGTGATTGCCTGGCCCGCACGCATCCGGTTTCGGCAGGTTAACCCTCGCGGCCGAACCCGGTGTTGTGCAGCCGCGCCGCCTTGGCCTGAAACGCCTGCGCCATGGCTTGATAGACGTCGCGCGACAACAGGTCGGTATGGCCTTCGGCGAGGCGTAGGCATTCATGGGCTTTGGCGCGGGTGTTTATTTCGCCTCCAACGGCCGGATCGGTCAAGCTGGAAACCAAGTAATACCAAATCTCGCTGACCAAGACTCATCGTCGTTGCCGGGCTTGACCCGGCAATCCATGGCGCCGCACAGAGCATCTCGCGTCTAACACCGAGCGTTGGCATGGATCGCCGGGTC
>JANYDF010000027.1 GCA_025359905.1 Rhodospirillales bacterium
CAGAAATTTGCTGCAAAAGCATAGCAGGGGAAACGACCGGGTGTCGTAAGCCCTTGATATGTTTGGTATCCCGTACCGGATTCGAACCGGTGTTACCGCCGTGAGAGGGCGGTGTCCTAGGCCTCTAGACGAACGGGACGCCGGACGTGCCGCGTTTTAGGCGGATCGCCCTGCGACATCAAGCGGTCATGAAAGGGAAACTGACATGCGCAGCCGCCGCTCTATTGGGCCAGCGAGGCGCGCAGCAGCACTGTTCCGGTGCGGGCGTCCAGCACCAGCACGCGGTCCGGGCCGCCGCCCTGCAGATGCACGGCCAACCGGTCGCCCGCTGCCGACACGCCAGCAATGCGGGTGCCGTCTGGCTCGGCCAGAATAGCCTGTTGCGGCATACCAGGAATGACGCCCGGCGCGCTGGTCTGCGCGCTGCCGCTGGTAGCGCGCCGCACGATGGTGACCACAATCGTGACCACACCGGCCACGATCAGCACGCCCATCACAATCACCGCCGCCTTCAACGCCCGCATCATGCTCTCCCCGCGCCGGCTCAATCCGCGCTATCAAGGCGCCATGTCCGACGAAACCAGCACCGACGCAATCGTTCACTCCATCACAGCCCGGCCGGAGGACGAAGGCGAGCGGGTCGACCGGTTCCTCGCCGCCGCCATCGACAGCCTGACTCGCAGCCGCATCAAGGGGCTGATCGAGGCGGGCCGCGCCACCCGCAACGGCCAAACGCTGCGCCAGCCGGCCGAACCGGTGCAGGCGGGCATGGTCTACGCGCTGCATCTGCCCGCCCCGGTCGCCGCCATGCCGCAGGCGCAAGCCATCCCGTTCCCCATCTTGTATGAGGACGGCGACCTGCTGGTGCTCGACAAGCCGGCTGGGCTGGTGGTGCATCCCGCCCCCGGCAATCTCGATGGTACCCTGGTCAACGCGCTGCTGGCGCATTGCGGCGACGATTTGCCGGGCATCGGCGGCGAGCGGCGGCCGGGCATCGTGCATCGGCTCGACAAGGACACCTCCGGCGTCATGGTTGTGGCCAAAACCGAACAGGCGCTGGCCAGCCTGTCGGCCACCTTCGCCGCGCGCGACCTGGACCGATCCTATTTGGCACTGGTCTGGGGGCTGCCCAGCCCGGCCGCCGGCGCTATCGAGGGCGACATCGGCCGCGACCCGCGCGACCGCAAGCGCATGGCGCTGGTCACACGCGGCGGCAAGCACGCGCTGACGCATTATCGCACCATCACCCAGCGCGATCTGGCGGTGGCGTTACTGGAATGCCGGCTCGGCACCGGGCGCACGCACCAGATTCGCGTGCACCTGGCCAGCCAAGGCCATCCGGTGGTCGGCGATCCGGTCTACCTGCGCCGCGTTCCGGGCACGGCGCGCAATTTGCCGGAAACATTACGGCACACCCTGCTGGATTTCCCGCGCCAAGCCCTGCACGCTGCCCGTCTCGGCTTTGCCCACCCAAGGACCGGGGCGGCTTTGAGCTTCGAAACGCCGCCGCCGGCCGACATGCAGGCGCTGTTGACGGCGCTCGGCATGGCGGAAACTTAATCCAGACGAAACTAGTCCTGTTTATTGACGGCAGCCATGAACCGCTGTATACCCTAGGTCATAGTCAAGGCGGGACGGGTGCCCTGCTTGATCAGACGTCCGGCTATCGGTTGCCACACATGGGGCCGCAGACCGGGACGATCCTTCCTGCCCCCGAACTTTCCGGCGGTCCCACTCCCGGTGCCGCCTGTGAAACCAGAACGCGAAGTGCGCCGTAAGGGCATTGTCCGTCTGGTTGGACGAAAGGAGCCTACCTGTGGTCTCTGCCGTCATTAACGTCGCCCCCGAGGGCAATCTCACCCGGTATCTGCAAGAGATCCGGAAGTTCCCCATGCTCACCCCCGAGGAAGAGCTGGACCTGTCACGCCGCTGGCGCGACACCGAAGACATGGAAGCGGCGCATAAGCTCGTCACCTCGCATCTGCGGCTCGTCGCCAAAATCGCCATGGGATATCGCGGCTACGGTTTGCCGGTCGGTGAGCTGATCAGTGAGGGCAATGTCGGCATGATGCAGGCCGTCAAGCGCTTCGACCCGGATCGCGGCTTCCGCTTGGCAACCTACGCGATGTGGTGGATCCGCGCCGCCATCCAAGAATACATCCTGCATAGCTGGTCGCTGGTGAAAATGGGCACCACCGCCGCACAGAAGAAGTTGTTCTTCAACCTGCGCCGGCTGAAGGGCCAGATGCAGGCCATCGAAGACGGCGATCTGAAGCCCGAGCAGGTGGCCAAGATCGCCCATGTGCTGGCGGTGCCCGAGCAGGACGTGGTCAGCATGAACCGCCGTCTGTCCGCGCCGGACCACAGCCTGAACGCCCCGGTGCGGGCGGACAGCGAGGGCGAGTGGCAGGATTGGCTGGTTGACGAATCGGACAGCCAGGAAACCGCCATGGCGGAGACCGAGGAACTGTCCGGCCGCAAGGCGCTGCTGTCCGGCGCGTTGAAAACGCTGAACGACCGCGAGCGGCATATCCTGATTGAGCGGCGCTTGAAGGATAACCCCACCACGCTGGAAGACCTGTCGCAGCAATACAACATCTCGCGTGAGCGGGTGCGGCAGATCGAGGTGCGGGCGTTCGAGAAGCTACAGAAGGCGATGCATACCCAGGTGGCCGAACGCCGCCGGGCGGCGGCTCATCCGCCGGGCACCTACGCCACGGCTTGATGCCATCTGCGCCAGTTGACCCGGCCTACGGCGGGTCAACTGGCGGTGGTGGATCGGTCCTCGGCTAGCGCATCGGCTGGCTGCGCAGCCGGGGCAATTCCCCACTCCTCCTCCAGTTGGGTCCGCGCGGCGCGCAAGGCACGGGCCTGCGCCTTCGCTTGCAAGGCCTGCGCCGCACCGATCAGCACTGGCAGCAATTCCACCAGCAACCACCCGGCAGCCTGCGCCACCCACGCGGTGAGCAGGCTACCGCCGTCGTCCAACAGGGACACGCTGAGGTCTATCGTGTGGCCACCGCTCCAAAGCGCCGCTAGCGGAAACACGGCGGCCGCCAGACCAGCGAGCATCATGCAGCGCGCCACCGGCTTGGCATCCTCAGCCCCGGACATCGCCATGACAGCCGATGGTGCGAGCAGGGCCGCCGCGAGGAGCGCGGTGGGGCCGGCGGCCACCGCAGCCACGCCGCACAACAGCCCCTGCACCCAAGGCAATGCCGCACGCGGCCGCTTGCGGGATGCGGCGCGCGCCACTAGCCGGCCGCCACCGCGATGGCGCAGACGGCGAGCGCTGCCAGTGCCAATGCGCCGGCGGCTTCCTGCCCAAGCTGCCGCGCCGCAGCGGCCCGGCTGAGCAGCCCCGAATCCAGGTCCGCCAATTGCGCATCGATGGCCGCCACCGCCGCCTTGGCGGCAAGATACGCGTCCGCGTCCTCCTGTCGCTCCGGCTCGTTGTCGAGAATTGCCAGCACCTCAGCCAACTGACCGCCGGGTGCCGCACTTTGCAGTAAACGCAGCTTGTCGCTGCGGCGGGTTCTGTTGCGCCAACCATCCAGGCGTGGGGCGGCAAGTGCAGCCAGCCACCCCGCCAAGTGCGGCAGGGGCCCGCTCGCAAGCTCGGCCTGCAACGGCGCCAGCAGCCGGAGCTGGATCAGCGCGGCCTCGTCCGCTGGTGTCGCCTCGGTCATTGCCGCCAGCAGCCGCTCGGCAGCGCCAAGGCGGCGTGCCGCGACAAAACCTGCCAATTCGCGCCCGGCAGGCACGGCCCGGTCCTGGCGCGCCTGACTTGCCACCGCCTCCAAAGCTGGCAATAGCTCGCCGATGCGCGCGACGGCGTGGCCTGCGACGAGTGGGCTGCGGCAGGCCAGCAAAGGGTTGAGCGCATACCGCAGCCGCGCCCAGCCGCCGGTCCAACTCCGGTCACGTAGCATCGCGCGCTGGCTGCGGGCGTTGGCGCGCAGCGCGGCAGCATCGCACAAGTCTGGCCGCATATCGGCCCAACCGCCCGCCGCCTCGGCTGCCACAAGGTCGGCCAGCTTGGTTGCATCGCCCGCACCGGCGTCCGGTGACGCGGCCAGGGCGGGACCCAACCCGTCCGGCCATAGCATCATGCCGTCCCAGCAGAGCGGCGCCAGTGGATCGAGCAGGGCGATAGCCCGCATGGCCGTCACAGGCTCCGGCATCGGGGCCGCACGCGCATCGCGCGGCCGCGCCGCGTCCTCCAATCGGGCCGCGAGGGCCGTGTCGCCCAGACCGCGCCGTAGCCAATGATCGACCACGCCAAGCCGCAGCAGCCGCGCCCCGGCAGCCGAGTGGCGCGCCAAGGCGAACGCCAACGAGCGGGTGTTCCAGACGATCGCGCCCTCAACAAGCAGCGGCTGGGCGGCGCGGCGATGCGGGCGCATCGCCACACGGCGGCTGCGTGCGGCCAGCGGGTCGGCCAAAAGCGACGGCGGCGGGCGTTGCTGCGGGTCGTCCGCCAACATGCCGCCGAGCAGATCGGCAGTCAGCGACGGCAACCGCGCACCGGCGGTTAGCGCCTGGAAACAACCCAGTTCCAACTTGCGCTCGATCACCGCAGCATCGCTCAGTCCCGCCATCGGCACGCGCCCGAGGATCAGCGTCAACAGCACCACGCCGAGCGCGTAGACATCATCGGCCATGCTGCCATCGCCGCGTCCGGCGGGCTGGCACATCGCGACGTATGGCGGCTCGCAAACGGCAGGCTGGTGCAGCGCCGGCGGCGCGGCCCAAGCGCAGCCCAGCACGGCGGCTCCGCCGCTTGCGGCGCGGAAGATATTGTCTGGCCGGATCGCCCGGTGGGTCAGCCCGCGCGCCGCCAGCGCCGTGAGCGCCAGCGCCGCAGGACGCAGCACGCAGGCGATCACATCGGCCTCGCTCCAGGCCGTCAGCGGACCCAGCCCGGAGCCGCATAGCGGCGCTCCAGGCGGTGCAGCGCAGATCATGAACCACTCGGCCCGCCCGTCCCGCCCCGTTGCCGGACCACACGCCAGCGGCGCCAACAGGCCCGGATCGGTCCAATTGCCCAGCACGGCCAAGGCGCCTGCGCGGGGCGGCGCATCCGGCTGCACCTGAACTGCCATCAGGCTTCCACGCCCAACCGCCCGCGCCGTGGCCGCAAACGCCGGGAGCCCGCCGGCCTCACTGGTCAGCGGGCGGGAGAAATCGATGCTATACGCGCCCTCCAGCGTGCCATCGACAACGAGACTTGTCAGCGGCGGAGCAGCAACCGATGGTGTGGCGGGAGTTGGCAAAGGCATGGGCATGGTTGGCACCAGGCCCAGCCTAAGCGACGATCCTTACCGGATTGCCAACCGGCGGCTGGGCTGACTTGAAATCGCGTCCAGCGCCTCGGACAAGCAATCGAACTGCCCGGCGGTGGCCCCGAATGATGGGCGCCACAGTTCATAGCCGCCTCTGCGCCGCGCGATGCCCCAGGTGGCCCACATCGCATCGTCGCAATATATCAGCATGAACGCGCCAACGGCAGGGTCGTCGTTCGGCTCCGGGTCAAACACCCGCACCGCACGCGCACCGCTCTCGCTGGCCTGCCCGGCCCACAGCAATGCAGTGATGCGATCCGACACCGTTACCCCGTCGGCTCGGCGCACCGGGCGCTCGAACCGCATAATCGTCGCACTTTGGCGCTCGCTGCACTCCATCACCTGCCCCCCGGCTGGAATTATGGCCGGGACGTTAACTTCGCAGGCAACACGCGGATGTGAGCTAGCTCACACCGCCCGTGACAAAGCGCGACGTTTGTCGTTAATTTTTACGTCAACCTTCGAAAGGATCGCGCACCAGAATGGTATCGTCACGTTCCGGGCTGGTGGACACCAAGGTCACCGGCGCTTCGACCAATTCCTCGATGCGGCGGACATATTTGATGGCTTGGGCGGGCAGATCGGCCCAGCTACGCGCCCCGCGCGTACTGTCGGTCCAGCCTTCGATCGTCTCATAAACCGGCTCCGCCGCAGCCTGCGCGCGCGGCGAGGCAGGCAGCCGGCGGAAGATTTCGCCGCCGATGCGGTAGCCGGTGCAGATGTTCAACTCGGGCAACCCGTCTAGAACATCGAGCTTGGTCAACGCCAACCCCTGCACACCGCCAACTTTGACCGCCTGGCGCACCAGCGTGGCGTCGAACCAGCCGCAGCGGCGCGGCCGGCCGGTGACAGTGCCAAATTCATGCCCGCGCTCGCCGAGCAGGCGGCCGGTCGCGTCGAGCAGTTCGGTCGGAAACGGACCAGACCCAACCCGGGTCGTGTAGGCCTTGGCGATGCCGAGCACGAAGCCGACCGATGCGGGGCCCATGCCGGAACCAGAGGCAGCCGTTGCCGCAACGGTATTGCTGCTGGTCACGAATGGGTATGTTCCATGATCGACATCGAGCATAACAGCCTGCGCGCCCTCGAACAGGATGCGCTTGCCAGCACGGCGCGCGTCGTCGAGCCGTTCCCATACCGGTTCGGCATACGGCAGCACCAGCGGCGCCAGTTCGAGCAGGCGGTCGAGCAGCGCCTGCTTCTCGAACACCGGCGCGCCCAGCCCGGCGAGCAGCGTGTTATGGTGCAGCAGCAATTCGTCGAGCTTCGCCGACAGGGTTTCCGGCTCGGCCAGATCGGCGACCCGGATGGCGCGCCGCGCCACCTTGTCCTCATAGGCCGGGCCAATGCCGCGCCCGGTGGTGCCGATTTTGCTATCGCCGCGCGACGCCTCGCGTGCCCGGTCGATGGCGGGGTGCAGCGGCAGGATCAGCGTGGCGTTATCGGCGATGCGCAGCGTTTCGGGCGAGACGTTCAAGCCCTGCGCGCGCACGCGAGCGATTTCGGACAACAGGGCTTCCGGGTCGATCACGACGCCGTTGCCGATGATGCCAAGCTTGCCGCGCACCAGACCGGACGGCAGCAGCGACAGCTTATAGGTCTGATCGCCCACCACCAGCGTGTGCCCGGCGTTGTGACCGCCCTGGAAGCGCACCACCAGATCGGCCCGGCTGGCCAGCCAGTCGACAACCTTGCCCTTGCCTTCGTCGCCCCACTGGGCGCCGATCACGGCCACATTCGCCATTGATGTCAGTCCTCTGTGCCGAGCGGCGCGGGTCCGTCCGGGGTCATGAGATGCGAGCAGCGCAACCGCCGCGCTTCGGCGGCGGCGTCGATTACCGGGTCGAGTCCGGCGACAGTGGCAAAACCTTGCGCCCGGGCCGGGGCCGCCGCCATACCCTGCGGCACGTATATCCGGCTGCGCCCGGCGCGTGGCGGGGCGGCGCGCAGAATAGCATCCGGATACAGCGTAAGGCCGGTCGCGGGTTCGTCGGCGCCGCAGATATAGCGCCCGCCGCTGCCCAATTCCTCGTGACGGCCAGGAGCATAAACGGTCAGGCAAACGCCGGTATGATAGCGAAAGCCACGGAATTCCACCGGATCGACCGTGAGTTTCAGCCCCGGCGCACGGGCGCGGATGGCGGCCACCGTTTCGGCCAGCCGTGCCGCCAAAGCGGCAGCGCCCGGCGTGAGATCGGCGGCGGCGAGGGCGGCCAGCGCGCCATCGGCGGCCCCGGCAGCCAGCAGCAGGGTCGTGAGCGTGCCCGCAAGCTTGCCGCCATGTTCACCAACAGCGGCGGCGTCCTTGCGGTCGAGCGCCCTGGCGAGCGGCCCGCGCTCGGCGGCGGCAATGCCCGCTTCTTCCAGCAGCATCGGCACCAGCGGTGGCAGCGTCAGGTCGAAACTCAGCCGGGTCAGCCCGAGGGTCGCCAGCGCCTCGGCGCCGACCAGCACCATTTCGGCGTCGGCGGCCGGGCTGTCGTGGCCGATCAGTTCGATGCCCGCCTGCGCCACCTGCCGCTCCGGCGCCAATTGGCTGCCGCGCACCCGAAGGCACTGCCCGGCATACGACAACCGCAGCGGGCGCGGCGCGCCGGACAGCCGGGTGGTGGCGATGCGGGCGATCTGCGGGGTGATGTCGGCGCGCAGCCCCATCATACGATGGGTGCCGGGGTCCATCAGCCGGAAAGTCTGCTCGGCGGTGGCCGCACCGGTGCCGGCCAGCAGACCGTCCTCGAACTCCAGCAACGGCGGCTTGACGCGCTGGTAGCCGTGCAGGCCGAACGCCGCCATTAACGCCTCAACCGACGCAGCCTCGGTTTCCGCATCGGGCGGCAACAAGTCGCGCAGGCCCGCTGGCAGCAGGGCAGGATTATACGGCATATCGTCGGTCATGGGCGCTTTCCCGGGCGGCGCGCGGCTATACACCGGTCAATGATACGGCGCAAAGTCAGGGCGCCACCGACAATATCTGTGCGTTCTGGCCTTCGGCTGCCGACTGCGTTATCGTTCAATTGGAGGCATAGACGATGTCGAAAGTGAAGGCCGTCGGCAGTCGTGCCGTCAAGACACGGGTACATGGCGAAGTTTCGGCCGACAAGGTGACCATTGGCTCCAATAGGAGCAAGCCGAAGATTGGTCAGAGCGATGCCGCTCTCACCCAACTCGATGCCATGTTGCGCCGCATCGATGCCGGCATCGCCGCGCAAAATGCAAAGTTGGATGCCCTCCTAACCGGTTTACGCCGGCAAGTGCCACGATGAGTTACCTCTGAGATGGCGCTGGGCCTGTCGCTACTTGATGTACCAAAATTGCTTTGGTCCATGGGGCGAAAGATAGAGAAATTGCTTGCGCTCCAAACCAAAATAACTGCCTCGCTGTTAGTCGTGGACGAACGGCTTCGCGTTCTCGAAGATCGAATGACGCATCTAGAAGCGAACCCGCACCAAGTCGTTACCGAAGCGCGCGCGGCAGCAAGCGCCGCTTCGACGATCGTCGCCGCAGCCATCATCTCCGACGTGGTGACCCGCATTACCCGCATCGAAATGCGCGCGGAGGACTCAGGGCGACGCCAGCCGCCGCCCTGAATTGCATCCTCAGAACGCCAGCGGCGTCGCCTTGATCACCAGCGGCAAGGTGCGGACCATTGCCAGCACTTCCTCCGGCACCGGCTCATCCACCGACACCAAGCAGATCGCGTTGCCGCCCTGCTCGGCGCGGCCGAGGTGGAAGCTGGCGATGTTGATGCCGGCCCCGGCCAGGGTCGCGCCGAAACGTCCGATGAAGCCCGGCTTGTCCTGGTTGGTCACATACAGCATGTGGCGCCCGAAATCGGCTTCCACCTTGATGCCCTTGATCTCGACGATGCGCGGGCGCGACCCGGCGAACAGCGTGCCGGACACGGCGCGGGATTGCTGATCGGTCGTCACCGTGATGCGCACCAGGGTTTGATATTCGCTCGGCCGGTCATGCACGGTCTCGGCCACGTCGATGCCGCGTTCGCGTGCCAGCACCGGCGCATTGACCATATTGGCCCCGGCCATCACCGGCGTCAGCAATCCGGCCAGCGCCGCTGCCGTGAGCGGACGATGATTGAGATTGGCTGCGTTGCCTTCGTATTCGATGGTGACGGCGCGGATCACGCCTTCCTGCGCGCTGGTCAACTGGCCGGCGAACGCGCCGAGCAGACGGCAAAGCTCCATGTACGGGCGCAGGCGCGGTGCGTCCTCGGCCGAGACCGACGGCATGTTGATCGCATTGGTTACAGCGCCAGTCAGCAGAAAATCGCTCATCTGCTCGGCGACCTGCAACGCCACATTCTCCTGCGCCTCGGCGGTCGCAGCCCCCAGATGCGGGGTGCAGACCACGTTATCGAGCCCGAACAGCGGGCTGCCAGTGGCGGGCTCGACCTCGAACACATCCAGCGCTGCACCGGCAACTTGGCCAGACTTCAACGCTTCGGCCAAAGCCGCTTCGTCCACCAAACCGCCACGCGCGCAGTTGATGATGCGCACGCCGCGCTTCATCTGAGCGATGGCGTCCGCCGACAGGATGTTCTTGGTGGTTTCGGTCAGCGGCGTGTGCAACGTGATGAAGTCGGCGCGGGTCAGTAACTCATCCAGTGCAACCTTCTCCACGCCGAGATCGAGCGCCCGCTGAGTCGTGAGGTACGGATCGAACGCAATGACGCGCATCTTCAAGCCCTGCGCGCGGTCGGCGACGATGGAGCCGATATTGCCGCAGCCGATCAGACCGAGGGTCTTGCCGAACAGCTCGACACCCATGAAGCGGTTCTTTTCCCACTTGCTGGCCTTCGTTGATGCGCTGGCCTCGGGGATTTGCCGGGCCAGCGCGAACATCATCGCAATGGCGTGCTCGGCGGTGGTGATGGCGTTGCCGTACGGGGTGTTCATCACCACCACGCCGCGCGCGGTGGCGGATTTAACATCGACATTATCGATGCCAATGCCAGCGCGCCCCACAACCTTCAAGTTCGGCGCTGCGTCGAGCAATTCCTTGGTGACCTTCGAGGTCGAGCGGATCGCCAGCCCGTCATAGTCGCCGATGATGGCGCGAAGTTCGGCGGGGCTCAGCCCGGTCTTGACGTCGGTTTCGATGCCGCGCGCCTTGAAGATAGCGATGGCGGCGGGCGACAGTTTGTCGCTGATGAGAACTTTCATGGATCGGATTCCGATTGTCTCGGGTTGGATTATGCTGGCTGCCCCCCTCCCCCGGCCCCTCTCACAAGGGGAGGGGGGACGAAAGCTCCCTCTCCCCTTGTGGGAGAGGCCCTTGTGGGAGAGGGTTGGGGTGAGGGGCGGTGCAGCCGCTATTCGGCTGCTTGTTGCGCCGCCGCCGGCGCCACTTGCGCGTAGGCCCAGTCGAGCCACGGCAGCAACGCGGCAATGTCGGCGGTTTCCACCGTCGCACCGCCCCAGATGCGCAGCCCCGGCGGCGCATCGCGGTAGCTGCCAATGTCGAAGGCCACGCCTTCTTTTTCCAGCAGCGAAGCCAGTTTCTTCGCCGCCTCCGCCTGTCCCGCCGCATCCAGTGCGATGAACCACGGCGCGACGATCTTCAGGCAGATCGACGTGCAGGAGCGTGCGGCCGCATCTTCGGCGAGGAAATCGATCCAGTCTCTCGCATCGACGAAATCCGCAACCGCAGCCAAATTGGCCTCGCTGCGCGCGATCAGGCCGGGCAGCCCGCCGGCGCTTTCGGCCCAGCGCAAGCCGTCCAGCGCATCTTCCACGCACAGCATCGACGGCGTGTTGATGGTCTCGCCCTTGAAGATGCCCTCGGCAAGTTTGCCGCCGGAGGTCAGGCGGAAGATCTTCGGCAGCGGCCATGCGGGCTTGTAGGTCAGCAACCGTTCGACGGCGCGCGGCGACAACGCCAGCATGCCATGCGCTGCCTCGCCGCCCAGCACCTTCTGCCAGGACCACGTGACCACATCGAGCTTGTCCCACGGCAGGTTCATCGCGAACGCCGCCGAGGTGGCGTCGCAGATCACCAGACCTTCACGGCCGGTCGCGATCCAATCGGCATCCGTGTAGCGTACGCCTGAGGTGGTGCCGTTCCATGCCAGCACCACGTCGGCGGCCGGATTGACCTGCGTGACATCCGGCAGCTTGCCATAGGGCGCCGCCAGCACGCGGGCGTCTTTCAACTTCAGTTGCTTGACGATGTCGGTGGCCCAGGCTTCGGAGAAGCTCTCATGCGCCAGCACATCGACGGGCCGTGCGCCGAGCAGCGACCACAGCGCCATTTCGACAGCCCCGGTATCCGACGCCGGCACGATGCCGAGGCGCCAGCCTTCCGGAATGCCGAGAATGGCCTTGCTGCGCTCGATCACGGCGGCCAGACGCGCTTTCGGTTCTTTGGCACGATGGCTGCGGCCGAGCAATGCGCCATCCAGCGCCGCCAGCGTAAAGCCTGGGCGTTTGGCGCAAGGGCCAGAGGAGAAATCCGGGTTTTGGGGACGAGTCGCGGGCTTGGCGCCCGGAAAAACGGCGAGAGTCATGTTCAGCTCTCCCTTTCAGAAGAGAAGCGCTCCGGTGGGGGAGCGTGGCCCGGCACCTTCCTAGCCGCTGAATGACGGACGATCAACCGTCCTGTTGCTTGCAGGATTGGCAAAATGAGTGCGCCGCAGGCAGTTGCGGCGCGCTGCGGCTGGGATAACATGCCCCGGCGGCTGCATATCTGGTGCGCGCCATTGTTGGCACAGAGACTGCATTTCCAGGACGGGCGGCGCGTGGCCGCGAAACAGGAGACTGACCAGATGCAGGACGTCCCGCTGATCGACGGAGACCATTCGGCGTGAGCCGCCGGGGGGCAGCACCGTGCCGGCGGTGAGCGCGCGGCCCGCGCCGCCGTCCGCCCGGTCGCACTTCAAGGCCCCAGGGGCGACCCAAAGCAGTGAGCCGCTGGTTGCAGTACGCGGCGTTGCGATGTCGTTCGGTCCGGTCCATGCGCTGAACGACATCAACCTCGACATCATGAACCACGAATTCCTGACGCTGCTGGGCCCGTCCGGCTGCGGCAAGACCACGCTGCTGCGCCTGCTCGGCGGCTTCGAGCATCCGACGGCCGGCGAAATCCGCCTGGACGGCAAGGATGTGGCGCCATTGCCGCCGCAGCAGCGGCCAATCAATACGGTGTTCCAGAATTACGCGCTGTTCCCGCACATGACGGTGGCGGGCAACATCGCCTTCGGGCTGGAAATGTCCGGCTGGCGCAAGCCGGATATCGCCGGGCGGGTCGAGCAGATGCTGGCGATGGTGCGGCTGCCCGACTACGGCAACCGGCGGCCCGACCAATTGTCTGGCGGCCAGCAGCAACGCGTGGCGCTGGCGCGGGCCATGGCCCCCTCGCCGCAATTGCTGCTGCTGGATGAGCCGCTATCGGCGCTAGACCTGAAGCTGCGCAAGGAAATGCAGATCGAACTGAAGCGCCTGCAAAAGGAAAGCGGCATCAGCTTCGTGCTAGTCACCCACGACCAGGAAGAAGCGCTGACCATGTCGGACCGCATCGCGGTGATGAGCGCCGGACGCATCCTGCAACTCGGCGCGCCAAGCGAGATTTACGACCGCCCGGTGAACCGCTTCGTGGCCGGATTCATCGGCGACGCCAACATCATGGCCGCCGCCGCGTTGGGGCGCACCGGCGGCAGCGTGGCGGTACGGCCGGAACGGGTGAGCGTGGTGGCGCAAGCCGCAGGGCGGCAGCGCGGCACCGTGGCCGGGCTGCACTATCTGGGATCGGACACACTGCTGGAGGTGCAAACCGCCGAGGGGATGCAGCGCGCGCGGGTGCGCGGCAACGCAGGTTTTGCCATCGGCGATGCGGTGGGGCTGGACTGGCCCGACGACGCCGAAGTCGTGTTGCAGGACTGAGCCATGAACCGCTTGCGCTCCCTGCTGCTGCTGGCACCGAGCATGTTGACCATCGGCATCTTCATGGCGGTGCCGATGCTGGTGGCGCTGGCCTATTCGTTCATGACATCGAGCCCGTACGGCGGGGTGCAGATGCCGTTCAGCGTCGGCGCCTATGTGCAGATGCTGTACGACGAAGACTTCGACGGCGTGCAGGTGTTCACGCCGGATTATCTGATGATCATTCTGCGCTCGGTGGTGCTGGCCGGGCTGACCACACTGGCCTGCCTCGCCGTGGCGTTTCCGGCGGCGTGGTTCATTGTCTGCCGCCCGCCGCGCCAGCGCCAGTTGCTGCTGTTTCTGGTCAGCCTGCCGTTCTGGATCAACACACTGATCCGCACCTATTGCTGGGTGCTGTTGCTGCGTGACGAAGGACTGATCAACCATTTGTTCGAAGGCGCTGGCGCCATCGATGAGCCGCTGCCGCTGCTGTACAACGATGGCGCGATCTTGCTTGGCCTGATCTATACGTTCCTGCCGTTCATGGTGCTGCCGATCTACAGCACGCTGGAACGGGTGGACCATCGGCTGATCGAAGCCGCGTACGATCTGTATGCCAGCCGCCGTCTGGTGTTCCGCCGCATTCTGTGGCCCTTGGCCCGGCCCGGCGTGGCGGCCGGCGCGCTGCTGGTGTTCGCCCCTGCCCTGGGCTCGTTCCTGGCCCCCGACTTGCTCGGCGGCGGGCGTAAACTGTTGATCGGCAGTTTGATTCAGCTCGAATTCACCTCGGGCCGGAATTGGCCGTTCGGGTCGGCCATCGCCGTGCTGGTCAGTGCTGCGGTGCTGATCGCCATGCTGGTGCAAGCCCGGCGCGGCCGCTCGGCGGCGGAATTGGCCGCATGAGCCAGCGGACATTCAATTGGCGGCATATGCCGGGCGGGCGGTCGTTGATGACCGGGCTGCTGCTGTTCCTGTATGCGCCGCTGGCTATTCTGGTGATCTATGCGTTCAACAGCAGCCGGATCGTCACCGTCTGGGGCGGGTTCAGCACTCGCTGGTTTCAACTGGTGCTGGACAATCCCGATATTCGCCGCACCGCCTACACCAGCATCGTGGTCGCCATCGCCGCGACCATTCTGGCCACCACGTTCGCCGTCGCCGCCGTGCTGGCGCTGGAGCGCGGCAAGCTGCCGGGGCTGCGCGGCACCGCGGAGGGGTTAATCGCGCTGCCGCTGGTGGTGCCCGAGATCGTCGTGGCGATCACCACGCTGGTGTTCTTTTCCGCCATCGGGCTGAAGCTCGGCGCGGGCAACTTGATTGTGGCGCACACGGTGTTCTGCATTCCGTTCGCGCTGCTGCCGATGCGGGCGCGATTGCGCGACATGGGGCAGAGTGCGGAAAACGCCGCGCGCGATCTGTATGCCTCGGAATGGCGGGTGTTTCGCCGCATCACCTTCCCATTGCTGGGGCCCGCCATCGCCTCGGGCGCGATGCTGGCGTTCGTGACCTCGCTGGACGATTTCATTATCAGCATGATGGTGTCGGACGCTGGAACGACGACGCTGCCGGTGTATGTCTACGGCATGATGCGGGTTGGCGTAACGCCGGAGGTCAACGCAGTCTCGGCAATCCTGCTGGGGGTTTCGCTGCTGCTGGTGATGGCTGCCTTGTTGCTGACTGGCCGCAAGCCAGCAGCGCATTGATCAATCAAGGAAAGGAATCGACGTGACGCGATTTGCCAAATTATTGCTCGGCGCGGCGCTGGGGCTTGCCGTGGCTGCCCAGGCGCAGGCGCAATCCAAGGGTGAACTGCATATCTACAACTGGACCGACTATACCTCGCCGGAACTGGTGAAGAAGTTCAGCGAGGAAACCGGGATCAAGGTGACGGTGGATACCTACGATTCCAACGAAACCCTGCTCGCCAAGTTGAAGTCGGGCGCCGCAGGCTACGATATCGCGGTGGCCAGCCACGACTTCGTGCAGATCCTGTCGCGCGAGGGGCTGATCCAGAAAATCCACGCCGCCAAGCTGCAAGGCTACGGCAACATGGAAACCCGCTGGCAGAATCCGGCGTGGGATCCCGGCAATGAATATTCCATTCCGTACGATTGGGGCACCACGTCGTTCGGCTACGACACTGCCGTCTACACCAAGCCAGTCGATAGCCTGAAGACGTTCTACGAGCCGCCCGCCGAATTGAAGGGCAAGATCGGCATGTTCGGCTCACCTACCGAGGTGATGTCGCTGGCGTTGGTCTATCTCGGCAAGCCGCAGTGCAACTCCAACCCCGCCGACCTGAAGGCAGTTTCGGCGCTGTTGGAAAAGCAGAAGCCGTTCGTGAAGCTGTATAACAGCGATGGCATCCAGGACCGCATGGCGGCTGGCGAAACGGTGGCGCATCAGGTCTGGTCGGGCGATTTCCGCCGCGCCCGGGCGCAAAAGGCGTCGCTGAAATTCCTGTTCGCCAAGGAAGGCGGCATCGCTTGGATGGACAACATGGTTGTCCCCACCCACGCGCCGAACGTCGAAAACGCCAAGCTGTTCATGGAGTTCCTACTGAAGCCGGAAAACTCCGGCCTGCACTCCACGTTCTCGGGCTACCCGACGGCCGTGAAGGGCGCTGAGAAGTTCACCGACCAAGCCGTGGCGACGGCGCCCGAATATCTGCCGCCAAAGGACTGGAAATACACCTTCGCGCCAAGCTGCGACGAGAAGGCGATCCGCGCGTACGACCGCATCTGGACCAAGCTGCGCCAGTAGCAGTCTGCCTTATGAGACCGGCTGGCGGACGCTGTCCGCCAGCCACCGTTCACCTCGAACCCCCGGCGTACCATGCCGCACCCTGCCCCTGCCGCCGCTTGGCGGCCGATGCGATTGTCGGACCTGCCTGACGTCAAGCGGATCAGCGATATCGTCCACTGCAACCTGACCGAAGCGGACGCCGTGTTTGCCGAGCGGCTGCGGATGTTCCCGCAAGGCTGCTTCATGACCGATGACGGCTATGCTGTAGCGCATCCGGCGCATCTTGGTGTGCCGCCAGAACTCGATGAACTCAGCTACGTTTGCCCGCCCGATGCCAACGCGCTGCACGTGCATGACGTCGCATTGCTGCCGCACAAGCAGGGTGCCGGGCTTGGCAGCGCCGTTCACAGCATGATGCTCGCGGTGGCACGGCGTGAAAATCTGCGGCACGCCACGCTGATCGCAGTTGCGGGCAAACACTCCTACTGGGAGCGCCACGGCTACCGCCACGCCAGCGCAGTCCGTCCCGCATCGGTTAGCGGCTACGGCGTTGGGGCGGCCTATATGGCGCGCACTCTGCCAGAGTAGGCGGTTCACCACTTCGCCGGCCAATTGCGGTATCGTCGGACTATCCTGTCCTGCGAGGCCCCATGGACCGCTGCCGTATCGCGAACGCTGCCCTGTCCGCCGAGGTCAAGGCCGATGGCGCTGAACTCTGCTCGTTGCGCGATGCGGACGGGCGGGAATTCTTGTGGCAGGCCGGGCCGCAATGGCCGCGCCACGCCCCGGTGTTATTTCCCATCGTCGGCCGGCTGGCGGGCGATACGCTGCGCCACCGGGGGCATAGCTACAAACTCACTCAGCACGGCTTCGCCCGCGACCGGCGATTTGCCGTCGTTCATCACGACGCGACGTCATGCCGGTTTCGTTTGACCGACGATGCCGACACGCGGTCCCGTTACCCGTTCGCGTTCGGCTTCGACGTGACGTACGCGATTGCCGGCGACACGTTAAGCATCGAATTCACAGTCGAAAATCCAGCCGGCGAGCCACTCCCCGCTGCGATGGGGGCACATCCGGCGTTCCGATGGCCGCTCGCGGATGGCGTTGCCAAGGAGGCGCACAGCATCACCTTCGCTCAGCCGGAACCGGCGCCGATCCGGCGGGTCAGCGGCGGATTGCTGCTGGCGGGCAACGAACCAACGCCGGTGGAAGGCCGCACGCTGCGGCTGCACGACGGCCTATTCGCCGCCGACGCCGTGATCTTCGATCAGTTGGCCAGCACATCGCTGCGCTTCCATGCGCCAGGCGCACCGGCGCTGGAAGTGTCGTGGCAAAACATGCCGCAGCTTGGACTGTGGATGAAACCCGGTGCTGGATTTCTGTGCATCGAGCCCTGGCACGGCTACGCCAGTCCGGCCGACTGGGACGGCGCGTTCAGCGACAAGCCAGGCTTGGTCCACGTGCCGCCCGGCGGGCGGATGACGGCGGTGCACACCATGCGGATCGCCGGCTAATGCCACAATGCGCAATCGATGACTCATCGTCATTCCGGCGCACGCCGAAATCCGGGGCAGCAACGCCGGGGCAGCAACGCCGGTGCAGTGGCGTTCGACCCAGGCCTGCGCCGGGGTGACGCCTCATATGGATTGATCATCCTGAAAGCGCGCCAGCCGCTCAGGGTCGAGCGTCACTGCATGGTTCAAGGGCCCATGCCCGGCGCCGAAGCCAGGGGCGGTCAAAATCGCTGCGCGCACGTAGGCCCGGCCGCGCGCCACCGCGTCGCGCAAGCTCATGCCCTGTGCCAAACCCGTGGCCACGGCGCTGGCCAGCGTGCAGCCAGTGCCATGGGTATGGCGGCTGAAAATGCGTGGGGCCCGAAACTCCACTGTGCCCGCCTCGGTGGCCAACAGATCGACCACCTCGCCGCCCGGCAAATGCCCGCCCTTCAGCAGCACGGCGGGCACGCCAAGCGTTAGCAGCGCCTCGGCGGCATGATGCATCGCGGTCAGATTTGGTATCGCCATCCCAGCCAGCGCCTCGGCTTCCGGCAAGTTGGGCGTCAGCAAAGCGGCCAACGGCAGCAGGCGGCGGGTCAGCATCGCCACCGCTTCCAGCGACAGCAGTGCCGCGCCGCCTTTGGCAACCATCACCGGGTCGACCACCAGCGGCAGCCGGACCGGCAGGGTTTCCAGCACCTCGCACACCGCCGCCACGGTCGCAGGATCGCCGAGCATGCCGGTCTTCACCGCGTCCGCGCCGATATCGGCCAGAACGCAACGCATTTGCGCCTGCACGAACGCAGGCGCCACCGCAAGCACGCTATGCACGCCCAACGTGTCCTGCGCGGTCAACGCCGCAATGGCCGTTGTGCAATAGCCGCCCAGCGCCGCCACGGTCTTTAAATCGGCCTGAATCCCAGCACCGCCGCCCGAATCGGACCCGGCGATCACCAGCACCCGGCCGCGCGGCGGCGCTGGCGGCATCAAGCGGCGTCCGCCTCCGACTCAGTCGCCTCACGGATGCGGTCGCACAGGCCATCGACCAGCTTGTCCACCGAGTCCTGGCTTTCGCCTTCCGCCATGACGCGGATGACCGGCTCGGTGCCACTGGCGCGGATCAGCAACCGGCCGGTGCCAGCAAGTTGGGCCTCGGCGTCCGCAATCGCCGACTTCACGCGGGGCGCCAGCAACGGCGACGCGCCGGTGAAGCGGACGCTTTTCAGCTTCTGCGGCAGCGGTTGGAACACGCGCGTCACCGAACTGGCCGGGCCGCCCTTCTCCACCAGCACCGCGAGCAATTGCAGTGCTGCCACCAAACCGTCACCGGTGGTGCCATAGTCGGACAGCACCACGTGGCCAGACTGCTCACCGCCGAGGTTAAAGCCATCGGCCCGCATCTTTTCCACCACGTAGCGGTCGCCGACCTTCGTGCGCTCCAGCGTCAGTCCACGGCCGGTCAGGAAGCGTTCAAGGCCGAGATTGGACATCACCGTCGCCACCACGCCGCCACCGGTAAGGCGGCCCGACTCGCTCCATGAGCGGGCGATCAACCCGAGCACTTGGTCGCCATCGACGATGGTGCCCTTTTCATCGGACACGATCAGCCGGTCGGCATCGCCGTCCAGCGCAATACCCAGATCGGCGCCGTGGCGGCGCACCTCGCCGCACATGGTTGCGGGCACGGTGGACCCACAACCGCTGTTGATGTTCATGCCGTCCGGCGCGACGCCAATCGATATGACCTCCGCCCCCAGTTCCCACAGCACCGTGGGCGCGACCCGATAGGCGGCGCCATGCGCGCAATCGACCACGATCTTGAGCCCGTCCAGCCGCAGACCGCGCGGGAACGACGACTTTGCCGACTCAATATAGCGGCCGGGCGCATCTTCGAGCCGAGTCGCGCGGCCAAGTTTCGCCGGGGCCGCCAGCTTGCCGGACAGATCGGAGGCCATCATTGCCTCGATTTGTGCCTCGGTGGCATCGGAGAGTTTGTAGCCGTCCGGGCCGAACAGCTTGATGCCGTTATCCTCGAACGGGTTGTGGCTGGCCGAAATCATCACGCCAAGGTCGGCCCGCAGGCTGCGCGTCAGCATGGCGATGGCCGGGGTCGGCAGCGGGCCGACGAGGTGCACGTCCATACCGGCGCCGACAAACCCGGCGACCAGCGCCGGTTCGATCATGTACCCAGACAGCCGCGTGTCCTTGCCGATCACCACGCGATGACGGTGCGCCCCGCGGGTGAACAGCAATCCGGCCGCCTGCCCGAGCTTGAGCGCAATCTCGGCGGTCATCGGATCGGCATTGGCGGTGCCGCGAATGCCGTCGGTGCCAAACAGGCGACGTACTGGGGACATTGGTGCGATCCGGTTCTCGGGTGCGGGACGATATTGGCCAGAAGATTACTACCGAACAGTTGCCCGGTCGCCATCGCAGTATGCCAGATCAACGGTCCGGGGCGGTGTGGATACCCTGCCAGACCCGCACCGCCTGCATGGTTTCCGCGACGTCGTGAACCCGCAGTATTGCCGCGCCGCCGAGCAGCGCCAGCAAACCCGCCGCCAGCGAGCCAGATAGGCGCCGCATCGCATCCGCCTCACCCGACAACCGCCCGATGAACCCTTTGCGCGACACGCCGACTAGCAATCGGCAGCCGAGGTTCAGCAGCATCGGCAGGCGGTCGAGCAATTCTTCGTTCTGTCCCGGCGCTTTGGCGAAGCCGATTCCTGGGTCGAGCGCGATACGATCCGGGCTGATCCCCGCCCGCACCGCTGCATCCAGCCGGACAGCCAGTTCGATTGTCACATCGCGCGCCACGTCGCCGTAGCCGGTCAGCCGCTGCATAGTGGCCGGATCGCCGCGCATATGCATCAGCACCACCGGGCAAGCCCGTGCAGCCACCAGCGCCAAGGCGGCGGGATCGTAGGTGAGCGCCGAGACGTCGTTGACAATGCGCGCCCCGGCGTCGAGGGCGGCTGCCATGGTTGCGGCGTTGCGCGTGTCGATGGACACCACGATGCCATCTGCCGCTAGCGCACGCACCACCGGCAGCACACGCGCCAGTTCCTCGGCAATCGGCGTTGCCTGCGCGCCCGGACGCGTCGACTCGCCGCCGACATCGACCACCGAAGCGCCGGCGGCCGCCATGGCGCGCCCAGCCGCGATGGCGGCACCGGTTGCCGCATAGCGCCCGGCGTCGCTGAAACTGTCCGGCGTGACGTTGACGATGCCCATGACCAACGGCCCATCCGGCAAGCCAGCCCAGTTTGGCGGAGCAAAGGTCAATGCCTGCGGCCTCGGTGCCAGTTCGCGCGCCGGGACGATGTGGCCGTCAACACGGGCCAAACAAAACGCCGCCGGGCCACCAGCGAGCCAGTAGGCATGGCCCGCTGCCACCGCTTCGGCAGCCGCGCGCCCATGCAGCAGGCCGAGCGGTTCGATCAGCGGTACGCTGGACAAAACAAAGGCCGGAGCACTTGCGCGCTCCGGCCCAGTATCATGCCGCATCTCGGCTAGCCGGGCTGCGGGGCAGCACCAAGGCCGCCCGGCGGCGGCACCGGCCGCCCGGCGGGCGGCACCGATGCGCGGCGGGTCTCCGGTGCGGGCTCATCGACCACCTTGCGGATAATCAGTTCGCCGCGCAGCACCTTCTGGATGTCATCCCCGCTCAGGGTCTCGTACTCCAGCAAGCCGCGCGCAAGGCGGTGCAGTTCCTCGATATTCTCCTTCAGCGTGCGCATCGCCTTGGCATACGCCGCGTCGATGATCGCCTTGATCTCGGCGTCGATCTCGCGCGCCGTGACCTCGCTGACGTTCTTGTTCTGCGTCACCGAGTGGCCGAGGAAGACTTCCTGGCTGTTGTCGCCATAGGCGATCATGCCAAGTTTGTCGCTCATGCCCCATTCAGTGACCATGCGGCGGGCGATGCTGGTGGCCATCTTGATGTCGCTGGAGGCGCCGTTCGACACCTTGTCGGCACCGAAGATCAGCTCCTCCGCCGCGCGTCCGCCCATGCCCAGCACGATTTGCGAGATCAGCTTGGCCTTGCTCATGGAATAGCGGTCGCCTTCCGGCAGGTTCATCACCATGCCAAGCGCACGGCCGCGCGGGATGATGGTGGCCTTGTGGATCGGGTCGCATTCCGGCTCATGCAGGCTCGTGATGGCGTGACCGGCTTCGTGGTACGCGGTCATCCGCTTTTCGTCCTCGCTCATCACGAGGCTGCGGCGCTCGGCGCCCATCATCACCTTGTCCTTGGCGTTCTCGAACTCCGCCATCGCTACCACGCGCTTGCCGATGCGTGCGGCGAGCAAGGCGGCTTCGTTGACAAGGTTGGCCAAGTCGGCGCCCGAGAAACCCGGCGTGCCGCGTGCAATCACCTTCGGATCGACATCGCTGGCCAGCGGCACCTTGCGCATGTGCACGAGCAGGATCTTTTCGCGCCCGCCGACATCCGGGTTCGGCACCACAACCTGCCGGTCGAAGCGGCCAGGACGCAGCAGTGCTGGGTCGAGCACGTCAGGGCGGTTGGTCGCGGCAATGAGGATCACGCCCTCGTTGCTCTCGAAGCCGTCCATCTCGACCAGCATCTGGTTGAGGGTCTGCTCACGCTCATCGTTGCCGCCGCCCAGGCCGGCGCCGCGATGGCGGCCGACCGCGTCGATTTCGTCGATGAAGATGATGCACGGGGCGTTCTTCTTGCCCTGCTCGAACATATCGCGCACCCGGCTGGCGCCGACGCCGACGAACATCTCGACGAAGTCCGAACCGGAAATGGTGAAGAACGGCACATTCGCCTCACCCGCGATGGCGCGGGCCAGAAGAGTCTTGCCGGTGCCCGGTGGGCCGACCAGCAGTACGCCCTTGGGGATCTTGCCGCCAAGGCGCTGGAATTTCTGCGGGTCTTTCAGGAACTCGACGATTTCCTGCAACTCGGACTTGGCTTCGTCGATGCCGGCCACGTCGTCGAAGGTCACGCGGCCCTGCTTCTCGGTGAGCATGCGCGCTCGGGACTTGCCAAAGCCCATTGCCCTGCCGCCACCGGCCTGCATCTGGCGCATGAAGAACACCCAGACACCGATCAGCAACAGCATCGGGAACCAGTTCAGCAGGATGTGCAGCAGCGGCGGCACATCGCTTTCTTCCGGCTTAGCCACCACGCGCACGCCCTTATCGACCAGCCGCTGACTGAGCGTCGCGTCTTCCGGCATATAAGTTTGGAAGGTGCGATTGTCGGTCAGGTGCCCAGTCAACAGACGGCCCTGGATAGCCACTTCCTTAACGCGACCGGCATTCACTTCCGCCATGAAGTCGGAATACGCTATCTGCGCGTCCGAGCTCCGGCCAGTGCCCGGCTGAAACAGGTTGAACAGCACCACCAGCAGCAGTGCGATGATGACCCAAAGCGCTAAATTACGACCGAAATTGCTCATCTCGTTCCCTGGCCGCAACCGGCCATCCAGTCATGTCGCAGTAGGCCGGACCAATCAGACGCGGTCCACGCCCCAGTCGGCTTGCGGGTCCCGCAGCGCGTATTCACACACTACGATCGTGGCCGAACCTCCGGGTGCAGGTCAACATAGGGTGCCGCGCCCCACTTCGCATCCCCCACGCGATCACCGGGGTTGCAAAGTTGGCAGGCTAATTTTCGCAGCGGCAGGCCAAAACGCCGGAAATGTGGCGGCAACGCCTGGCGCAAACGTTATCCGATAACCCTCGCTCAGCTTGTCAGTAGAATAATGCAAATGCGGCACCGCCACCAGTTCTGCATTGCGCCAAAGTGCGGGCAGCGTGGCGAGGACTGCGGCGGGCAGTGGCGACATGTGCCGCAATCGCGCGCTGGCCTCCCCTAGCGCGCCAAGCGCCAGCCCATCCGCCGTCACGCCACCTGTCAGCACGAAGCGCCCATCCCACTTGGCGCCGATGCGGGCCAGCGCCGGTTCCTGCATCGCCGCCGCTTCGCGCACCACCAGCCAGCCGCCCGGCCGCAGCCGCCCAGCCGACAGCAGCCGCGCGCCGCCCAGCGTGGCAGGCCCCAACGAGCGCGCCAGCAATGCAATTTGTTGTGAAGACACCGGCCATTCGGAACCAGCGACCATGCGGATCAGCCCCGCCAGCGCCGCAGGTTCGATCTGCCCCGGAGTCAACACGGCAAATCCTTCAGGAGCCAGCCACGCCCGGCTGCCGAGCACCACTGCCGACTGCCGTTCGCCGCGCGCACGTACCCGGCCGCGCGCGGCGGCGGTGGTGCCGGCTGCACGGGTCGCCGGACCGTCGCCGTCGCGGTCGCGCCGGGCGGCGCGCAAGCGGGCGCGCTGCGCCGCCGGATTGCCGTTCGACGGATCTTCGACCCAACCCAGCCCCGCCGCGCGCAAGGTCGCGCGCAGCCGTGCGGGCGCGACGGATAGAAGCGGCCGCAACAGGCGCAATTCGCTGGTTTCGCTCAGTGCCGGCATAGCCGCTAAGCCGTACGGGCCACTGCCCGCCAGCATCCGCATGGCTACGGTTTCCGCCTGATCCGCTGCATGGTGGCCAAGCAGCAGGTGCAGCCGCCCGCCACCCGCGCACGCCGCCGTCAAGGCCGCATAGCGCGCAGCGCGGGCGCGAGAGGCCAGTGCTCGGCCAGGCATTAAATCGGTCAGCGTGAGGAGTTGTGCCGCGATACCCTGCGCCGCGAGGCGTTGCAGCGTCGCCGCCGCTTCGCCCGCCGAGGCGGCGCGCAGACCGTGATCGACGATCAGCCCGAGTGCATCGCCACCGCGCGCCATGGCCCAGCGCTGGGCGAGCAACGCCAGCGCCAAACTATCGGCGCCACCAGAGACGGCGACCGCGATGCGGGGCTTCGGCTCGAACGGCCCCAGCGGCGCCATCAGCGTGGCGAATTCCGCAGCCGGCAGCGGGTCCACGCCGGGCAGCGGCGTTCAGCGGCAGCCGGCGTTCTTGCGCGCCAGCGCGGCGGGATCTTTCAGATCCGTCCGCAGAGCGGGGAATTCGGCGCGCAGCTTATCGAGCGTTTCGCATGCCGCCTTGCGCTCGTTGATCGCGCTGAGCGAATTCGCCAAGCCGAGCAGCGCATCCGGCGCATGCGCCCCGGTGCGGCTGCGGGTGTAGCTGTCATCGTAGGCGACGGCGGCACCTGAGTAATCCTTCCGGCCAGCCAGCGACTGGGCGAGCAGGAACTGCGCGTCCGATGCGCGCGGCGACTTGGGCTGGGCCAGCACTTCGCGCGCGGCCGCCTCGGCCCCAGAAAAGTCACGCCGCGCCAGGGCCGTGTTGCCGTCGCGCAAAATTGTCTCGGCGGTGCGCTTCAGCGGCGGTAACGGCGGCGGAACCGGCGGAACCGGCGGCGTGCCGGACGGGGCCGGGCCGAAATCGCCACTGCCGCCCAGATTGCCGGGCGGCGGGCTCAATTGTGCCGGCCCGGCACCCGCGACCGGCGGGTTAGCAGCCGGGGCAACATTCGGGCTGGAGCCGGCCGGCGCGCCGCCGGCCATGCTATCGAGCTTGAAATTCAGGTCGCCGATTTGCTTGGCGAGATCGTCTTGGCCACGCTGGCGGGCGTTATTCAATTCGTCGATGCGGCCGTTCAACATCCGTATCGCGTCTTCGAGACGTTGCACGCGATCCAGCAATTGCGCGGTGATGTCCGATGGCGCCACGGCCACTGGGGCAGATTGGGCGCCGCCAAGCGACGAACCGCCGCGCCCAGCCGAGTCGCGCAGCGACTGCACTTCCTGGCGCAGTTCCAGGATCTGATCCCGCAACTGAATGCCTTCGCGGCTTTCGATCTGTTGTGCGAAGGCAGGCGGGACGCAGGCAACGAAACCCAGCGCCAAACAAGCCGCCAGCAAATGCTGCATCGTCCCAACTCCTTACCCGCCGAGCCGTGCCGGGCATCGGGCTGGCCGCACCATCGGCACATCCGTGTCTACGCTGCTAATCCGAATTTTAAACGACTGATCTAAAACGCAAAACCGCCAACAATGCACTGGCGGGGCGTCACTCGCTCTGCCGCCGGCAGGACAGCCGGTCGGCAACCGTCAGGCCACAGCGCAAGGCGGTTTCACGGGTGGATTGGTCATGGGTAACCAAAAAAAGCTGGAGCAACCGAAAAACTGGCGGCCACCGGCCGCCAGCAAGACGGATCGGCCAGCGGCGATATGCCGCTGGCCAGTACCGTTCGGATGCGTCAGCGTCGCCAGCAGCCCGAATTAGCGAACCGAGGTGATCGCGTTACGGTTCTGCTTCCAGGCGTCCTCGTTCGAGCCGAGGGCGACCGGGCGGTCCTTGCCGTAGCTGATCGTGGTGATGCGGCCACCGGCCACGCCCTTGGCGACGAGGTAGTCGCGGGCCGAGCTGGCGCGGCGGGCGCCGAGCGCGATGTTGTATTCCTCGGTGCCGCGCTCGTCGCAGTTACCGGCGATCTGCACATTGTTGCTGCTGTACTTGGCCAGCCAAGCCGACTGACGGTCCAGAGTCGACTTGGAATCGGCGCTCAGGGCCGACTTGTCGAAGCCGAAGAACACGCGGTCGCCGACGTTGGCCACCAGGTCTTCCTGGCTGCCCGGCACGATGCCAGCCGACGCGGCGCCGGCGCCGGCGCCCTTGGTTTCGGTCATGGTGGTGGGGCTGTCAGAGCAGGCGGCCAGCAGGGCCACAATAGCCAACGCACCGAAGGTCTTGATGTTCATTTCACTTGCTTCCCTGGAAGAGGTCCGAGCGGACGCAACCCCCTAGGTGGAATCCTTGGAGGCTGCAGGTGGAGGTAAACGGCTGTCCTGACGGCACGGCAACTCTAGGTGAGCCGCCGCCCGCAGTGCACGGCGTGGCGATTAGCGCGACGAAACAAAGCCGGTCAAGGCGTTGTGTCATGGCCGAGACACATCCCATCCATGTTACCGCATTTCTTTTAGCATCGTGGCCCTCAAGACAACAGAGGCGACCACGCCGGATCGGATGCGTCGGTGGGAGTCTGCACTGCGCGCTCGTTAAAGCCGGTGATGTCGATGGATACCAGCTTGGCCGAAAAGCCCCGGCCGCGCGCATCCGTGGCCGGAGTCTCACGCCAGAACATGATCACGCGGCCATTCGGCGCGAAGGTCGGCCCCTCGACGTAGTAACTTTCCGACAGAATGCGCTCGCCGGTGCCATCGGGATGCATCACGCCGATGGCAAAATTCTCACCGCTAATCCGGGTGAAGGCGATCAGGTCGCCGCGCGGCGACCAAACCGGGGTCGCGTAGCGGCCAGCGCCATAGCTAATCCGTTTGGCGCCGCTGCCGTCGGCGTTCATCAGGTAAAGCTGCTGGTCGCCGCCACGGTCGGAGTTGAACACGATCTGCGTGCCGTCCGGGCTGAAGCAGGGCGAGACGTCGATAGCGCCGCCCGAGTCGGTCAGCCGGCGCGGCCGCATCGTCGCCAGATCGACCACATAAATGTCCGAGCCGCCGTTGCCGGTCTGCGCCATCACCACGCCGTTGCCGTCCGGGGTGAAGCGCGGCGACAGCGTCATTCCCTCAAATTCGCCGAGCAATTGCTGATGGGCGGTGCCCAGGTCGAACAGGTACACCCGCGGCCGGTTGCGCGCGTAGCTCATGAACACGATCTGGTCGCGCGTCGGGTGAAAGCGCGGCGTCAGCGCCAGGAAGCCGCCATCGGTCAGGAAGCGGTTATTCTCGCCGTCCTGATCCATGATCGCCAGGCGCTTGATGCGGCGGTCGCGCGGGCCGGTGCCGGCGATATAGACCACGCGGGTGTCGAAGTAGCCCTTCTCGCCCAGCAGGCGCTCGTAGATCACGTCGCTGATGATATGGGCGATACGCCGCCAGTTGCTCAGCGTGGTGGTGTAGGCGGTGCCCTGAATCTGTGCCTGCGGCAGCACATCCCACAGCCGGAACTCCACGCGCACCTTGTCGCCGCCCTGGCTTTCGACCTTGCCCGTGACAAGCGCCTGCACGCCCGCCGCTTTCCAGTTCTGGAAATTCGGCGCGCCGGCCTCTGGCCCCTCGCCCGCGAACTGCGCCGGATCGAGCGGGCGGAACAGGCCCGAACGGGCGAGGTTGTTGGTGATGACCATGGCGATATCGCGCGCCAGCTTGTCGGCCGGCCCGCCGGTCGACCCCAGCACCGGGATGGCAATCGGGATCGGCTCGGCGCGCGCCTTGTCGACGTCGATCACCGCCGTCGCAGGCGGAGCCGCCGCCGTTTGGGCGAAGGCATTCAGTGGCGCGAGCGGCACCGCGAGCAAAGCAGCGCCGCTGGCGACGAAGCCGCGCCGGCCAAGCGAGGCACCGGGAAGGATCAGGCGGGAATCGGTCATCGGGTCACCATCTGAAAGTGTTGGCGCAAGGTGTTGGCCTAAGTTGTTGGCATAAGTGTGTCGCGGGCCGTCCCGGCATCAGGGCCGGAAACGAAAAGTTAGATCGTTGATGCGGCCTAGTTTGTCCTTAGGCAGCGGCAGCGCGGCGCAGCGCACGTCCATCACCGCGCGGCGGGCGCGCTCGTAGAACGCGCGAAAGCGCACATCCGTCTCCACCCGGC
>JANYDF010000042.1 GCA_025359905.1 Rhodospirillales bacterium
CTGACGGAAGCGGAGGTGCGGCAGCGGTTCCCGGCAGTGTTCCAACACTTGCTGCTGCACGTGAAGCCGGAGCGGGATCAGAACAATGAGGATTACAGGCGACTGAATTGGTGGCTCTTTGGCCGGAACAACGCTGTGCTACGGTCGGCGCTGCGCGGGCTCCCCCGTTACGTGGCTACTGTGGAAACTGCGAAGTACCGCCTATTTGTATTCCAACTCGCAGCAGTGCTGCCAGACAATCTGCTTGTATGCGTTGCCACTGGCGACGCCTTTCACCTGGGAGTGCTGTCCTCGCGCATTCACGGAGCTTGGGCGCCGGCCGCAGGAGGCTGGTTAGGGTTCGGCAATGACCCCCGCTACAATAAGACGCGTTGCTTCGACCCCTTCCCCTTCCCAGCCGCCACCCCGGCACAGACCGCCGAGATCGCCGCGCTGGCGGAGGAACTGGACGCACTGCGCAAGCACCGCATGGCCGCCCACCCTCATTTGACCCTGACCGGCCTCTACAACGTCCTCGCCGCCATCCGCGCCGGCCAGCCCCTCACGCCAGCCGAGCGCGACGTGTTCGATGCCGGGCATGTCGAGGTGCTGCGCCACCTGCACGACCGCCTGGACGCGGCCGTGGCCGCCGCCTATGGCTGGCCCGCCGACCTCCCCGCCGCCGCCATCGTGGAGAAGGTGGTGGCCTTGAACCGGGAGCGTGTGGCCGAGGAAGCCGCCGGCCTCGTGCGCTGGCTGCGCCCCGAATACCAGGCTCCGGGCGAGGCGGCGCAGGTCGCCCGCCGCGAACAGCTCGCCATGCCGGTCGAGCCGGACGCGGCCCTGCCGACCTGGCCCAAGAAGCCGGACGCGCAATACGTCGCCCTCCGCGCCGCCCTGGCCCGCGCCGGACGCGCCGGCCCCGCCGATCTCGCCCGCCAGTTCCGCGGCGTCCGCCCGGCCAAGCTCGCCCCCATGCTCGAAGTGTTGGCCGCCATGGGCCAGGCCCGCGAAGCCGGCGGCGGCCGCTACGTGGCGTAGCCAGCCACCGTCCTTGCGCCCCTTGTGAACTCCCAGGCCCTGGCCGGGTTGAGCCTTGGCCGGGTCGGGCACCGCCGCAAGCTCCAAACTGTCGTGGCGCGCCGCATCGGTCACCGTGTCGCGCCGCACCAGCCTGTGCCGACGGTTCATGCCGATGCGGTTGCGCTGTGCGCCCGCCTGCGGCCACGTCGCGCTGCGGCCATTCGCCCTCCTCCTGCGCTACAGCCGCGGGATACCGCGCGGAAATTACCTCTTCGTTACCGCCCCATGCTCGTCCGGCGTCCGAAGGGTCAGCGCCAGCGCATGCAGCCCGCCGGCGAACTCCGCCGCCAGCGCGTCATGCGCCGCCCGCGACCGCGCCACCCGCGTCGTCCCCACGAATGCGTCCGACACCACGAGCGCGGAAAAATGCGTCTGCCCGCCGGGTGCGGCCCCGGCATGGCCGGCGTGCTGGGCGCTGTCGTCGGTCACGGACACCACGAGCGGCGCGAAGCGCTCGCGCAGGGTGGCCTCGATGCGGGTGCGGCGGTCGGTCATGCCATGCGGTATGGCCCGCCGCCGCCGGGCGCGCAAATCCCCCGGGGTGCAAATCCCCCTTTTCAAACCCCCTCCCCGGCCGCACATATCCCTCACATGACCCGACGCCCCACGCGCTCCCGGGCCTACGCGCCCGATCCAGCGGCGCCGGGCCGCCATTGCGACCTGCCCGGCTGCGGCGCGCCCGGCGAGTATCGCGCGCCCAAATCCCGCGCTTCGCTGAACGATTACTGGTGGTTCTGCCTCGACCATGTCCGCGAGCACAACGCCGGGTGGGATTTCTACAAGGGCATGAGCCCGGACCAGATCGAGGCCCAGCTTCGCGCCGACACCGGCTGGCAGCGCCCCACCTGGCCGCTCGGCCGCCTCGGCGCCCGCATCGACGACGACATGCTGCGCGACCCGATGCACGTGCTGAACGCCGGCCGCGCCGCCCGCGCCGACGCGGCCCGCCGCCAGCACGCCAACACGGCGCCATCCGAGATGCGCGAGCCGCTCGCCGCCCTCGGCCTGTCATGGCCGCTCACCCTCGATGAGCTGAAGGCCCGCTACAAGACTCTCGCCAAACGCCACCACCCCGACGCCAATGGCGGCGACCGCGCGGCCGAGGAGCGGCTGAAGACCATCAACCTCGCCTACGCCGCCCTCCGGGGCCGCCTCACGGAACCGCGCATGACTGCGGCCGGCTGAGCTACCCATCCCCGCAACCCGGGAGTAGTCTGCCCGGAAACCACAGGATTGCTGGCCTATGAACGACGTTGCCGTGAACTCCGAACGCGCCACCGCGCCGACATCGGCCATCAGTCTGCCCGACACGACGGTAAACCCGCGCGAGACGTTCGGCATCGACACCGACATGCACGTGCCCGCCTTCAGCACGCGCACCGAGCACGTGCCGGACATCGACCCCACCTACCGCTTCGACCGCGAGACCACGGTGGCGATCCTGGCCGGGTTCGCGTTCAACCGCCGGGTGATGATCCAGGGCTATCACGGCACCGGAAAATCCACCCATATCGAGCAGGTGGCGGCGCGGCTGAACTGGCCGTGCATCCGGGTGAACTTGGACAGCCACATCAGCCGCATCGATCTGATCGGCAAGGACGCCATCGTGCTGAAGGACGGCAAGCAGATCACCGAATTCCGCGAGGGCATCCTGCCCTGGACGTTGCAGCATCCCTGCGCGCTGGTGTTCGACGAATACGATGCCGGCCGCCCGGACGTGATGTTCGTGATCCAGCGCGTGCTGGAGGTGGAAGGCAAGCTGACGCTGCTGGACCAGAACCGGGTGATCCGCCCGCATCCTGCGTTCCGGCTGTTCTCCACCGCCAACACGGTGGGCCTCGGCGACACCACCGGCCTGTATCACGGCACCCAGCAGATCAATCAGGGCCAGATGGACCGCTGGAACATCGTCGCCACGCTGAATTATCTGCCGCACGGCCAGGAAACCGAGATCGTCATGGCCAAGATGGGTGTCGAGCCCACCGACAAGGCGATGAAGAAGCGTATCGAGAGCATGGTGGCGCTGGCCGACCTGACCCGAGCGGGGTTCATCAACGGCGATATCAGCACGGTGATGTCGCCGCGCACGGTGATCACCTGGGCCGAAAACACACGCATCTTTAACGATGTGGGCTTCGCTTTCCGGATGACGTTCCTCAACAAGTGCGACGAGGCCGAGCGCAGCACGGTGGCCGAATACTACCAGCGCTGCTTCAATGAGGAGGTCGCCACCGGCTCGTTCACCCGCAAGGCGGGGTGACGCGATGGATCGCGATCATGTCCTTGCGACGCTGAAAGCGCACGAAGCCGAACTGCGGCGGCGGGGCGTTGCCCACGCCGCGCTGTTCGGCTCGGTGGCGCGCGGTGACGCGGGACCTGAGAGCGACATCGATATTCTGTTGGATATCGCGCCGGACATTCCAATGGGATTGTTCGAGTACGTGGCGATAACGCAGTTTGTTGGCGATTTGTTCCCGATCAAGACTGATGTCGTCGAGCGGCGGGGGCTGAAGCGCTTCGTGCGCCCGAATGTGGAGCGAGACGCGGTTTATGCCTTTTGAGGACGACACTCAGGCGCTCGCCGATATTCTAGAATACATCGGCCTCGTGAGCGAATTCACCAGCGATATGCCGTTTGCAGCGTTCGTTGGCGACAAGCGCACACTGCATGCTGTGTCGCGTTGCCTTGAGGTCATCTCCGAAGCGTCCCGGCGGCTCACCGAGGCAACGCGAAGCCGATACGACCTGCCGTGGAGAGCGATTGCCGATCTTGGCAATTTTTACCGGCACGAATACCACAAGGTCTTGAGCGAACGCGTGTGGACAACGGCGCAGCGTGACCTCGTGCCGTTGAAGGCAGCCGTCGAACACGAACTCCGCGCCCGCGGACTGAGCGAACCGGAGACCCCGACATGAGCGGCAGCAAAGACAACACCCGGTCGGAAGAATTCAAGCGTGCCACCGCCGGTGCGGTGCGGGCGCTCGCCCAGTCCAACGAGGTGCAGGTTGCGTTCCAGCCCGGCCCCTCGGGCGTGGCGGGCAAACGGGTGCGGCTGCCGTTGCCGACGCGGGCGTTGCCTGCCACCGAGATGGCGCGGTTGCGCGGGGCGGCGGACAGCCAGGCGCTACGGCTGCGCCATCACGACGACGCGGTGCATGCCGCGCGAATGCCAGCGCGGCGCGAGGCGAAGGACGCCTACGACGCGCTGGAACAGGCGCGCGTGGAAGTGTTCGGCGCCAAGCACATGGCGGGCGTCGCCTCCAACCTGCGCGCCAAGCTGGCCGAGGAATGCGAGGCTGAGGGCTACGACCGGATGACCCGCAAGGATCAGTTGCCGGTCGCCGCCGCATTGTCGCTGCTGGCCCGCGAGCGCATGTCTGGCGTTAGCAGCCCGCCCGCCGCGCGCCGGGTGCTGGAGATGTGGCGCGACACGCTTGGCCAGTCCGCCGATACCGCGCTCGACGAAATGGCGCGTCACCAGGGCAACCAGACCGCTTACACGCGCGCCGCCCGCAAGCTGCTCGCCGCGCTGGAATTGGCCGAAGCCGAAGTGGAGGCCGAGCCCGAGCAGGGCGAGGAAGGCGACGACGGCAGTGAAGAATCCGGGCCGCAGGATTCCAGCGAGGAAGGCGAGGGCCAGAGCAAATCGGAAGACGAGTCCATGCTCGGCGCGCAGCCGCAGGAGATGGAAGGCGAGGCCGCCGAGGACGACAGCAGCGACGGCAGCGAGGATGATTCGGCCGCCGCTGAGGGCGAGGACCGCCCTGGCGGCCCGCAGCCGCGCCGCGACAAGCCGATTCCCGATTCCGATATCGGCTACCGCGCCTTCACCAAGCTGCACGACGAGGAAATCTCGGCTGAGGATCTGTGCGACGCCGACGAACTGAGCCGTCTGCGCCAGCAGCTCGACCAGCAGTTGCAGAACTTGCAGGGCGTGGTGTCCAAGCTGGCCAACCGGCTGCAACGCCGCTTGCTGGCCCAGCAGACCCGCGCCTGGGATTTCGACCTGGAAGAAGGCATTCTCGACGCTGGCCGCTTGGCCCGCGTCGTCGTCAACCCAATGATCGCGCTGTCCTATAAGCGCGAGCGCGACACCGAGTTCCGCGATACGGTGGTGACGCTGCTGATCGACAACTCGGGCAGTATGCGCGGCCGCCCGATTACGGTCGCCGCCATGTGCGGCGATATCCTCGCCCGCACGCTGGAGCGCTGTGCGGTGAAGGTGGAAGTGCTGGGCTTCACCACCCGCGCCTGGAAAGGCGGCCAGTCGCGTGAGCGCTGGGTGGCCGAGGGCAAGCCGCGCAATCCCGGCCGGCTCAACGACCTGCGCCATATCATCTACAAGGCGGCCGACGCGCCGTGGCGGCGGGCGCGCAAGAATCTCGGCCTGATGCTGCGTGAGGGGTTGCTGAAGGAGAATATCGACGGCGAGGCGCTGCAATGGGCCTATCGCCGCCTGGTGGTGCGCCCCGAGCACCGGCGCATCCTGATGGTGATCAGCGATGGCGCGCCGGTCGATGACAGCACGCTGTCGGTCAATCCCGGCAACTATCTGGAGCGCCATCTGCGCGAAGTGATACGCGAGATCGAGGGGCGCAATCAGGTCGAACTGATCGCCATCGGCATCGGCCACGACGTGACCCGCTATTACCGCCGCGCGGTGACCATTGTCGATGCCGAGGAACTCGGCGGCACCATGATGAAGAAGCTGACCGAGTTGTTCGATGAGGACGCGGCGGCGGCGTGGGCGCGGGCGAGCATGGAGCGCGCGCCGTTGGTGGCCTAACGGGCGCGGCGCAGGAAGCGCCGCCCCTCCGTCCACTGCCAGGCCAGCAGTCCGGGCACGCCGACCGCGAGTTCGCGCAGCCGCTTGACCATTGACAGCGCGATGGCGCTATCCGGCGGAATGCCGAACAAAGCTGCCGCCAGCACGAAGCCGCCTTCCTGAATGCCGAGCGCGCCGGGTACCGCGAACCCGGCGCTGCGCGCGGCCATGCCGAGGCTTTCGATCACCAGCGCTGCGAGCGCCCCGCGCGATTGACCCATCGCCAGCAGTGCTAACCAGGTCTCAGCCGCGCCGAGCATCCAGGCGAGCAGGTGCAATGCGGTGGCTTGGAGCAGTCCGCCCCGGTCGCGTTGCAGCCGCATCAGGTCGTCGTGCAGCCCGCGCAACGTATCGGCCTGCACCGCTGGGACGAATCGGCTCATCCGGCTGGCCAGCGCCTCGATCAGCCGGAGCAGGCCGGCCCGTTGCGCCAGCACGAAACCGGCGATGCCTGCCCCCATCAATCCCAGCCCGCCGCCGAGCCATGGCCGCCACGCATGATCGCTGCTGACGGCGGCCAGCACCGCGACGCCGAGCAGGGTGAATAGGAATTGCGTCAGCGCTTCCACGGTCACGTCCAGTATCGTTCCGGCTGCCGCGCGCGGCACTGGCAGGCCGCGCTGCGCCAGCAGCCGGATGGCGGCAAGGTTGCCGCCGAGTTGTGCCACCGGCAGCAGCGAGTTGACCGATTCGCGTATCCAGCGAATTTGGAACCAGGCCAGCAAGGATGGCGGCGGGCTGCCGTTCAGCAGCCGCCAGGCCAGCGCCGAGATGAACTGCTGCACTAAATGCAGCGCGATGGTGGCCGGGATCGCCCAACTGGCCCGCAGCACATCCTGGCCGATGGCGACGGCGCCGAACCAGGCCACCAGCCCGGTGGCCGCGATGCCGCCCGCGCCGCCCACGGCGATCCCGGTGTTGATCAGGCGCGTGCGCGCGGGGGTGGGGGCGTGGGCGATCGACATGGGGCGGGTTACGCGGCGGCTTGCCTGCGCTGTCAAGCCAGCGATTGATTCGCGTGCTGCACTGGCCGAGAAAGGCGCGCCGAAGCTCCCGGAGCCCCGATGCCCGAATTGCGTTTCCACAACAGCCTGACCCGCCGCCGCGAGCGTTTTGTGCCGCTCGATCCGTCGCATGTGCGGATGTATGTGTGCGGCCCGACGGTGTACGACCGGGCCCATCTGGGCAACGCGCGCCCGGTGGTGGTGTTCGACGTGCTGGCGCGGCTGCTGCGCCGCCTGTTCCCGCAGGTGACTTATGTGCGCAACATCACCGACGTAGACGACAAGATCAACGCGCGGGCGGCTGAGTCGGGCGAGCCGATTGCCGCGATCACCGCGCGCACCACCGCAGATTATCACGCCGACATGGCCGAACTCGGCGCATTGCTGCCGGATATCGAGCCGCGCGCCACCGCGCATATCGCCGAGATGATCGACCTGATCGAGCGGCTGATCGCTGGCGGCCACGCCTACGCCGCCGAGGGCCATGTGCTGTTCGCGGTGGCGAGCTACCCCTTGTACGGCGCGCTATCCGGCCGCTCGCCAGATGAACTGCTGGCCGGGGCGCGGGTCGATGTCGCCCCGTACAAGCGCGACGCTGGGGATTTCGTGCTGTGGAAGCCATCCACGCCCGATCTGCCGGGCTGGGACAGCCCGTGGGGCCGTGGGCGGCCGGGCTGGCATATCGAGTGCAGCGCGATGTCGTGGCGCTACCTGGGCGAGACGTTCGATATTCACGGCGGCGGGCAGGATTTGCTGTTCCCGCACCATGAGAACGAGATGGCGCAGTCGTGCTGCGCCTTCCCCGGCAGCAGCTTCGCCAGAACCTGGCTGCACAACGGTATGCTGCTGGTGAACAACGAGAAAATGTCGAAAAGCCTCGGCAATTTCTGCACCGTGCGCGACGTGCTGGACAAAGCGCCGGGCGAGGCGATCCGGCTGTTGCTGCTGCGCTCGCATTATCGCGGCACGCTGGATTTTTCCGATGCCGCGCTGGAGGAAACCCGCAAGGATCTGGACCGCTGGTATCGCGCGCTGGAACGCGTGCCAGGTGGCGTGGGTGACCTGCCCGCGCCGGTGCTCGATTCGCTGTGCGACGATCTGAATACGCCGCAGGCCATCGCCGAGATGCATCGGCTGGCGGATGCGGCATTCGCTGGCGACGCAGCGGCGGGCGCCGGGCTGCGCGCGGCGGGCGGCATCATGGGCGTGCTGCAACAGACGCCGGATGCCTGGTTCGAGCGGCTTGGCGACGATGCCCGCGCGATCGAAGCGCTGGTGGCGGCGCGGCTGGACGCGCGGGCGGCGAAGGACTGGCCGGAGGCCGACCGGCTGAAGCAGGCGCTGCTGGCCATGGGCGTTACGCTGGAAGATCGAAAAGGCGGCGGCAGCATCTGGTACCGGCGCAAGCCGGCGCATTCATGACCGGACGCGACGGCGGGGCGGATTTGGTGCCACTCGGCAATAGTCCGGTGGTGGTCCTGGTGCGCCCGCAACTGGCTGACAATATTGGTGCCGTCGCGCGTGCGATGGGCAATGGCGGGCTGTACGATCTGCGGCTGGTGGCGCCGCGCGATGGCTGGCCGCAACCGAACGCGTGGCGCAATGCCTCCGGTGCCGACCGGATTTTGGACAACTGCACGGTGCACGAGACGGTGGCCGATGCGGTGGCCGATTTGCACCGGGTGTTCGCGACCTGTCCGCGGCCGCGCCACATCGTCAAGCCGGTGCTGACCGCGCGCGGTGCTGCGGCGGAATTGCGTGAGGTGTGCGGGCGGGAATTGCGGGCCGGAATTCTGTTCGGTCCGGAACGCGCAGGCCTGGACAACGACGACATGGCCTGCGCCGACGCGCTAATCCGCTACCCGCTCAACCCTGGCTTCATGAGCCTCAATCTCGCGCAAGCCGTGATGGTTATGGCGTATGAATGGTGGACGGCGGAGGATCAGACGGTGCCGCGCCGCCTGATGACCAACGAGACCCGGGTAGCGACCAAGGCCGAGTTAGAGAATTTTCTGGTCCATCTGGTCGATCAGCTCGACGCCAGCGGCTTCCTGCGCAACCAGCCGAAGCGTCCCGGCATGGTGCGCAACATCCGCCATCTGTTCCAGCGCGGCGAGGTGACGCAGCAGGAGTTGCGCACGCTGCACGGCATGGTGACGGAACTCGCCATTGGGCGGCGGATGCGTGGGCGGTTGGAGAAGGATGTGATGGCGGACTGACCCGCCGCGCCGCGTTGCCGATGCGGCCCGATCCGGCGTAACGTTCTGGCTGCGGGCATTCCCTCACGCTATGGCGCGGTCGCGCTCGCAGTCACGGAGGCTGGGTCATGGCCGACACGCCAAATGTTGAAAAGTTGGGCGCCGCCGGAAAAGCCGCGCGTCGCGTGGTCTTTCTGGTCATCGGCTTGATCGTGGCGGTGCTGATGTTCGGCAACGTCTTCCGCCTGTTCAGCAATCCGTCGACCCCACCCGGCTATGTCGGCTACCTCACGCGCGGTGCGATTGTCGGCAAGACCGAGTTTGTCGGCCTGCAGACCGGGCCGACCAGTTCCGGGCTGGGCTGGATGCTGGACGTTACCAATATCTCAGTCACGCCGTTTACCTATTCCGAGGACTTCACTGGCGAAAACTCGGTGCTGTCGGCCGATAGCCTCAAGATTGCGTTCCGCGTGCATATCGTCTGGCGGATACGCCCGGAGGACGTGCGGACCTTTGTCGAGCGCTATTCCACGATGCGGCCGTACGACAGCCCGGACCGTATCGTCGAAGTGGCCTATGCCAACTTCATTCGCGAGCCGTTGCGCACGTACGCGCGCGACGAGGTGCAGAAATACAAGGGGCTGGAGGTCAAGGACAACATCACGCCCATCGGTGAGGCCATCACCAAGCGCATTCTGGCACTGACGGCAGGCACGCCGTTCGAAATCCGCTCGGTGGTGGTCGGCAATATCCAGTATCCGGCCGAAGTGGCCGAAGCGGTCTCGCGCAAGCTGGCTGCCACGCAGGAGCTTGAGCGCAAGCTCACCGAGATCGAGATCACCAAGCGTGAGAAGGACAAGCGGATCATCGAGGCCGAGGGGATCGCCGCGGCCACGGAGATCATCAGCCAGCGTCTGACCTCCGCGTATCTGCAATACGAGGCGATCAAAGCGCAGAGCGCCACGGTGAATTCGCCCAATCACACCACGATCTATATCCCGGTCGGTCCGATGGGCGTGCCGATTGTGGGCAATCTGAGCCTCAACCCGGCCGAGGCCGGCAAATAGGCCCGCCCATCTTGCAAAGCAGGCGTGTTGCCACGCCGTTCCGCACTGTTCCGGGGTTCCCTCGCCGCCCTGACGCCGCCATCCTAGCGCATCCTAGAGTCGCCGGAATCTGTCATGTCCTCCGCCACCGATCCAACCCTGATGTCTGCCGAGGAATTGCTCGGCCACTTTGCCCGCCGTGCACTCTCGCCGGTGGAAGTGTTGCAGGCGGTCACCGAGCGGGTGGCGCGGCTTAATCCGTCGTTGAACGCATTCGCGGTGCTGACCCCGCAGGCGCTGGCGGCGGCCGGGGCAAGCGAGTCGCGCTGGCGCGTTGGGCGGCCGATGGGGCTGCTGGATGGCGTGCCCTGCACGGTGAAGGATCTGATCGATCTGGCCGGACACCCGACGCGGCGCGGATCGCGGCTGACCGATACCGCGCCGGTGCCGGATGATGGGCCGAGCGTGGTGGGGCTGAAGGCCGAAGGGGCGATCATCACCGGCAAGACCACCACCACCGAATACGGCTGGAAGTCGCTGGGCGATTGTCCGCTGCACGGCATCACCCGCAACCCTTGGAACACCCGCTACACCACCGGCGGCTCGTCGTCCGGCGCGGGTGCGGCGGCGGCGGCCGGATTCGGGCCGCTGCATGTCGGCACTGACGCGGGCGGCTCGATCCGGATTCCGGCGGCGTGGTGCGGCGTGGTTGGGCTGAAACCGACGTTTGGCCGGGTGCCGCTATGGCCCGCCGGGGCGTTTTCGTCGGTTGCGGTGGCCGGGCCGATGACGCGCAATGTACGCGACGCGGCGCTGATGCTGAGTGCGATGGCCCGGCACGATCTGCGCGACCCGTACTGCCTGCCGGACGAACGCCGCGACTGGCGCGACGGCATCGAGGACGGCGTGGCCGAGTTGCGCGTGGCGGTGCTGCGCCAGCCGGGCTTTGAGGCGCCGGTGGATTGGGAAGGCATTGCCGCCGTTGAACAGGCCGCAAGCTTCTTGATGGAAGCAGGCGCCGAAGTGGAGGAGGCCGACCCCGGCCTGCCGGACACGCGGGAGATTTTTGGCCGCATCTGGGGCGTGGCGCTGGCCCGCCTGGTCAACGGCGTGCCGGAATCCCGGCGGCACATGCTGGACCCAGGATTGCTGGAAGTGGCCAACGCTTCGGGCGGCATGTCGGCCATCGAGTTCCTCGACGGCGAGGCGCTGCGGCTGGCGGCGGCGCACGCGATGGCCCGGTTTCATCAAAAATACGATCTGGTGCTGTGCCCAACCGTACCCGCCGCTGCCCCGCTGGCCGATGCGCCGCAGGGCGATCCGGTGCAGGCGCTGTGGACGCAATGGGCGCCGTGGACTTTCGCGTTCAACCTGACTCGCCAGCCCGCAATCAGCGTGCCGATGGGCTTCACCGCCGCCGGTTTGCCGCGCGCGGTGCAACTGGTGGCGCCGATGTATCGCGACGATATTGTGCTGCGCGCCGCCCGCACGCTGGAAGTGGCGCAGCCGTTCGCGATGCCCGATCTGGAATAGCGTCTCGTTTGGAGTTGTCCGATGCATCTGCGGCCGGCGTTCGTTGAAACCGATCTCGACCGGATGCTCGATCTGATTGTGCGGCACAATTTCGGACTGCTGATTACCTCGGGTGCCGGACTGGTGGCCTCGCACGTGCCATTCACCGCCGTGCGCGACGGCGATGGGCTGGTGCTGACCGGGCATCTGGCAGCCGGCAACACGCAATGTGCGCAATTCGATGGCGGGCAGGCCGTGGCGGTGTTCGGCGGGCCGCACGCCTACATCTCGCCAACCTGGTACATCACCCAGCCTGCGGTGCCGACCTGGGATTACGCCGCCGTGCATGTGCATGGACGGCTGGAGACCATGGAGGTCGAGGCGGACATGAAGTCCACGCTGCGCGCCCTTGGTGAGCGCGACGCGGCGTTCGACATGGACACGCTGCCGGGCAGCTTCATGGACGGGATGATGCGCGGCATTCGCGCCTTCCGGCTGCGGTCCGAGCGGATCGAGGCGCAATGGAAGATGAGTCAGAATCGCAGCGCCGCCGACCGCGCAGGCGTGATCGCGGCACTTCGGGCCCAAGGCAGCGACGACGTGGCCGATTTAGTGGCGGCAACATTGCCGGGTTGACCAAACAGCAGCAGCGGCCAACGGGCTTGTTGCCCGTGCCGCTGCGAAATCCTGTGCTGATCCAGCAATACTCTGCGCCGGCCCCGCGAAGCGGTGGGGCCGGACGCCGGCCGGTGCTTAGAAGCCTTCGCGCTCCAGGCGCTTACGCTCCATCTTGCGCGCACGGCGAACCGCTTCAGCGGCCTCGCGGGCGCGGCGTTCGGAGGGCTTCTCGAAATGCCGGCGGAGCTTCATCTCGCGGAACACGCCCTCGCGCTGCATCTTCTTTTTGAGCGCCTTGAGCGCCTGGTCGACATTGTTGTCACGAACGAGAACTTGCACTTGGCCGCCTACTCCTCTGCCGAGGCGCCGCCCCGCCAATCGGGACCGCCATCTGGATAAGCACACAGGTTCCCGGGCGGGTGTCCGTCCGGAGAGGCGGGCGATATAGCATGTGTGCCGCACCTCGCCAAACCGTTTTGCGCGCCCCATTGTGAAGTGCAGCATCCGAGCGCGGAGATAGCATGGCCATTCTCAAGATTGCCCGCATGGGTCACCCGGTTCTGCTGGAACGGGCGGCCGAGGTGGCGGACCCCACGGCGCCCGAGATCGCACGTCTGGTCGCCGACATGATCGAGACCATGGAAGATGCCTCCGGCGCCGGGCTGGCGGCGCCGCAAGTGCATGTTCCGCTTCGTATTTTCGTCTTCCGGGTGTCCGCCCAGCGCGGCACCGGCGATGCCGATGACGTGCCGGTGAGCACCACGGTGGTGATCAATCCAACCGTCGAATTGCTCGGTGAGGACGTGCGGCTGCGCTGGGAGGGTTGTTTGTCGATCCCCGGACTGCGGGCTGCGGTGCCGCGCAATTGGCGCATCCGCTATACCGGAGTGGATACCCACGGCAACACGGTGGGGCGCGAGGCGACCGGCTTTCATGCCGGCGTCGTCCAGCACGAATACGATCATCTGGACGGGATTTTGTACCCGATGCGGATGAGCGATTTCTCGCTGTTCGGTTTTACCGAGGAAATGGAACGCGCGGCACAGATGCAGGCGCAGCAGCGCGCGGCGGAAGCCCGCGCCCTGGAACAGGCGGAGAATGCAGCATGATGGCGGCACCGGAACGCTCAGCGGAGCGGGACGCGGCACTCGATGCGCTGGTGGCGCACGTGCCGGAGCATGGATGGGGCATGGCTGCCTTGCGTAAGGCGCTGACTGAATCCGGCGGCGATGCACGGGACGCCGAATTGCTGTTTCCCGGCGGTGCCGCGGACATGCTGGAAGCGTTCATCGATCTGACCGACCGGCGCATGGCTGCAGCGGCACAGGCGGCCAACATCGCCGGGCTCCGGCTGCCGGAGCGGGTGCGCCGAGTGATCGCGCTGCGGCTGGAACTGAACCGCCCGAACCGGGCAGCGGTCCGCCGCGCCGTCGCAATGCTGGCCAGCCCGTGCCATGCTGGTTTGGCGGCCCGCTGCACTGCGCGCACCGTCGATGCTATTTGGCACGCGGCCGGGGACCTTTCGGCGGACTTCAATTGGTACACCAAGCGCGCCACGCTGACGGCGGTATACACCTCCACCTTGCTGTTCTGGTTGCGCGATACCGGCGATGACGATAGCGCCACGCTGGCGTTTCTCGACCGGCGGCTGGCCGGGGTGGCCCGGATACACAAGCTCCGCAAGCGGGCCGAGGCGGCGATCAGCCGATGGCTGCCGGGAGAGGCCGCCTGAAGGTCAGACCGGCATCGGTTCCAGCGCGTCACCGAGGCCGATGCGGCCGCCTTCGATAACCTCGGCGTAGACGCCCAGATCTGGGTGGCCAAAAGCGGCGCGGATTTCGGCCACGGTCTTGGCGTCGCGCTCGGCGGTTTGCGGGTTTACCTCGGTGGCGGCGCAGCGCGGGATGCGTTTGACAACGCGCAGGCGGCTGCCGCCGGCCTGGAACTCCTGGCCGGTCCACGCGAGCTCGCTCCAGGCTGGCGCGCCAGAGAAGTAGACATTGGCGCGAAATCGCAGCTTGTCGCGCGCCGCGCCGGCGCGGCGGCTGAGGTCATCGACGCTGGCGAGGTTGATCAGGCTGATCACTTTCATGCGAACGTCGCTGAAGGCGTGCCCCGGCACGTAGTGAAATCGCGGCGTGCCGCGCGTCTCCTCGCCAAGAAATCCGGCAAGCCACGCAGCAATCCGCGCCCGCCCGGCTTCGGTCAGCGGACTTGCCGTCACCTCGCCGCCGTCGCGGGCGCGAATGGTGAGTTGACCGGAACGCGCGTCGAACAGCGATTTCAACTCGGCGGCGCGGGTATTGGCCATCAAACACATGAAATGGGTCTTTTGCAGCCATCCCGGTGCGGCCGGGTCGAAGGGGGCATCGCCTTGCGCCAGGGCGAAGGCGCGATCCCATGGCAGCATCTGCCCGGCTTCGACGGTGACGTCTTCCAGCGCCTCGGCGGTCAGGCCTTTCACGGGGTAACGATACAAATGCTCGATGCGCATAACGGCTCCGGGGGCGGCAGTCTTGAGTTGATGCGCATCATTTCCCAATTCCCCGACTGAGGATAGCGCTGCGCTGCCACATCTGGGGCGGGGTGCGTCAGTCGCCTTCGATAGGGACAAAATGACATGGACATGGAAAAATTCACCGAGCGGGCGAAAGGCTTTCTGCAAGCCGCCCAAACCATCGCAATCCGCGAATTTCATCATCAATTGACGCCGGAGCATCTGCTCAAGGCACTGCTGGACGATGAGGAAGGTGCCGCCGCCGGGCTGATCCGCGCCGCCGGGGCCGACGACAAGGCCGCGCGGACGGCGATTGACCAGGAAATCGCCAAGCTGCCGAAAGTGTCCGGCGGCGGGGCGGGTCAGCCGCAAGCCACGCCGGGGCTGGTGCGCGTGCTGGATAGTGCCCAGCAGGCGGCGGCGAAGGCTGGCGACGAATATGTGGCGCAAGACCGGTTGCTTGTGGCACTGGCCGCGAGCGACAGCGGCGCCGCGCGGGCGCTGCGCGGTGCCGGGGCAACGCCGCAAGCGTTGGATAAGGCGATCACCGAAATTCGCAAGGGCCGCAAGGTCACGAGCCCGAATGCCGAAGCCAATTTCGACGCGCTGAAGAAATACGCCCGCGACGTCACCCAGCTTGCCCGCGAGGGCAAGCTCGACCCGGTGATCGGCCGTGACGAGGAAATTCGCCGCACCATTCAGGTGCTGGCGCGGCGTACCAAGAACAACCCGGTGCTAATCGGCGAACCGGGCGTCGGCAAGACCGCGATTGTCGAGGGACTGGCTACCCGCATCGTCAACGGCGACGTGCCGGAGGCGCTGAAGAACAAGCGCTTGATGTCGCTCGACCTCGGCGCGCTGGTGGCCGGATCGAAATTTCGCGGCGAGTTCGAGGAGCGGCTGAAGGCGGTGCTGAAGGAAGTCGAAGACGCTTCCGGCGAGATCGTACTGTTCATCGACGAGTTGCACTCGCTGGTCGGCGCCGGGCGGGCGGATGGTGCGATGGATGCGTCCAACCTGATCAAGCCAGAACTGGCGCGCGGCACGCTGCATTGCGTGGGTGCGACCACGCTGAACGAATACCGCAAGTATATCGAGAAGGATGCCGCCCTGGCGCGGCGCTTCCAGCCGGTGTTCGTCGGCGAGCCGAGTGTCGCCGACACCATCAGCATTCTGCGCGGCATCCGCGAGAAGTACGAATTGCACCACGGCGTGCGGATCACCGACGGCGCGCTGGTCGCCGCCGCAACTTTGTCCAACCGCTACATCACCGACCGTTTCCTGCCCGACAAGGCGATTGACCTGATCGACGAAGCGGCCAGCCGGCTGCGGATGCAGGTGGACAGCAAGCCGGAAGAACTCGACGAACTCGACCGGCGGGTCTTGCAACTGAAAATCGAGCGCGAGGCGCTGAGACGCGAGACCGATGCGGCCAGCAAGGACCGGTTGGACAAGCTGGAACATGAACTGGCCGGCTTGCAGGAGCGCAGCGACTCGCTGACCGCGGCCTGGAAGGCGGAAAAGGAGCAGTTGCTTGCCAATCAGGGGCTGAAGGAACAACTGGAGCGGGCGCGCACCGACATGGAAGTGGCGCAGCGCGCGGGCGATCTGCGCCGGGCGTCGGAGTTGAAATACGGTGTGATCCCGGGCCTGGAAGGCCAGATTGCCAAGGCCCAGGATGGCGGCCGCCTGGTGAACGAGGCGGTGACCAGCGAGCAGATCGCCAGCGTGGTGTCGCGCTGGACCGGCGTGCCGGTGGACAAGATGCTGGAGGGCGAGCGCGGCAAACTGTTGCGCATGGAGGACGATCTGCGCAAGCGGGTCGTCGGCCAGGAGGAGGCGCTGAAGGCGGTGGCCAACGCCGTCCGCCGGGCGCGGGCCGGGCTGCAAGACCCGAACCGGCCGATCGGCAGCTTCCTGTTCCTCGGCCCGACCGGCGTCGGCAAGACCGAACTGACCAAGGCGCTGGCCGAATTCCTGTTCGACGACGAGCGGGCGATGGTGCGCATCGACATGAGCGAGTTCATGGAGAAGCACGCCGTCAGCCGGCTGATCGGGGCACCGCCGGGCTATGTCGGCTACGACGAAGGCGGCGTGCTGACCGAGGCGGTGCGGCGGCGGCCGTATCAGGTGATCCTGTTCGATGAGGTGGAGAAGGCGCACGAGGACGTGTTCAACGTGCTGCTGCAGGTGCTCGACGACGGGCGGCTGACCGACGGGCAGGGCCGTACGGTGGACTTCAAGAACACCATCATCGTGCTGACCAGCAATCTCGGCAGCGACATCCTGGCCGCCCAGCCGGACGGCGAGGATCTGGCGATGGCCTATAAGGGCGTGATGAACGCGGTGCGGGCGCATTTCCGCCCTGAGTTCCTCAACCGGCTGGATGAGATCGTGCTGTTCCGCCGCCTGCAACGCAGCGACATGGCGCGGATCGTCGAAATCCAACTCGGACGGCTGCGCGCCCTGCTGGCGGACCGCAAGGTGACGCTGGATCTGGACCGGGCGGCGACGGATTGGCTGGCGGCGGAGGGTTACGACCCGGTGTATGGGGCGCGGCCGCTGAAGCGGGTTATTCAGCGCAGCTTGCAGAACCAGCTTGCCGGGCTGTTGCTGGAGGGTTCGATCAAGGACGGCGAAACGGTGCATGTCTCGGCGGGCGCTGGCGGTCTGGTGATCAACGGCCAGATGGCCGCAGCCGCGTAGCCGAAGGCTGCGGTCCCCGATCGAAGCGCGTCGATGCCTGTGTGGCTGTCCCAGAACTGTGTCGCATGGCAAGCCTGTTTGCCATGCAAAAGTGGAATATCTTTACTGCGGGTTGAGTTTCGCTTAAAGATAGCGGTTCCGGCGGGTTCTGCT
>JANYDF010000056.1 GCA_025359905.1 Rhodospirillales bacterium
CAAGCGCATCGTCGCGGCCTTCGCCGGCAATCCGGGCATGGGCACCGTCGGCATGGACGGCAAGATGGTCGATATGCCGCATCTGAAACAGGCGCGGCGGATTTTGGAACTCGCTGCGAAGGTCAGCGTGCTTTCGGCTTAAGGAATGCCTCGATGCGGGCCAGCGCCGCAGGGGTTGCGGCGCGGGCGGCGATGCTGTCGCGTTCGGCGTCGAGTTGGGCGGCCAAACCCGCCTCGCTGCGCCGGAACAGCGCCTTCAATGCCGCCACCGCGCCCTCGGGTTGGGCCTGCAAATTGGCGACGAGTTTCTCGACTTCGCTGTCCAGCGCGCCATCGGCGGCGATGCGCGAGACGATGCCGAGCGCCTTGGCCTCGGCCGCCGTCAGCACCGGGTTGGTGGCCATGATGTCGAACGCCGCCCGGTGGCCCGCGATGCGCGGCAGGAAGAACGTGCCGCCGCCATCCGGGGTGAGCCCGGAACTGGTGTAGGCGGAGACGAAGCGCGCCTGCGCGCTGGCCACCACCAGATCGCAGGCACAGACCAGGGAGAACCCGGCCCCGGCCGCGACACCGCCGACCGCCGCGATCACCGGGGCCGGGGCGCGCCGCAAATCCAGGATCGCCGCGTGCAGCACGCCGGCCATGGCGTGCACATGCGGCTGGATGCGGTCCCGGTTGGCGAGGAATTCCTTCAGGTCGCCGCCGGCGCTGAACCATTCGCCCTGGGCGGAGATGACGATGGCGATCAGCGACGGATCGGACGCGGCGCGGGCACACGCCTCGGCGAAGTGGTTGATGAGCCCCGCATCCATCGCGTTGCGTGCCGCCGGGCGGGCGAGTTCGATGCGGGCGATGCGGTTTTCGATGGAAAATTCGATGCTGCGCGCCGTCATGCCGCCGTCTCCGTCACCGTTGCGGCGCGCAAGGCCGCCGTCGCCGCCGCGTCCACCGCGCCGTCCGCCGCCAGGGCCACGCGATACACGTCACGGGCCCGCGCCGCACTCACCCAGCCCTCGCGCACATCGTGCGCCACCCGCGCCGGATCGCGCGCCGAGGGCACGCCATACCCGCCGCCGCCGCAACTGACCGAGACCATGGCCTGGTCCGGCCCGATCACCACTTCGGCGCAGCCCGGCACCGGTTCCAGCATCCCATCGGCATGGCGGCGGAATTGCGAGGATTTGCCGCCCTCGCCGCCGCCGCGCGCACCCTTGGCACCGTTCAGGTTGCCGTCGCTGACATAGGCCACCGTCATTTCGCAGCCCACCGGGCTGAACTCAGCAAATACGCCCGGCGCGCCGCGCGTGCGCCCGGCGCCTTCGCTGTCCTGCACCAACCTTCGTGCGTGCACCAGCAACGGATGGCGCAGTTCGTCGACTTCGATGGAATCCTCGTAGCACATGCCGGCGTTGCCCACGTGCATGATGGTCAGCCACGCATCGGTGGTGGGCGCCGCCGCGCCGCCGGAATAGCCGATGTACACTTCGTTGACGAACGGCGTGCCGTTATGCGTGCCGGAGATGACGCCGGTGGAGGGCGGAATCACGGCACCCGTCTCCGCCATGCCGTAGCCGTCGCCCAGATCGGCCATCGCGCGCTGCACCGGGTTGGCGACCCGGTCGGCGATGTTGGTGGTGGCAACCGAGCAGGATGTGGGATGCACCGGCCGGCCGGCGATGCAGCCGTCGCGCAGATGCACCTTGATGCGGCGGAAGCTGCCGGCGTTTTTTGGCACCGTGTGATCGATGCTGTTGAAGATCGCCGTCATCGGCGCCGACAGCGCGCAAGCCTCGGATAGGTTCAGCCCGTTGGGCATCGAATCTGGGTTGTCGCGCAGATCGACTTCGATCAGCGCCGCGTCCGGCTTGACCTCGACAGCGACGTTGATCGTGACACCTTCGGGCGGCGTGCCGGGGAACGGGTCGTGTGTGGCGCTGGCGGTGACGCGCCCGGCCGGCATGGCGCGGATCACGTCGCTCATGCGCCGCTCGCTGTAGTCGAACCACTCCGATGTGTAAGATTCCAGCAAATCCCAGCCGACTTCACGGCCGAACGCCAGCATCTCGCGCTCGCCGATCCGCGCCGCACCAAGAATGGCGAGGTAGTCGCCCCACCACTGTTCCGGCACGCGAATGCGCAACTGGCACATGCGGACAATGTCCATCACGTGCTGATAGTTCTGCTGAATGCGCACGGCTGGAAAGATCAACGCACCTTCGGCATAGACGTCTTTTGCAGCACCCATATACGTCGTTGGCAGCGAATTGCCTGCGTCGGCCTGATGGCCCTTTGCCAGCACGGTGAAGCGATGCACGCCGTCGTCATCCATCACCGGGATGAGAATGGAATGGTCGGCCGGGTGGGTGCAGCCGTGATACGGCGAGTTGTGCAGAAACGCATCGCCGCGCCGCAGCACCGGGTGATTTTCCGCCATGGTGCGCGCCATGATGTCCGGGCCGCGCAGCACGTGGATGGGCAAACTCTCAGCGGTGGCCAGCAAGTCGTGCTTGGCGGTCAGGATCACGCAGGAAAAATCGCGCGCGATGGTCAGGATGCCGGATCGCCCGGTGCGTTGCAGCGTGTTGGCCATCTTGCGGGCAATACCTTCGAACCGCGCGGTCAGCACGGCCAAGCGAATGCCATCGATGCGCTTTGTTTCAGACGGGGGCTGGCTCATAGCGTGACCTCGATCATCAGGCTGCCCAACGCGTCACGCACCGCACGGGTGCCGGGGTCGAGCACGATGGACGTGAAGCCGGATTCGACCATCGCCGGCCCGAAAATCTCAGCGCCATCCGGCAAGGTTTCAAAGCGATGCACCGGCGCGTCGCACCAGCCGGAGGCAAAACGCACCCGGCGCGACGGCAATGCGGTGCGCCCGTCCGCCGCCGCCGCCAGCCGTCCCGGATCGCCGGAGGCGACACGGCAGCGCACCTCGGCACTCCAGCCCACCGCCTCGACAGCGGAGTGCGGATCGCTGACCGCGAACACGTCCTGGTGGGCCGCATGAAAGTCGGCGGCCAGGGCAGCCACATCGTCCGCACTGGCAAAGCGCGGCGCGCGCAAAGGCACTTCGATTTCCCAGGCTTGATCCGGATAGCGCGCCTCGGCCACCCAATCGACGCTGCTTTCCAGCGCCCCGGCACCCGGCCCGGCGGCGAATTGGCGGCATTGCGCCTCTAGCCGTTCCAGCACCGCATTCACCCCGTCGCGGTCGAACGCCGCACTGTTGGAATAGAACATCGCCTGTTGGTGCGCCGAGAGTTCGGACAGCAACGCGCCGGCCGCCGACAGTGCCGCCCCGGTTTCCGGCACGATCACCGTGCGGCACCCCAACCGGCGGCCGATGGCGACACAGTTCAACCCAGCCGCCCCGCCGCCGGCGACGAACGCCGCCCCGGTGGGGTCGATGCCCTGGTTCACCGTGATATCGAAAATCGCTTGTACCATGTGTTCGGTGGCAAGATCCAGAATCGCGGTCGCCGCATCGTCCAGGCTACAGCCCAACGGCCCGGCCACCGCGCGCTGCACCGAAGCCGCCGCCGCGTCGCGGTCCAGATGCATCCGCCCGCCGAGGAAGAATTCGGCGTCGATAAAGCCCAGCAACAGCGCCGCGTCGGTCACCGTGGGATTGGCGCCGCCGCGCCCGTAACACGCCGGGCCGGGCACCGCGCCCGCGCTGCGCGGGCCGACATGCAGCAGTCCGCCCGCATCCACCCACGCAATCGACCCGCCGCCGGCGCCGATGCTGCGCACGTCCACCGAGGGCATCCCGGTCATGTGGCTGCGGAAGCGTTGGCCGAGCCACGTCTCCCGCGTGCGCGGAATCCGCCCGCGCCGCACCACCGACACGTCGAACGTGGTGCCGCCGGTGTCGCCCACGATCAGCGTGGTTTCCGCCCCGCCATAGGCGCGCGCCGCGACCGGGGCCATCGACGGACCCGAATTGATCAAATGCACAGGCGTCTCGGCAGCGTTGCCCGCGTCCATCACGCCGCCCTGCGAGGTCACCACCAGCACCCGCCCCTCGAACCCCTCGGCGCGCAGGCGGCCTTCCAGGTTGCGCATGTAAGTGCCCATGATCGGCTTCAGCGAGGCGTCCATGCAGGTGGAAGCGGCGCGGCGGAACTCGCGGATCGACGGGTTTACCTTGTGCGACAGCGTGTATGGCACGCCGGGCAGATGCCGCTCGATCAGCGCGCCGACCGCCAGTTCATGCACCGGGTTGACGATGGACCACAGCAGGCACACCGCGATGGCTTGCACTTTCCCGGCAGCGAGGCGATGCAAAATTTGCTCGACCGCTTCTTCGTCGAGCGGCAGGCGGACGCTGCCGTCCACCATGACGCGCTCCGGCACCTCGAACGTCAGCGCCTTCGGCACGTAGGGTTCGGGGTATTCCACCGTGAAGTTGAACGGCTCCATCCGCCCGCCTTCGCGGAACACCAGAATATCCGGGTGGCCCAGCGTGGTCAGGAAGGCGGTGCGCGCTGTATTGCCGGTGACAATCGCATTGATGGCGTGCGTGGTGCCGTGCACCAGCATGCTGCCGCGCTTCAGGTAATCGCCAAACGGCTCACCGGCCGCTTCGGCGGCGGCCCGCAAGCTGCCGATCACGCCACCGATTGGGTCAGACGGAGTGGTCGCAACTTTGTGCATGCTGCGCGAACCATCGGCGCCAGCGACGACGAGATCGGTGAATGTCCCGCCGGTATCGACGGCAAAGCGCAGCGTCATGCCGCCTCCCCCCAAATTCTTACTTGCTGGGAAAGCTACTCCGAGACGCGGCGGCGTCAACCTATGTCGGACAATTGATCCTAAGGGATCGGTGCGCTGGGGTTCAGCGCCCGCCAGCGCGCCACGTTCTTCTGGTGCTCCTCCAGCGTGCGGGCGAAGGCGTGCCCGCCGGTGCCGTCGGCGACGAAGTACAGATCGTCCGTCGCTTCCGGCTGTGCCGCAGCCGCCAGCGACGCCACGCCGGGGCTGGCGATGGGGCCCGGCGGCAAACCGGCGATGCGATAGGTGTTGTACGGGCTGGCGACTTCCAGATCGGCGCGGGTCAGCGGGTGATCAGGGTTGCCCGCACCGTTGCTGACGGCATACGCCACCGTCGGGTCGGATTGCAGCCGCATGCCTTTGCGCAGCCGGTTGTACAGCACGCCGGCGATATGCGGGCGTTCCTCGGGCCGGGCGGTTTCGCGCTCCACCAAGCTGGCCACCGTCTCTAATTCGGCCGGCGTGGACAGCGGCAGCTTGTCCATCCGGGTCGCCCAGGCCTGCGCCAGGGCGCGCTGCATGGCGGTGGAGGCGCGTTCGATCACCGAGGCGCGGGTGGCGCCGTAATCGTAGGCATAGGTCTGCGGCAGCACGGCCCCTTCCGGCGGCGGCGCGGCGTCGCCGGTCAGCGATTCGGCCTTGGTCAGCAGGCGGGCGATTTGAATCGCGGTCAGGCCTTCCGGGATGGTGAGCTTGTGCTGCACCGGCTTGGCGGTGCGCAGCACGGTGAACACCTCGTGCAGGCTCGACTTTTCCGGAAACGACAATTCGCCCGCGTGCAGCTTGGCGCCGAACACATTGACCGAGGCGGCGATACGAAACGCCAAAGCGCTATCGATCACGCCAGCCGCCGCCAGCACCTCGCCAACTTGCGACGGCGAACCGTGCGGGATCACCACCACGCGGGTCGCGGGGAGCGGGCCGGGCGCATCATAGACGTGGCGCCCGTACCACGACGCGCCTGCGGCCAGAACCGCCAGCGGCAACAGAACGAAGCCAATGGCAAGCGGCCGGCGCAGCGTGGTCAGGCCGCCTTCTTGAAGATCACGCTGGCATTGGTGCCGCCAAAGCCGAAGCTGTTGGACAGCGCCACTTCGATCTTGCGTTGCTGCGCCGTGTGCGCCACCCGGTCGATCACGCTCGCGCGGCTTGGTTCGTCCAAGTTCAGCGTCGGCGGCGCGACGCCGTCGCGGATCGCCAGGATGGAGAAAATCGCCTCGATAGCGCCAGCCGCCCCGAGCAAATGCCCGGTCGCCGACTTGGTGGACGACATGGCGATCTTGCGCCCAGCGTCGCCGAACAGCCGTTCCACCGCGTCCAGTTCCAGATCGTCGCCCAGCGGCGTGGAGGTGCCGTGCGCGTTCACGTAGTCGATGTCGGCGACCGTCAGTTTCGCGCTGCGCAGGGTCGCCACCATGGCGCGATACGCGCCTTCATGGCCGTCCGCCGGGGCGGTGATGTGGTGCGCGTCGCCGGACATGCCGTAGCCCGCGATCTCGGCGTAGATTTTGGCGCCGCGCTTCTTGGCGTGCTCGTATTCTTCCAGCACCACCACGCCAGCGCCTTCGCCCATCACGAAGCCGTCGCGGCTTTTGTCCCACGGGCGGGAGGCGCGGGCCGGCGTATCGTTGAAGCCGGTGGACAGCGCGCGGCTGGCGCAGAAGCCCCACAGGCCGATCGGGTTGACCGGCGCTTCCGCGCCGCCCGCGACCATCACGTCGGCATCGCCCAGCATGATCAGCCGGGCCGCGTCGCCGATGGCGTGCACGCCGGTGGCGCACGCGGTCACCACCGAGTGGTTCGGACCCTTGAAGCCGTACTTAATGGAAAAATTGCCGGACGCGAGATTGATCAGCGCCGAGGGGATGAAGAACGGCGACAGCCGCTTGCCTTTACCGGCCGCGATCTGCAGCGAGGCTTCGAAGATGGTCTCCACGCCGCCGATGCCCGAGCCGATCATCACGCCGGTGGCGCAGCGATCTTCCTCGGACTCAGGCTTCCAGCCGGAATCCTCCACCGCCTCGGTCCCGGCGACCATGGCGAACTGGATGAAGCGGTCCATCTTCTTCATGTCTTTGGACGGAATCCACTCGGCGAAGTCGAGCTTACCGTCCGCCTTGGCGCCGATGGGGATCTGGCCCGCGATCTTGGACGGCATGTCCGCCACATCGACCGACTGGATGGCGCGGATGCCGGACTCGCCATTGAGCAGCCGGGTCCAGACGTTCTCCACTCCGATCCCGAGGGGGCTCACGATACCCATGCCGGTGATCACAACGCGCCGCATCGCTGCCATCCTTGTCTCGCCCGGATTTAGCCGCCGGGCGTTCGTCATCCAATCGCGGCACCGCAGCCGCCGGGCGAGCCGGAATCCGCTATGGCTCACGCCACGCCCAGAACCGAGCGGCCGCCAAACTCTGGCCGCTCAGACATCTGGCAACTTGCGCAAACGCAACCAGCCGGCCGCCCGGATCGCGCCGGGTGCCGCCGTTACGCGCAGACCGCTGTTCAGGCGGCCTTTTGCTTCTCGATGTAGTCCACCGCATCGCGCACGGTGCTGATCTTTTCGGCTGCGTCCTCGGGGATTTCCACGCCGAAGGCTTCTTCGAACGCCATCACCAGTTCGACGGTATCCAGGCTGTCGGCGCCCAGATCATCGATGAACGATGCCTCAGCGGTCACTTTGCTTTCTTCGACGCCGAGGTGCTCGACGACGATCTTCTTCACGCGATCGGCGATCTCACTCATGGAAATTCTGCTCCTGCCTGTCCTGGTTCAACGTCTCGTCCAATCGCCGCCACACGCCTAAGCGACTCGGGGCAGTCCCGAACCGCCCCACTTCCCCGGACGAGGCCGGGGGCGCTTAGCACGGTTTTGTCACACGGCCAACCGGGGATACCCCCGGCCGCAACTTACAGCATTGCCATGCCGCCATTCACATGCAGCGTGGCTCCGGTCACCCACGCCGCCTCGTCGCTGGCCAGATATAGCACCGCCGACGCGATATCGGACGGCTGGCCCAGGCGGCCGAGCGGAATGGAATCGGACAGCTTGGCCCGCTGCGCGTCGCCCAGCGCGCTGGTCATCGCGGTTTCGATGAAGCCAGGGGCGACCATATTGACGGTAATGCCACGGCTGGCGACTTCCTGCGCCAGTGCCTTGGTCATGCCGACCAGCCCGGCCTTGGCGGCGGCGTAGTTGGCCTGCCCGGCATTGCCAGTGGCGCCGACAATGGAGCCGATGCCGATGATCCGCCCGGCGCGGCGGCGCAGCATCCCCTTCAGTGCCGCGCGGGCTAGCCGGAACGGTGCGCTGAGATCGACGTCCAGCACCGTCTGCCAGTCCTCGTCCTTCATGCGCAGCGCCAGCATGTCGCGCGTCAGCCCGGCATTGTTGACCAGGATCGCCAGCGGCCCCGCCGCCGCCTCGGCCGCCGCGACCAGCGCATCCGCCGCCCCGGCTTCGCGCAGATCGGCCGGGCAGACATGCGCCCGCTCGCCCAGTTCTGCGGCCAGCGCGTCCAGCGCGTCACGGCGCGTGCCGGACAGCGCCACGATGGCGCCCTGGGCATGCAGCGTGCGCGCGATGGCAGCGCCAATGCCGCCCGATGCGCCGGTTACCAGTGCGGTCTTGCCGTCGAGTCGGAACATGATGGCGGCCCTCAGAGGGTTTTGAGCAGCGTTTCGATTTCGGCGGGCGACCCGGCCGACACCGCCGCAGCGTCCGGCGCGATGCGGCGCACCAGCCCGGACAACACCTTGCCCGCGCCGAGTTCAACAAAGCTGGACACGCCCAGCCCGATCATCGTCTGCACGCTCTCACGCCAGCGCACCGTGGCGGTGACCTGCTGCACCAGCAGGCGGGCAATCTCCGCAGGGTCGGTGGCTTTGGCGGCGGTGACGTTGGCGATCAGCGGCACGATGGGCGCGCGCGGCGGGGTTTGCTCCAGCGCCTCGGCCATCGCATCGGCGGCGGACGCCATCAGCGCGCAATGGAACGGGGCCGACACCGGCAGCAGCATGGCGCGCTTGACGCCCCTGGTCCGCGAAATCTCGATGGCGCGCTCGATCGCGCCGCGCGCGCCGGAGATCACGACTTGCCCGCCGCCATTATCGTTGGCCGGCTCGATGGTCTCGCGTTTGCCGTCCGGCGCTTCGGCGGCGGCCTTGCAAATCTCCTCGGCCACCGCGCGTTCGGCGCCGAGCAGCGCCGCCATAGCACCTTGGCCGGCCGGCACGGCGCGTTGCATGGCCTGGCCGCGCAGGCGCAGCAGGCGGGCAGCGGCGGGAACGGTGAAACTGCCCGCAGCGGCGAGCGCCGAATATTCGCCGAGCGAATGCCCGGCCACCAGCACCGCCTTGTCGGCCAACGCGAAGCCGCCCTCGCGCTCCAACACCCGCAACACCGCGAGCGAGTGCGCCATCAACGCGGGCTGGGTGTTCTCGGTCAGCGTGAGGTCTTCGGCAGGCCCCTCGAACATGAGCTTGGAGAGCTTCTGTTTGAGGATTTCGTCGACTTCCTCGAACACCTCGCGGGCGGCGGCGAATGCGGCGGCGAGGTCGCGGCCCATGCCGACGGCTTGACTGCCCTGGCCAGGAAAGATGAAGGCGTGAACCGGCATGAAAATGTCCCGTCCTGATGCCAAGGGCTGGCGGTCGCGGCGTGGCGCGGCGGTTAGCGGCGGGCGGTCAAGGTGTCAAGAATGCTGGCGGCCGAGGCATGCCGCTGGCCGGGCGGCTGGCGCTGTATTCGCAAAAGCTGACCGGCTGCGCATTTCGTGCTATCAATGATCGAGCCGGTCGGACCGCCGGGCGCGATATTTTGTATAACAGTCAAATATCGGAGGAAATGAACAGCCATGCGCGCAAAAATGCCGCCAGCAACCTTGGCCGGGCGTTCCTTCGCCATCGCAATGGCCGCCCTGTTGAGCGCCAGTCTGCTGCCGCCGCCGGCACTGGCTGGCAAAATCACCACGCTGCTGGCGTTCGATGGCCCCAATGCCAGCGATATCGAAGGCTCACTGGCGCAGATCGGCACCGCGCTCATCGGCGCATCTTCCGGCGCCAGCACGGTCAACCTGTTCCAATTCCCCATCGACAGCGCGGGGCCGCTATCGAGCACTGTCATTCACCGCTTCACCGGCTTGTCGGGCGAAGGCGCCTATCCGCAGGGCGGAATCGTTCTGTACAACGGCGCGCTGTTCGGCTCCACCAGCGGTGGCGGCGATACCGCGTGCCCGAATGGCTGCGGCACGGTGTTCCAACTGACCCCGCCCGCAATACCGGGCGGCGCCTGGAGCGAGACGCAACTTCTGGTCTTCAAGAACGGCAATAGCGGTTTCGCACCGTCTGGCCCGCCGGTCGCGGCCAACCCGAACACGCTGTACGCCACCGCCAGCCACGCCGCCAACGATGCGCCGCGTCCTGGCTCTGCACAGGGGCCGGTTGGCGGCGTGGTGTTCCGGCTAACCCGCCCAGCGGGCGGCACCGGCCCGTGGACCCAAAAAATCATCCATCATTTCGAGGCGGCGCATTTGGACGGCGATACGCCGGCGGGCAAGCTCACCCTTGGCCCCGGCGGCGTGCTCTATGGCGTCACCTTTTCCGGCGGCAAGTGCAACCAAGGCACGGTGTTCCAGTTGACGCCGCCCAAAGGTGCGCAGCCGGGCTGGGCGGAGACGCTGCTGCATGAATTCGGCGCCACCGCGACTGGGTGCGACTATGACGATGGCGAACAGTTGGTCGCCGGGCTGACCGCCGTGAACGGCGTTTTGTACGGCACCACGCGCGGCGGCACATCGTTGGGTTGCGGCACCGCTTTCGCCATCACCCCCGGCGCCGTGCCGGTCTATCAAAAGATCTATGTGTTCGGCCAAACCAGTGCCGACGCCTGCTCGCCGCAAGCGCCGGTGCGCGTCGATGCCAAGGGCGTGGTGTTCGGCAGCACGGCGTTCGGTGGCGGTGCGCCCGCGTCCACCGAATGCGCGTTCGGCTGCGGCGCCATTTACGCGCTGACGCCGCAGGCGGCGGGCCAGCCGTATCAGGCCCGCGTGATCTACGGTTTCTCCGGCGGGACCGACGGCAGCGTTCCGCGCACCAACCTGATCGGCAGTCCCGGCTCGTTTCTGACCGGCATAACCAGCCACGGCGGCGTCGCCAGCGACACGGGGCAGCCCGATTACACGTCGTTCGGCACGCTGTTCCGCATCCGGCCGTAGCAACTGCCCCGCGTCAGCGTCATTGCGCGCGGGGCAAAAACATGGTTTACGCCGCCGCTTCCCTGCTGGGGCAGTCGGCCTGCCCTGGCTATGCTCGCGCGCCATTGTGGCGCGGTGGTCCAGACCCGGACCCGTGGGCAGAGACAAGCCAGAGGGAGACCACATGCCGCTATATGAATGCGTGCTGATCGCACGCAATGACGTGACGCAACAGCAGGTCGAGACCATCGCCGACGCCATCGCGGTGCAGCTTGACACCGATAACGGCGTTGAGACCGGCGCCAGCGTCAAGAAGCGCGAATATTGGGGCCTGCGCAGCCTGGCCTACCGGGTGAACAAGAACCGCAAGGGGCACTACCTGCTCCTCGGCATCGACACCAAGGCGCCGGCGCTGAACGAGATGGAGCGTCAGCTTCGCCTCAATGAAGACATCCTGCGCTTCATGACCATCCGCGTGGACGCGATCGAAGAAGCGCCGAGCGCCATTCTGTCGCGCAAGTCCGACGACCGTGAGCGTGGCTTCCGTGGGCCGAAGCCCGCCGGGCGCTTCGAATCCGGCCGCAAGCGCGGCTTCGATGACCGTGAAGAATTCCGCGCCCGCGACGACAGCGAGCGTGAGGGTGGCTTCCGTGGCGAACGCGACGGCGGATTCCGTGGCGGCCGCGAAGCCGGCGTTGAGGAGTAAGCGACAATGTCCGAAACCGATGTGAGCCCCGCTGGCCGCCGCGCCGCTGTTGGCGCCCGCCGCCCGTTCTATCGCCGCCGCAAGTCCTGCCCGTTCTCCGGCCCGAATGCGCCGAAGATCGACTATAAGGACGTGCGCCTGCTGTCCCGTTTTCTGTCCGAGCGCGGCAAGATCGTGCCGAGCCGTATCACTGCGGTGTCGGCCAAGAAGCAACGCGAGCTGGCCCAGGCCATCAAGCGCGCGCGCTTCCTCGCCCTGCTGCCGTACGTCGTGAGCTGAGGGGACCCCAACCATGGCATACGTGGAACTGATCCTGCTCCAGCGCGTCGAAAAGCTGGGCCAGATGGGCGAAAAGGTGAAGGTAAAGCCGGGCTACGCCCGCAACTACCTGCTGCCGCAAAAGAAGGCGATCCGCGCCAACAAAGATAACCTCGCCCGCTTCGAAGCGCAGCGCGCCCAGTTGGAAGCGCTGAACCTCAAGCGCCGCGAAGAAGCCGAACGCGTGGCCGAACGGGTCGGCGGCTTGTCCGTCGTCATCATCCGTCAGGCGGGCGAAGCCGGCAGCCTGTATGGCTCGGTGTCGTCGCGCGACATCTCCGACGCGTGCGGCCCGGCCGGTCTGACCATCGACCGCTCGCAGGTCGTGCTCGATCACCCGATCAAGACGCTCGGCGTGCGCAGCGTGCGCGTCATGCTGCACCCGGAAGTCTCGATCCAGGTCGGCGTGAACGTGGCGCGCTCGAAGGAAGAGGCCGAGAAGCAGGCGCGCGGCGAACGCTTGGCGTCCAACCAGGACGACGATGACGATGAAGCCGAGATGACCGCCGAAGAAATGCTGGACGCCGAAGCGGCCGCCGACGCCGCCTAAGCCTAGCGCCTTGGCGTGACGGACTGCGCTATCCCGTAAAAGCCTGATTGGTGCAGAACCCTGCGCCAGTCAGGCTTTTGCCGTTTTATGCGCCTGCTTAAACCGTGGCGCGGAAGCACCAACTAAGCCAGAGTCCATCTTGATCACCGCGACAATCCGTAGTCATAATTTCACACAGTGAAGTTTCATCGGCTACGAGGAATGCTGCGATGCATACGGTACTGGACTATATCCTGAATCGGTTCATCGCACTTGGCCGCCTGACCGTGCGCTGGCCGGATGGCGCGGTGAGCACCTACACCGGAGCGCCGGGGCCCGAAGCGGTGCTGGAATTGCGCGATGCGCGCACCGTCCGCCGCGTGGCGCTGGACCCAGCCTTGGCCGTTGGTGAGGCCTACATGGATGGCGGGCTGGTCCCGGTCGATTGCAACATCTACGACGTGCTGGACGTGCTGACCGCCAATCTGGTGGCGGAAAACGGCGGCCACGGCATGGTTAAGCTGCGCGAAAAGCTCGGCTTGCTGACCCGGCGCATCGCCCAGTTCAACCCGGCTGGCCGCGCCCGGCGCAACGTGGCGCATCACTACGACTTGAGCGGGCGGCTCTACAGTCTGTTCCTTGACCGCGACCGGCAATATTCCTGCGCCTACTTCCCGAACGGCGCTGAAACGCTGGAGGAAGCGCAGGTTGCCAAAAAGCGGCACATTGCGTCGAAACTGCTGCTCAACCGGCCGGATCTGACCGTGCTCGATATCGGCTGCGGCTGGGGCGGCATGGCGCTGATGCTGGCGCGCGACTACGGCGCGAAAGTCACCGGCATCACGCTGTCGGTCGAGCAGCTTGCCGAAGCCCAGGCCCGCGCCCGCGCCGAGGGGCTGGAGGACCGGGTGACGTTCGAACTGATGGACTACCGCTCGATGCATCGCAGCTTCGACCGTATCGTTTCGGTCGGCATGTTCGAGCATGTCGGCATCGGCCACTTTCAGGAGTATTTCGAGATTGTGAAGCGCTGCCTGGCGCCGGACGGCGTGGCGCTGATCCACGCCATCGGCCGCAGCGATGGGCCGAGCACGACCAATCCGTGGATTTCCAAATACATCTTCCCCGGCGGCTATTGCCCGTCGATGTCCGAGGTGTTTCCGGCCATCGAGAAGACCGGGCTGATCGCCACGGACATGGAAATCCTGCGGCTGCACTACGCCGAAACCCTGCGCCACTGGCGGCGGCGCTTTACCGCCAACCGTGATGCCATCGCGGGGCTGTACGACGAGCGGTTCTGCCGGATGTTCGAATTCTATCTGGCAGGATGCGAATTGGCGTTCCGCCGCCAGCACCACATGATCTTCCAGATGCAACTGACCCGCGATCAAGCGGCGGTGCCGCTGACGCGCGACTACATCACAGAAGCAGATCGTGCCGCCAGCGAACGGACCGGCAGCGAACGGACCGGCAGCGAACGGGCCGATCCCGAACGCATGGGGGCGATGCGTGGGCGCATGACGGCAGGGGAATAGCAACGGCGCCGGCAAACGACTCTATCCCCCTTATCCACAGCTATCCACAGGGCCAACCCGCCGCAGATCGGCTATGCTGCCGCCAGCATGAACCAGATCGAATCAAATATCCCGCTGCTCGGCCTATCGCAGCGGCTGCCGCCCTCCAATCTGCAAGCCGAGCAGGCGCTGCTCGGCGCGCTGCTGGCCAACAACAAGGCCTATGAACGGGTCAGCGAGTTCCTGATCCCGGAGCACTTCGCCGACCCGATCCACGGCCGCATATACGCATCCATCGCCCGGCGGGTGGACGGCGGGCAATTAGCCGACGCCATCACGCTGAAGGCTGAGTTCGAGCATTCCGGCATTCTCGATGAGGTCGGCGGCACCGTCTACCTCGCGCAGTTGCTGACCGCGATGGTGGGCATCATCAACGCCGGCGAATACGGCAAAACCATCCACGACGCCTGGCTGCGCCGCCAGTTGATCGATATCGGCGAGGTCGTGGTCAACAACGCCTTCGGCGATACGCCGGAACTCGACGGCGTCGGGCAGGTGGAAGCCGCCGAACAATCGCTGTTCGAACTGGCAGTCAAGGGCGGTAGCGAGCGGGCGATGATCTCGTTCGAGCGCGCGCTGGCGCAGGCGATCGACGGGGCGGAACGTGCGTTTCACCGCTCCGGCGGCGTCTCCGGCCTGTCGACCGGGTTGCGCGATCTGGACGCCAAGACCGGCGGGCTGCACCCATCCGACTTGCTCATCATCGCCGGGCGCCCCGGCATGGGCAAAACCGCGCTGGCCACCAAGATCGCCTTCGGCGCCGCCCGCTCGCTGCTGGCCGAGGCGCGAGCCACCGACCCGAACGCGGTCGCCAAGCAGGCAGTGGCAATTTTCTCGCTGGAAATGAGCGCCGATCAGCTTGCCACCCGCCTATTGGCCGAAGAAGCCCGCATTTCCGGCGACCGCATCCGGCGCGGCGATATCGGCCAGAAGGAATTCGACAAGTTCGTGCAGGTCAGCCGCGAATTGCAGGGCCTGCCGCTGCATATCGACGATACGGCGGCGATCAGCATCTCTGCCCTGCGTACCCGCTGCCGCCGCCTGAAGCGCACCGCCGGGCTGGCGCTGGTGGTGGTGGATTATTTGCAGTTGATGCGCCCGGCGGCGGGCACCAAGCCGGACAACCGGGTACTGGAAATCAGCATGATCACCCAGGGCCTGAAGGCCATCGCCAAGGAATTGTCGGTGCCGGTGATCGCGCTGTCGCAGTTGTCGCGCGCGGTGGAAAGCCGCGAAGACAAGCGGCCGTTGCTGTCGGACCTGCGTGAATCGGGCAGTATCGAGCAGGACGCCGATGTGGTGATGTTCGTCTACCGCGACGAATATTATTTGCAGCAGCGCGCGCCGAAGCAGATGGGCTTCGATAACGACGAGAAGTTCCACGCGGCGGTGGAGAAGTGGCAGCGCGACATGGAACTGGTGCACAATCGCGCCGAACTGATCATCGAAAAGCAGCGCCACGGCCCGACCGGCAAGATCGATCTGCTGTTCGAAGGCGAATTCACCCGCTTCGCCGACCTCGATTTGCAGCACTCGGGGCACGATGGCGATTAGACCGGCCTCACCCACGCTGTCATACCGGCGCAGGCCGGTATCCAGGGCAGCAAACGCCGTCGCGCGGCCCGGGACCCCGGCCTGCGCCGGGGTGACGGTCGCGCAATGAGCGGAGCCGTCGCGTCCGCCGCCGCTATCCTGGAAATCGACCTCGCCGCCATCGCCGCCAACTGGCGCGCATTGGGCGTGGCGCATGGCGGGCGGCCGGTGGCGGCGGTGCTGAAGGCAGACGCTTACGGCACCGGCGCCGAGCGGGTCGCGCCATACTTGCACGCGGCAGGCTGCCGGCATTTTTTCGTCGCGCATCTGGACGAGGCGCTGGCGCTGCGCCCGCTGCTGCCGGAGGCGATGATCGCGGTGCTCAACGGCCTGCTGCCCGGCAGCGAGGCCGCGTATCAGGCCGCTGGGATCGACCCGGTGCTGTGTTCGCTCGACGAAATCGCCTGCTGGCAGGCGCTCGCCCGGCGCTGCGGGCGGGCGCTGCCTGCGCTGCTGCAAATCGATACCGGCATCAACCGGCGCGGGCTTGGCGTGGCCGACGTGGCAACACTCGCCGCCGATCCGGCGCAACTCGACGGCATCGCGCTGCGCTACACCATGACCCATCTGGCCAGCGCCGACGAACCGGGCAACCCCGAAAATACCGCGCAAGCCGCGCGCTTTCATGCCGCACGCGGGCTGCTGCCCGCAGCGCCATGCAGTATCGCTGCCTCGGCCGCGATAATGCTGGGCGACACGTTCCGCTCCGATCTGGCCCGGCCAGGTCTGGCGCTGTACGGCGGCAACCCCATGCCGGGGCAGCCCAACGCGATGTGCCCGGTGGTACGGCTGCGCGCCCAGGTGCTGCAAGTGCGAGAGGTGGCGCCGGGCAGCGGCGTCGGCTACAATGTGACATGGCGGGCCGAGCGCCCAAGCCGGATCGCGGTGGTGGGCGTGGGCTATGCGGACGGCTATCCGCGCACGCTGTCCAATCGCGGGTATGCGTGCGTCGACGGTGCTTCCCTTCCGCTGGTAGGCCGCGTCTCCATGGATTTGACCACGTTCGATGTCACCGATCAGCCGCAAATCCAGCCGGGCCATTGGCTCGACCTGATCGGGCCGGGCTGCGATGTGGATCAGGTGGCCGAGCGGGCCGGTACCATCCCGTACGACGTTCTCACCCGTCTCGGCCGGCGCTACGCCCGGGTTTGGACCGGCTGAGGATGCTGCTCGATCTTGTCGCCGCCCTGGGGCGGGTACTGCTCGGCGCGTGCCAGTCCGCCGGATCGCTGGCGCTGTTCGCGCTGGCCGGGCTGTCGCATGTGCTCCGCCCGCCGTACTATCCGCGCCTTGTGCTAGCGGCAGTGGCCGAGATGGGCTTTTTCAGCCTGCCGGTGGTGGCGCTGACCGCGATCTTCACCGGCATGGTGCTGGCCTTGCAAGCCTCCACCGCGCTATCGCGGTTCTCCGCCGAAAGCGCCTCGGCCAGTCTTGTCGTGTTGTCGGTCACCCGTGAGTTGGGGCCGGTGCTGGCCGGGCTGATGGTGGCCGGGCGCGTGGGCGCTGCCACCGCCGCCGAGCTTGGCACCATGCGGGTCACCGACCAGATCGACGCGCTGTCCACCTTGTCCACCGTGCCGATGAAATATCTGGTCGCGCCGCGTTTGCTGGCCGGCATCATCGCGCTGCCGCTGCTGGTGGTGGTGGCCGATATTCTCGGCGTGCTCGGCGGCTTCATCATCGCCACGCTGAAACTCGGCTTCAACGGCCCGACCTACATCGTCGCCACGCTGAACCACCTGGAAACCGCCGACGTCACGCTCGGCTTGGTCAAGGCGGCGGTGTTTGGTTTCCTGATCGCGCTGATGGGCTGCTACCACGGCTACAACAGCAAGGGCGGCGCGCAAGGTGTGGGTGCTGCGACCACGATGGCCGTGGTGACGGCCTCGGTGCTGATCCTGGCGTTCGACTACGTGCTGTCCGAACTGTTTTTCGTGCGATGAGCGCGACTGTTCAGCGTGCGATGAGCGGGCCGGTGCCGAAGATTCGCGTGCGCGGGCTGCGCAAGGCGTTCGGCGGCAAGCTGGTGCTGGACGGCATCGATCTGGACGTGATGCCAGGCACCTCGACGGTGGTGATCGGCGGTTCCGGCAGCGGCAAGTCGGTGCTGATCAAATGCATCCTTGGCCTGATCGAGCCCGACGCGGGCAGCGTCGAAATCGACGGCAAAAGCCTGCTGGATTCGCCGGCGCGCGACCGGGCGGCGGCACGGGCGCGGATCGGCATGTTGTTCCAGAACGGCGCACTATTCGACTCGCTGCCGGTTTGGGAAAATGTCGCCTTCGGCCTGCTGGCGCAGAATCGGGTTTCCCGCCCCGAAGCCAAGGCCAAGGCGGCGGAGGTGTTGAGCCAAGTCGGGCTCGCCGCCAGCGTCGGTGATCTGTCGCCCGCCGAATTGTCCGGCGGCATGCAAAAGCGCGTCGCCTTGGCGCGCGCCATCGCCGCCCAGCCGGACATGCTGTTCTTCGACGAACCCACCACCGGGCTGGACCCGATCATGGGCGCGGTGATCGACGGACTCATCGTCGATTGCGTCAAACGGCTCGGCAGCACGGCGATTGCCATCACCCACGACATGGCCAGCGCGCAACGCATCGGCGACCGGGCGGCGATGCTGCTGAAGGGCAAGCTGATCTGGCAGGGCGACGCTAGCGCATTGCTCGACAGCGGCAACGACGCGGTCGACCAGTTCACCCACGGCCGCCGCGACGGGCCGATCCAGATGGAATTGCGGCGATAGCCGGTCTGGCGCCGGAGGCGCGCGATTTGCTGTGTGCGGCCAGCGTGTTCGGCGTTTGTTGGATTGCCGGGCAAGCCACGCACCGTATTGCCGGGCCAGCGCCAGTTGGCCAGCGCGACCGCTGGCTGGATGGGTTGCGCGGCGTGGCAGCCGTCAGCGTGCTGGCCTCGCACTTCGCCACCAACATCGCCGGCTCGCTCGGCTACGCCGCCAGTGCGGTGTTCCACAATCTTGGCACCTTCGGCGTGCAGGTGTTTTTCGCCATCACTGGGCTGCTGTTCACCCGCAAGGCGGTCGCGGCCCGTGGCGCTTTGGCGCTCGGCCCGTTCGCGGCGGCGCGGCTGCGGCGCATCGTGCCGATGTATACCGTGGCGATTGCCGCCAGCATCGCCATTGCCTGGATCGTCCAACGCGCGGTGCCGACGAGCGCCGGGCAGTTGCTACGCGAGGCTATCGCGTTGTACGCGTTCGGTTTTGTGCTGGACGGCTCGCCCAGCATTCGCGGCCTGCCGTATGTCGAGGTGATCGGCACCATCTGGTCGCTGCCGTTCGAGTGGCTGTTCTATGTGTTGGTGCCGCTGCTGGCGGTGCTGGTGCGCTCCTGGCGGTGGCTGGCGGTGTCGGGCGCGGTGCTGGCAATGTATTTCGGCAACCGGATGTGGGCCGGCGGCGACGTGTTCATGCCGTTTTTTCTGCCGGGCATCCTGCTGGGCCTGCTGCCGCGCGCCGAGTTGGGCGGCGGGCGGCGGCTGGTGCTGGGGGCCACCGCGCTGTTGCTGGCGCTGTGCGCGATCCTGCCGGGCAATCAGAATTTCACCCCAACCCGAATGCTGCTGATGACCGGCTTCTTCGCCGCCATGGTCTACGCCGCCCCCAACCTGCTCGCCCGCAGCAGCGCGGCGGGGCTGGGCGACATCAGCTATAGCGTGTACCTATTGCACTTCCCGGCGCTTTTTGTCACCCGCGCCGTGCTCGACTCGCCACGCGTCGCGCTGTTCACCCCGTATCCACGCGCGGCGGTGTTTCTCGCCGTGGCTGCCTTAGTGATCGTCCTGTCGGCGCTGACCTATCGCTATGTCGAGCGGCCGTTCCTGCGCCGCGCCGGAGCCTGATGCATGGCCAAACCCGTCGCCCGCTTTGTCTGCCAGTCCTGCGGCGCCGTCACCCCGAAATGGGCCGGGCGCTGCGAGACTTGCGGCGAGTGGAACACCGTGGTGGAAGAAACCGGCGCCGCCAGCCCGGCGCTGTCCAGTGCGGGCAAGACCGCGCATGGCGGCCGGCGGCTCGGCTTCGTCGATCTGGCTGGTGAGGCGGCCCCGCCGCCGCGCGCCGCCACCGGAATTGCCGAGCTTGACCGCGTACTTGGCGGCGGATTGGTGCCGGGTTCGGCGGTGCTGGTGGCGGGCGACCCCGGCATCGGCAAGTCCACGCTGTTATTGCAGGCCGCAGCCGCCTTGGCCCGCGCCGGGCGGCGGGTGCTGTATATTTCCGGCGAGGAAGCGGTCGAGCAGGTGCGGTTGCGCGCCCGCAGGCTGAACCTGACCGACGCCGCGCTCGGCCTCGCCGCCGCGATCAGCCTGCGCGACATCGCCGCCTCGCTGGAGCAGGAAAACGACGCTGCAATGGTGGTGATCGACTCGATCCAGACCATGTGGCTGGACAGTATCGACTCCGCCCCCGGCACCGTGTCGCAAGTGCGCGCCTGCGCGTTCGAACTGATCCGCCTGGCCAAATCGCGCGGCTTCGCGGTGGTACTGGTCGGCCACGTCACCAAGGAAGGTGCCATCGCCGGGCCGCGCGTGCTGGAGCATATGGTGGATGCGGTGCTGTATTTCGAAGGCGACCGGGGCCATCAGTTCCGCATTCTGCGCGCGGTGAAGAACCGCTTCGGCGCCACCGACGAAATCGGCGTGTTCGAGATGGGCGAGTTGGGGCTGGCCGAAGTCGCCAACCCGTCGGCTTTGTTCCTGGCTGAACGGCGCGGCAATGTGTCGGGCAGTGCGGTATTCGCCGGGCTGGAGGGCTCGCGCCCGGTGCTGGTGGAGGTGCAGGCGCTGCTGTCGCCCAATCCGGGCGGATCGCCGCGCCGCTCGGTGGTTGGCTGGGACAGCGGGCGGCTGTCGATGCTGCTCGCAGTGCTGGACAGTCGCTGCGGGCTGAAACTCGGTATGAGCGATGTCTATTTGAATATCGCCGGCGGGCTGCGGATCAGCGAGCCAGCGGCCGACCTAGCCGTGGCGGCAGCCCTGGCTTCAGCCGCCTCCGACGTGCCGACCGACCCGCAGCGTGTGTATTTCGGCGAAGTGGGCCTGTCCGGGGAAATCCGCCAAGTCGCGCAGGCGGAGGCGCGGTTGAAGGAAGCACAAAAGCTGGGCTTCAGCAGCGCCTGCCTGCCGCGCCGGGTGGCGCGCGGCAACCGGCCGCTCGCGGCACCGGAAGGAATTGGGCTGCGCGAGATCGGTCACTTGTCGGATTTGGTGACGGACGTCACCGGTGCGGGCAGGGCAGCTTCCCGATGATGCTTTGATGAATCCGCCGCTATGGCGTCATACGTGGGTGCGGCGATATATGCGCGTCGAACCGGCAGGCAGGTGACGGTGAACTGGGTCGATCTGGCCGTCTTGGCCGTTCTGGGCGTCTCTGCCGTGCTCGCGTTCGCGCGTGGGCTGGTGCGCGAGGTGCTGGGCATCGGTTCGTGGGCTGGGGCGGCGTATTTTGCCGCCTGGGCCTTCCCGTTTATCCGCGACCGGTTTCGCGGCTGGATCGGCCGCCCGGATATCTCGGACGCCATGGCAGTTGCCTCGGCCTTCCTGGTCGCCGTGATCGTGCTGTCGGTGATCGCGGGCATGATCGGCAGCTTGGTGCGCATGTCGCTGTTCGGCGGCGTCGACCGCACACTTGGCATGGTGTTCGGCTTGGTGCGGGGCGCAGCGCTGGTGGCGTTCGCCTACGTGGCGGTTGGCTTTGCCGTGCCGGTGCCGAACTGGCCGCTGGCGGTACAGGACGCCCGTTCACTGCCTTACGTGCGGCGTGCCGCATTGCTGGCGGTGGGGCTGCTGCCGGCTGAGTACCGCCCGGCGGTGCAAGACTTGCCGATCGGCAAAGACACCAATGCCGAGGACCTGCTGCACGCGACGCCGCTCGGCAAGGCGCTACAGCCCGCCAAGCCAGCACCTGCGGTTCACCCATGAGTGCGATGCGGCCATTTTCGGGCCACCCCAGACCGGGTCAGGAGACCAAGGCATGACGTTGGACGAGCGGGAGAGCGGGCACGACGACAAGCCGCATGAGGAATGCGGCGTGTTCGGCGTGTGGAACTGCATCGACGCCGCTGCCGTCACCGCGCTGGGGCTGCACGCCTTGCAGCACCGCGGGCAGGAGGCCACCGGCATCGTCAGTTACGACGGCACCCGGTTTCACTCGCATCGCGGCCTGGGG
>JANYDF010000060.1 GCA_025359905.1 Rhodospirillales bacterium
ACCCGTTCGGCAAGGGTCTGAAGGGCGATACCGAGGGTGGGCTGGCCAGTATGCAGGCCCCGCGCGGCACGCTGATCGCCTACGCCACCGCGCCGGATCATGTGGCGCTGGACGGCAGCGGCCGCAACAGCCCGTTCGCCAGCGCGCTGGCCGAAGCGATCCGTGCGCCGGGGCTGGGTGTGTTCGACACGTTCAACCGGGTGGCGCTGGCGGTGGACAGTGCCACCAACCACGACCAGCAGCCCTGGTTCTCCGCCTCACCCATCGCCGGGGCGTTCGTCTTCACTCCGGGCAACGCAGCACCGACGCCTGCGCCAGCGCCCACAGCGGCGGACGGCATCACCGCAGCGCAGGCGACTGCGAAGGGCGAATCAGCCTTCAAGGGCGGCAACTATACCGAGGCGATGCGCTGGTTTCGCCGGGCGGCCGATCTGGGCAACGCGACCGCGATGAACAATATCGGCTTCCTGTACGATGGCGCCCACGGCGTCGGGCAGGATTATGCCGAGGCGATGCGCTGGTATCGCCGGGCGGCCGATCTGGGCTACGCGACCGCGATGACCAATATCGGCGCGCTTTATGCCCTTGGCCACGGCGTTGCCAAGGATTGCGGCGCGGCGCGGCCATGGTTCCAGCGCGCCGCCGACCTAGGCGACACAGATGCGAAGCAATTGCTCTCGCCGAATGGCGTGTGTTCCTGGCAATGACCCAGCCGTAGCACGTCGCGCGAGTGGCAGCCCGTCCCAGCATCGTCCGTCCGCGCGACCCGTCGCGCTGAACCCACCCCTTCCCGTCGCTGTCCAGGCAGGCGAGACTGCGTGCCGCCTTGCTACCGGGAGAAACGATCATGACCCTGCTCAGCCGCCGCGCCGTGGCGCTGGCCCCGCTTGCCGCCCTGCCGCTGTTCGCCATCCGCACCCGGCCCGCGCACGCCGCCGAGTTCAGCTATAAATTCGCCAACAACCTGCCCGCCACCCATCCGCTGAACATCCGCGCCAATGAGGCCGCCAGGCGCATCCTCGATGCCACCGGCGGGCGGGTGGAAATCCGGCTGTTTCCATCCAGCCAGCTTGGCTCGGACACCGACACGCTGAGCCAGTTGCGCTCGGGCGCGGTGGAGTTGTTCACCATCTCCGGCCTGATCCTGTCCACGCTGGTGCCGCCCGCCTCGATCAACGGCATCGGCTTCGCGTTCAAGGATTACGGGCAGGTGTGGCCCGCGATGGACGGCAAGCTGGGCGGCTTCGTGCGCGCCGAGATCGCCAAGCGCGGGCTGCTGGCGTTCGAGCATATCTGGGACAACGGCTTCCGCCAGACCACCACCAGCACCAAGCCCATCGTCTCGCCGGCCGATTTCGCCGGGCTGAAGCTGCGCGTGCCGGTCAGCCCGCTATGGACCAGCATGTTCAAGGCGCTGGGTGCCGCCCCGGTCAGCATCAACATCAACGAGGCCTATTCGGCGCTGCAAACCCATCTGGCCGACGGGCAGGAAAACCCGCTGGCGGTCATCGACACGGTCAAATTCTACGAGGTGCAGAAGTATTGCAGCCTGACCAGCCATATGTGGGACGGCTACTGGCTGGTGGCCAACCGCCGCGCCTTCGACCGGCTGCCCGCCGACGCGCAGGAGATCGTGGCGCGGGAGATGAACCGCGGCGCGCTCGATCAGCGGCAGGATGTCGCGCTGCTGAACAGCACGTTGCAGGACAAGCTGGCCAAGGCCGGGCTTGCGTTCAACAGCGTCGAGACCGCGCCGTTCCGCGACGCGCTGAAGGCGGCCGGGTTCTACAGCGAGTGGCGCGGCAAATACGGCGAGGAGGCCTGGGGCATTCTGGAAGCGGCCACCGGCGGACTCGGGTGATCGCGGCCCGCCTCGAAACCCTGTTCACCCGGGCGGCCGAGGCGCTGGCGGCGCTGCTGGTGGCCGCCGAACTGGCGATTTTGTTCGCGGGCGTGGTGGCGCGCTTCGTGTTTGCCCGCCCGCTGGTCTGGACCGGCGAACTGGCCAGCATCTTGTTCCTGTGGCTGGCGATGCTGGGCAGCGTGATCGCGTTGCAGCGCGGCGAACACATGCGGCTGACCGCCATCGCCGCCCGGCTGCCGCCGCGCTGGCGCGGCCGGGCCGAGGCGCTGGCGGCATTGCTGCCCGCCGTGCTGCTGGTGCTGCTGCTGCCGTCGGCGCGCGATTATGCCGATGACGAGTGGTTCATCGAGACGCCGGCGCTGGGCTGGCCGAACGTGGTCCGCGCCGCCGCCCTGCCGGTGGGATTTTGCCTGATGCTGGCCGCCGCCGGCCTGCGGCTCTCCCGGCTGCCATGGCGTGATGTGCTGGCGGTGGCGGCCGGCGTGGCGCTGCTGGCGGGCGGCGTGTGGCTGGCCGCACCCTGGCTGGCGAGCCTGGGCAACTGGAACCTGGTGCTGTTCTTCGCGCTGCTGCTGGGTGGCGGCGTGCTGCTGGGCGTGCCGATCGGCGCGTGCTTCGCCCTCGCCACGGCGGCGTATCTGCTGGTCACCACCTCGACCCCGCTCTCGGTCGTGGTCAGCCGGATGGACGAGGGCATGAGCGGGCTGATCCTGCTGGCCGTGCCACTGTTCGTGTTCCTCGGCGCGCTGGTGGAAATGACCGGGCTGGCCGCCGCGATGGTGCGGTTTCTGGCGGCGTTGCTCGGCCATGTGCGCGGCGGGCTGTCGTTCGTGCTGCTCGGCGCGATGTATCTGGTCTCCGGCATCAGCGGCTCGAAAGCCGCCGACATGGCGGCGATTGCCCCGGTGCTGCTTCCTGAGATGCGGCGGCGCGGCGGCAGCGACGGCGAGATGGTCAGCCTGCTGGCCGCCGCCGGCGCGATGAGCGAGACCATTCCGCCCAGTCTGGTGCTGATCACCATCGGTTCGGTCACCGGCGTGTCGATTGCCGCGCTGTTCACCGGCGGGCTGCTGCCGGCCCTGGTGCTGGCGCTGGCCCTGGCCGCCGTGGCGTGGCGCCGGGTTGGCGCCGGACAGACGCGGCCATCCCGTGCCCCGGCCAGCGAAGTGCTCCGCGCGGGCCTGCTGGCCGTGCCTGCGCTGGCGCTGCCGGTGCTGATCCGGGCCGCCGTGGTGCGCGGCGTGGCCACCGCGACCGAGGTCAGCAGCATCGGCGTGCTGTATGCGGCGCTGGCCGGCCTGCTGCTGTACCGCCGCTTCGACTGGCGGCGGCTGTATCCGATGCTGGTGGAGACCGCCTGCCTGTCCGGCGCCATTTTGTTCATCATCGGCGCGGCCACCGCGATGGCCTGGGCGCTGACCCAGTCGGGGTTCTCGACGGCGCTCGCCAGCGCGATGGCGGCGGTGCCGGGCGGCAAGGCCGGGTTTCTCGCGGTCAGCATCCTGGCCTTCGCCGTGCTGGGCAGCGTGCTGGAGGGCATTCCCGCCATCGTGCTGTTCGGCCCGCTGCTGTTCCCGGTGGCGCGGGCGGCGGGCGTGCATGAGGTGCACTATGCCATGGTGGTGGTGCTGGCGATGGGCCTCGGCCTGTTCGCGCCACCGTTCGGGGTGGGCTATTACGCCGCCTGCGCCATCGCCAAAGTCAGTCCGGACGCGGGGATGCGCAAGATCTGGCCCTATCTGGGCGCACTGGCGCTCGGCCTGCTGGCGGTGGCCGCCGTGCCCTGGCTCAGCACCGGATTTCTGGGATAGGGCCGGGCATCGCAGCGATGCCCGGCCCCGCCGTTGCGTTGGTCTAGCCGGTGATGATGAAGCCGCCGAAGAAGCCCGACCCGGCGGAGCCAGTGGTGACCGCCAGCGACAACTTCACATCGACCTGCCCGGACGCATAGGCCGCGCCACCCAGCGAACCCAAATCCATCGGGTGATCGCTGAAATACGCCGTCGCGTCGGCCATGGTCGCGAACGTGACCGAATGACCCGACGGCAGCGGGTCAATGCCGTTGACGCTCATGTCGAACGTCACGCCAGACACCCCGGCCCCGGTTCCATTGCCGCCAAACAGCCCAATGACCAAGTCTCGCGCCATATCTGCGGTGCTGAGCGCGATCTTGATATCGACCGAGCTGTTGTAGGTCGTCGTGGCCGCCGCCGCTGCGCCGTAGCCGCCGCCCAATTCACCCATCGCCAGATACTGGGCACCGCTGCCAATCGCGCCGGAGATGTTCGGGCTGACCGCCAGTTGCGGCGTCACGCTGGCCGCACTCGGCATGCCGACGCCGACCGCGAGGCCCTGCGCCGGGGTGGCGAACGCCGGCACCAAGGCCCCGATCAGCGTTTGCGCGCTGACCGGAATGGTGCCGCCGGGCAGCCGGGTCGTGGCGTCGGCCGTCACGCTGCTGACCTCGGACCCCAGCACGCTGCTGGACACGGCATGCGCATCGACCGTTCCGCCCGTGCCGGTGGCCGTCGCGGTCGCCAGCGCGCTGCCAGCCCCGCCGGGGCCCGCCCCGCCGAGCGCCGTCGCGGTGTCCGTCACGTTGCCGCCGGTCGCGGTGGACGACGCCACCGCCGACCCGCCAGCGCCGCCGGCCAGCAAGCCAGCGCCGCCCGAGCCGCCGGTCGCCGCCGCGTTGGCCACCACGGTGGTCGGAAACAGTGTGCTGCCAACCGCATAGGCCGCCGTTTCCGTCAGCACCAGGCTGGCGCTGGCCGCACCGCCCGCGCCGCCGGACGGGCCGCTGGTGGCCAGTCCGCCGCCGCCCCCATTGGCCAGCGCGGTGCCAAACAGCGTGATGCTTTTGGTCGTGCTCAACGTGTCATTGAAGGTCAATGCCGACGATGCAGCGCCGCCCGCGCCGCCGGTGCCGCCGACGCTGCCGCCGCCGAAGCCAGCCGACGCCGTTTGCGCCAAGCTCAGCGTGCCTTGGTTGGTCAGGCCAGTGACAGCATTGGTCAGCGTGCTGGCCGCACCCGCGCCGCCATTGGCGCCAGCCACGCCAGCGCCGCCATTGCCGCCCGTTTGGGTCACCGCAGCGGTTGCCGTGCCACCGGGAACGATATGGGTGGCTTTGGCCGTCGCCGTTGTAAGAGCAGCCACGCCGCCCGCGCCGCCCGCCCGGCCAACGCCAGACCCGGTGCCGCCATTGCCGCCGGTCTCCGTGCTGACCGCCAGGGCCGACGACCCCGACGCGGTGGCTTTCGAGCCGGTCAGCGCCGCCCCGGCACCGCCGTTGCCGCTGCCCAGCGCGCTGCCGCCGGTGCCGCCGAGCGCGCGGGCATTGGCGCTCGCCAGGACGCCCGCTGCGGTGCTGGAACTGGTCGCCGTCGCCGCCGCCACTGCGGTGCCGGCAGCCCCAACGCCGGTGCCGTTCACGCCGCCGCCGCCGCCGCCGCTGGCCACCGCGCCCGCGGTGACAGCCTGGATTCCGGTCATGTTCACCGTGGCCGTCGCCTTGCCGCCAGCCGCACCCACCGCCCCGAAGCCGGTGCCGCCGGTGCCGCCATTGGCGTTCACCGTGCCGGTGAGCGTGGTCGCAGAGGTATCGACAAGTGCGAGCGTCGAAGCCGCAGCGCCGCCTGCGCCGCCGGTGTAGCCAACACTGACACCGCCAGCGCCGCCGGTGGCGGTCTGCGTCAGCGCCAACGCGCCGCCCGAAGCGGTGCCGGCCGCCGCGTTGGCCAGCGTGCTGCCAGCCCCCACGCCGCCGGTCGCGCCGTTCGAGCCGGTGCCGCCGTTGCCTCCGGTCTGCGTTACCGTGGCTGCGGCCGATGCCCCCGCGCCGATCTGCGTGGCCGTCGCGATGGCCGAAGTGGTGCCGGCAATGCCGCCAGCGCCGCCGGTCTGGCCGTAGCCCAGCCCAACACCGCCCGCCCCGCCGATGGCCGAGCTGGTGGCAGACGCCGTGTTACCAGTGGCCGTGGCCTTGGTGCCAGCGACCGCCGCGCCGAATTTGCCGTTGCCAATCCCGTTGGAACCGCCGCCGGTGCCGCTTTGCGCGCTGGCGTTCGCGGTGGCCAGGCCGCTGCCGGCGGTCGCCGTGGCCGTGGCCGCCGCGATGCCGCCCGCGCCGTTGCCGCCCGCATCGGTTGTGCCGCCGGTGCCGCCCAGCGCGGTTGCCTTGGCGATGGCCGCAACCAACCCGGCGATTTTGCTGGTGGCGGTGGCAGCGCCGCCCACAGCCCCCGGCGCGCCCGCACCGGTGCCGCCCGCGCCGCCATTGGCCAGCGCATCGCCCTCAACCGAGGCGCTATGCGCGGCACTCACCGTATCGTCCAGCGTCAGGCTGGAAGTGGCCGCGCCGCCCACGCCGCCAGCACTGCCCGAGCCGATGCCGCCCGCGCCACCCGCCGCTGCCTGCAACAGAAACAGCGTTCCGGCGGCACTGCTGCCGGTGACCGCATTGGTCAGCGTGCTCGCCGCGCCGGCACCGCCGCTGGCGCCGCTGCTGCCGTTGCCGCCAGCGCCGCCAGTCTGCGACACGGTCGCACTCGCGGCGCCTGCCGAAGCCGTGGCCACCGCGCTGGCCGTGGTGCTGTCCACGCTGCCGCCAGCGCCCGCCGCCATTCCGGCGCCCGCGCCGATGCCGCCCGCCCCGCCGATGGCGGTCGTCTTGGACGTCGCTGACGCGCTGATTGCCGACGCCTTGGCGCCGCTGACGCCGCCGCCCGCAGCACCATTGCCGAGGCCCGAGACATTGCCGCCGATGCCGCCGGTTGCCGCCGCCGTGGCGTTGGCCGGGCCGCCCGCGCTGGTGGCGCTCGCCACCGATACCGCTGCGCCAGATGCGCCGCCACCCCCTGCCCCGGCCGCCGCACCACCGTTGCCGCCCAACGCGATGGCGGTCGCTGTCGCGCCGATGGAGCCGGTGCCAATGGTATTGGCCGTGGCCGAGGCCGCGCCCGCCGCGCCGCCGCCCGCGATGCCGCTCGCCGCTCCGCCGTTGCCGCCGGTTGCGGTGACTTTGGCGGTGGCAAGCTGCGCACTGGTGATGGTGGCCAAACCGGTCGCCGCACCGCCCGCAGCACTGCTGTTCCCGTTGCTGGAGCCGCCGACCGCGCCGGTTGCGACGATGGTCGCGGTCACGCCCAGGCTGAGCGTCGCGCTCAACGTATCGTCGAACGTCAGGCTGGAGGTCGCGGCACCGCCCACGCCGCCGCTGGCGCC
>JANYDF010000062.1 GCA_025359905.1 Rhodospirillales bacterium
GGGGGGGGGGGGGGGGGGGGGGGCAGGGCCGCACGGCAATTTCGGGGGGGCGGTCCCCCTCCCCCGTCCCCTCCCGCAAGGGGAGGGGGAGAAGGAACCCCCAACATGGCCTCCAATAAGAAACTACTGGTCCTGCCGGGCGACGGCATCGGCCCCGAGGTGATGACCGAAGTCCGCCGCGTGATTGAGTGGATGGACAAGCGGCGCACCGTCAGCTTCGACATCGGTGAAGATTTGGTCGGCGGCGCATCGATCGACGCGCGCGGCGTGGCTATTACCGAAGCGGTGGTGGAGCGGGCCAAGTCGGTCGACGCAGTGCTGTTCGGCTCGGTCGGCGGCCCGAAATGGGACACGCTGGGCTTCGCCAATCGCCCGGAACTGGCGATCCTGACGTTGCGCAAGGAACTGGGCCTGTTCGCCAATCTGCGCCCGGCCATCGTGCTCGACCCGCTGGTGGATGCCAGCACGCTGAAGCCCGAGGTTGTGCGCGGCCTCGACCTCATGATCGTGCGCGAAAGCACCGGCGGGATTTACTTCGGCGAGCCGCGCGGCGTGGAGACGCTGCCGGATGGCAGCAAGCGCGGCTTCAACACCGAGACCTACAGCACGATGGAGATCGAGCGCGTGGCCCGCGTTGGCTTCGATCTGGCGCGCAAGCGGCAGAACCGGCTGTGCAGCGTCGAGAAGGCCAACGTGATGGAATCCGGCCTGCTGTGGCGGCAGGTGGTCACCGCACTGCATCAGCGCGAATACGCCGATGTGGAGTTGTCGCACATGTACGCGGACAACTGCGCGATGCAGTTGGTACGCAACCCGCGCCAGTTCGACGTGATCGTCACCACCAACCTGTTCGGCGATTTGCTGTCTGATTTGGCGTCGATGCTGACTGGCAGTTTGGGCATGCTGCCGTCGGCCACGCTGGGCTTGGCCGATGAGTCTGGCCGCCGTCGCGCGCTGTACGAGCCGATTCATGGCAGCGCCCCGGATATTGCAGGCAAGGGCATCGCCAACCCGATGGCGCAGATGCTGAGCTTCGCCATGCTGCTGCGCTATAGCTTCGATATGGAAGAAGATGCAGCGCTGATCGAGAACGCTTGCACGCGCGTGCTGGCGTCTGGCCTGCGTACCGCCGACGTGATGGCGCCCGGCTGCGCCCGTGTTTCGACCCATGTCATGGGCGAAGCCGTGGTGCGCGAACTGGACAAGCTCGCAGCCTAAGATCGTGCCTTGCCACCGGGCGGCGGTTCAGTTAAACCGCCGCCCTCTGCTGCACCCGTAGCTCAATTGGATAGAGCACCAGACTACGAATCTGGGGGTTGGAGGTTCGAGTCCTTCCGGGTGCGCCAGACTTTCCGTTAAAGTTCAGGGCGTTGTGGGCTGCTGCCGGGTTTGCGGTGCGGCGCGGCAAATCACCGTGCGTCTGCCGCCTCCACCGCCCGCATTGGTGGCATCCGCCGTATCGGACGCTGGCAACAAACTCCGCCGTCTGGTGTCCTTGGTTGGGGTTATGGTGCCGGTGCGCGGCGGCTGCTCACCCTGGCAAGGCACTGCGCTGTGCACCGATGCATTGGTCCGGGGCAAATCGGACAAATGGCTTGACGTGCAACATTACCCGGTGAATCGCGCCATGATCGAACTGAAATGCGCCGCAAGCTGACTGGCAGATTTTAAGCAAGCGGGATTGTGACCGGGCGCAACCCATCCGTCCGTGATCACCTGCGCCGTTTCGTGTTTTGCCCCAAATTGAATGCTCAGGACGCCGCGAGGTTCCGCTTCAGCCGCGCGATGGCGCCAGGCAGGCCGCGAACCTTCAGCACGCGGCCAGCCTCGTCGTACTCTTCGGACAAGACCCGCATGCTTTCATAGATCTCACCGATCAGCCCTTGTTTCGCATAGGGCAGCACCAGCACATCCTCCACCATCGCCGCCTCGAAGAATGCGATGATGGTGTCCCGCAGCGCGCTCACATCTTCAGGCGCATGGGCTGAGAGCAGAATCGCGTCCGGATGCTGCTCCATCAGGGCCGCGCGTCCGGCGGCGTCCACCCGGTCAAGCTTGTTCAGGACCAGGCGGGACGGCACCGTATCCGCCCCGATCTCGCGCAGCACGCTGCGGCTGACCTCCAGTTGCGCCGCATAGGTTGGGTCCGAGGCGTCGACCACGTACAGCAGCAGCGAGGCTTCCAGCGCTTCTGCGAGCGTGGAGCGGAACGATGCGACCAAGTCGTGCGGCAGTTGCTTGATGAAGCCGACCGTGTCGGAAACGAGCACACGGGGCCGGGTTTCCGGCTGCAGGGCGCGCACAGTGGTGTCGAGCGTAGCGAACAGCTTGTCCTCCACCAGCACCTGGCTGCCGGTGAGGGCACGCATCAACGAGGATTTACCCGCATTGGTGTAGCCGACCAGCGCCACGCGCAGTTGGTCGCGGCGGGCGGAACGGCGCTGGTCGCTATCGCGCTGCACCGCTTCCAACTGGTCCTTCAGTTCTGCGAGCCGGTCGCGAATCTTGCGTCGATCGAGGTCCAGGGTGCTTTCGCCGGCGCCCGGGCCTTGCTGCCGCCCGCCGCCCGCCGAGGACTCGCGCAGGCGGGGCGCCACGTATTTCAGCCGCGCCATCTCCACCTGTAGCTTTGCCTCACGGGTGTTGGCGTGGCGGTGGAAGATCTCGACGATGACGCCGGTGCGGTCCAGCACCTGGGCGCCGGTGGCGCGTTCGAGGTTGCGGATCTGGCTGGGCGAGAGTTCGTGATCGACAATGACGAACTCGGGCTTGCGAGCCGTGCCCAAACCTGGCTCATCGGCATTGGGTTTGGATGGGTGGATCGTCGCGCCGGCGGCTTCGAACCGTTGCCGCGCCTTGGACTTCGGGGCTGGCGCCATTGAGCCGGCCACACCTGTGCCGCCGGTCAGCGCCGCCAGTTCGGCAAGTTTGCCGATGCCCAGCAGCGACCCTGCGCCGGTGCCCTCGCGCTTTTGCGACACTGTGCCGGCAACTTCATAGCCCAGCGTTTTCACGAGGCGCCCCAACTCCGCAAGACTGGCGTCGTGCGCGATGTCGTCGGCCTCGGGCGTCTGGATGCCGACGAGGATGGCAAGCGGGATTGGCGGTTTGGTCTCCATGGGCGGTCCAGTAGCACGGATCGGCACGTCGCGTGGAAATTGCGCTAACCGCCGCGCATGGACGCCGATCCGCAGGAATTGCTCACGCATGGGTGGAACCGGCGCGCCGAAATGCGCGACAGAGTGTTGATCGTTGTTACGGTAAGCCTATAGCCAGCCGCGCAACTTAAACCAGATCAAAGGTCCGGCCGCGCTCACCACGATCAACCCAAGTCCATATGGGTATCCCCACGACCAGCTCAGCTCCGGCATGTTGTGGAAATTCATCCCGTACATGCTGGCAACCAGGGTCGGCGGTACGCCGACCACCGACACCACGGTCAGCACCTTGATGATATTGTTCTGTTCGATATTAATCAGGCCGAGGGTCGCATCGAGCAGCAATTGCACCTTGTTGGTCAGGTGCATATTATAATCGTTCA
>JANYDF010000115.1 GCA_025359905.1 Rhodospirillales bacterium
CGCAGCCGAGCCATCAGCTTGCTGGCGTTCTGGACTCGGTTTACGCGCCGACCCGGATCAAATACCCGATGGTGCGCCGCGCATGGCTGGAAAAGGGCCCGGGCGCTTCGGTTGAGACGCGCGGCGACGGCGACTTCGTGCGCGTCACTTGGGACCAGGCGCTCGATTTGGTCGCCAAGGAATTGCAGCGCGTCGAGAAAACCTATGGCCCGGCTGGCACTTTCGCTGGTTCGTATGGCTGGATGAGCCCCGGCTCGCTGCACAACTGCCAGACGCTGATGCGCCGGATGATGAATCTGAAGGGCAGCTACGTTAGCTCCTCGGGCGACTATTCCACCAGTGCGGCGCAGATCATCATGCCGCATGTGATGGGCACGCTCGAAGTCTATGAGCAGCAAACCGCATGGCCAGTGGTGGTCAAAGACACCGAATTGCTGGTGTTCTGGGGCGCTGATCCGCTGAAGACCAACCAGATCAGCTGGTCGGTGGCCGATCACGGCGCTTATCCGGGCCTGAAGGCCTACAAGGAAACCGGCAAGAAGGTCATCGTCATCGATCCGCTGCGCACCGAGACCGTGCAGTATTTCGGTGCCGAGTGGATCGCGCCGCGCCCGCAAACCGACGTTGCGATGATGCTGGGCATCGCGCACACGCTGTACACCGAAAAGCTGCACGACGAGAAGTTCCTCAAGGGCTACACCACCGGCTTCGACAAGTTCGCCGCCTACCTAACGGGGCAACCCGACGGCACACCGAAGGACGCCGCCTGGGCCGAAAAGATTTCGTCGGTGCCCGCCGCCGTCATCAAGGATCTTGCCCGCCGCTTCGCCAAGAGCCGCACCATGCTGGCTGGCGGCTGGGGCATGCAGCGCATGCACCACGGCGAACAAGCGCATTGGATGCTGGTGACACTGGCCGCCATGCTCGGCCAGATCGGCCTGCCGGGCGGCGGCTTCGGCCTCAGCTACCACTACGCCAGCGGTGGCGCGCCGTCGGCCGATGCGCCGGTGCTCGGCACCATCACCGATGGCGGCAAGGCCAAGGAAGGCGCTGCGTGGCTGGCGACCAGCGGTGCGGCGTCCATCCCGTGCGGCCGTGTTGTCGACATGCTGCTCAATCCGGGCAAAGAGTTCGACTTTAACGGCAAGCGCGAGAAATACCCGAGTTGCAAGCTGGCGTATTGGGTGGGCGGCGATCCGTTCGCGCATCATCCCCAGCGCAACCGGCAGATCGAGGCCTGGAAGAACCTCGAAACCTTCATCGTGCAAGATTTCGTGTGGACACCCACGGCGCGGCATGCCGACATCGTGCTGCCCGCGACCTCCGCCTATGAACGTAACGACCTCAGTGGCGTTGGCGACTATTCGGCAATCGCCATCGTAGCGATGAAGAAGATTGTCGAACCGCTGTTTGAAGCGCGCAACGACTACGACATCTTCGCCGGTATCGCCAAACGCTTCGGCAAGGAGAAGGAGTTCACCGAGGGCAAGTCCGAGATGGATTGGCTGCGCGGGTTCTACGACACCGCGTTGAAGCAGGCGCAGGCGAAGAAGGTGCCGATGCCGGACTTCGACACGTTCTGGAATGGCGAAGGCATCGTGGAATTCCCGGTCAGCGACGCGGCCAAGAATTTCGTGCGCTATGCGAAGTTCCGCGAAGACCCGCTGCTGCAACCGCTCGGCACGCCGTCCGGGTTGATCGAGATCTACTCGAAGAACATCGAGAAGATGGCCTACGACGACTGCCCGCCGCATCCGACCTGGATGGAGCCGGCTGAACGCTTGGGCGGGCCGACGGCGAAATACCCGCTGCATATCACAGCCTGCCATCCGAACAGCCGGCTGCACTCGCAACTCGGCGGCACCAAGTTGAACGAGACCTACCGCATTGCTGGGCGTGAGCCTGGGTTGATCCACCCCACCGACGCCGCCGCCCGCAACATCAAGGACGGCGACGTGGTGCGGGTGTTCAACGATCGCGGCCAGATCCTGGTCGGTGCCAAGGTGACCGAGGATGTGCGGCCGGGCGTGATGCGGATTTATGAGGGCGGCTGGTATAACCCGGCCGAACCGACGAAGCCGGGCACGCTGGACAAGTACGGCGACGTCAACGTGCTGGCGCTGGACATCGGCAGTTCCAAGCTGGCGCAGGGCAACACCGCCCAAACCGTCGTGGCAGATGCCGAGAAGTTTGCCGGCGAGGCTCCGGCAGTGACGGTGTTTATGGCACCGGCGGCAGCCGTTTGATCTGCTGAGGAACGCGGGGGCAGGGCGCTATGCCTTGCCCCCGCGTTTGCTTTTGGCCTGCGCCGACTACAGGTGCGCAAAGTTGCCGAAGGTCAATGGCACGCTGCCCTGCAACTCGATCTTCATCGAAGCCGAGCCCAGCGCTTGGCTGTTGCCGGTGGTGTTGGCGTAGATGAAGGTATTGCCGCCGCTTGCCTGCCAGCCAATCGAATTGCCGCCGATGCTGGTGGCCGATCCGGCCAAGGCTGCCACGGTGCCGAATTTGGCGCCCAAGCCCACAAAGTCCAGCAAGTCCGACGCCGCGTGGAAGTTCGCGATGATGTCCATCGCCGAGACCGTCGAGTCAGTGGTTGCGGCATACAGGTAGGTATTCGCCCCGCTGCCGCCTGTCATGGTGTCCGCTCCTTGGCCGCCGTCCAGCCATAGCCGCGATGTCATCGCAGCGCCGTTTACGCTATCTGCCCCGCCCAGGTCGTAGACGAACGTGGGTGTAGACGGCACCAGCCCAGCGAGCGCGCCCAGATTGATCGTGTTCGCCCCCTTGCCGCTGCCGACCACCACATCGAGCGCCGCTACCGGGGCGGCGATGCCTGCTGTGGTATCCGTGACCGTCACGCCAAGCGCGTAGAGTTGGCCGCCTGCGGCGCCCGCCGCACCGCCGCTGGCGCTGGAGAGCGTGCCAACGCCACCCGAACTGGCAATCGTGAAGGCCGCAGCGCCAGAACCGCTCAGGGCGTAGCTGTAGCTGTCGGCTGCAATCCCGCCGGTTTGCGTGAATGTGGCAACTGCGGTCTTGGCGTTGATCGCCGTTCCGCTCTGCGCCTTGGCCAGCGAGCCGGTGGCGTCGGCCATCGTAACACCGGTGGGGCCCGCGTAACTGCCTTGCACCGCCAGTGTGGCGCTGGCAGGCACGCTGCCGCCCGGATTGCCGTCGCTGACCTGATAGTTGAAGGTCAGTCCGACGGTTTTGCCGATCCCGAGGCTGGCGAATTGCGCCGGATCGATGCTCAGTTGGTTGTTGACCACGCTGAACGCCACCGGCGCTGTCCAGACCCCGGCGGTGACGCTGGCGGTTACTTTGTTGTTGCCCAGCAAATTGACGTTCAGCACATCGAGATGATCGATGTCCGATGCGCTGGCCAGCAGGTTCAGCGCTACTGGCACTGCCTTCGCTGTCACAGTGCCGCCGTTGACCGCACCCGCGACCACCGGCGCATCGTTGGTTCCAGTGATCGTGTATGTCGCCGAGGCCGGCACCGTCGCATAGCCGTCGGTGATGGCGAACGGGATCGAGACGGTCTTCGTTTCGCCCAGCGACAGCGACTGATAGGCGGCGTTTGACGGATCGAGAACGAAGCGATGCGTCCCGGCGGCGAAGCTAATCCCGGCAGGCAAATTCGCCGGCATGTTAACGATCTTCAATGCATCGGCCGGCGAGTCGATGTCGGTGACGCTCAACAGCGGCTCGATATTGCTCAGCGCGCCGTCCTCGTTCGCGGTACCGGTGATCGGCGCCACCACGACCGGCGCGTTGTTGACGCCGGTGATGTTGAACAGCGCGGTGCGCGGCGTCGTCAGGCTGCCGTCGCTGATGCCGTAGGCCACGCTGTAGGTCGCCACCTGCCCTTGGGCCAACGCCTGGAAGGCGGGCAGCGTTGGGTCGAAAGCAAAGCTGCCGGTTGCCGCGTTGTAGCTGACGCCGGCCGGGAGCACTGCCGGGATGTTCACAGCCGACAGCACCGCGCCATGATCCGGGTCGCTCGCCCCGGCCAGAGCGGCGGCTTTCGCCACCGCACCGCCTTCAGTAACGGCCAGCACCAAGGCTGGCGCCACCGGCGCGTCGTTGATGCCGGTCACCGTGACGCTCGCAGTGGCCGGAACGGTGACGATGCCGTCGGTGATGCCGTAGTTCCACACCTGCGTGGTTGTCTCACCGGCGGCCAAGGCCTGAAACGCCGGCGTGTTCGGGTTGATGCTGTATCCGCCAGCGGTTTGCAGCAGCCACGACGGCAACGCCCCGGCGACGCTCAGCACGGTTCCCTGATCGGCGTCGCTGGCGTTGGCCAGCGGGTTGAACGCCAGCAGCGGCGTGCCCGCCACGATGGCGAGCGTCTGCGGCCCGGTCACCACAGGGGCGTCATTGGTGCCGGTGACGGTAAAGCTGAGCGATGCGGCGGTCGCGGCGATCCCGTCGCTGACGCCGTATTGGACAGTCACAGTCTGGACTTGGCCCTGGGCCAGCGATTGGTAGGCGGCGTTGGCGGGGTCCAGCGTGAAGCTGTTGCTGGCGGCGTCGAAAGTCACGCCGGGCGGCAGCGTTGCAGGGTCGAAGGGCGTCAGACTTGCGGTTGCCGACGCGGTGGCGGCGGCAAGTTGCTGCGTGGCCTCGGCTTCGCCTTCGCCCAGCAATCCGGCGGCGGCCGGAACCACGGCAATCGGTGCGGCGGTGATGCTCAGGATGGTGCCATGGTCAATGTCGCTCGCGTTGGCAATGCCGCTCAGCGTCACCGGCGCGCCATCTTCGATGGCCGCCCCGGTCACTGGGGCGGACACGGCAGGCGCATCGTTCATGCCGTTGACGACGAAGATCGCCTGTGCCGGAACCGAAGCCGTGCCATCGCTGATCGTGTAGTCGACCGTGACGGACAATTCCTCGCCCTGCGCCAGACTTTGATACGCCGCATCCGATGGGTCGATGCTCAGCAGCGACGTCGCCGGGACGATCTGATCCGGCACGACAACCGCCGGAATAATTGTCGCCGGATAGACATAGCCGCCCCAGGAGGTGCCGCGCGGCCCGGCCGGGATGAAGACCGCCGGAATGGTGTGGCCCGGGATCAGCGTCTCGGGCGTCGAGACGTCGGAAACGCCAGCGGGCAGGCTGCCCAGGTTCACCGATACGGTCAACTTGTCGTTGATATCCGTATCATGCGCATGCGCCAGCAGCGCCGGCAGATCGTACGATGCGATGGCAGCGTCCTCGTTCACCACCAATCCGGCAACGGGGGCGTCGACGGTCGGCGCGTCGTTGGTGCCGGTGACAACGAACGTCAGCGAAGCCGCCGTGTTCGCTATGCCGTCGCTGACGCCGTAGTCCACCGTGACTGGCAGCGTCTGCCCGGCGGACAGGAACTGATAGGCCGGATTGGACGGGTCCAGTGTGAAGCTGTTGCTTGCCGCGTCGAAGCTGACGCCGGCGGGCAGCACCAGGGGATCGAAAGCCATAATTGGCGGCGGTGGCGCCGCCGCCGTCTCATTGATGCCGCGATTGCTGAGATTGAGCTCGGCTGCGAGTTGCGGCACAGGGGCGGCGACAACGGAAAGCACCGCGCCGTGGTCCACGTCGGCGGCATTTGCCAGTCCGCTGGCGGTGACCGCAGCGCCGTCCTCGGTGGCTGCGGCTTGCACCGCTGCTGAGACAACCGGTGCATCGTTCACGCCGGTAATATGGAACACCGCCTGCGCGGGTGCCGCGCTTGTCCCATCAGTCACGCTGTAGTTGGCCGTCACATCCAATGTTTCACCCGCCGCCAGGCTTTGATAGGCGGGATCGGACGGATCGATGGTCAGCGTGTCGATGGTCAGTGCGGTGCTGGTAATCGTTTCGATCACGCCGTAGTAGGTGAACTGCGTCGTGATGGTCGTCAGTTGCCCAGGCGTGTCGTTATAGATCACGCCCGCCGGCAGGCTTTGCTGATCGACCTGCAAGGTAAGAGTATCGGCAAGATCGGGATCGCTGATGTTCGAGATCAGCGCGGCGTGGTCATAAACGCCACCCGATCCATCTTCGGTGACGCTCACGCCGCTGAGAATGCCGGTGGCCACCGGCGCGTCGTTGGTGCCGGTCACGGTGAACACCACGGCGGCGGCGGTCGCGGCGATGCCGTCGCTCACGCCATAATTCACCGCCACATCAAGCGTCTGCCCGGCGGAAAGGTACTGATACGCCGCGTTCGACGGGTCGAGCGTGAAGCTGTTGCTCGCCGCATCGAAGCTGACTCCAGCCGGCAGCGTGGCAAGGTCCAGCGGGGTTTGCGCCGCATTGGCGGCGGCGATCGCGTTGGCTGCCTGCTGCTCGGCCTCGATATCCGAGGCGTCCCGCAACAGCGTGCCGATCGGCAGCACCGCAGGCAGCGGGGCGGCAACGATGCTCAATACCGCGCCATGATCGGCGTCCGTCGCGTAGTCTAGGCCCGAGACTGTAACCGCTGCGCCATCCTCCGTCGCCGCCGCAGCGGAAATTCCGCCGATCACCGGCGCATCGTTCATGCCGTTGATCGTCAGGACGACTTGCGATGGCGTGGACGCAATGCCGTCGGTGATCGCGTAGTCGATGGTGACGGTCAGCTCTTCGCCTTGGGCGAGGCTTTGATAGGCCGGGTCCGAAGGGTCGATACTGAATTGGGACGAGGCGGGTATCTCTTGAGCGGGCGCGATGTGGGCAGGAATGACTTCCAGCGGATATACATAGTTGCCCCACGGCGTGGCGCGGGGCCCGGCCGGGATGAATTGTGCCGGTACATAATGGCTGGGCATGAATTGCGCCGGCGTCTCGGTATAGGTCACGCCTGCGGGCAAGTTGGCGTTATCGATCACCAGCGACAGCTTGTCGCCGGTGTCGATGTCATGGGCGAATGCCATCAGCGCCGTGCTGCCGATGGTCCTCACGCCGCCGTCCTCATTCAGAATCATGCCTGAAATCGGCGCATCCACGATGGGAGCATCGTTGGTGCCGGTCACGGTGAACACAGTCGATGCAGCCACCACGCTGATGCCGTCGGTGACGCCGTATTGCACCACCACCTGCCGCGTCGCACCCTGCGCCAGCGACTGATAGGCGGCGTTGGACGCATCGATGCTGAAGCTGTTGGTGGCGGCGTCGAAGGTCACACCGGCAGGCAGCGTGCTGGCATCGAACGGCAGAATGGGCGGCGGCGGCAGCGGCGTTTCGTTGATGCCAGCGGCGCTGAAATTGGCTTCCACCGGCGGCGGAGGAGGGGCCACCACGCTCAGCACCGTGCCGTGATCGATGGCGATCGCGCCAGCGGTGGCGTCGGCGGTCATGGCCGCGCCGTCCTCAATCGCCGCCACCGTCACCGGCCCGGCGGAGACGGGCGCGTCGTAGCTGCCGAACACTTGAAACACCGCCTGCGCCGTGGCGCTCTGGGTGCCATCGGTGATGCTGTAGTTGACCACCACGTCCAGTTCCTCGCCTGGCGCGAGCGACTGGTAGGCCGCGTTGGCGGGATCGAGGCTGAGCGTGTCCACCGGCGCCACGATCTGCTCCGGCACAATGGTTACTGCACCGTAATACCCCGTCACGGCATGCTGGGCGATGGTGTAGCCGGCCTCATGGTTATAGACGACGCCGGGCGGCAAGGTTTGCGGGTCGAACACCAAATCAAGCACGGCAGTCGGGTCGCTATCGCTGGCAATACCAAACAGTTCGCTGCGCGTATATAGCGCGAACGCTGGGGCATCTTCGATGACGGCGGCACCGGAGAGCGTGCCGGTGACTTGCAGCGTGGCGGCAATGTTCTGGTCGGTCATGATCTGTCCTGGTCCTTGGTCAGTTGCGGCGCCGCCGCTCGCGGGTGGCGTGACAATGGTTCACACCAGACAGACGGCGGCGGCTGGCACCGCATTCCCGATCAATGCTGCAGTATTCCAAGAAAGATTTTTGCCGAGCCGGGGAATAATGCCAGGCCGCGCCGCTCTGCCGCTGATCGCCGCAGAAACGTGCGGCGCAGCCGGTATTGTGTGCGATAAAATAAATGCTATTGGCCACGGCAATTTCGTGCGCTTCAATGAATATTGCCGGTTGGCCGGGCTGGCTGCGGCGGCCAGCCCCGAGTGTGGCGCCGCCACAGGGCTAAATTACTGGCCGCGCCCTTCGCAGGCCGCGCGGGCCGCGCTATATCTGGGTATTGGTTGGAGGCGCCAATGGCCGCAGCACACCGCATCGTCGTCGCCGGGGGCGGCGCGGCCGGTTTAGAACTTGTTACCAAACTCGGCGACACGCTGGGCAAGCGCGGTCGCGCGCAGATCACGCTGGTCGAGCGCAGCCGCACGCATTTGTGGAAGCCGCTGCTGCACTCGGTAGCCGCCGGCAGCCTGCGCCGCTCCCAGCATGAGCTGAACTATCTGGCGCAGGCACACTGGCACAATTTTACCTACCGATACGGCGAAGTGACCGGCATCGACCGCGCCGCCAAGCTCTTGCATCTGGCGGCAATGCAGGACGACGAGGGCCGCCAGATCGTGCCCGCGACGGCCGTGCCCTACGATACGCTGGTGATGGCCATCGGCAGCGTGACCAATGATTTCGGCACGCCGGGGGCCGCGCAGTTCGCCGTGCCGCTGGAAACGCCGGAGCAGGCGACGCGCTTCAACCGCCGCCTGGTCAACGCCTGCCTGCGTGCCAATGCCCAAGCCGAGCCGGTGCGGCCCGGCCAGTTGCACGTGGCGATCATCGGCGCGGGGGCTACCGGTACCGAACTGGCCGCCGAACTGCACCGAACCCTGCGCGCAGTGGTGGCCTATGGCATGGAGCGCATCGACCCGGCGCGCGACGTTCACATCGTGTTGATCGAAGCCGCTCCCCGCATCCTGCCCGCGCTGCCGGAGCGCATTTCCAACGCCACCGCCGACTTGCTGCGCGGTCTGGGGGTGGAGGTGCGCAGCGGCGCGCGCGTGGCCGAAGTGCGGGCGGATGGCGTTGTGCTATCGACCGGCGAGATGATCCCGTCCGAGTTGGTGGTGGCGCCCACGCTACAGACCACGCGCGACCCCGAAATCTTCGCCATCGGCGACTGTGCCGCCTGTCCGCGTCCGGATGCCCCGGCGGGCAGCCCGCCGTGGGTGCCGCCGCGCGCCCAGGCGGCGCACCAGATGGCCAGCCACATGGTGCACCAGATAAGCCGCCGGCTCGCCGGACAGTCGCTGGAGGCGTATGTTTACAAGGACTTCGGCTCGCTGGTCAGCCTTGGCAAATACAGCACCGTGGGCAGCCTGATGGGCTTTGTGGTCGGGCGCAGCATGTTCATCGAGGGCATGTTCGCGCGCATCATGTATCGCTCGCTCTACAAGATGCATGAAGCCGCCTTGCATGGCGGGCCGTCGGTGTTCTGGCGCAGTCTGGTCAGCGCTATTTCGCAACGGCCGACGCCGGGGGTTAAACTGCACTGAGCCACTGACGGGGCCTTCCACCGTTCAGCAACGCGCATGGCAGCAACGGCCTTCCGGCTGAGACGAATTCTGCAATGACTGCGCGGTGCGCCTCGTTGCCTATTGCCTGAGCGTTATTCCAAACGTTGGCGGCGACGGCATCGGCAGCCACTCGGGTGACGGTTACCCGCTTGGCACCTGCGCCGGCCGATTTGCGGTCGTCGGGCCACCCCGAAAAAGGAGGGGGTAATACCGAATCTCGCTATGTTACAATGCCATCCAAGAAAAAGACGCTGCCGGGTTCAAGTATCATCTGCTGCGTTTCTGCGGGCTGGCAGGCATCACGATCATCATCGCGGCTTACCAGACCTAACTTCGGCAGATGCTGTTCATGCGCTGGCGGCGCTGGTTGACGGAGCGCTATGGGTCGCTCTAGCTCGCGCATCGCGCCTATTATGAGGCAGCCGCGCGGGAGCGCGAACCGCTGCGGTGGCGCGGCTGGGCTGCCGTGAGGATTTGAGGGGATGGTGTAGGCGACTAAACGACAGATCGCGCGAAAACCCGCAGAAAACCTAAGGAACTGGCGGATGGGGTGAGATTCGAACTCACGGGGGGCGTGAACCCCCGGCGGTTTTCAAGACCGCTGCCTTAAACCACTCGGCCACCCATCCGTGCCTTCGGCGCGCTCAAAGTACCGGGTCTGTGAGGCCGCCACAAGCCG
>JANYDF010000126.1 GCA_025359905.1 Rhodospirillales bacterium
GCCGGCGGTTTGCTCGGCCCGCTGCGGGCCAAGGGCTTGCTGGTGGTGTGGCTGGCCACGGTGCGGGCCTGGACCAGCGATACAGGCGAGGACCTGTCGCACACGATGGCTGCCCTGGATTCGGCGCTGCGCCGCGCCGAACAGGTGCAGGGCTGGATCGATCGCGGCGGACGGGCCCCCGCAACGGACGATGCGGGGTTCGATCCGTTGCCGGACGCCGAACCGGACGTCAGCGCCGCCGGTTAGCCTGCCGCGACTTCCCGGCGATTGAGCCGGGCCGCGCGGACGCCTACATGTTGTGCAGCCGCATGCCGTGCGGCTGCCGATCCGAACGACAGGAGCCGCGCATGCCGAGCGATTTCAATATGGGCCGCGACAACCCGTTTGCCCAAGCGATGAGCCAGGCCAAGACCGCCGCCGAAGATTTCGGCAAGATGTTCGCCGACATGAAGCTGCCCGGATTGCCGGACAGCGAGGCGCTGCTCGCCGCGCACCGCCGCAATTTCGAGGCGTTCTCGGCTGCCAACCGGATTGCCATGGAAGGTGCTCAGGCTGTTGCCAAGCGCCACATGGAAATCATGCAGCAGACCATGACCGAGTTGACCGAGACCATGCGCGCGCTGGCTTCCACCGAGGCCCCGCAGGCCAAGGCGGCCAAACAAGCCGAATTGCTGAAAGCTGCCTATGAGCGCGCGGTCGCCAACACCCGCGAACTCGGCGATCTGATCCAACGCTCGAACGGTGAGGCGCTTGGCACTTTGAATAAGCGTTTCACCGAGGCGATGGACGAAGTGAAGTCGCTGATGGACAAGGCGAAATTGGGCTGACCCGCGCCGCTGCTGCCGCTACAGCGGCAGCAGCACCCGCGCCCGCAACCCGCCGAGCGGACTGTCTTCCAACGTGATCTCGCCGCCATGCGCGCGGACAATGTCGCGTGCGATGGTCAGGCCCAGGCCGGTGCCGCCCGGCGCGCCGCTGGCGAAGCGGCGGAACGCTGATTCACGCTGGTCCGCCGGAATGCCGGGGCCGTCGTCGTCGATCCAAACGAATGCGTTGCGTTCGCTATGCTGGCCTGCGGTCAGACGGACCACACTGCCGTGGCGGCGGGCATTGTCGACCAGATTGTTCAATGCGCGCCGTGCGGCATCAGGCCGCAATGGCAGAACGACGTCGTCGCGCATGTCGAGCAGCACCTTCGCCCCGGCCCGGCGAGCGCCGGTGGCGATGTCTTCCAGCACCGCGCGCAACTCGGCCGGTTGCATCTGTTCCTGGCCCTCGCCACGCGCGAAGGCGAGGTAACTGGCGATCAGGCGGTCCATCTCCTCGATATCGGCGCTCATTTCAGCGGCGTCGCTGCCGCTGATCTCGGATTGCGGCAGCATCGCCAGCGCCAGCCGCATCCGAGTCAGCGGCGTGCGCAGGTCGTGCGACACGCCGGCCAGCATTTCGGTGCGCTGTTGCAGGAAGCGGCGGATGCGTTCCTGCATCCGGTTGAACGCGGTCGCCGCCTGACGAACCTCGGTGGCGCCTTCCGGACGGATCGGCCCGGCGTCGCGCCCCATGCCGAACGCCTCGGCGGCGGCGGCGAGGCGGCGGATGGCGCGGACCTGATTGCGCATGAAGATTGCCGCGATGCCGAACAGCAGCAGCGCGGTGCCGAGCACCCAGGCCAGGAATAGATAAATCGTGCCGGTATAGAGCCGCTTGCGCGGCGCTTCGACTTGCAGGATGCCGTGCGGCAACTGCACCTCGATCAGCACGAACAGCGGATCGGCGTTCCAGTCGGTGCGAAACGGGCGGCGCACCCGTTCGCGCAAGGCAACAGCCAAATCATCGGGCAGCGACCCGAACAGGGCAGGCGCCACCGGTTTGCCGAGCAGGCCGCCATCCTTGTAGCGGACGGTTAGATCGAACTGATTGTGCGCCTCCTGCATGAGCCAGGCCTGATCCTCGGCCAGCTTCAGGCGCGGCATCAGGTCGATCAGCACGCCGATTTCGCCGGCCACGGCGGCGGCGAAGCGGCGGGAGACGATGTTGAGGTGGTTGCCGTAGAAAATCTGCAACGCCACCGCCAGCACCAGCACCAGCGGCACCAGCATGATGAGCAGGCTGCGGCCAAGCAGCGAGTGCGGCAGCACTCTTTTCACCACCCGGCTTTGCCTCGGCAGAGTCACGCGCATCGCTTGCTCCTACCCATTCGCCACCCACTGCTTGCCGCCGCCACGCGCCGGGGGATATTGGCGTCAGGATGACAGCAGCGACAGTCCCGGCGAATGCGATGGCGGCCCTGCGCGGGGCCAAGCTTGCCGTTGTTCAGCCATTGCCCGGCATCGGCGACATGATCTGGCATCTGCCGCATTTGCGCGCGCTGGCGGCGGCGGCAGGCCGGCCGGTGACGCTGGTGACCAAACGTGGCTCACGCGCCGATGAGATCCTGGCTTCCGAGCCGAGCGTCGGCGGGATCGTCTGGCTGTCCGGCAACACCACCGGGCGCGGCGGCCTGCGGCGGCGGCTGTTCGATGTGTCACGGCTGACCGGCGAGTTGCGCGCGGGGCGGTTCGATGCTGCGGTGCTGTTGCACCAATCGGTCACGCTGGCTGCCATTGCAGCACTGGCGGGCATTCCGCGGCGGTTCGGCTATGGCTACGGCCGTCAGCGCCTGCTGCTCAATCGGGGGCCGTTCTTGCCGGCCGCGATGTGGCCACTTCACCCATACCGGCAGGCTTCGGCTTGGTTGCAGGCCGCCGGGCTGGCGCAGGCGGACGCCGAACCGGTGCTGACTGTCACGCAGCAGACAGCGGCGCTGGTGCGGGCGCGGCTGCAAGGTGGCGGCATTGCGCCAGTGATCATCGGCATCGGCAGCTCGGAGGCCAACAAACAATGGGGGGCAGAGCGTTTCGCCGCCCTGGTGCGGTTGCTGCGCGCGGCGGGCTGGCCGCAGGTGATCCTGGCGGGCGGCCCGTCCGAGGCGACGCTGGCGGCGGAGATTGTTGCCCAGTCTGGCGAGCCGCCGCTGCTGACGGCTATGAGCTGGCCGCTCGGCGAACTGGCGGCGCTGCTGGCGCAGTCGGCGTTTTATGTCGGCAACGACACCGGGGCCGCCAATATCGCCGCCGCCGTCGGTGTCACCACCTATTGCCTGTTCGGCGCCACCGCCCCGCTGGAGCATAGCCGCCGCATCGTGGCGATTGTGCCGCCGGGCGGTATCGACCGGGCGGGCGGCATGGCGCGCATCACCCCCGAGGCGGTGATGGCGCGGATTGCAGCGCTTACGCCCCCGGCTTGAGCACGTAGCCGCGCCCGCGCACGGTATGCAGGAAGCGCGGCTCACGCGGGTCGGCCTCGATCTTGCGGCGCAGCCGGGTAACTTGCACGTCGATGGCGCGCTCGCCCGCTTCGTCCATGTTCAGCGCGGCGGCGATGTCCTCGCGGCTGAAGACTTCGCCGGGTTTGCGGGCCAGCGTGCCCAGCAACGCCGCCTCGCCGCCGGTCAGCCGCACGGTATGCGCCGCGCCGCGCAACTCGCCGCGATCCGGATCGAACTGCAAAGCGCCGAGTTGTATCGGGCCGCTGGGCGGGCCGGGCTGCGGCGGTGGGGCGCGGCGCAACATGGCGCGGATGCGCAGCACCAGTTCGCGCGGGTCGAACGGCTTGGGCAAATAATCGTCGGCCCCCGCCTCGAACCCGGCGATGCGGTCCTCCGGCCCGCCGCGCGCGGTCAGCAGCAGCACCGGCGTGTCGTTCTGCTCGCGGCGCAGCGATTCGGTCAGCGACAGCCCGTCCTCGCCCGGCATCATCACGTCGAGCACCAGCAAATCCGGTTGCAGAAAGCGCAGCCGGTCGCGCGCATCGGCGGCACTTTCGGCGGTGCTGACGCGAAAGCCATTCTCGGCCAGATAGCGTTGCAGCAGCCCGCGCAACCGCGCGTCGTCGTCCACCACCAGGATCATCGCATCTTCGGCCATCGCAGCCCCCCCCGCGTCAGGAATGCCGGCCGGTGTAGCGGCGCGCATCCTCGTCCATGATGCCGCGCATCACCCGGCGGAAGCCCTCCACGGCTCCGGCCCCGGCCTCGCGATAGGCCGCCAGCAGCCGTTCGCGCTGGCGTTCGAACAGGCGGCGCTCCAGCGCCTGGCCCTTCTCGGTCAGTGTCAGCAGCCGTTGCCGCCGGTCGGCCCGGCCCTGGGTCTGGGCGACATAGCCGTCGTCCACCAAAGTGGTCAGCACGCGCGCGAGGCTTTGCTTGGTGATGCGCAGAATGCCGAGCAGATCGGTCACCGGCAGGCCGGGGTTGCGGCCGATGAAGTGCAGCGCGCGGTGATGCGCCCGGCCGAACGCCAGTTCGTCCAGAATCACGTCGGCGGCATTGGTGAAGTCCCGGTAGGCGAAGAACAGCAGGTCCTGCGCCGCCCGCATCTCCTCCTCACGCAGGAACAGCAGATTGGCACCGGCCTGGGGGTTGGATTTGATATCGGGCAGGCGCGACTCGGCGGGCCTTGCGCCAGCCGGCGCGACCGCGCCCTTCTGGTCGGGCATATCTGGCATTCCCTCAAACTACGGCAGGTTCGTTGACTTAATTTACGATGGATTATAGCGTCGGCCCGCTGAGAGCAACAATCTTATCAGGAAACGCGGCAATGGCGCTTGTTCCTTTCGACGACCGGGACGGACTGATCTGGCTAGACGGTGTCATGGTGCCGTGGCGCGACGCCAAGCTGCATGTTCTGTCGCATGGTTTGCACTATGCCAGCGGCGTGTTCGAGGGCGAGAGGGCCTACGCCGGCAATATTTTCAAGCTGCGCGCCCACACCGAGCGGCTGATCGCCTCGGGCCGCATCCTGGGCTTCGAAATCCCGTATACCGCCGGCGAGATCGACGCCGCCTGCATCGAAGTGGTGAAGGCCAACGGCTTCACCGACGCCTATGTGCGCCCGATCGCCTGGCGCGGCGCGGAGCAGCTTTCGGTCTCGGCGCAGCAGACCAAAATCCATCTCGCCATCGCCACCTGGGCGTGGCCGAACCTGTTCGGCGACAACCGCATGAAGGGCGTGCGGCTGGATATCGCCAGTTGGAAGCGCCCGCACCCAGAAACCGCGCCGACCGCATCCAAGGCGGCGGGCCTGTATATGATCGGTACGCTGTCCAAGCACGCGGCGGAAGCGAACGGCTTCGACGACGCGTTCATGCTGGACTGGCGCGGCCAACTGGCCGAGGCAACCGGCGCGAACGCGTTCTTCGTCATCGACGGCGACCTGCACACGCCGGTGCCGGATTGCTTCCTCGATGGCATCACCCGCCGCACGGTGCTGAGCATCGCGCGCCGCCATCAGATGAAGGTGGTGGAGCGCGTGATGCTGCCGGACGATCTGCCCAAGGCAACCGAGGTGTTCCTGGCCGGCACGGCGGCCGAAGTGACGCCGGTACGGCAAATCGGCCCGCACAGCTACACGCCGGGCCACATCACCGAGACGCTGCTGCACGACTACGAGGGGCTGGTCCGCAAGTCCCCGGCCGAGGTGGAGGCGCTGGCGCCGATCTGAACCCCTTCCAGCGGCGCGGCCGGGGGCGCTAGGCTCCCGGCATGACCCCCGAACAGTTCCTCGCGAAGTGGCAGACCAACACGCGCAGCGAGGCCGCTGCGTCGAAGGAGCATTTCCTCGACCTTTGCGCCCTGCTGGGCGTGCCGACCCCGAACAGCGATGCCACCGGTGCCAGCTATGCGTTCGAGAAGGGGGCGCGCAAGGCGGCGGGCACGCCCGGCTGGGCGGATGTGTGGAAGCGCGGCTGCTTCGGCTGGGAATATAAATCGCGCGGTGGCGACCTGGAAAAGGCGCACGACCAGTTGCTGCGCTATGCCGGTGCTCTGGAAAATCCGCCGCTGCTGATCAGCAGCGACATGGAGCGGATCGTCGTCCGCACCAATTGGACCAACGCCGTCACCGAGCGCCACGCCTACGCGCTGACAGACCTGTTGCACCACACCGTGCGTGCGCGCCTGGCTGCCGCGTGGTCCGGCCCCGAATCGTGGCGGCCGGCCGCCACGCGCCAAAGCGTCACCGAAAAGGCGGCCTCGCAGTTCGCCGAATTGGCGCGGCGGTTGCGCCTGCGCGGGCACGATCCGCAGGCGGTGGCGCATTTCGTCAACCGCCTGGTGTTCTGCCTGTTCGCCGACGACGTGGCACTGCTGCCGAAGGGTCTTTTTGAACGGCTGCTAACGCGGGCCAAGTCTCGGCCGGCGCGATTCGCCGATATGGCCGGAGGCCTGTTCGCCGCGATGGCCGAACGCGACGGCATGATCGGGTTCGATCCGGTGCCCTGGTTCAACGGCGGCCTG
>JANYDF010000017.1 GCA_025359905.1 Rhodospirillales bacterium
TCACCCTCAGCTTTGGTCACAACTGCCCGCCGTTCGCGTTCCGCGTTTAACTGCTGCTGCATCGCACTGCGGGTCGATTGGTCAACTCGAACATCTAATACCTCGGTTCTGGTGATCTCGATGCCCCACGCAGAACAAGTCTCGCCAAGTGCCTCCTGTATCCTCTGATTGAAAATGTCTCGCTTGGATTGAACCTCGTCGAATTCCATCTGCCCGCCGGTCGCTCGAACGACACTCATAACCGTTGTATCAACAGCCTTGTTCACATCCACAATACGGTAAACAGATTTTGCTGCGTCCGTAATGCGAAAAAATATCGCCGTATCTAATGAAATCTGCACATTATCTTTTGTGATCACCAGAATATTTTCGGGCGAAAGTTGTCGTTCTAAAACACTCACTTTGTGAGCGATCACATGCAGCAAAGGTACGATGAAATTTAGACCAGGCTTGAGAATTTTATTGTATTTTCCGAACTGTTCGATCACATATTCTTGGGTCTGAGGGACTATGCGGACGCTTCGCCACGCAATTAATAACAAAAATACGAATAATAATATAAGAACTACGTCGCCAGCTAAAAGTGTAGGTTGCATTTTACTGCCTCGGGCGTGACCCGCTCCCATTACATGCCAGAAACTTCCCGGCGCCAAGCCGCAAATATATTTGTCGCCTACGATTCGGTCAACTAAAATAATTAAGCACTCAGTTGGAGGCGGTTGCAACGGTTGCGTCGCCATGATGAGGCTCAACTCCTGTCATGGCATGCAGTTCGTATCACGTAGCCTTCACGTTGAACCTTGTGTCGGACAGTTGGACGCTGGAGAGCAATCAATCGCCTTCACCCCCGCTTGCCAACGCCGCCCGCTGCGCTATGTCCGCCCCACCCTTGAGGAGGATTTGGGATGAAGCGCGTCATGTTCACCGGCGGCAGCGGCAAGGCTGGCCGCCATGTGGTGCAATACCTGGTCGATCACGGCTGCCAGGTGCTGAATCTGGATACCAAGCCGCTCGACAACCCCGCCGTGCGCACGCTGATCACCGACATCACCGATAGCGGGCAGGTGTTCAACGCGCTGTCGTCCTACATGGGCCTGCGCGAGTTCGACCCGTCGTTGCGCCCGCAGCCGGTCGATGCGGTGGTGCACTTCGCCGCCATTCCGCGCATCATGATCACGCCGGACAACGAGGTGTTCCGCATCAACACGATGGGCACTTACAATGTCATCGAAGCGGCGGTGAAGCTCGGCATCAAGAAGGTGATTATCGCGTCGTCCGAAACCACCTTCGGCATCGTGTTCAATTACGAGCCGCGCGACCCAGTGTATTTGCCGTTGGATGAGGAATACCCAGTCGATCCGCCGGATAGCTACGCGCTGTCCAAGGTGTGCAACGAAGCGACGGCGAAAAGCTTCGCCACCCGTACCGGGGCGGACATCTACGCGCTGCGCATCGGCAACGTGATGGAGCCGCACGAATACGCCAACTTCCCGGAATTCTTCAAGAACCCGGAAGGCCGCAAGCGCATCATGTGGAGCTACATCGACGCCCGCGATCTGGGCCAGTTGTGCCTCAACGCCATCAACACCGACGGCCTGGGCTATCAGGTGTTCAACGCGGCCCAGGACGATTGCTCATCGGACCTGCCGACTGCGGAATTGCTGCGCCGGTTCTATCCGAACGTGCCGGTGAAAACCGGGCTGGGCGAGTATGAAACCTTGCTGAGCAACCGCAAGGCCAAGCAGATGCTCGGCTTCAAGCCTGTGCATTCATGGCGGCAGGCGCTGTCAGAACGCGCCTGAGGGTTTGCATCTCGCGCGCGGCCACCGCGTCGCGCGCGACTTGCATCACCGACAACATATCCTGAACCGTCACGCCATCGGCCTGCATCATCATGCGCACCAGCGGGTCGGTGAGCATGGATTCAAAGGTCAACGGGCGGGCGCTCTCGTGGCACATCAATTCGTCCTCCTGCTGCGCTGGTGTTCCAGTTAGCACCGCAGGATGTCCGCGCGCCTGACTGGCAGGTTAATTGGCGGTGAGATTGGCGGCGCGAACGCCGCCGCCCTGGCGCAAGCCTGGGCGGCGGCCACTGCCTATGTCAGGAATTCGACCACGCCGCTGTCCAGATCGTAGTGCGCGTAGACGATCTTGACTTTGCCTTGCCCGGCAAGCTCGCCGATGATAGCGCTTTCGCTCGCAATTTTGGCTGCGGTGCGGCGGCTGTTCTCGCGCACCGCGTTGTCAATCAGATCGCCGGGCTTGCCCAGCACCGCCTGCACGGCGGGCACAATGGCATCGACCATCAGGCCGATGGACCCCGGCAGCCGGGCCTTTTTGGTCACCACCTCGACAGCGGCGGCAACCGCGCCGCAGCGTTCGTGCCCGAGCACGACGATCAGCGGCGAGCCCAGATGCTCGGCGCCGTATTCCAGCGTGCCCAGCGTCGCGGTATCGGCCATGTTCCCGGCATTGCGCGCCACGAACAATTCGCCCAGTCCGGTGCCGCCAAACACCAATTCCGGCACCACGCGGCTATCGGCGCAGGTTAAGATCGTCGCCCACGGCGATTGCGACTTGGCGACCTCGGCACGCTGGCGGGCCATGTCCTTCTCGCAGGCCAAGGGGGCCGCGACGAATTTCTGATTGCCTGCCTTCAGCGCCGCGAGCGCATCGACCGGCGACAGCGCGGTCGCGGCAGGCGAGGCGTCGGCGCGCCGTGTGCCGAGCAGCAGTCCGGTGCCGGCGATGCCGGCCGCCGACAGGAACCGCCGCCGGCCGAGTTGCAGGCAATTGATGCACATGACGTTTCCCCGATCCTGGCAGAGCGCAAAACGCAAGAGAGATATTTACAATATCGATTCAACGCTACCGGATCTGGGCCGTCCAGGCAAGCTGCCGCCGCTTACCCCGGATCGAGCCGCGCCTTGGCGTTGTCGGTATCGTACGGACTGTCCGGGGCCACCGTCGCCTGATAGAGCTCGCCCAGCATCTTGACCTGCAAATCGGTGCCCACCCCGGCGAATTCCGGGCGCACGAAGCCGAGCGCGATCTGTTTGCCGAACACCACCGAATAGCCGCCGCCGGTCAGCCGCCCGATGGCCTTGCCGCCGGACCACACCGATTCCACGCCCCACGGGTCGGTGTCCGCCGGACCGTCGATCAGCAGCGTCACCAGCTTCCAGCGCAGGCCGCCCTCGGCCTTCTGGCGTTCGAGTGCCGCGCGGCCGATGAAATCGGTGTTCTTGTCCAGCCGGATGAAGCGGTCCAGACCGGATTCCCAGGCCGAGACTTCCTTGGACAGTTCGGTGCCCCAGCCGCGATAGCTTTTCTCCAACCGCAGCCAGTTCATCGCGCGGATACCGGCCAGTTTCATACCGTGCGGCCGCCCGGCTTCTTCCAGCACGTCGAAAATATGGTTGTGATACTCGATGGGATGATGGATTTCCCAACCCGCTTCACCGACGTAATTCACCCGCATCAGCCGCACCGGGGCCATGCCGACGGTCGCCTGCATCCCGGATAGCCACGGCATCGATTTGTTCGACAGGCTGAGCCGGTCGACCAGCGGGGCCAGCACCTTATGGGCGTTCGGCCCGGCGACCACGAACACGCCGGTGCTGTTGGTTTTCTTCTCCAGTTGCACCGAGCGGTCAGCCGGCAGCATCCGGGTCAGGTAATCCCAGTCATAGCTTTCGGCGGCACCGGCGCCGACGATGTACAGGCTCTGCGGCCCGTCGCGCATGATGGTGAATTCGCTGCGCGTGCCGCCATTCTTGGTCAGCGCGTGGGTCAGTTGGATGCGCCCGTCCTTCACCGGCAGGCGGTTGGCGATCAGCCCCTCCATCCAGGCGTTCACGCCCGGCCCGGTGGCCTGATACTTGGCGAAGGTGCTGGCTTCGATCAGGCCCACGCCATGCCGCATCGCCTCGGCTTCAGCCTTCACATACGGCCACCAGTTGCCGCGCCGGAAGCCCCAGCTTTCCTTGAAGTCGCCTCCGGGCCCATAGAAGTTCGGCCGCTCCCAGCCAAACCGCTGGCCGAACACAGCACCGCGCGCGCGCAGGCGGTCGTAGCTCGGCGCGGTGCGCAGCGGGCGGGCGGCAGGGCGTTCCTCGTCGGGGTAATGCACCACGAAGACGTGGGCGTAGGCTTCCTCGTTCTTGGCGATGGTGTAGGGGCGGGTGCCGTATGGGCCGAACCGGCGCGGGTCGATGGCCAGCGTGTCGATCTCGGCCTCGCCTTCGATGATCATCTGCGTGAGGTATTTGCCCGCCCCGCCGGCGGCGGTGATGCCGAAGGAGAAGCCTTCCGCCATGTAAAAGCCGGAGAGACCGGGGGCGGGGCCAACCAGCGGGTTGCCGTCCGGTGTGTAGCTGATCGGGCCGTTATAGACGGTCTTCACGCCGCCCTTTTCGAAGCACGGCATCCGGTGGAAGGCTTCCTCGATATGCCATTCCAGCCGGTCCAGGTCGGGCGGCAGCAACTCGGCCTTGAAGCCGTTCGGCACGCCATAGGCGCCCCAGGCCGGGGCGCCCGTTTCGTACGGGCCGAGGATCAGCCCGCCGCGTTCCTCACGCATGTACCAGCGCGCATCGGCGTCGCGCAGGATCGGGTGCTCGGGGTTGCCCGCGCGGCGCCATTCCACAATCTCGGGAATTTCATCGGTGACGATATACTGATGTTCGACCGGGATCACCGGGATGGTCACGCCCACCTTGGCCAGCGTGGCGAGCGCGTGGTTGCCGGTGGCGGTCACCACCACGTCGCACACGATGTCGCCTTTGTCGGTGGACACCTTCCATTCGCCGGACGGCAGTTTGGTGAACGCCGTCACCTCGGTCTGGCGATGGATCACCGCCCCGTTCTTGCGCGCGGCGTCGGCCAGCAGCAGGGTGATGTCGGCTGGGTTGATGTAGCCGTCGGTCGGGTGATACAGCGCGCCCTTCAGGCCCTCGGTGTTGACCAGCGGGAAGCGGCGCTTGATGTCCTCCGGCGTCCACCATTCGTGCGGCGTGCCGATGGAATCGGCGGTGGTGGCGTAGGTCTGGAATTCCTCCATCCGCTCGCGGGTGCGCGCCATGCGCAGATTGCCGACCCGGCGCAGCCCCACATCGCGGTCCCACTCGGCGGACAGGCGGGCATACAGATCGATGGAGTAGCGGTGCAGCAGGCCGCCCGCGTAGCTCATGTTGAACAGCGGCAGCAGCCCGGCCGCGTGCCAGGTGGACCCGGCGGTGAGTTCGTCGCGTTCCAGCAAGACCGCGTCGGTCCAGCCCGCCGCCGTCAGGTGATACAGGATCGAACAGCCGGCGACGCCGCCACCGACCACCACCACGCGCGCATGCGACTGCATAGCAACTCTCCCTCAGGCACCGAGGGGGGCAGCGTGTAGCAGTGCGGCCATGCCGCGCAAGTGCTGGGCGGCGGCGGTGAATAGTTTCAGGTCAAATGCTTAGCCGGAACTTCCGCGCAACCGCCGCATATTTCCGCCGTCCGTGACGGATTTGCGAAATCCTTGCGCGTCAGCAGTCCAGCAGAACCGAACACCGCCGCTCGCGGTGCAGCCAGGATTGCAACTCCGACGATGCCAGCGGCAGCGTGGCGAAGTCCGGCAGCCTGCCCAGCACATCCAGCGTCGCATCCGGCCCCAGCGTGAAGGCGGGCGGCTGCAACTGGTTGCGCGCTTCCATCCGGCGGGCCGCCTTCAACGCCAGCGACGCCGCCATCAGCCGATCCACCACCACCTGCGACGGCGTGCCGGGGGCGATGCCCAGCACCGCGCGCAACTCGCGGCGGAACATCACCCAGGCGGGGCGCACGCCCGGCTTATACGGCCCGTAATCGCCGTTCAGCCCATCCTGCCCGGCCAGCCAGTCGCCCGCCGCCGCCGCCATCGCCCCCGTTTCGGGGTCGCCGCGCGTGCTGGCGGGGTCGGCCAACTGGTATTCCACCAGACCGATGGCGTGGCTTTCGCTCAGCACCGGCGCGTCGGCGCGCATCGGCATCCGCGCCTGATCGAGCGGGACGTAAGCGCCGCACGCGCTCAATGCGCTACACAGCAAAACCACCTGAACAAATCGGAACATGGCCGTAGCCCTCGGGTTACAGGCCGTATTTAGGCAGCCGGGGCGGAATGGCCAGAGTGTCCGTACAGCGCCTCGGGCGTCACCCGCGGGGCCGATACCTCGCGCCAGCCTTCGCCGTCCGCAGCACGGTAGAAACAATCGCGCCGCCCGGTGTGGCAAGCGACACCTTGCTGATCGACCAGCAGCAGCAGCGTGTCGCCGTCGCAATCCACCCGCAATTCGATCAGCCGCTGCGTCTGCCCCGAGCTTTCGCCCTTGCGCCATAAGCCGCCCCGGCTGCGGCTGTAGTAGCACACCCGCCCGGTGGACAGCGTTTCGGCCACCGCCTCGCGGTTCATCCATGCCATCATCAGCACTTCGCCGGTGTTGTGCTGCTGGGCGATGGCGGGCACCAGGCCGCGCGCGTCGAAAGCGATCTGGCCGAAGATGGCGTCGTGGGTCATGGCTGCCTATGTTGCGAAAATGGATGCCGATTTGCGCCTTGAAGCACAGTTAGACCGCGCCGCCGCGTTATGCGAGGCGCGCGGCGCACGGCTGACCGGCATACGGCGCGACGTGCTGCAACTGGTGCTGGCCGCCCCAGGCCCGGCGGGTGCCTACGAGTTGCTCGACCGCCTGCGCGCCAAACGCGCCGCTGCCGCCCCGCCGACGGTGTACCGCGCGCTGGAATTCCTGCAAGAACAGGGGCTGGTGCACAAAATCGAACGCCTCGCGGCCTTCGTCGGCTGTGTCGAGGACCATGCCCACAACGCGCAATTCCTGATCTGCCGCACCTGCGGGCAGGTGATCGAGATGGAAGACTCGGCGCTGACCGAGGCGCTCGCCGCCGCCGCGCGCCGCGTGGGGTTCACGGTGGCGCGGGCGACGATCGAGGCGGAAGGCGTGTGCGCCGCGTGTGCGGCGGCCTAAGTATGCAGAATGAACGTCCCGCCGTGCCCGTCCGGCAGTAGCGAGAAATCGGCGGCGGTCAGGCCAGGGGCGAAGTGCAATGCAGCCACCGCGCCGCCGGCATTGGCCAGCGTCAGCACGTCGGCCCCGCCGAAGTGGAACGTGGTGGCGATCTTGCCGATCAGGTCGATGGAATCCGTCGCGGCAAAGCCGCTGATCGGGCTGACATCCAATCCGGGCGCGCCGAGGCCGAGCGTTTCGTGGCCGCCCGGCAGAAACGCCGCCGGGTTGGCCAGCGCCCCGGTGGCGGTCAGCACCGCGCCGGGTGCGATTTTCACCGTGCCGCTGCCGCCGATGCTGCCGGTCACGGCCAGCGTGCCGCCGCTGGCCTGGATGACGCCGTTATTGGTCACCGGCCCGCCCAGCACGCCGCTGCCGTAGATCGCGCCGCCAGCCGCTTGGGTGCCAATGGCGATGGTGCCGTTATGCGCCGGGGCGCCCAGCCCCACGTTGATCTGCCCGGTGGCGCCCACCGCCAGCGTGCCGCTGCCGGACAGATGCAGCGTGGTCCGATCGTTCGCGGTGCCCAGCACGGTGAGTTTACCGGCCGCCCCGAGCGCCAGCCCGACGCCGTTGCCGGAGTTATCGGCCAGCGTGTTGGTGCCGGTCAGTTGCCACTTGGCCGCAGCATCGACCGCCATATTGTGGAAGAAGTTGAACTGGCCCGCACCCGCCAGCGCGTCCAGCCCGCCCAGCGTGCCAATCTTGTTGGGCAGTGCGCCGAGTTCCAGCAGGTTGGTGGCGGTGGCGGCGACCTTCACCACGCCATTGAACACGGCGCCCGGCAGCAGCTTCAGCGTGGTTTCGCCGGACTGCACGTTCACCGCCGCCGTGCCGCCGGAAATGGTGCCGCCGTTGACGATGGTGGTCGCACTCAGCCCGCCCAGGCCGAAAATGGCGGTGCTGCTGGCGCCGATGCTGCCGGTGTTGGTGATCGTGCTGCCGCTGCCCTGCACCAGCAGCCCAAACGTGCCGCCGCCAATCGCGCCGGAATTGCTGATCACGTCGCTGCCGAACAGCTTGATCCCGGCGGTGCCAGACGAAATGGTGCCGGTATTGATCACCTTGTCGCTGCCGTGCAGGGCGATGCCATACAAGGATGCCTGGATGCGGGCGTTGTTGGTCAAGGTGCTGCCGTTGTCCTGCACCGACACGGCGTAGGCGGCCCCCGAGATCAGCGCGATGTGCCCGCCCGGCCCGCCATTGGTCAGTTGGCTGCCCAGGCTGATGCCCACCGCCGTGCCAACGCCGCCTGCAATGGTGCCCGAGTTGATGATGGTGCTGTGCGCGCCCATCACGACATGGCCGCCGACGGCGGCGCTGGACGCGGCATTGGCCAGCCTGCTGTTGTCGCCGGTATGCACGTCACCGGTCAGCGTGCCGAAATTGGTCACCGTGCCACTGCCAACGATATAGACGGCGCTGGTTCCCTGGATCAGCGCCGAAGCGGCGGTGGCGGCGCCGTTGACCACCTTGCCGCTGCCCAGCAGCAGCACGCCGCCGGAGCCGCCATTGGTGCCCACGGTACCAAGATTGGTGATGGTCCAGGCCACGGCGGCGGCGCCGCGCAGCGCGAAGTTGCCGTAGGCAATGTCGGCGCCGCTGGCGATGGTCACCGGGTTGTCGGCGGGGTTGGTCAGGGACACGCCTGTTGTCAGCGTCCCGGTAATCGTGCGCGCCATTCCAGCCTCCCCATAATTGCGCAGGAGGTTGGGCCGGATGGTCCGGGCGGGTCAATATATGGGTTTTTGTCATGCGCGTTCAGCTTGCAGGTATTTTGTATGCACATTATCATCGCAGCTTATCGTTCCGGTGAGGCCGTTCATGCCCAGAACTACGCAACACCCGAAGGACGCCACGTTCAATTTCCGCATCGACCCGGCACTGAAAACCGCCTTCACAGCCGCGACCGAGGCCGACGACAAGCCCGCAGCACAGGTGCTGCGCGATTTCATGCGCGCCTACGTCAAGCAGCGCCAACGCCGGGCGTATGAAGCCGAGGCCCGGCGGCAGTCGCTGGCCGGGGCGGCGGCGGCGCGCGACCCATCCACCGACGATTTTGTATCTCTACAAGAATTTGTAGCGCAGTTGGATGAAGATCACTTTGGCGACGAGTGGAAGGCGTGAAGCGGGGCGATCTGGTACCGATTGCGGTCGGTGGCGACTATGGCAAGCCGCGCCCGGCGCTTATTATTCAGTCCGATCATTTTCGCCTGCTGGAGTCCATTACCGTACTGCGGCTCACCAGCGACTTGCACGACTTTCCGCTATACCGTCTGACTGTCGCGCCGTCGCCCGGCAACGGGCTTCGGGTGGTGTCGCAGATCATGCTCGATCGCGCCATCGCCTTGCCGCGATCCAAAGCCGGGCCGGTTTTCGGGCATCTCGATGACGCCACAATGCAGGCTGTCAGCCGGGCGTTGGCGGAGTTCCTTGGGATTTATCCGCCGGGCGTGTAGCGCCGCACTGCATCGCCCCGGCCAACGCCAGGGTGATGCAGCACAGCACTACCCGCCGAATTGCGGCAGCATGCTGAACCCGCGCTCCAAATCGGCGATCAAGTCCGCCGGTTCTTCCAGCCCGACATGCAAACGCACCGTCTGGCCGCCGAAATCGCCGCTGCCCGCCGTGCGGGTGATGAAG
>JANYDF010000044.1 GCA_025359905.1 Rhodospirillales bacterium
ACGACCCGCTGTTGCAGTACAAGCCGCCACTGTACGTGGCGCCGTACAGCGCGCCCGCCGCGTCGGCGACCACGCCGCCAAGCGGACCGAAACCATGCGGCGTGTAGCCGGTGGCTGCGCTGGGGGCCGGGAACGCATACAACTGCGTCTCGGTCCAAGCGCCGCCGAGCGGCAGCGGGGTCAGCTGGAAGACCGTGCCGTTGTTGGCGGCACCGCCTTGCAACGTGGTGCCGAACAGCGCGCCGCCGTTCAGCAGCAGCCGTCCCTCATACGGAAACGCGCCGTCTTGGCCGCCTTTGAACGAATACAGCACGGTTTCGCTCCATGCCCCGCCCGCCACCGATGGCGGCGCCAGCGCGAACACACCGCCCACCGCGTGCTCGCCGGTCGATCCGCCGGTACCGTACAGCACGCCGCCCGGACCTGCCGTCAGGCCAGCATACGGGCCGGAGACGTCGCTGCCGCTGGATTGGCCGAAGGTCCACAGCACGGTTTCGCTCCACGCGCCGCCCGCCACGCTGGGCGGGGTCAGCGCGAACACCGTGCCGCTGTCGGCGGTGCTGCCAGCACTGCCTTGCTTGGTGGTGCCGTACAGCACGCCGCCGGGGCCGATCAGCAGGCCACCAGTGGGGAAGGCCCCGTCCACCGGCCCACGTGAAAAGCGCAGCAGCGTGGTCTTGGTCCATGCCCCTTTGCCGGACGCTGGCGGAGCTAACGCGAACACGGTGCCGCAGCCGATCGGGGCGTAGCAGTCCAAGTTGCCCCCGGCATTGGTCGTGCCATACACGTTGCCTGCCGCGTCCATCGCCAACGCGCCCGGCGCCGCGCCATCGGTGCCGCCGAGGAAACTGTACAACACGCTGCGCCGCCAATTGGCGGTGCCGGGCAGCGGCGGGCTGAGCCGGAACACGGTGCCCCCGAAACCGGTGCCCCCGAAACCGGCGCCACCGGACGGCGTGGCGCCGTACAGCGCGCCATCCGGGCCCGCCAGCAACGCGGCAGCGGGCTGGATGCCAAGGTTGTGCGCGGCGGTGGGGAAGTTGGCGATGATCTGCTCGCCCGCGTGCGAGGGAACATTGCAGCCGAGGACGGCGGCGAAAACCAAAGTGGCGAGGGCGCGCATATGATCTCCGGGCAGCGGGCGCCGCTGCGTGGCATCGTCAACCCCTGATGCAGGCGATTCTGGGCATTTCCATGCTGACTGGCAAGGTTATGACGGCGACGGGGAACCGCCCCAGCACTCCGCCACCACGGTTGCCGCGACCAATCCAAGGTCGCCCGTCACATGCGGCAAGTCCACCCGGTCGATGCGCACGTCCACGACCGGTGCGGTGACGCCGAACGCTCGCGCACGGGTCAGCGCCTGATCGCGCGCGGTGGACTCGGCCAGCGCCAGGGCTTCGGTGGGGTCGCTGACCGGCACCGGCGCGCCGCCCGCGTGCACGCGCCAGCCACCCAACCCGCCCGACGAAATTTCCACCACCGCGCGCGCCTTGATCATGGCAACGGAGGCACCGACCGCGTTGGCGACGTCGCCGTCCGGCGGCAGGCGCACGTCGCAGCCCAGGCGGCGGGCGACTTCGGGGTAAAATACCGGGGCAGGGCCGCCGACCGCGACGACCGGCCAGTGCGGCGCGAGCGACACGGCGAGGGAGCCCAGCCGGCCACGGCCGCTGACGGCGGCCTCGATAAACGGTTCCGCCCCTGCGCCCGGCACGCCCGCCAGCGCTTCGATCAGCACGCGGCCCGTTTTGGCGGCGACGGCTTCGAACACCTCACGGGCGAAGGCGCGGCCCTCGGTTTCGCCAGCGTCGTAGGCCAGCATGCGCGAGGATCGCTGCATCAGCAGCGCGCCAAGCACGGCGGCTTCGCGCGACCACTGCGCTTGCAGACCGAGCACATGCGCGGCATCGCTCGGAGTAAAGCCGCCGAGGGCGACGAGTCCGAGACCAACAAGACGGTCCAGCGCGCGGCGCGCCATCGGGCCGCGCAGGATGGCGCCGAGTGGTACGGGGTCGCTGCCGATGCGCGCCAGCAACTCGGCATCGCGCGGCGGCAGGCCGGCGGCTGGGGCGCCGGTCTGGCCGAACGGGCGCAGCACATAGCGCCCGGCGAACGGTTGGCCCTCCGGGTCGGCCAGTGCCGCGTGCATTCCGGCGATCACGCCGGGAAAGCGCGCGCCGAGCAGAGCGAGCGGCATGATGCGGCCGGGACGTAACTCGATGCGGCCCAGATGGTCGAAACCAACCTCGCTGTCGCCGCCGAGGCCGAAGGTGCGCATGTCGATGGCCTGCACCATCGTGCGATGCCCGCCAACCAGCGCGCCGGTGCGGTCCAGGCGCGGCCAGCCGCCTTCCAGCACGGCGATATCGGTGGTGGTGCCGCCGATATCGGCCACCACGCAATCCGGCAGCCCAGACAGGAATTTGGCCCCGATGATGCTGGCCGCCGGGCCCGACAGGATGGTTTCGATGGGACGCTGGGCGATCTGCTCGGCGGTGGCGAGCGTGCCGTCGCCCTTGACGATCATCAGCGGCGCCACGATGGCGTGCCGCGCCATGCCTGCGCGCACCGCCGCGATCAAGGCCACGATGCGGGCGATAATGCGGGCATTGAGCGCTGCAGTCAGCGCCCGGCGCGGCGCGTCGAGCGCCTGGGCAAGATCGCTCGACACGGTGACCGGGCGGCCGGTGAAGTCGCGCACCATGTCGCGCACCCGGTGTTCATGCGCCGGATTGCGGACAGAATACTGCGCGCCGATGGCGTAGGCCTCGACGCTGTCCTTGGTCTCGCTCAGGAAATTGGCAATCGCACCTTCATCGAGCGCTGCCGCTTCGTCGCCGGCATGGTCGTGCCCGCCGGCGCAGCGCAGCACGCGCGCGCCTGCAATGGCGGTGGCGATCCCGGTGCGTTCGGCCATCTGCGTGTCGAACCCAGCCAGAATGACGCCGATGGACGACCCGTGCCCCTCGACGATGGCGTTGGTGGCCAAAGTGGTGGACAGCGAGACCAGCGTGGTGGCCGCAGCGATGGCAGCACCCCGCCCGGTGGCATCCAACACCGCGTCGAGCGCGTCGGCCACGCCGATGGCCAGATCGCCGCGCGTGGTCAGTGCCTTGGCTTTGGCGAGGATTTTATGACCGGCAAGGTCGATGACCACCGCGTCGGTATAGGTGCCGCCAGTATCGATGCCGATTGCGTAGCCGCTCATGTCGCCTCGGGAGTTTCGGCGTTGCATGTCGCATGGAAGCGGCGAGGGGTCGAGAGGGTCGCCTTTCCGCTTGCGCTGTCCGGTGCGCCCGACGCACTTTCCGCCGGCCGCCGGATCATATTGCAGGCGTTGCATTAAGGGACTGGATCGGATGATCGACCACGAGCACCGGGTGATTTTCGTCCATATCCAAAAAAGCGGCGGCACCGCGATTGCGCTCGGCCTGGGCCAGCCGAAGGATTGCCCGGAGAAGCACATGACGGCGCGCCAATTGCGCCAGCGCTATGGCGAGCACGACTGGAACAGTCATTACAAATTCAGCTTTGTGCGGAACCCGTGGGACCGTCTGGTGTCGTGGTGGGCGATGATCAATGGAGCGCGGCCACGGCTGGAGCAGGGCTTGCCGTTGAACAAATTCCAGAAATTCGTGCTGACCCGCGCCAAAACCTTCGCGGAATTCCTGGAGAACTGCGACGAGGACATTCCCGACGCGGACGGCAATAAATGGATCTACCGCAATCAGGTGGACTATCTGACCGACGATGCCGGGGCGTCGATGGTGGATTTTGTCGGGCGGTTCGAACAGATTGCGGCGGACTTCGGCCATGTTGCCCAAATGATCGGCAAGCCGCACCTGACGTTGCCGCACACCAACCAGTCAAGCCACGCACACTACTCGACTTACTACACCCCGGCGATGGCCGAGAACGTCGGCGCTCGCTACGCGCGCGACATCGCGGCGTTTGGCTATACTTTCGAACGGCGTCCGTAAGCCGCCAAGCGTTCAGTACTCCTCGACAATCGGCAGCACCTCGACTGACATCGACTTGATCAGCGCCAGTACCGGAGCGTCCTTGGCCAGTTCCAGATGGCTGACCGCATCGGTGGTGACGCGGGCCAGCAGCGCCGGGCCGCCGAGGTCGATTTCCACCATCGCCGTGTGCCGGGCGGCATCGGCGGTGATGCTGCGCACCGTGCCGGGCAGAATGTTATGCAGGCTGATCGATTCGGCCAAGCCGCGGGTGTCGCCGTGCGCCAGGATCACCTCGCGTGCGGCAATGCGCACCCGCACCTTGGCGCCGGGATGGATCGGTTGTGCCGCGACCAGCAGGTTGACGGTGCCGCAGATCAGCCGGGTCAGGCCGCGCCCGGTATCGTGCTCGGCCACCGTGCAATCCAGCACGGCGGCGGCATCGTCGCGCGTGGCAATCGGCAAGTCGGCGCGCGCGGCTAGGTCTGACAGCTTGCCGGATGCGACGACCTTGCCGCCGTCGATCAGCACCAGCGCGTCGGCCAACCGCACCACCTCGTCGAAGGCGTGCGTTACGTAGAATATCGGCAGACCGAGGGCGGCAGGCAGGCGGGCAAGATAGGGCAGAATGTCGGCCTTGCGGGCTGCGTCCAGGCTGGCCAGCGGCTCGTCCATCAGCAGCAAGTGCGGCTGGGACAACAGGGCGCGGCCGATGGCGACGCGTTGGCGCTCGCCGCCGGACAGCGTGTGCGGCCGGCGGGCCAGCAGCGCCGCGAGGCCGAGCAACTCGACCACGGTATCGAATTCGATGGTCTTGGCGGTGCGCCGCCGCAAGCCGTAGCGCAGGTTGGCGTCGACCGGCATATGCGGGAACAGCCGTGCATCCTGAAACACCAGCCCAACCCGGCGGCGTTCCGGCGGCAGCCACAGATCGCTCTCGCTGTCGGCCAGCACCACGCCATCGATGCCGAAATGGCATTGCTCGGGCCGCAGCAGTCCGGCCGCGATAGCCAGCACGGTTGACTTGCCTGCGCCGGACGGGCCGAACAGCGCGGTGACGCCCCGCCCTGGGGCCTCGAACTTGATGTCGAATTCAAAACCGGGAAATTTGTGCCGTGCCGAAAAGAATACCGTCACCGGCCTGCCGCCTTGTTCATCCGCCGCCCAAGAAACTCGGACAGCAACAGCCCGGTCAGCGCCAGCACCAGCGATACCGCCGACAATTTTGCCGCCGCCAGCTCACCGCCCGGCACCTGCAACGCCGAGAAAATCGCCAGCGGCAGGGTGCGGGTTTCGCCCGGAATGTTGGCGGCAAAGGTGATCACCGCGCCGAATTCCCCCAGGCTGGTGGCATACGCCACGGTCACGCCGACCAGCACGCCGGGGCCAGCGAGCGGCAGCGTGATGCTCCAGAACCGGTCGAGCCGGCCGGCGCCCAGCGTGCGCGCCGCCTGCTCCAGTCCGGGGTCGATGGCGTCGATGGCTTGGCGGACGGCGCGTACCATGATGGGAAACACCATCACCCCGCAGGCCAAGGCTGCACCGGCCGTGGTAAATGCCAACCGGATGCCGAAGAAGTGGTTCAGCAGCGCGCCCAGCGGGCCGCGCACGCCGAACAGCAATAGCAACAGCCAGCCCGTCACCACCGGTGGCAGCACCAGTGGCAGATGCACCAGCGCGTGCAGCACCGGGCGTCCGAGGAAGCGCCCGCGGCTGAGCAGCCAAGCCACCAGTATTGCCAACGGCAAGCCGCACCCGACCGCACGGGCGGCGACCGCAAGTGTTAGCCGGATCGCCTGCCACGTCTCATGATCGAGGATCGCGCTACTCCGTCGTAAACCCGCGCTTGGCAAACACGGCGCGGGCCTGCGCCCCACCAAGGAACGCCAACAGATCCCGCGCCGCTGCCGAATCGCCACTGTTCGTTACAGCAAACGGGTACACGATGCGCTCATGGCTGTCAGCCGGGAAGGTGCCTGCCACCGCGACCTTCGGCGACGCGGCGGCGTCGGTCGCGTAGACAATACCGGCCGGGGCTTCGCCGCGTTCCACCAACAGCAACGCGGCGCGCACGTCGGCGGTGCCGGCAAGGTGTTGCGCCACGCTGTCCCAGACGCCGAGCTTGCGCAGTGACTGCTCGGCATAAATACCCGCCGGGACATGCGCCGGGTCGCCCACCGCCAACCGGCCACCGGCCCCGAGCAGGCCGGCAAGATCGAACTTCGGCGCAATGGCAATCCTCGGCGGATGCCCGGCGGGCACCACCAGCACCAGATCGTTGCCCAGCAGATCGCGCCGCGTGCCGGCCGCTATCAGCTTTTTGTCCGCAAGGTAGTCCATCCATTTGCTGTCAGCCGAAGCGAACACGTTTGCGGGAGCGCCCTGTTCGATCTGCCGCGCCAGTGTGGAGGACGAGCCGAACACGGCGCGGAATGCCGGATGGCCGCGGTCCACCCAAAGCTTGCCGATGTCGCCCAGCACATCGGTCAGGCTGGCAGCGGCAAAGATGGTCAAGCCCTCGGCGCGCGCGGCGAGCGGCAGCAGCAAGGCGGCGAGTAACAACAGGATACGAGTCATGGCGGGTTTCCGAGTCGGTTGCTGCGATATAGCCATATACATACAACGCTGGCTAGTCGCCCGTGCGTGTAGAAAATGTAACATTATTATATCAATTATATGACAATTGTGATAATATTTGTAAATAAACGTCGTAAAATTCCACGGCGCGCAGTCATAAAACTGCAATTTGTCTTGTATTGCGGAATTTTCACAAACGCTCTAGTTGCGTTTGATGCAGAGATTGGGGGTGTTCTATGCGCCCCGGTTGGCCGCTGCCGCATCATCGCCTGAGTTTTGGAGCGTACGAATGGAACCGACCGACCACCGCCAAACCCCGGCATGGCGCCGGGCTGGCCGGGCATTGGCCTGGACGTTGCCCGCGCTGGCGCTTTGCGCCGCCGCCATCCCCGCCTATGCCGGGGCGATCACCGTCAGCAGCACGCTGGACGCGTATTACGGCGATGCGCCGGTCAGCCCCGACTACGTCAACGCGGCGCCGGTCTCGCTGATCGGCACCTTCGTGTTCAGCATTCCGGCCGATTACCTGCTGCTGGATGCGACGATCACCGGCACGTTCGGCAACTCGCTGGTCTCGTCCACCGCGCCCAGCCAATACTATGTCGGCTCGATCCTGGTCGCCACCTGCGGCGCCACCGATGACTGCGTGAGCTCGGATACGCCGATTGCGTGGTCGTACACCTTCACGCCGGCCGACTTGCTGACGCTGAGCAATGGCTCGGACGATTTCACCGTGGTGCAGACCGGCGACTCGCAGGTGATGGCCGGGCAAGCGACGATGACCGTCGATGCGGTGCCTGAGCCGATCAGCTTGTCGTTGCTGGCGGTGGGCCTGAGTGGCTTGGCGCTGACCCGGAGGAAGCGCGCATGAGCAACGCAATGATTCGCAACGCAGTGATTCGCAACGCGATGCGCGCGGGCCTGCTGGCCAGCGTGCTGTCTGCGCCGCTCGCCGCGCAGGCGCAGGTGATGTGGACTGCCGCTTCCACCCAGCAAACCGCAGCAATCCAAGGTGCCGGGCGGCCATGGACCTTGAACGACGGCACGCCGTTCAATGGCTACGTCAACAATGGCGGCACCACGCCGGGCGCGACCAAGTACTGGTCAACCACCGGATTGGCCACGCCGTCGGTGATGGCGCCGTTCTACCAGTTCTACATCACTGGCAGCGGCAGCAACTTGCAGGGTTATTTCGACTATCGCCCGGCCGGCATCAATGAGGCGACCGTCACCGCCAACAGCACCGACGCTGGCCGCACCTGGAACTTTCAGCAAAAAGTGTTGCAACTGACCCCGTTGCTGCCGGTGCTGACCGACGACAACGCGGCATTCGGCAACGATGCCGGGCTTGGCCATCCGCATGTGATGAACATCGCTGGCGCTAGTTGGCTGTACCTGCTCGACCGCCGTAATGGTCACGATGGCCTCGATCAATTGGTGGTCAAGCGGCTGGCGGTGAAGGCTGGCAAGCCGGTCGGCACGCAGAACGCCACCGCACAGGTGTCGCCGGTCACTGGCGCGGGCGCTGCGACGCTGCTGGCGCAATGGAGTTTCAACAGCCTCACCGTTGCCACCAACAACAGCCCGGCTGCCGATGCCGGGTCCGTGACCGCCGCCGCCAAGACGCTGGGGATGACCAACAGCTACACCTACCCGAGCAACCAGGGCGGCACCGGCGGCGTGCAAACGTCATCGACCGCCGCCGACGATATCGAAGCAGCCTCGCCAGGCGGTTCCGATCCCGTGTCGCCGGCCAGTAACAACAAGGACTGGCGCATTCGCGGCAACAAGGGCCTTGCGAATCCCAACGCGGGGAACGGCTGGAACAATTCAGCGCCGCAGTATTCGCAGGGCGCGGAATTCGATATCGACACAACCGGCAAGACCAACATCGTATTCCAGTACGATTGGTTTGTGACCGGGTCAGGCGTGCGGAACTTGCAGGCGCAGTACACGACCGACAAAACCGCCGCGACGCCGGTGTGGACCAGCGCCGGGCCGTTGCAAACGACTGTGGATGGCGGCGGCTTTGTCAATAACATCACCATCGACTTTGGCGCGCTCGGCATCACCAGCGTCGAGAACAACGCCAAGTTCGGCGTGCGTCTGGTCTCGGCGTTCGATCCTTCGACTGGTGGCACAACCTACTCGGGCGCCAGCCTGACCAACGGCGCGGCCACGCAATACAATAACTTCTCCGGCAACTGGCACTTCGACAACGTCAAGGTCTACAGCAAGACCAACGTGAGCGACGCCGATCTGCCGGATTACACCACCAGCACCACCGGCCTGATCGCGCCGGACGGGATCTTGGCCGAGGTGCCGAACACCTCGCCGCGCAAGATCCTGTATATCTCGAAGAAATTGGGCGTCGATTTCAGCCTGGTGGCGAACACGCAGCAATGCACCAGTGCAATGCTGTCGCCGCTCTCGGTTGCGGCCTCCAAGGCATCGCAGCCGCAGAATCATGACTATGTGCAGGTGCGCATCGCCACGACGGCGGACGGCGTTCATTTCACCGATCTTGGCGCGGTGAGCGGATTGAACGATCCCACCACCACCAGCGCCACCGGTCTGCGCTATATCGGTCCGGGCGGCTCCATCGTGAAGCTGGCGGGCGGCCGGTTTGGCCTGTTCTTCTCCGCCGGCAATTGCCTGGACGGCGACTCGGACGCTTTCCACATCATCGGCTATGCCGAAACCACCGGGACCAACCCGAACGCCTGGACCGTGGTCAACGGGATGATGAACCCCATTGCCTCGGTGACGCCGGTGACCATCCAACCGGTGGCCGCGACCGGCACCACCGGAAGCAATGGCTTGGCCACCGCAACCGTCATCCCGGCGGCCGCCCCGGTGATCGGCAGCACGCAAAGCTGGTACGCCGGTCGCGTGTATTCGGCGATGGCGATCAAGGTTAATCCGAACCTTGTGACCTTAGTGTTCGATGGCTACGATTTCGGTTACAAGCAAAAAACCAACCCGGACTTCATCAGCTACCGCACTGTCGGGCAGATTTTCCTGTCGTCGGGCACCGCGTCACTGCAATAGCCGAACACCGGTTAAGCAAAGCAACGGCGGACCAGCAATGGTCCGCCGTTTTTGTTTGCGCCGTCAGTCGGCTAGCAGTTCCGCCAGCGGGCCGTCGATTTGGGCAATATCGCCTGGATTCATCGGCGCCATGTGGCCCCAATGCGACTTGATCACCCGGACTTCGCCGTTCGGCATGTGCTGGGCTTCGAAGGCGGCATCCTGCGGCGGGAAGTAGCGGTCATTATCGACCGGCAGGATGATGGTGCGCGCCGTGCTCGCGCGCAGGGCGGCAGTAAAGTCGCCGTTGTACAGCGGGTTGGCGCTGATGTCGCCGCGCTCCCAGGTCCACAATTGCGACAGCAGATTGTTGGCGTCGCAGCGCAGGAAGAACGGCTCCCAGAAATCGGCGACGTGTTCGGCGGTGTTCTGCGAGCCAAAGGCGCGGAATAGCCGCTGGCGGAAGAACGGCTCGGAGGTGCCCCAACCGGCATAGATCGCCGCGAACGCCGCGATGCCGCGCACCGGCGGGCGCGTGTAGAATCCATCGTTGAATGCCGGATCGAGCTCCATCGCCCGGCGTAGCGCCAACAAGAACACTTTGTTGTATTCGGCGGTGCGGGCCGAACCGGCAATCGGGCAGCAAGCGCGCACCATGTCGGGGAATTGCGCCGCCCATTGGTAGGCCTGACAAGCCCCCATCGACCAGCCGGTGACCAGCCGCAACCGTTCGATGCCCAGTTTCTCACGCACCAGGATCTGTTGCAGGCGAACGTTGTCGTACACCGTGACTTTGGGGAACCGCCCCATGTCGGCGGGGGCCGGCGCGTTGTCCGGCGAGGTGGACACGCCGTTGGCCAGCAGATCGGTCAGGATGATGAAATACTTGCTAGGGTCGAGCGCGCGACCTTCGCCCACCATGAACATCTCGGTGCTATCATGCGTGCCGGTATACCAGCTTGGCACCAGAACCGCGTTGTCCCGGGCATCATTCAATGTGCCGAGGGTTTTGTAGGCCAGCCGCACGTTGGGCAGATAGCCACCTTTTTGCAACATGACGTTGGGAATTTCGAAGACATCGTAGCCGCTCATCGCTCGCTCCTGTGGGTTGAACTCGGTTGATGACGCTGCCGGGGCGCAATCGGCGTTGACTCCGGGCGCAGGGAATTTCTACCCTGTCCTGAAATTTGTTGAAATGGCCGGAAAATCCCTATGGCGGAAGAAACGCTGCGCACTGTCGGCCGCACGCTTGATTTGCTGCGAAGCTTTGCACCTGAGTCGCCGCATTTGACGGTGGCCGATCTGGTGGAACGGCTCGGCACGCCGCGCAGTGTCGTCACCCGAATGCTGGCCACGCTGGAGCAGGCCGGATTTGTCGAGCGGGTCGCCGGACGCAGCCGGCTGTTTCGCGTCGGCCCCGCCGCGTGCGAGGTCGGCGCGCTGTATCTGCACAGCCATCCGAAATTGCGCGGTGAAGCGGCGGAGCAGGCCGACGCGATGGCGGCGGCGGTGCTGCACGCCGCGCACACCATCGGTCTGCGTCCGCTGGACACCGCGCCCCGTCCGGCGCGCTACGCCACTTCGAATAACCCGGTGGCTCCCCTGCCACGATAAACCCGGCCAATGGGCGTGCGCGCCTCAGCGATGGTGACGGCTTGGCGCATGGTCCGGCGGCTCCCGTGCTGTCGGTCTGAGCCTAAACCGCGCGGAACGCGGCAAGCAAGGCTGCGGCGCGTTCGATCACCGGCGTCCAGTCGCCCGGCACGTCCTGCCGCAGGATACGCATGCGAGGATACCACGGGCTGTCCTGCCGCCCAGCAAGCCAGCGCCAGCACGCGTCGTAGCGGTCGAGCAGCAGCACCGGCTTGCCAAGCGCCCCGGCCAGATGCGCCACGGCGGTATCGACGCTGATCACGATGTCGAGATTGGCGATGATGGCGGCGGTATCGGCGAAGTCGGTGGCCGCTGGCATGGGGTCGTGCAGCACGAGCGGACGCGGCGGTGCTGCGGCTTCGGCGGCGGCAGGGCCTTTTTGCAGGCTGATCAGATTCAGGCCGGGCACCTCGGCCAGCGGCAGCAGTGTGGTCAAATTCATGCTGCGCCGTGCGTCCAGCGCCGAAAATCCCGGCAGCCAGGGCCGTGCTTGCCCAGCCCAGCATAACCCGGCGCGCAACCCGCCCTGCGGCAAGCGAGCCGCCCAAGCTTCGGCGCGGCCGGGGGCGGCGGACAGATAGCGCGCGCTGTCCGGAATGCTGTGCAGCGCGGTGGCGAAGGCGCGCGGCAAACTGAAGAACGGGATGTGCCAATCGAACGCGGGCAGGGCAGCGGGGGCGCTGAGCACCTCGGCGACACCGTCCAGCGTGGCAAACAGCCGCACCAGTTCCGGCGGCACCAACGCAACCACCCGCGCCCCGCGTGCCGCGAGCAGCGGCAGATAGCGGCAGAATTGCAGCGTGTCGCCAAAGCCTTCTTCGTGCCAGGCCAGAATGGCACGGCCGCGCAGGCTGCCCAAACTGTCGATGTCGGGCAACAACTGCGCCACCGGCAGCGCCGGACCCCGGCCGAGCCGCAATCGCGCCTCGTAATCCGGCCACGCCTCGGTCATCCGCCCGGCGCGCAACAGCGCCACGGCGCGATTGAGCCGGATTTGCGCATCGTCCGGCGCCAGCGCCACCGCTTGGTTATGCGCGGCGATGGCGGCGTCGAACTCCCCTTCGATCTTCAGCGCAATTCCCAGGTTGGCCCAGGTGGCGGCCTGTTGCGGATCGCGGGCGGCGGCTTCACGAAACGCGGCGATGGCGCCTGCCATGTCGCCAAGATCGATCAGCGCCATACCATACAGATTGTAGGCCGGGCCGAACCAGGGCGCGCGGTCGAGCAAACAGCGCAGTACGGCGGCGGCGGCGGCAAGGCTGCCTGACTCGAATAGGAAGTCGGCATAACTATACGACAGCTTAGGATCGTCCGGCGCCAGCGCCCGGCAAGCGCGGAATTGCGCCGCGACCAGGGCCGGCGCGCTGGCGCGCAATTGCTGCAATTCACGGCAGGGGTGCGCAAAGTCTGGCCGCGCCGTGGCCACCCGTTGTAGCAAGGGGGCCGCGCGGCGCGCGTCGCCTTGGGCGGCGACGGCGAGCCCCGCGATCAAGGTGGCTTCCATATCGCCCGGATCGATGGCGGCCAGCCGCCACGCCGACCGTTCGGCAGTGGCGAACCGCCCTGCCGTCAGATCGTGCAGTGCCCCGCGCAACGACGCCGCCCGGAACGCCTGCGCCGCGCCGCTATGACCCATCTGCTGCTCCGCCGATTGCGGAAGGCAGAATGGCGGCTGGCGGTTAAGCGGCGGTCAATGCGGCGTGGCCCGGTCAATTTTTGCATCCAGCGTAGGCTGCGGCGTCAACACGAAAGCGCCGCCCCACCGCCCACAATAAACACCGCATACTTAACGCTGCGGCCGATGCAGAACGGCGCACGCCACGCGCAGCATTGGCAGCCTGGACATGCCCGAGGCGGTCAATAGGCAATTCGACGGCAGCAGGCTGTAAGCATAGAGTGAAAATGCACCAATGCCAGCGCGGGCAATTGTTCGATCGTTGAAGGCCGCACCGGCCCGCCATTGCCGCGTTCGCGGCCGCCATTCCTGGGCGGCCGCTCTGCTTCGGCTTGCTACGCCCAAGCGGACGCGTCAAACCCATCCGGCAACACCCCGCGCGGCTTTATCAAATCGTACGGCGCCCGCGCCAGGAACCGCCCGCTGCCGGGCTCCGCCTGCACGCGGCCATCGCGCATCGCCACCTGACCGCGCAGCAGCGTCGCCACCGGCCAGCCGGTCACGTCCAGGCCGTCGTATGGCGTGTAGTCGATGGCCTGCTGCATCGTGGCGTTGTCGATGGTGACTTTTTTGCCCGCATCCCACAGCGCCAGATCGGCGTCGTAGCCCACCGCGATGCTGCCTTTGCCTGGCAGGCCGAACAGCTTGGCCGGGTTGGTGGCGGTCAGCCGCACGAAGTGGTTGATGTCGATACGGCCCTTGCTGACGCCCTCGGAGAACATCACCGGCAAGCGGGCGGCCAAGCCGGGCACGCCGTTGGGGATGTCGCGGAACGACACGTCGCTGCCGTTCATCCGTTTGCCGCGGGTGCCTTCGTAGCACCAGCCGGAGTGGTCGGAACTGACCACGTCGATCGTGCCACGCCGGATCACGTCCCACATCCGCGCGTGCTCGGCGGCGTCGCGCGGCGAGGGGCTGCACATGTATTTGGCACCCTCGAAGCCGGGGCGGTCCTGGTCCTGGGCGGTCAGCACGAAGTACTGCGTGCAGGTTTCCGCCCATACTTTCAGGCCGCGATACTGCGCGCGGGCGATTTCCTCGGCGACTTCGGCGCAAGAGACGTGGAATACCTGGATCGGCTGATCGACCATCTCGGCGAGTGCGATGGCGCGGTGGGTGGCTTCACGCTCGATGATGCTGGGGCGCGACCAGGAATGGTATTTTGCGGACGTGTGTCCGGCGGCCAGCAGCGCCTCGGTGCGCCAGCCGATGGCCTCGTAGTTCTCGCAATGCACCGTCACCAAGGCGCCGTTGCGCCGCGCTGCGGCCAGCACGCGCAGATACGAACGGTCGTCCAAATGCAGCGGGTCGTAGGTGAGGAACACTTTCAGGCTGCGGATGCCTTCGGCAACCACCTGCGGAATTTCCTTGAAGATCACCTCGTCAGTGGCGTCGGTGATCACTTGGTGGAACGAGTAGTCCACCAGGCTGTGCTTGGCGCGGCGGCGGTAGTCGGCCAGCGGCTCCAGAATGCCGTGGCCCTTGAACTGGGTGGAGAAGGTCACCACCGAGGTGGTGCCGCCCGCGAGGCAACTGGCACTGCCGCTGGCCCAGGTTTCCTCGTCCGCAGTGCCGTCCTCGCGCAACTGCTCGATATGGCAATGCGTGTCTACGCCGCCCGGCAGCACCAGCAGCCCGCCGGCGTCGATTTCATTGGGACCGCCCAGCCGGTCAGCGATGGCGGCGATCTTGCCGCCGCGAATGCCGATATCGGCGCGCACCGTGTCGGCGCCGGTCACCACCGTGCCGCCCCGCACCACCAGATCGAACTCTGCCATGAAACCTGCTCCCCTCACGCGATAATGGGCAGTATGCCAGAGCCACGGTGAGAGGCGAGGGGGATTAATGCGGCCGGTCGCCCAGCAGCTTGTTCAACAATGGCTCTATCGCTTCGGCCATCAGCGTCTGTCCGGCTGGGGAGGGGTGCAATGCCGGGTCTGGCGGCGTTTTCTGCGGATCGAAGAACAGCGACGTGTCCAGCGCGCCGCCGCGCATGAAGCGCTGCGAGACGTCGATATAGCTGACCCCGGCGGCCCGTCCGCCGCCGTAGCGGGCGGCGAGTGCCGCGTTGATGGTGTTGGTGGTCTCGGTCGCCCAGTCGCTGCGTTGGCTTGGCAGCACGCCCAGCAACACGATGCCGGTATGCGGCAGGCGCTTGCGCACCTCATCCACTACGGCGGCGATGCCCAGCACGGTGTCCGCCGCCGGCCAATGCAGGCGTCCCAAATTGTTGGCCCCGATCAGGATCACGGCGGCCTTCGGCGCGATGCCGTCGATCTCGCCATGCTTCAGCCGCCAGATCAAATGCGATGTGGCATCGCCCTTGAAGCCAAGATTGAGCGCATGGCGGCCGCCATAGAAGCGCTGCCAGACCGGCGCGAAGTCCAGCCCCGGCTCGGAGAGTTCGTAGTCTTGGGTGATCGAGTCGCCCAGGAACACCAAATCGACCGGTCCCTGGTGCGCCTCGGCGAGCTTGGCTGTGTGCCGCGCGTGCCACCACGGCAGCGTATCACGCGAAATCGGAACCGCAGCGGGCGGCGGGGCCGCCGCCCCCAGCAGCAGGGCAGCGGCCAGCAGCCAGCGTGCGCGGCTCACCGCAGCAGCAGCCATGCGAGGCTGCCCAGGCCGCCAGCGATGCAATAGTACGCGAACGGATTGAGCGCCATGTCGTCGTTCTTCTTGAAGTAGCGCATCAGGAATGCCGTGCTGAGCAACGCCGTCACGCCCGCCACCACGGCGGCAATCCCGGCCGCCGACAGCGTGCCCGGCGGCACGCCGGCATGCATCAGCTTGGGCACTTCCAGCACGGTCGCGCCGATGATGATCGGGGTGGCGATCAGGAACGAGAAATGCGCCGAGGCTTCATGGTCGATGCCGCGCAGCAGGCCGCCGACGATGGTCGCACCGGAGCGGGAGATGCCAGGGATCAGCGCGGTGCACTGGAAGCAGCCGATCACCAGCGCGTCGCCTGCGGTCAGCGCCGACAGCGGGCGGTGCCCCATGCCGCGAATGCGCTCGCCGAACATCAGCATCAAGCCGTTCACCGCCAGGAAGCCTGCGGCGATCACCGGCGAGCCGAACAGCCCGCGCACGTATTTTTCCAGCGCGAAGCCGACAACGACGGCCGGAATGGTGGCCAGCACGATCAGCAGGAACACGCGCCGCGATTCCTTGGCTTGGTGCTTGGAGGAGATGCCGAGCACGCCGATCAGCAGCGCCCACCAATCGCGCCAGAAATACAGCAGCAGCGCGGCGGCGGTGCCGGTGTGCAGCATCACCAAGAACGGCAGAAATTCGGGCGACTTCTCGTCCAGCGACATATTAAACAAAGCGGGCAGCACGACGGCATGGCCCAGGCTGGAGACGGGGAACAGTTCCGTCGCTCCCTGGATCAGCGCGATGATGATGGCCTCGATTGTGCTCATGGCGGCATGGCTTTGCGGCAAGTTGGCCCCGCTTTGGTGACGGAATCCGCACGGCGTTGCAATGCCCATGCGCAACACGGCCGATAGCTGGCAATTGCGCTGCTGTCGGACTATCTCCCGCCCTGGCCCCGCGCGGCGGCCATGTGGGTAAAGGGACGGCGATGGCGGTGGAGACGATTAGGATCGGCGCCAATATCGCCATCGACGATACCGAGTTGACCGAGACGTTCATTCGCGCCTCCGGCCCTGGCGGCCAGCATGTCAACAAGGTGTCGTCGGCGGTGCAGTTGCGCTTCGATGTGCGCCATTCCCCCGGATTGCCGGACGATGTGCGCGCTAGGCTGGAGCGGCTGGCCGGGGCGCGGCTGACCCTGGATGGCGTGCTGGTGATCACCGCGCGCGAATTTCGCAGTCAGGACCGCAACCGGCAGGCGGCGCGCGAGGCGCTGATCGCGCTGGTGCAGGAAGCCGCCATTGCGCCGCGCCGCCGCTACAAGACCGCGACACCGCATTCGCAGCGGCTGAAACGGCTGGATGGCAAGCGCATCCGCGCCACGGTGAAGCAGGGGCGCGGTAAACCGAGCGACGATTAACCGGATCGTAACGGATTTAGGGGCAGCCTGCCGCATCTAGCGCGGCAGGAGGCCGGATGCTCACCATCGACGAAGAATGCGGCGAAGTGCGCGTGCGCGGTGGCGACGGCATCGTGCGCCGCCACGATCTGGCCACGCCGGAAGCGTTCGAAGCAGTGTCGGCCGCGTGGCTGCGCTGCGGCTGGGATGTGAAATACGTCTACAGCTTCACGTGGCTTGGCCGCCCGGTGATCCAACTGCCGGAAGACCTGATCCGCATGCAGGAACTGGTCTGGCGGGTGCAGCCCGATGTGATCGTGGAAACCGGCATCGCCCACGGCGGCTCGCTGGTGTTCTACGCCAGTCTGTTCGCGGCCATGGGGCGCGGACGGGTGATCGGGGTGGATATCGACATCCGCCCGGCCAACCGCGCCGCGATCATGGCGCACCCAATGGCAAGCCGGATCGCGCTGATCGAAGGTGATTCAACCGCGCCGGCCACCCTTGGCGCTGTGTCCGCCCAGATCGCCCCCGGCGAGCGGGTGCTGGTGGTCCTGGACAGTGATCACAGCCGCGACCACGTGCGCGCCGAGTTGGAAGCCTTCGCGCCGCTGATCGCCCCCGGCGGCTACATCGTCGCCTGCGACGGCATTATGGCCGATCTGGCCGGGGCGGCGCGCAGCGGCCCGGATTGGGCGTGGGACAATCCGGTGTCGGCCATCGATTGCTTCCTGGCTGATCACCCGGAGTTCGAGGCTGGCGAACCGGGATTCGCCTTCAATGAAGGGCAGGTGCGCGCCCGCATCACCTATTGGCCGCGCTGCTTCCTGCGCCGATGCGAGGTTGCGGCATGAAAGCGGTCATTCTGGCGGGCGGGCGCGGCACAAGGATCAGCGAGGAGTCGCACCTTAAGCCCAAGCCGATGATCGAAATCGGCGGGCGGCCGATTCTGTGGCACATCATGTCGCTGTACGGCCGCCACGGCGTGGACGAGTTCATCATCGCGCTCGGCTACAAGGGCGAGGTGATCAAGCAGTATTTCGCCAACTACGCGCGGCATTCGTCCGATATCACCGTCGATACGCGGCGCGGCGAGATCATGTACCACCGCAACTACGCCGAGCCCTGGCGCGTGACCTTGGTCGATACCGGGCAGGACACCATGACCGGCGGGCGGCTGAAACGGGTCGCGCACTACCTGCAAGACGACGACTGCTTTTGCATGACCTATGGCGACGGCGTGGCCGACATCGATATCGGAGCGCTGATCGGCTTTCATGCGGCGCACGGCCGGGCCGCCACGCTGACTGCGGTGATTCCGCCCGCCCGCTACGGTGCGCTGGTGCTGGACGGCGACCGGGTGGAGCGCTTCACGGAAAAGCCGCCCGGCGATAACGGCTTCATCAATGGCGGCTTCTTCGTGCTGAGCCCGTCGGTGATCGACTGTATCGGCGGCGACGCGACCCCGTGGGAGCGCGATCCGCTGGAAAGTCTGGCGCGCGACGGCGAGTTGCAGGCGTTCCGCCATACTGGCTTCTGGCACGCGATGGACACGCTGCGCGACCGCAATCATCTGGAGGCGCTGTGGCAATCTGGCCAAGCGCCCTGGCAAGGCCCGCTGCAATGACCGCCCCGCCGCGCTGCCGCCTGTGCGCGGCGGCGATGCATCGCACACTGATCGACCTCGGCAGCACGCCGCTGGCCAACGCCTTTGTCACCCAGGCGCAAGCGGACGCTGGATTGGATCGCGCTTGGCCGCTGCATGTGCGGGTCTGCGACGCCTGCTTGTTGGTGCAGGCCGATGCGGCGGTGCCGCCGGAAGCGATCTTTTCCGACTACGCCTATTTCTCCTCCACCTCGGCCAGTTGGGTGGAGCACGCGCGGCGCTATGCCGGAGACATGATCCGCCGCTTCGGCCTGACCCGTGCGTCACTTGTGCTGGAGGTTGCCTCCAACGACGGCTATTTACTGCAACATTTTGCCGCCGCCGGTATGGCGGTGCTTGGTGTCGAACCGGCGGCCAACATCGCTGCTGTGGCACGGGCGCGCGGCATTCCGACCGAAGAGCTGTTCTTCGGCCGCCAGACCGCACGCGCGCTGGCCGGGCGCGGTGTGCAGGCCGATCTGATCGCCGCCAATAATGTGCTGGCGCATGTGCCGGATTTGCTGGGTTTCGTGGCCGGGTTTGCCAAGGTCCTGGCCCCGCAGGGCGTCGCCACTTTCGAATTTCCGCACTTGCTGCGGTTGCTGCAAGGCGTGCAGTTCGACACGATTTACCACGAACATTTCTCGTATTTGTCGCTGCTGGTGGCGGAGAAACTGCTAGCCGCCGCCGGGCTGCGGGCGTTCGATGCCGAGCAACTCACCACGCATGGCGGCTCGCTGCGCCTGTTTGTGTGTCATCGCGCGGCCAGCCACGCAGAACAGCCGGGCTTGGCCGTGGTGCGCGCGTTGGAGCACGCGGGCGGTCTGCACCGGCCAGCAACCTACGACGGCTTCGCCCCGCGTGTGGCGGCAGTGCAGCGCGGATTGCAGGATTTCCTGGCCGCACGGCGTGCCGCCGGTCGTCGCGTTGCCGCCTACGGCGCTGCGGCGAAAGGCAACACGCTGCTCAACACCAGCGGCATCGGCCCCGATCAAATCGCCTTCGTCGCCGACGCCAGCCCGGCCAAACAGGGCCGCCTGCTGCCTGGCAGCCACATTCCGGTGGTGCCGCCCGAGACGCTGCTGCGCGGCGGGGCCGACGATGTGGTGATCCTGCCGTGGAATCTGGCCAGCGAAGTCACCGGCGAACTGGCGGCGTTGCGCCGGACTGGAACGCAGTTCTGGGTCGCGGTGCCGGAATTGGCGGCGGTGTAGCCGCCCACGCGGCGCGCGGGCGGACTTCCAGCGCAATCCGCGCGGCACGCTCGGCGCGTGCTTTCGACAAATCGTGCGCGCTCTGCAAATTCAGCCAGAATTCTGGCGACGTTCCGAAATACCGGGCGAGGCGCAGTGCCGTGTCAGGCGTGACCGCGCGCGCATGAATTCTTCCAGCAGCCCCTCCCCGGGATGCGTGCGAATGCAGATGTCGGCCGCGATGGCGGGCTTCTCTTTGTCAGTGGTAATCGGCAATTTCAACGCCCCCGACGCCTGCCGCAATCCATCTGAAGCAAATCCGGAACTGATCGTTCACCCGGATACTGTGCTGCCCAACCCGGTTACCCTGCAGAGCTTCCAATCGATTCGCAGGACGGGCCCTCAAGCCGGTCAGATCATATGCAGCCTCAAGCATATCTAATTTTCGTAGCGCGACTTTCGCAATCGCGGCCCATCGCTTGTTGCGCCCGGTGGTGTGCAACAATCGCGTATCCTGGTCACGCTACGAACGAATTGACACCACCGCGCCTTAGTACGTCAGCCGTAGCCGGTCAAACGTAATACGTCTGACCGGTTGCGGCCCGAGACTTTAGCCCCGTCCGATAAACGGCATCTTCGTTGCCATCACCGTGACGAACTGCACGTTCGCCTCCATCGGCAGCCCGGCCATATAGACGATGGTGCGGCCAACCGCATCGACCGGCATGGTGGGTTCCGGTTTCATGCTGCCATCGGCTTGCGGCACGCCGCCGGCCATGCGCGCGGTCATCGGGCTGGCGGCGTTGCCGATATCGATCTGGCCGCAGGCGATGTCGTATTGGCGGCCGTCCAGCGAGATGCTGCGGGTGAGGCCGGTGACCGCGTGCTTGGTGGCGGTGTACGGGGCCGAACCAGGACGGGGCACATGCGCGCTGATCGAGCCGTTGTTGATGATCCGTCCGCCCTGCGGCGTCTGGTCGCGCATCATCCGGAACGCGCCGTTGGCGACCAGGAACATGCCGTGCAGGTTCACGTCGACCACGGCGCGCCACTGCTCCCAGGTGAGGTCGCCGAAGTTGGTGCTGGCGAGGCCGCCACCAGCGTTGTTGAACAGCACATCCAGGCGGCCATAGGCTTGTTGGATCGCAACAAACAGCGCTGCCACCGAGTCAGGGCTGGTCACGTCGGTCGACACCGCCAGCGTATTGCCGCTGTTGGCCCCGGCCAGCCCCGCCGTTTCGGCCAGCGCGTCGCTGCGCCGCCCGGCCAGCACCACCTTGTAGCCATCGGCCAGCAGCGCCAGCGCCGCCGAGCGGCCCACACCGCTGCCCGCACCCGTCACCAGCCCAATCTTCGTCCCGTTGCTCATTCGCGTTTCCCCATATTGGCCAAGTGGGCGGAGTGTGACACCGCGCGCGGCATCTGGCATCGGCTGTTGACGCAGCAGCGCTCCGGCGCTGCCATGCGCGGCGAACAGGGGGGATGCGGCATGACGCGCAATTTTTCGTTGGCGGAAGCGCTGGACGAGGCCAAACAGGGCTACGCGGCGGAAAATCCGGCGAGTGCGGCGCAGCATGAACGCGCCCGTGCGGCGCTGCCGGGCGGCAACACCCGCACGGTATTGTATTATGACCCATTCCCGCTGGCCTTCGCGCGCGGCGAGGGCGCGCAATTGTGGGATCTGGACGGGCATCGCTACACCGATTTGCTCGGCGAATTCACCGCAGGCGTGGCTGGTCACTCCAATCCGGCAATCCGCCGCGCGGTGATCGCGGCGCTGGAAGGCGGCATCAATCTCGGCGGCCACAATACGTTCGAGCCACGCTTCGCCGAAGCGGTGCGGGCGCGGTTTCCAGCGATGGAGCAACTGCGCTTCACCAATTCTGGCACGGAAGCCAACCTGCTGGCGATCTCGACCGCCATTGCCGTCACCGGGCGCCAGAAAATCCTCGCATTCGGCGGCGGCTACCACGGCGCGGTGTTCACCATCGGCGCGCCGGTGAATATCAACGCGCCGTTTGACTGGGTGGTGGCGCCGTACAACGACACCGAGGCGGCACTGGCGCTGATCGACGCCAATGCGGACCAATTGGCGGCGGTGATTTTGGAACCGATGCTGGGTGGCGGCGGTTGCATCCCGGCCGAACCAGCGTTCCTGCACGCGCTGCGCACTGCCACGGCGCAGCACGGCATCCTGTTGATTTTCGACGAGGTAATGACTTCGCGCCTTGCCCCCGGCGGGCTGGGTGCGGCGCATGGCGTGCAGCCGGATTTGATGACGCTCGGAAAATACGTCGGCGGCGGCATGTCGTTTGGCGCGTTCGGCGGCCGGGCGGACCTGATCGCCCGCTTCGACCCGTCGCGGCCCGACGCGCTGCCGCATGCGGGCACCTTCAACAACAACGTGCTGACCATGGCGGCGGGCCTGACCACGCTGTCCGAAGTCTTCACCCCCGAAGCCGCCGCCGCGTTGAATGCGCTGGGCGACAGCTTGCGCGAACGGCTGAATGCCATGTGCCGGGACGCGGCGGTGCCGATGCAGTTCACCGGGCGCGGCTCGATGCTGGCGGTGCATATGACAGCCGCGCCGATCCGCCGCCCCGCCGATGCGGCCGTCGGCAACATGGCGGCACGCGACCTGTTTTTCTTCGACATGCTGCGCGCCGGATATTGGATTGCCCGGCGCGGCATGATGGCGCTGTCCTTGCCGCTGACCGCCGCCGACGCCGATGGCTTTGCCGCCGCCGTGGCAGGCTTCCTGACTGAGCGTGGCGCTCTGCTGAAAGGATAGCCGTATTCATCGCTGGAACGGCCCGACACTGCCCGAACCGCCCGCTCTGCGGCCAATTCGTGCCTAATATCTAGCCACGCTCCGTCTTGCCAACACGAAAAGCCCGCTTTGCGGACTGGCACGGCGCTTGCGAACCCGAATGCGGATGTCTCGGCGTCGCCCTGGTGGCGGCGGCCGAGCCTGCATGTAGGAGCAAGGATGGCCGAGGCCGGGGTCGAGTTGGTCGCCGTCACGAAACGCTACGGCGCCGTCACCGCCGTGGATGCGATCGATTTGCGCATTCCGTCTGGCAGCTATTGCTGCCTGATCGGTCCGTCCGGCTGCGGCAAGACCTCCACGCTGCGCATGATCGCCGGGCATGAAGCCGCCACCGGCGGCGATGTGCTGATCGGCGGGCGCAACGTCACGCTGCTGCCGCCTGCCCAGCGCGGCACGGCGATGATGTTCCAAAGCTACGCGCTGTTTCCGCATCTGACCTGCCTGGACAACGTCGCTTTCAGCCTGCGGATGCGCGGCGTGGCGCGCACCGAGCGCCGCCGCAAGGCCGCCGAGATGCTGGAGCGCGTGCATCTGGGCGAAATGGCCGAACGCCGCCCGGCGCAGCTTTCCGGCGGCCAGCAACAGCGCGTCGCCCTGGCCCGCGCGTTGATCACCAACCCGTCCGTGCTGCTGCTCGATGAACCGCTGTCGGCACTCGACCCATTCCTGCGCGGCAAGATGCGCGAGGAACTCAAGCGGTTGCAGCGCGACCTCGGCATCACCTTCATCCACGTCACCCACTCGCAGGACGAGGCGCTGGCGCTGTCCGATCTGGTGGTGGTGATGGAGCGCGGCAAAATCCTGCAAAGCGACGCCCCGCGCGCGGTGTTCGAAAAGCCGCGCACCCCGTTCGTCGCGCGCTTCCTCGGCGGGCACAATATTCTGGAGTGCCGCCCCGGCACCGGCGGTCTGGCGCTGTCCGACGGCTGCGCCATCCGGCTGGATGAGTCGTTTACCGTGTCATCCGATGTGGTGCGGCTTGCGGTGCGCACCGACCGGATGCGGCTGCTGGCAAACGATCAGGCAATGAACCGGCTCGCCGGTGAAGTAACGGCCGTGGAGTATCACGGCCCGTTCGTCCGCGTCGGACTACAGGACAAGGCTGGGTCGGATCACAGCCTGTTGCTGTCCGAGGCGGATTTCTACGCGCGGCCGGTAGCGCTGGGCGAACGTGTGTTCGCCGGGTTCCAGCCAGCCGACGTGCACGTGCTGGCCAACTGACACCTTCAGTCTTTTTCGGGAGAAATGCCTAATATGACCATTGAAACCGGCGTGACGCGCCGCGGCCTGCTCAAGACGGCCGCCGCCGTGGGCGGCGCTGCAATCGGCTCGGGGGCCATCACGGGCTTCCCGACCATCTGGGCGCAGAACATCAAGAACGTTACGCTGCGCCAGTTCGGCACCGGCGTGTCGGACGTCAACGCCATCGCGGTGAAGTGCAAGGAAGACCTCGGTTTCACCCTGAACTTGACGGCGCTCGATTCGGACGCGGTGACGCAGCGCGCCATCACCCAGCCGAACAGCTACGACATCGCCGACATCGAATACTGGATCTGCAAAAAGGTGTTCCCGCGCAGCGTGCTGCAGCCGATGGACACCACCAAGCTGAAGTATTTCGACAAGTTGGTGCCGCTGTTCATCACCGGCAAGCTGACGCCGGAAAGCGTCATCGCGCAGGGCACCGCCCCGCACACGGTTGGCTTTGTCGAAGGCAAGGAGAGCACCAAGTTCTCCAAGACCCCGACCGAATGGCTGACCATGGTGCCGACGATCTACAACGCCGACACGCTGGGCATCCGCCCGGATCTGGTAGGCCGCCCGATCACCCAGTGGAAAGACCTGGCCGACCCCGCGTTCAAGGGCAAGGCATCGATCCTGAACATCCCGTCGATTGGCATCATGGATGCGGCGATGGTCTGCGAATCCCTTGGCATCATCAAGTATGCCGACAAGGGCAACATGACCAAGGCCGAGATCGACACCACGATCAAGACCATGATCGACCTGAAGAAGCAGGGCCAGTTCCGCGCCTTCTGGAAGACCTTCGATGAGTCGGTCAACCTGATGGTCTCGGGGGAAGTCATCATCCAGTCGATGTGCTCGCCGGCCATCGCCGCCGTGCGCAGCAAGGGCGTGCCGTGCGTGTATCAGCCGCTCAAGGAAGGCTATCGTTCGTGGGGCGGCGGTCTTGGCCTCGCCAAGCACCTCAAGGGCATCGAGCTTGAGGCAGCCTACGAATACATCAACTGGTACATGTCCGGCTGGGTCGGCGCTTACCTCAATCGCCAAGGCTACTACTCGGCGGTGCTGGAGACGGCGAAGGCGCATATGGAGCCGTACGAGTGGGCGTTCTGGATGGAAGGCAAGCCCGCCGAGAAAGACATCATGAGCCCCGAAGGCAAGTTGATGGAAAAGGCCGGCGCGGTGCGCGACGGCGGCAGCTTCTACGAGCGTATGGGCCACGTCGCGTGCTGGAACGCGGTGATGGACGAAGACAAGTACATGATCCAAAAATGGAACGAGTTCATTGCCGCCTGATGCAACAATGAGCCTTCCGGCTGCGGCGGTCCCCTCGGGGGCCGCCGCGACTGCTCCGGCGCGCGGGCGCGTGCTGCCGTCCGCGATGCCGTATTTGCAGGCCCTGCCGCTGTGGCTGGTGATGGGCGTGTTTCTGCTGATCCCGATTGCCACCATCGTGATGGTGAGCTTCTGGGAGGATCAGGAAACCGGGCTGGCGCCCACCTTCATTCTCGACAATTACCGCGACGTGTTCGCAACCCAGGTGACGTTCACCACCTATCTGTCCACGCTGCGCTACGCCGCCATTGTGTGGGTCAGCACGCTCGCCATTGGCTTCACCGTCGCTTACGTGCTGGCGTTTCATATCCGCTCGACACTGTGGCAAATGGTGCTGTTTCAGGTCTGCGCGGTGCCTTTCCTGACCAGCAATGTCATCCGCATGATTTCGTGGATCCCCTTTCTCGGCCGCAACGGGCTGTTGAATTCCACGCTGATCGGCCTGCATATCACCGATCATCCGCTCGAATTCCTGCTGTTCTCGCCGTTCGCCGTCGTGCTGACCTTCGTGCATTTATATGCGCTGTTCATGGTGGTGCCGATCTTCAACACGATGATGCGCATTGACCGCAGCCTGATCGAAGCAGCCCTCGACGCCGGTGCACGCCCCATCGAGGTGCTGCGGCACGTCATCATCCCGCTGTCGCTGCCCGGCATCGCCATCGGCACAATCTTTGTCGTCACGCTGGTGATGGGCGATTTCGTCACCGTGCAGATGATGAGCGGCGGGCAGAGCGCCTCGGTTGGACTGCTGATCAAGAACGAGATCAGCTTGCTGCAATACCCCGAAGCCGCCGCGCATGCGGTGATCCTGCTGCTGACCGTGCTGATGATGGTCTGGGCCATCTTGCGCGTTGTCGATATCCGCAAGGAGCTGTGATGGAAAAGTCCGGCCCCCGCCATTGGCTGCTGCTGATCCTGTTCGCGCTGTTCGTCATCTTCCTGTACGGCCCAACGCTGACCATCTTCATCCTGTCATTCCAAGGCCCCGATGGCGGCCTCACCTTCCCGATGCGCGGCGTGTCGATCTACTGGTTCCAGAATCTGTTCGAGCCGCAGATGGTCGGCGATTTCGGCGGCTCGCTGGAACGCTCGCTGTCGCTGGCGCTGATCGCGCCGAGCCTGGTCGGCGTGGCGCTGTTCGGGTTCTCGCTCAGCTACGACGAATTCTCCCGCACCATCATGGCCGCCGGGTCGGACAACACGCTGCCGCTCGAAGTGTTCGCCATGACCACCAACGTCACCACGCCGGTGCTGTACGCGCTGGGCTCGATGACCACGCTGTTCTCATTTGCCGTGGTCATCACTGTCACCCTGACGGTGCTGGCAATGCGGCGCAAGCGTGGGGCCAAGCTGGCGGGCTGAGGCCGATGGACGCTCGGCTGCAAACGTGATGCAGTCGGGCGCGAGTTCGGAGCAGCCGGCCATGAGGATTGCGTGAGCATCGAAGCCCTACTGGCCAGCGGCCACGCCGCGCTGTGCGCCGAACCGGCCAATGCGGTTGGCTTGCCCAATGCGCTATACACCGACCCCGCCGCGCTGGCGCTGGAACGCGCCCGCATCTTTCACGCATCATGGCTCGCGATTGGCCACGCGGCCGACCTGCCGCAGCCCGGCGGCCAATTTCCGGTTTTGGCCGCTGGTGTGCCCATCGTTTTGGTGCGGGGCCGCGACGGGGTGCTGCGCGCATTCCACAATGTCTGCGGCCATCGCGGCGTGAAACTGGTCGATGCGCCCTGCCAGGGCAAACCCACGCTGCTGTGCCCATACCACGGCTGGGCCTACGACCTGACCGGCGCGCTGCGCGCCACGCCGGATTTCGGCGGCTACGGCGAGCGCACCGCCCCCGGCTTCGACCCAAAGTCGCAATCGCTGCGCCCGGTGCGGCTGGCCGAAGCGTTTGGCGGGCTGTTGTTCGTCAACCTATCCGGCACCGCGCCGGCGTTTGCCGGCTGGGCCGCGCCGCTGCTGGACCGCTGGCGGGCGTACGACTTCGCAAAATTGCGCCACGCCCGCACCGAAACCTGCACTGTCGATGCGAACTGGAAGCTGGCGGCCGAGAATTTCTGCGACACGCTGCACCTCGACTGGGTGCATCCGCAGGTGGCGGGCTATTCGAAGCCCGCGGACCATTTCGATATTTTCGCCGCCCCGGCCTACGGCACCGGCAGCTACAACGTATTATCGCCCGATCCGCGCGCGCACGCTTTCGTGCCGTTCCCGAACCTGCCGCCCGAACTGGCCAATCGCGGCGAGTTCATTTTCTTGTATCCGAGCATCCTGATTTTCCTGCTGCCGAACCAATTATTCAGCATTATCCTCGATCCGCTTGCCCCGGACCGCACCGCCGAGCGGCTGGATTTTGCCTTCACCGCAACACCGGAGTCCGCATCAGTCGCGGCGGCGCGGACTTGGTGGATCGACGGCTGGCGGCACTTGAACCAGCAGGATTTCGGCGTGCTGCGCCGCTTGCAGGAAGGCCGCGCCTCACCGGCCTTCGCGGGTGGCTGCTTCTCGGCCAAAATGGACTTGGTGCCGCTAGAAGTGCAACGCCGCGTGGCGCAGGATTTATTGGCATGACCGGTGTTGTCCGCTGCTTTCCAGCCGCCGGGCGCGGCTTTCTGCCGTATGGCGGTTTCCCCAACCTGTATGACGGCGCCGGTGAAATCGCCCGTCTGGTTGGCCCCGAGCACAGCGAAACTATGGGCTGCGGCATCGCCACCTATCGCGGCGTGCGCACCACGTGGCATTTGCCGTTCGACGAAATCATCTTTGTCGTGTCGGGCACGATGACGTTGCGCGGCAGCGGCCAGCAATGGCAGGTTGGCCCCGGCGACGTGCTGTTCTTCCCGCAGGGTGAGCCGGTGGAATACGACGCGCCGGGCGAGGTGACGGTGTTTTACGCCAAGTATCCGGTGGGCCGGTCCACGCCAGGATAGTGGCGTTTAGTGTCCGGCCAAGAACTGCTCCGCGG
>JANYDF010000059.1 GCA_025359905.1 Rhodospirillales bacterium
CTCCGTGTTAGAGGCGCGATGCTTTGTGCGGCGCCATGGATGGCCGGGTCAAGCCCGGCAACGACGATGAGTCTTGTTCAGCGAGTTTTGGTATTAGATGGGCGGTGGCGAAACGCTCCATCGCCGCCGACAAAACGAACTGGGTAAAATGGACTCTCCCCCAAGATAAGAGATCGAAGAAGCGGCCTAAAGCCGCTTGGCCCTAGCTTTGCCATTGCGTATGCGTGAGCAATCTTAGCAAGCATTGTGGCTCTGGCAGTATGCCCAACACGGCGGTTTCTTCCGGCACCATCCGGTTGCCCGGCACCTGACACACCTTGATCCGCGCCGCGTGCCGTGCATGGCCGCGCGGGCTGACCCATACTGTCATCGGCAAGCCGGTGTCCTCAGGGAACAGGTTCGCCAACGCGAACAGACCCTCGCCGCCGGACGCAGGGATGGCCGCCGTGGGGTCAGCATGTCGGGTCGTGGGGTAACCGTGCATCATGATGTCCTCATCCGACGCATAGAGCTTGTTTCCTGGAACAAAACATCTTTGGCGCAAGCACCGGGCCGAGCGGCGGCGAGCCTGGCCCGAAGCCCTGGCAGACTGCCGAGATTCAATCGAAAGATTGATACAGATCATCGACCCGCCCACCAACCGGCACGGCCCATCGCGGAACCGCTGACATCTGTGTCATCTGTGTCATCTGTGGATAATCCGTTTGCTGCCCCAGACCCAAGCCGTGCCGTGCGCCTGTTGCCGTCGCAGAATGGGTGGATCGCGGTCAGGCGGAAATGCGCGTCGAACGCCGCCGCCGCGATCCACGGCCTCCAGGTGATCCTTGAGCGGGGTGATCCTTGAGCGGCTTGCCGCCCACGTTCGGCTTTCGTGTTGGCGATGGTCTGCAATAGCGCGTCCATGGCGCACTCTCACCTACGCGCGCGCTCAAAATCCTCGGGCGCAATCGCATCCCGCCGTGCGGCCACAGCCGCTGGCCGGCCCCGTATTCGCCGCCCCCCTCAGTTCAGCTTCGGCAGCGGCGTGTCCTCGGTGCGCACCGGCAGCAGCGGGGTTTCGATGCGCGGCAACTGGCCGGTCAGGGTGTGCAGGAACGCCACCACGTCGTTTTCCTGCATGTCGGTCATCAGAATGCCCAGTTGCGAGGTGCTCATCACGCCGACCGCCAGTTCGAGCGTCCAGACCAAGCCGGTGTGGAAATACGGTGCCCGCAGCGCCACGTTGCGCAGCGGGGCGGCGCGGAACACGTATTGATCGCTGACGGTTTTAGTGACCTCGAAGCGGCCCCGGTCGTTGCGCGGCAGGATATCGCCGCCCGGCCGCTGCACCACGCCGAACGGAAAATACTCGCTGCCGCCGACATTGATGCCTTTGTGGCAGGTGGCGCAGCCCTTTTCGATGAACAGTTCCAGGCCGTGCGTCTCCTGCTGGTTCAATGCGGTGGCGTCGCCCTGCAAATAGCGGTCGAAACGGGCGCCGGGGGTGAGCAGCGTGGCCTCGAACGCCTCCACCGCCTTGGCGAAATTGTCGAAGGTCACCGGCGACGGATCGCCCGGAAACGCCTTCTTGAACGCCTCGACATAGCCCGGCATCGACGCCAGCGTGTCGGTCACATGCTTCGGCGTGGCGTTCATCTCGATGCTCGCCTGCACCGGTCCCTTGGCCTGCGCCTTCAGGTCGGCGGCGCGGCCGTCCCAGAACTGGGCGACGTTGAACACCGCGTTATAGACGGTCGGCGCCCGGCGCGGGCCTTTCTGCCAGCCATGCCCGACCGAGGTTGGCCCGGCATCGACGCCGCCGGTCGACAGGTTGTGGCAGGTGTTGCAACTGATGATCTCGCTGGCCGACAGGCGCGGATCGAAGAACAGCATTTTGCCGAGTTCGGATTTTTCGGGCGTGACGGCGTTGTCGCGTACCATCTGCACCGATGCCGGGATCGGCTTGAACAGGGCCTGCGCCTTGGCCATCAGGTCATCGGCTGCTGCGGGTGTAGCGGCCAGTGCAACGACGGCAGCGGCCGCGCCAAGCCAAATTTGTTTCATCGTAAGTCAGCCTCCGGATGGCACGAATGCGCGATGCCTTGCTGTTTGACGCCCCTGCTGTTGCAGGCAGACCCTCCGTTCCGGCTCATCCGGGACTCGGCAGCAAATTACCATGCGGCGGCATTCTGGTAAATCGGGGCCAGTGCGGCGGCGCATCGACTTCCGGGTGGCGGCATCCCGCTTCCGCACGGGCGCAACGCATGTTGACCTTTCCGCGTGCGGTTTGTTGGCCGGAGACAATAGCGTGGTCATCGCAATTTTCCTGGCCGCCAGCGCCATCGTGCTGCCGGTCTTGGTTGGCTGGCTGTCCTACAACCGCCTGATGGCGCTGGATGAGCAGTGCAACCGCGCGCAGGCCGACGTAGACGTGCAAGTGAAGCACCGGCACAGCCTGATCCCGGGACAGGTCGAGACCGTGCTCAGAAGTCCTGCGGCGCAATCACGTTCTGCGGCGCGTTGGACAGCAGCGCGGCCGCCATCGTTTCGGCCGCCTTGCGGCGAATGTCGTCCCAGGCTTCCGGGGTGTGGTAGGCCGAGTGCGGCGTGACGACCAAACGGCCTTCCAGCCACGCCGCGCGGTCGCGGTAGGCGCGCAGCAGGGCGGGCGCCGGCTCCACCGGCGGTTCCACCGGCACCACGTCCAGGCCAGCACCGGCGAGCCAGCCGGATTTCAGCGCCTCGTAAACCGCGTCGATATCGACAATCGGGCCGCGCGCGGTGTTCACCAGCACCGCGCCCTTCGGCAGCAAAGCGAGTTCGCGGGCACCGATCAGGTTGCGCGTGCCGGGGGTCAACGGGGCATGGATCGACAGCACGTCGGCGCGGCGCAACAACCCCTCCAGCGTGCGCTCGCGCTCGACGCCAACGGCCAGTTCGGTGCCGTTCGGCAGATAGGGGTCGAAGAACACCACGCGAAAGCCGAACGCCTTGGCGCGCAGGGCTGCGGCGGTGCCGATGCGGCCGAGACCGATGATGCCGAAGGTCTGCACGCTCAAGCGGCGGATCAGCGGCGTCCAGATCGCGGTCCACGGCGCGGGCGGGGTGTGGCGCTGGGTTTCGTGGTGCAGCAGCACGCCGCGCCGCAGCGTCAGCGCCAGTGCGATGGCGTGGTCGGCGACTTCCATGGTGCCGTAGTCCGGCACGTTGCACACCATGATGTTGCGGGCGGCGGCGGCGGCGCGGTCGATGCGGTCGTAGCCGACGCCCATGCGCACGATGGCGCGCAGGCGCGGGAACTTGTCCATGTCGGCGCCGTTGCACCACAGGCGGAATAGCATCAGCCCTTCCACCTTGGCGCAGTCTTCCTCGGGCAACTCGGACAGAGTTTGCGGCGCGCGGACAATGATGCTGGCGCCGGGGCCGAACACGTCGCGCTCCACCGTATCGTCCTCGTACATCGCCTCGGAATACAGCACGGTGGTCATGGCAACTCCGGTCGTCAGGTGGGCATGGGGGTTGGTGGGCGGCGCGGGACGGCGTAACAGGCGGGCGGGTTAACAAGCAGCAGGGCGATTGTCCATGAACGGCGCGGAAAGCCTGGTCCACACATTGCTCGCCTCCGGCGTCGATACCTGCTTCGCCAATCCCGGCACCAGCGAGATGCACTTCGTCGCAGCGCTCGACCGGGTGCCCGGCATGCGCTGCGTGCTCGGGTTGTTCGAGGGCGTGGTGACCGGGGCGGCGGACGGTTACGCGCGCATGGCGGACAAGCCGGCGGTGACGCTGCTGCATTGCGGGCCGGGGCTGGCGAACGGTCTGGCCAATCTGCACAACGCGCGGCGCGCCAATACGCCCATCGTCAACTGCGTCGGCGATCAGGCGACTTATCACCGCGCACTCGATGCGCCGCTAACCGCTGACACCGAGGGCTGGGCGCGCGGCGTGTCGGCCTGGGTGCGCACCGCCAGCCGGGCGGCGGATGTCGGGCAGGACGCGGCGGCGGCGGTGCAAGCGGCGCGGACCTCGCCGGGGCAGATCGCCACGCTGGTGTTGCCGTCCGACACGTGCTGGGACGAGGGCGGGCAGGTGGTTGCACCTTTGCCGGTGCCGGTTGCACCCCGGGTTGCACCGCATGTCATCGAGGATATCGCTCGGGTACTGCGCAGCGGCGAACCCACGCTATTGCTGCTGGCATACAACGCATTGCGCGAACTACCGCTGGCCGATGCGCACCGGGTCGCGGCGGCCACAGGCGCCCGTGTGCTTGCTCGCATGTCCAACGGCCGGGTGGCGCGCGGGCGCGGGCGGCACCCGATCGACCGGGTGCCGTATCCGGTCGATGCCGCACTCGGCAAACTGGCCGATCTGAAACACGTGATCTTGATCGGCGCACCGGAGCCGGTGGCGTTCTTTGCCTACCCGGACAAGCCGGGCCGGATGCTGCCCGACGCTTGCGTGCGCCATGTGCTGGCGCGGCCCGAACAGGATGTTGCTGCGGCGCTGGCCGACCTGGCCGCCGCTTTGGACGCGCCGAACATCGCCGCGCCGGTGTTTGCCGCGCCGGAGGCGGCCAGCGGCGCGATCAATCCGGAAGCCTTCGCACGCTCCTTGTCGGCGTTGCTGCCGGAGCAGGCGGTGGTGGTGGACGAGAGCATCACCTTCGGCCGCTCGTTGTTCCCGCTGACTTATGGCGCCGCGCCGCATGACTGGTTGCAGATCACCGGCGGCGCCATCGGCTGCGGTCTGCCTTTGGCCACCGGGGCCGCCATCGCCGCACCGGGGCGGCGGGTGGTGACGCTGCAAGCCGATGGGTCGGCGCTCTATACCATGCAGGCGCTGTGGACGCAGGCGCGTGAGCGGATGGATGTCACCACGGTGATCTTCGCCAACCGCAAGTATGCGATCCTATTGGCCGAACTGGCTAATGTCGGGGCCAATCCGGGGCGCACGGCGCTCGATATGATGGATTTGGGCAATCCGGATCTGGATTGGGTCAAAATCGCCGAGGGCATGGGTGTGGAGGCGGCACGGGCGGAGGATATGGAGACATTCAATGCATTGTTTGCCCATTCCTGCCAGCGGCCCGGCCCGTTCCTGATCGAGCTTGCCACCTGACCCGCGACATTTCGCCAAGGAGTACGGCGTGAGCAGCTTGAGCGACGAGGATATCGACGGGCTGGCCAACCGGCTGGCGCTGTTGGCGTCGGGCGATGGCGAAGCCGACAATGCCGGGCGTGCGGTTGGTGCCCTGGCGCGGCGGCTAGGGCTGACCGGCGGACAATTGAAGGCGATGTTTCTGGAAGGCGCGCGCACCGGCGGGACCGGCACGGCACGGCTGGCGCTGCTGTCGGCGCGGGTCGAGCAACTGGAAAACGAAGCCGAGACGATGCGCGACACGTTGCGCAAGGCCGAAGTCGCGGCGCGGGCACTGCAACGCGACCGGGATTCGCTGCGCGACGAGGTTGAGCACTTGCACGGCGCATTGGGCGAACGGCGCCGTTCGCGCCGTTCGCGCCGCGCGGTGGTGCTGGCGGCGGCCGGGGCGGTAGCGTTGGCTGTCGTGCTCTTGATTTATGGTCCGCGCTTGAGTGCCGGGCCGGAGCGTCCGGGATTCGTGGGAGGTGCCGCGCAGTTCCGCATAGCGGTGGTGCGCGACCGCGCCATCGTGCTGCGCCGCGCGCCCGAAACCACTGCCGAGGCGTTGGCGGACTTGCCGGTCGGCACGCAACTGGCGGTGCGCCGCATGCTGTGGCACGGCTTGCAGCAATGGGTCGAAGTGGAATTGAATGGGCAGATTGGCTATGTGCTGAGTACCGACGTCGACTTGTCCTGACCCGCCAGTAGCGGCGGCGCTTCGTCTTTCAATTCGACGCCGCTGAGCCGCAACCGCTGCATCTCCCGCACCAGCCAGCCGAGCTTGTAGGCGGCTTCGGCCAGCGGCAGCCCTTCGGGGCGTATGTTGGACAGGCAGTTGCGCTCAGCGTCAGTACGGCCCCGGCGCGGCTGCCAGGTCAGATAAACGCCGAGACTGTCAGGCGTGGACAGGCCCGGACGCTCGCCGATCAGCACCACCACGGCCGATGCGCCAAGTGCGGCGCCGATTTCGTCGCCGAGCGCCACGCGGCCTTGGCGGGCGACGACAATGGCCGCGTCCGGTTGCAGCGCGGGAACGACGAGCGCCAGCAATCCGGCGGCATGGCGCTGCACCGCCAGCGCGGACAATCCGTCGCAGACCACGAACGCCAATCGTCCGGGCGTTCGCTGCGCCGCGAGACCGGCCGCGTCGTCCGGGGCCAGACTGCGGCCCAGATCGGGGCGCAGCAGGTAGGTTTGCCGGTCCGGGCAGGTGCTGCGCACGACGCGCGCGGCGCGGCCTGAAGCGGCCAGTTCGTCCTGCAACGCGGGGATATCGAGTTCGGTGTGCACCGCATCGCGCGCGGCGGCGTGCGCCGCCTGAAAAGCCAGATGCGCCGCCGTCGGCAGGCCGTTGCCCGCGCGGCCAAGGGCCACACGCGCGGCGGTGAAACGGCGCAGATCTTGCCATAGCACCGGCGCGGTCATGCGAGGCTCGCCAGCGCCAGACCTGCCAGGGCGGGGGCCATGCGCACCGGGATGCGTTCTGAGGCGCCCGGCTGATCGAGCCCCATGCGCGCCAGCCACGCCTCGAACTCCGGCGCCGGGCGCAGCTTCAAAGCGTTGCGAACATACAGGGCGTCGTGAAACGAGGTGCTTTGGTACGACAGCATGATGTCGTCCGCTCCCGGAATGCCCATCACGAACGTCACGCCGGCCGCGCCGAGCAGCGTGAGCAAGCTGTCCATGTCGTCCTGGTCGGCCTCAGCGTGGTTGGTGTAGCAAACATCCACCCCCATCGGCAGGCCGAGCAGCTTGCCGCAGAAATGGTCCTCCAGCCCGGCGCGGGTGATTTGCTTGCCGTTGTAGAGATACTCGGGGCCAATGAAGCCGACGACCGAGTTCACCAGCAGCGGCGCGTAGGCCCGGGCGACGGCGTAGGCACGTGCTTCGATCGTTTGCTGATCGACGCCATGATGCGCGTTGGCCGACAATGCGCTGCCCTGGCCGGTTTCGAAATACATGACGTTGTCGCCAACAGTGCCGCGCCGTAGCGACAGCGCCGCCGCTTGCGCTTCGGCCAGCAACGGCAGGGTGACGCCGAAACTCCGGTTGGTGGCCTCGGTGCCGCCAATCGATTGAAACACCAGATCGACCGGCGCGCCCCGCTCCATGCAGCGCAGCGTGGTGGTGACGTGGGCCAGCACACAGGTTTGCGTCGGGATTTCGTAGCGGCTGCGGATCTGGTCGAGCAGTTGCAGTAGCGTGGCGGTGGCATCCAGCGAATCGGTGGCTGGATTCACCCCGATCACCGCGTCACCGGCGCCGAGCAGCAACCCATCCAGCGTCGATGCGGCGATGCCGCGTGGATCATCGACCGGGTGGTTGGGCTGCAAGCGCACCGAGAGGCGGCCCGGCAGCCCGATGGTGTTGCGAAAAGCGGTGCGCACGTGACAGTTGCGCGCGATGGCGATCAGGTCTTGCAGCCGGCAGATCTTGCTGACGGCGGCGGACATTTCGGGGGTAATGCCCGGGCGCAGCGCCGTCAGGGTCGCGGGCGCTGCGGCGAGCAGGAAATCGCGGAACCCGCCGACCGTGAGATGCGCGAGGGGGGCAAATGCGCTGCGGCTATGGCTGTCGATGATCAGCCGCGTCACGTCGTCGTTCTCGTAAGGCACCACAGATTCAGTCAGGAAATTCGCCAGCGGCAGATCGGCCAGCGCGCACTGGGCCGCGACCCGTTCGCTGGCCGATGCGGCAGCGATGCCTGCCAACTGGTCGCCGGAGCGCAGCGGCGATGCGCGGGCCAACAGGCTCCGCAGATCGGCAAAAACGTAAGTGGTACCGTTGACGGTGTGGCGATAGGACATGCGATATGGTGGGGCGGGGTCGGCGGTGTTGTCTAGGTCTGGTCGAATCAGGCCGGGATGGATTTGACTCGCATGACCGTTCATTCCATGGCTTGCCATTCAAAGACAGCTTTGCAGCGTGATCTTCGCTGCCACTTACGCGCCCGGCCTCGGTTAGTTTCGTTGTCGACGCTAAAACTGCCAACTTTCACGAAAATGTCTTTGTCACTGCCGCATGCGGCCCGCAATGCGGCGCTGCCGCTCAGTCTTTTGCGCCTTACATTGAGCAGAAGTGATAATTTTTAGTTCAATAATTGCAATAATTATTATGTGATAGCGGATGAAATGTGCCATTGCGACTGCCGCGCCGCGCTTGACGTCCATGGCACCGATTCGACTGCGACTTGCCAAGCCGCGCGAATTGCACTGCCAAACTATGTTATGTCATCGACCGCGTGCTATAGAACGGACGCTGTTTAACGATCTGGTGGCCCGTGTCGAAAGTTAACAATCCTGAGGCCGCGCCGTATCGTGCGGAGCGTCCAAATCGCTTTACCAAGGCGTATCCCAAATATAAAAGTTACGGAGGTTTAATAAATATCGAGGAAGAGCTGAAAAATTTTCTTGGCGATAGGCCATCGGATCCCGATCTCGTGCGATTTTATTTTTTCATTATGGCATTTGACCAATTGGTGAAGGAAGGCATCATCGGCGATATCGCCGAGATCGGCGTTTACAAGGGTACCACTGCGGCCGTGCTGGCATCGCTCGCCAAGCGAATCGGTACGACAGCTTATTTGCTCGACACTTATGAAGGCTTCCGGGCCGAAGACCTCGCCGGTGTCGATGCGAATCGGCAGTTGCAATTCGCCGATACCTCGCTGGCAGCGGTGCGCGACCGGGTGGGCGACGGTAATGCGCGCTATGTCGTTGGCTATTTCCCCGACAGCGCCGCACAGATGCCGGATGATCGGCCGTTCTGCCTCGTGCATATCGATTGCGATCTTTATGCGCCGATCAAAAGCGCGCTGGCGTATTTCTACCCCCGCGTGCTGCCGGGCGGCTACCTGATTATTCATGACTATGGGTCGATGAGCTGGGATGGCGCCGAGCAGGCCATCGATGAATTTTTTGCCGATAAACCGGAAGCCCCGATCCCATTGGCGGACCGCGGTGGCAGTGTGGTGGTTCGCAAGGCGCGAGACCTGTCCGGTGGCGGCAACTGGATGCTGCGCAAACGCGCCAGCCTGCTGCGCGATGCGTGGGTGAGCGCGGGCGCCGGCGGACTGCATGACCTGACTGGTAGCGGTTGGCGGCCGCCTGAGCCCTGGGGCGTATGGGGCATCGGCCGGGAGCAGACTCTGCATCTCGTCATGGACATTGCGCCGCCGGAGGGCGGCATTTTGCTTGAGATGGAGGCCTCCGCAGCGCTGACCGCCGAACGCACCGCGCTTGACGTGGCGTTGCTGGCCGGCGAGCGCCACCTTGGCGACTGGCATTTCGGCCAGGATCGTCCGCGAGGCCAATTTTCGGTCGCAGTTCCGGCCGAGGCGTTCAGCCCGGCCGGGGGCGGCTACCACGCAGCAGTGCTGCGTTGCGTTTGCGAGGCCCCGGTGCCGACCGATCTAAAGGGTACCACTCCGCTGACCATGGCCTTGCATCGGCTGCGACGCAGCCGATAAGCCGGGCGGCGCTGCCGTAGCTGTTGCGCAACTGGGCATCGCGATATGCTTCGGGGGCGACCGCTGCGCAGCGGCAAGTGCTGCACCCGGCTGGCGGCTTCGGTGCAAATCCGCAAGCGAACGAAGATTCCGCTTTACAGACGGCCGGGCGGCTTCTATTAGCCCCGGCTCTATTGGAACGCGGGAGGCCGCATGTCAGCCGTATGGTTGGCGCGACCGTATGCACCGCGGTCCCTTGGCACAGGTTAAGGACCAGGGATTATGGCAAAGAAAATCGTCGGCTACATCAAGTTGCAGATTCCGGCAGGCAAAGCCAATCCGTCGCCGCCAGTCGGCCCGGCGCTCGGTCAGCGCGGCCTGAACATCATGGCGTTTGTGAAGGAATTCAACGCCGTAACCGCGCAGATGGAGCCTGGGATGCCGATCCCGGTGGTCATCACCGCGTTCGGCGACCGCACCTTCACCTTCGTGATGAAGACGCCGCCGAATACTTATTTCTTGAAGAAGGCCGCCGGCATCACCTCGGGCACCACGACGCCGGGCAAGGGTGCCGCCGTGGGCCGCGTGACGATGCAGCAGTTGCGCGACATCGCCGCGATCAAGATGAAGGACATGAACGCCAACGACGTCGATGGCGCCGTGAGCATGCTCAAAGGCTCCGCCCGCTCGATGGGTATCACCGTGGTGGAGGGCTAATCCCATGGCACATAATAAGCGCCACGCCGCCGCCGCCGCGACCGTCGACAGCACCAAGTCCTACACGCTCGACGCCGCAATCAATCTGGTGCGCCAGAACGCGAAGGCCAAGTTCGACGAGACCGTCGAGATTTCGATGAACCTGGGCATCGACCCGCGCCACGCCGACCAGATGGTGCGCGGCCTCGTGAGCCTGCCGAACGGCACCGGCAAGACCGTGCGCGTCGGCGTATTCGCCCGTGGCGCCAAGGCCGAGGAAGCGCTCGCCGCCGGGGCCGACGTGGTCGGCGCCGAAGACCTCGCCGAGAAGGTGCAGGCCGGTGAAATCAACTTCGACCGTTGCATCGCCAGCCCGGACATGATGGCCCTGGTGGGTCGCCTGGGTAAGATCCTGGGTCCGCGCGGCCTGATGCCGAACCCGCGTTTGGGCACGGTGACCATGGACCTCAAGGGCGCCATCTCGGCGGCCAAGGGTGGCCAGGTTGAGTTCCGCGCCGAGAAGGCGGGCATCGTGCATGCCGGTATCGGCAAGGCGAGCTTTGCCCCGGAAAAGCTGCTTGAGAACGCCCGTGCCTTCGCCGACGCCATCGTCAAGGCGAAGCCGACCGGCGCCAAGGGCACCTATGTGCAGAAAGTCGCGCTGAGTTCGACGATGGGCCCCGGCGTGCGGGTCGACGTCGCCACCCTCGCCGGCTGAGCTAACAAGATACGCCGGTGCCGCAAGGCGCCGGTGGGCAGGGGGCGGGAGCCCCCGAACCTGTCCGAGACCGTTCGTGGCCAATGGGCCTTAAGGGACGCTATGCCGCAAGGCAGGCTCCGCGCGCGGGAGACGGGGAAGCCCAAGGAATGCCGCCTGCCCGATCCACGGATCGGGCCGGCCAGTTCCGGGCGGTTCCGGCTGCGGGCTGCCGTCTGCGCGTGAGCGTCGCGGTAGACCGATAGGACAGGCGAACCGGGATGTCCCGGCCGCCTGACGTCAGGCGTCCGGGTCATGCCATAGGGCAACCCGGCCGGTGCGCTTCGCGTGCTCCGGCCACCAAGTGGAGACGGGTTTTGGACCGTACGGAGAAGCGGGAGTTCGTTGCCGCGCTCGAGAAGGTGTTCGCAGAAACGTCTTTCGTCCTCGTCACTCGCAATGCGGGTATGACGGTGGCGGATGTGACGAAGCTGCGGCGCCAGATGCGGGCGGCAGGGGCGAACTTCAAGGTAGCGAAGAACCGGCTGACCGCCCTCGCCCTGGTTGGGACCCGATTCGAAGGCATCAAGCCGCTGCTGAAGGGACCGACCGCGCTGGCGTGGTCGCGCGACCCTGTGGCCGTGGCGAAGACCGCCGTCGAGTTCGCCAAGACCAACGATAAGTTCGCCGTGCTCGGCGGTTCCATTGGCAACCAGGTACTCGATGTAGCTGGTGTCAAGGCGCTGTCCGAGCTGCCGTCGCTGGAGACGCTGCGCGCTGGCCTGCTGGGGATGATCCAAACCCCCGCGACCCGCATCGCTGGCATCCTTCAAGCGCCGGGCGCGCAAATCGCACGGGTCTTGGCAGCCTATGCCAAGAAGGACGAGGCCTCCGACGAGGCTTCGAGCGAGGCAGCCTGACGAACTGCCCCGGGCGTATGCCTGGGGTGCGTGCCTTGGGCGGGAGCCTGGGGTTGCGCGATAGCTATGGCGGGCCCGCGCGGGCGGGCTTGCATGGAACCGACCTGGGACTAGATTGAGGACACACGAAAATGGCCGATTTGCAAAAGCTGGTTGACGAACTGTCCAGCCTGACCGTTCTGGAAGCCGCTGAACTCTCGAAGCTGCTCGAAGAGAAATGGGGCGTCTCCGCCGCCGCTCCGGCCGCCGCTGCCGCTCCGGCCGCCGCTGCCGCTCCGGCTGCTGTGGTGGAAGAGCAGACCGAATTCACCGTGATTCTGGCGAAGGCGGGCGACAAGAAGATCAACGTGATTAAGGAAATCCGCACGATCACGGGTCTTGGCCTCAAGGAAGCGAAGGACCTCGTCGAGGGCGCTCCGAAGACCGTCAAGGAGTCCGCAACAAAGGACGAAGCCGCCAAGATCAAGAAGGTGCTGGAAGAACAGGGTGCCACTGTCGAAATTAAGTAAGCTAGCACGGCGCGGCCCTTCGGGGCCGCCACAGGGCCTGGGACGGGCGGAAACCCGATCGGTTTCCGCCCCCATCCTCGTTTTGGGCAGCCCGTACCCGGGGTATGCCACGAAGCGCGGCACTAGGTTGAGCAGCCCCGGCGGTCAGGGGCGAGATTTGGGCCGGACTGCGACGGACTGGACTAGAACGAATTCCTCCCACGGGGCAGCAGGACAGGCATGAACGCGATCACCAGGTCCTTCACCGGGCGTAAGCGCATCCGCAAAAGCTTCGGGCGCATTCCCGAAGTAGCGCCGATGCCCAATCTGATCGACGTGCAGCGCGCCAGCTACGAGGCGTTCCTGCAAATGAACACGCCGCACGACAGCCGGACCAACACCGGCCTGCAGGAAGTGTTCCGCTCGGTATTTCCGATCGACGATTTCGCCGGGCGCGGCCGCCTGGAGTTCGTTTATTACGAGCTGGAAGAGCCGAAATACGACGTTGAAGAATGCATCCAGCGCGGCATGACGTTCGCCGCGCCGTTGAAGGTCATTCTGCGCCTGATCGTATGGGACCTCGACGAAGATACCGGCGCCCGCTCGATCCGCGACATCAAGGAGCAGCCTGTCTACATGGGCGACATGCCCCTGATGACGGACAACGGCACCTTCATCATCAACGGCACCGAGCGCGTCATCGTCAGCCAGATGCACCGCAGCCCGGGCGTGTTCTTCGACCACGACAAGGGCAAGACCCACAGCAGCGGCAAGTACTTGTTCGCCGCGCGGGTTATTCCGTATCGCGGCTCGTGGCTGGATTTCGAGTTCGACAGCAAAGACCTCGTGTACGTGCGCATCGACCGCAAGCGCAAGCTGCCGGTCACCACGCTGCTGTACTCGCTGGAAAGCGAGCACACCGAGAAGCTGCGCGCGGCGCGCGCCGCCCAGGGCGAGACGCTGGAGATCAATGAAATCCGCGGCATGGGTGCCGAGGAAATCCTGAATTTCTTCTACGGCCAGGTGGTGTTCACCCGCACCAGCAAGGGCTGGGCGCGGCCGTTCGAGCCGGACGCGTTCCGTGGCATGAAGCTGCTGGAGCCGCTGATCGACGCCGACACCGGCGAGATTGTCGCCGAGGCGGAAACCAAGCTGACCGCGCGCTCGGCCCGCAAGATTGCCGAGAAAACCAAGGAAGTGCTGATCGGGCGCACCGATCTGCTCGGCCGCTTCGTGGCGGTCGATCTGGTCAACGAGAACACCGGCGAAATCTACGCCGAAGCCGGCGAAGAACTGGCTGAGGCGCGGCTGGCGGCACTTGAACAGGCTGGCATCGACCGGCTGCCGACGCTCGCGGTCGATCAGACCAACGGCCCGTGGATTCGCAACACGCTGGCGGTGGACAAGAACACCGGGCGCGACGATTCGCTGACCGACATCTACCGCGTGATGCGCCCCGGCGAGCCGCCGACGCCGGAGACGGCGGAAGCGCTGTTTCGTGGCCTGTTCTTCGACGGTGATCGCTACGACCTCTCGGCGGTCGGGCGGGTGAAGATGAACATGCGGCTCGGGCTTGAAGCGGCCGATACCGTGCGCGTGCTCCGCAAGCAGGACGTGCTGCGGACCGTCAAGATCATGTGCGAGCTGAAGGACG
>JANYDF010000092.1 GCA_025359905.1 Rhodospirillales bacterium
CCTATGACCCTGCGCGCGCTGTGTTCCATCGACGACCTGCCCGACGGCACCGCCAAGGGCTTCGGCCCGCCGGAAGGCGGTTTCACCGGCCTGTTCGCGGTGCGGCGCGGCGACACCGTCTCGGTGTTCATCAACTCCTGCCCGCATATCGGCGTGCCGCTCGACTGGGCGCCGGACCGGTTTCTGACCAACGACGGCAGCCGGATCATCTGTTCCACCCACGGTGCCGAGTTCGAGATCGACAGCGGCCGTTGCGTGCGGGGGCCCTGCCTTGGCGACCGGCTGGAAGCGGTTATGATTGAGATCAAAGACGGCATCATTCTCGTACCAGAGGATGCCGGCCTCTAACGGGCGCCACGGGGGGGTGGCGGCCGTGCGTGTCATGCGTCCATGAACAGGAACAATGCCTGATGTCCGACACCCTCTTTCCGGTGAAGCTCGAAATCGCCGCGCACGCACATGTCACCGCTTCGACGCGCGCCGCCATGGTCGCTGCGGCTGCCGCCGATCCGGCGGCGTTTTGGGCCGGCGAAAGCAAGCGCATTGCTTGGATCAAACCCCCCACCAAAATCCTCAGCGGCGATTTTACTGGCAACGTGCATGTGAAGTGGTTCGAGGACGGCACACTGAACGCTTCGGCGAGCTGCCTGGACCGGCATTTGGAAACGCGCGGCGATCAGGTGGCGATCATCTGGGAAGGCGACGACCCGAATGTCAGCAAGCACGTCACCTACCGCCAACTGCATGAGCAGGTTTGCCGGCTGGCCAATGTGCTGGTCGAACTGGGTGTGGAGAAGGGCGACCGGGTCTGCATTTATCTGCCGATGATCGTCGAAGCGGCGGTGGCGATGCTGGCCTGCGCCCGCGTCGGCGCCGTGCATACCATCGTGTTTGGTGGCTTTTCGCCGGATAGTCTGGCCAATCGCATCCAGGATGCGGGCGTGCGGCTGCTGATCACGGCCGACGAAGGCCGCCGCGGCGGGCGCAAGGTGGCGCTGAAAACCAACGCCGACACCGCGTTGAAGCACTGCCCGGACGTGGCCAATGTGCTGGTCGTCACCAACACCGGCGGCGCGGTGCCGATGCAGGCCGGGCGCGACCATTGCTACGAAGACCTCATGGCGGCGGCCTCGCCGTGGTTCGCCCCGGTGGAGATGAACGCTGAGGACCCGCTGTTCATCCTGTACACTTCGGGCAGCACCGGTAAGCCGAAGGGCGCGCTGCATACCACCGGCGGCTACATGGTGTGGGCCAGTTTCACTCACGAACTGGTGTTCGACTACAAGCCGGGCGAAGTGTACTGGTGCACCGCCGATGTCGGCTGGGTGACCGGACATACGTATATCGTATACGGACCGCTGGCCAACGGCGCCACCACGCTGATGTTCGAGGGCGTGCCGAGCTACCCGGATGCCGGGCGGTTCTGGCAGGTGGTCGACAAGCACAAGGTCAACATCTTCTACACCGCGCCAACCGCGATCCGCAGCCTGATGCGCGACGGCGATAAGCCGGTGCAGAAGCACAGCCGCGCCAGCCTGCGTATTCTGGGCAGCGTCGGCGAGCCGATCAATCCGGAAGCCTGGCTGTGGTACTACAAGGTGGTCGGCGACAGCCGCTGCCCGATTGTCGATACTTGGTGGCAGACCGAGACCGGCGGCATCCTGATCTCGCCGCTGCCCGGCGCGGTCGCGCAGAAGCCGGGTTCGGCCACGCTGCCGCTGCCGGGCGTGTTTCCGCTGCTGGTCGATGCCGACGGCAAGCGGCTGGAGGGCACCGCCGACGGCCTGCTCTGCCTGGAACATCCGTGGCCTGGCATGATGCGCACGGTCTACGGCGACCATGCCCGCTTCGTGCAGACCTACTTCTCCACCTTCAAGGGCCTGTATTTCACCGGCGACGGCGCACGGCGCGACGCGGACGGCTATTACTGGATCACCGGGCGGGTGGACGACGTGATCAACGTCTCGGGCCACCGGATGGGCACCGCCGAGGTCGAAAGCGCGCTCGCCGCGCATCCGAAGGTCGCCGAAGCCGCCGTCGTCGGGTTCCCGCACGACATCAAGGGGCAGGGCATCTATGCCTATGTGACGCTGAAAACCGGCGAGGAGCCGAGCGAAGCACTGCGCAAGGAACTGATCGCCTGGGTGCGGACCGAAATTGGCCCGATCGCCTCGCCGGATGCGATCCAGTGGGCGCCGGGCCTGCCGAAAACCCGCTCGGGCAAAATCATGCGCCGCATCCTGCGCAAGATTGCCGCCAACGAGACCGATGGCCTCGGCGATACGTCCACGCTCGCCGATCCGGGGGTCGTGAGCGAACTGATCGAGA
>JANYDF010000076.1 GCA_025359905.1 Rhodospirillales bacterium
CTGATCGCGTGGGTGCGCCGCGAGATCGGCCCGATCGCGTCACCGGATGCCATCCAATGGGCGCCGGGCCTGCCGAAAACGCGTTCCGGCAAGATCATGCGACGCATTCTTCGCAAGATCGCCGCCAACGAGACCGATGGCCTCGGCGACACGTCCACGCTCGCCGATCCGGGGGTCGTGAGCGAACTGATCGAGAACCGCGTCGGCTGAGCGGCCGGCAGATGGCGCGCGCCGTCCCGCGAGGCGCGCGCCGCTTGCTCGTCCGGGCCGCGAAAATTTCCATCGTTTGGCGGTGTGAAATTCGCTTATATCGGCGCGGTTGCGTAATTCAGGGAATCATATGACTGAGTCACGATGGCAGGCGGTGTTCCGCGTACGTAGCGAGGCCGCCCGGATCGATGCGCGCGCGCTGACCATCGCGGTTGAGCAGAGCGTGGAAATGCCAGTCGGCGCCATCGACGACCCGGCTATTCTGCAAGACATCGTCGGCGCGGTGGACAGCGTGGCCGAGCTTGGCGGCGGCCTGTTCGAGGTTCGGATCGGTCTTTCCGTTGCTACCGTCGAGGACGATGCCGGGCAACTGCTCAACATGGCGTTCGGCAACACCTCGCTGCACGACGATGTGGTGCTGCACGATGTGGTGCTGCCTGCGGCAATGCAGGCGGCGTTCGGCGGGCCGAATCATGGTTTGGACGGAATGCGCGCCCGCGTCGGCGCGATGGGCCGGGCGCTGACCGCCTCGGCATTGAAACCGCAGGGCCTCGGGCCGGACCGGCTGGCAGAACTGGCCGAGCGTTTTGCGCTGGGCGGGCTGGACTATATCAAGGACGACCACGGTATCGCCAACCAAGCCTACGCGCCGTTTGCCGCGCGGGTGCCGGCAATTGCCGCTGCTGTGCGCCGGGCGGTGCAAAGCACCGGGCACCCCACGCGCTATCTGCCGAGCCTGTCGGGCGGCGTGGACCAGATGCACCGGCAGGTCCGGCTGGCGGTGGCGGAAGGGCTGGATACGATGCTGATCGCGCCGATGCTGTCCGGCGTGGCCAGCTTGCAGTCGCTGGTGCGGGCGTGGCCCGGTGTGGCGTTCGTGGCCCACCCGACGTTGGGCGGCGCCGCGCGCATCGCGCCCGAATTGCTGTTCGGCAAACTGTTCCGGCTATTCGGCGCGGATGCCTCGATCTTCCCGAATTTCGGCGGCCGCTTCGGCTACTCGCAAGCCACCTGCCGCAAGCTGGCGGCCAACGCCACCGGTCCCAGCCCTCACCTGCGCGCCGCCGTGCCGGTACCGGCGGGCGGCATGACCACCGAGCGGGTGCCGGAGATCCTGGATTTCTTCGGCACCGACGTCATGTTGTTGCTCGGCGGCAGCCTGCTGGAGGCGCGCGAGCGGATCACCGAGGCGACGGCGGCGTTTACCCAGGCGGTAGCGCGGCATGGACAAGGCAACACACATGGATAGCGAGACCCTGCTGGACCACGAGATCCGGCCCGCACTGCTGCGCGGCTTTCAGGACGGCTACCGCTGGCAGGACGTGACCTGCCGGCCGTACAAGGAAGATGGTGCGGCGTTGTTCCGCGACATCTCGCGGCAAGTGCTGTTCGAGGATCCGGCGCTGGAATGCGAGTTGCGCTACTTCGAAATGGCGGCCAGCGGCTATTCCACGCTGGAGCGCCACGAGCATGCGCATGGCGTGATGATCCTGCGCGGCCACGGGCGCTGCCTGCTCGGCGATGCAGTGCGCGAAGTGGCACCGTTCGATCTGGTCCGCATTCCTTCGCTGATGTGGCACCAGTTCCGCGCCAGCGCCAGCGAACCGCTGGGCTTCCTGTGCATGGTCAACCGGCTGCGCGACCGCCCGCAGTTGCCGTCCGAGGCGGACTTGGCAGACCTGCGGGCAATCCCGGCGGTGGCGGCGTTTCTGGCCGGTTAGGCCGCCGCTCCCGGCCAGTTCGCGTACCAGGCCTTGAACAACTGCAACTGGGTGGTGGCCCAGTGCTGCTGGCTGGCGCTGAGCGTATCGCTCTCGTTGAAGTTCAGTGCGTATTCTGGGTCGCCTTCCAGCACCATCAGGTGCTTGTAGTACAGCACGAGGTCGGCGCCCTCATCGAAGCCGGACAGCACGCCGAACGCCCCCTCCAGTTCCAGCGCCAGCCGCCGCGCTTCGGCATCGCCCGCCGCCGCGCGCTCGCATAGCGCCACCAGCTTCAGCACCGGGCCTGGCAGCGCATTGCCGATGCCGGTGATGGCGCCGCACGCGCCGCAATTGACGAAACCGTGGAACACCTGCGTGTCGACGCCCACCATCAGCGCGATGTCAGGCGACTGCCCGGCGATGTGCTCGGCGGCATAGGTCAACGATTTGGCACCGCCGAATTCCTTGAAGCCGACCAGATTGGGAAACTGGCGGCGCAGGTCGAAGAACAGCTCGGCCTTGGTCTCGAAGCCATAATACGGGCTGTTGTAGATCACCGCTGGCAATCCGCCGGCCGCTTGGAGAATGCCGGCAAAATGCGCCCGCTGCGCCGCCGCCGAAGTGCCGCGCGACAATACACGCGGAATCACCATCAGTCCTTGCGCGCCGGTGGCTTTGGCGTGGGCAGCCAGCGCCGCCGCCCGCTTGGGGTTCTGCGCCCCGGTGCCGACGATCAGCGGCACGCCCGCCGCCACCAGCGCCTCAACGCCCTGCATGCGCTGCTCATCGCTGAGCAACGGCCAGTCGCCCATCGAGCCGCAATACACCACCGCCGACATGCCTGCCGCGATCAGCTGGCGGCCCTTGCGCACCAGCGCGTCGAAGTCCGGGGTGCGGTCGGGCTGGCATGGGGTCATCAGGGCCGGGATGGTGCCCTGGAAGATATTCGAGCTCATGGAAATTTCCTGTCCTGGACGCGCTGGCCGGGTGTGGGGCACCGCAGCAACGGCTAACCATAGCGCCGCTGTTCCACGTGGAACAGCGGCGCTGCCTTACGCCAGTTAGCCGCCGATGATGGAGACGCCGATCAGAATGGGATGCAGGAACAGCATGGCCGCGTAGGCCACGGTGCCTGCCACCACGGCGATGGCGTCGGCGCGGGTGAACGCGGCCACCCGTGGCGCACCGAGGTCGCCGCGCCGCTTCACGGCGATACGGTCGAACACGGCCCAGGCCAGGAACGAGCCGAACAGCAGCAACCCGCCGAGATCGCCGTTCGCCAGCAGATGCGCCAGCGCCCAGAATTTGATTGCCACCAACATCGGATGGCGCAACCAGCCGCGAATGCGGCCAGGGCGGCGGCCCATCGCCGCTAGCGAAACAAAAGCGAACCACATCAGCAGCATGGTGACATGGCGGCCCCAGGACGGCGGCGTCCAAAGCTGAACCCAATCATCCGCCCGGTAGCGCGAAAAGCCCCAGACGATGAGGGCGAAGCCGATCAATGAGATCAGCGAGTGCAGGCCCCGGTAGGCGGGAAAGCCGATCCGCTCCAGCAGCCCAGCGCGCGCCTCCCGAAAGGCGGTAAAACTATGCGCGCCGAGAAAGATGATAATGCCAGCGATCAGAATGGCCACGCTCTGCTCCCGATATCGTGCCGGAGCAGCTTAGCGCGCCGCGCTGCGCGACGCATCAGGCCAGCGTGGCGGCGCTGGCGGGGTTCTTACAGACCCAGCGACAGATAGACCGCGAGGCAAAGCGAGGTGATGCCGACGGCATATTCGGTGGTCACCAGCAGCAATGGCTTACTGGCATATTGGCTGCGCGCGACCATGCGGGCGGTGTTGTTGCGGGCGGTGTTGTTGCGGGCGCGGGCGGCCATGATCGCGGTGGGATGCTGCACCGGGCGGCGCACAGAGGTGGCGGCTTGCGGGGTCATGCCGGCGAAGCTGGCCGTGGTGGAGTATGACATCGCGAAACCCTCTCGTTTGGCGGCGGCTGGTGCATCCGCGTGCTGCCGCGCCGTTGGAACGAGACTGTTGTAGCCGAGGCCGCATCCGCTGGGAAGAAAAATGTGGGAATTTTTCCCACAAAATTTTGAGATACAAGTGGCGCTCTAATACGCCGAAAACGCGCGAAATTTTTCCTAAACGCGCCGCAGCGGCGATGCCGCCGGCTGAAAAACCCGATGAAACTGCAGGGGGCCGCGGGCTGGTGGAGCTGAGCGGGATCGAACCGCTGACCTCCTCATTGCGAACGAGGCGCTCTCCCAACTGAGCTACAGCCCCATCCCGCGGCGTATGCGAACGGCTCGGCCGAACGCAGGCGGCGGACATCGCGTACCGGCCGGGCCAAGTCAAGCCGGTATCGGGAGGTTGCCGGCGGCGCGCGGCCATGCGTCAATGGCTTATGCGGATTGTGGTGATTGGCGCGGGGATTGTGGGGCTGACCAGCGCGTGGTGGCTGGCCCGCGATGGGCATGCCGTGACGGTGATCGACCGTGCCGAGGCGGTGGCGCAGGGTGCCAGCTTCGCCAACGGGGCCCAGCTGTCTTATTCATATGTGGCGCCGCTGGCCGCCCCCGGCGTGGTGCAACAGGTCCCCGGCTGGCTGCTGCGCGGCGACAGCCCGGTGCATCTGCGCGCCTCGGTGAATCCGGCCTATCTGCGCTGGTTGCTGGCGTTCCTAGCCGCTTGCTCGGCCAATGCCAGCGATGCGGCAACGGCGAAATTGCTGGCGCTCTCGGCGTTGAGCCGCGCGAGCCTGACCGAGATGCTGGCCGCCACCCCGGTCGATTTCGCGCATCGCCGCAACGGCAAGTTGGTGGTGCAAGGCTCGGCTGCCGCGATGGCCAGCGCCGAGCGGCAAATGCGGCTGCAAGCCACACTGGGCAGCCGCCAGCAGGCGCTGAGCCGGGCGGCGTGTCTGGAGATCGAACCGTCGCTCGCCGCCATCGCGCCGCGCATCGCGGGCGGCATCCTGACGCCGGACGAGGAAGTGGGCGATTGCCGCCTGCTTTGCGAGGGCCTGCATCGTGCCCTGCTGCCGCTCGGCGTGCGCTTCTTGCTGGGCGCTGAAATGCGGCGGCCGGTGCTGCGCGGCGGCCGGCTCGTTGCGTTGCTCACCAGTGCGGGGGAGATCGAGGCCGAGCGCTTCGTGCTGGCGGCGGGCGCGCAGTCTGGCGCGCTGGCCCGGCTGGCGGGCATAGCACTGCCAGTGCAGCCATTGCGCGGTTACTCGATCACCGCACAGCTGCGCGCCGGCAGCAATCGCGCCCCGATCCGCAGCATCACCGACGCGGCGCGCAAGATCGTCTACGCCCCGGTCGGCGGCGCGCTGCGGGTTGCGGGATTCGCCGAGCTCGGCGGCGCGCAGGCCGAAGCCAAGCCGCAGCGGATCGCGGCGCTGGCGGCAGCACTGGAAGCGACGTTCCCCGGCGCTTGCGACCTGGACGGCCTGCAACCCTGGGCCGGGCTGCGCCCCGCCACGCCGACCAGCCTGCCGCTTATCGGGCCAACGCGGCTGGCGAATTTGTGGGTCAATGCCGGGCAGGGCGCGCTTGGCTTCACCTTGGCTGCGGGCAGCGCGCGGCTGCTGGCCGATCTGCTGGCGGGCCGCACGCCCAGCGTGGCGGCAGCGGATTACGCGCCGCGCGGTTGAAGCGTGGCGGCGCTGCCCTCATAGTGCGGCGCAGCACGGCGGCCGGCCAACCAGGGGAATGCGATGCGCAACTTCGACGAGTTGAGCGAGAAGGAAATTCTGGCGCTGGCCATTGGTGGCGAGGAAGAAGACGGGCGCATTTACGCCGACTTCGCTGAAGGTTTGCGTAGCAATTATCCCGCCACCGCGAACGTCTTCACCGAGATGGCAGCCGAGGAAAGCGAGCACCGCCGCAAGCTGATCGATCTGTATGTCGAAAAATTCGGCCAGCACATCCCACTGATCCGCCGCCAGGACGTGCGCGGCTTCATCGCCCGCCGTCCGGTGTGGCAATTACAGCCGCTCGGCGTCGATGCGGTGCGCAAGCAGGCGCAGATGATGGAGATGGAGACCAGCCGCTTCTACCGGCAGGCCGCCAGCCGCACGTCGGACGCTTCGATCCGCAAACTGCTCGGCGATCTGGCCGAGGCGGAGGTGCAGCACGAGCACACCGCCGGCCGTCTGGTCGAAAAAAACCTGCCCGCTGACGTGCGCGAAAGCGAGGACGAGGCGGCGCGGCGGATGTTCGTGCTGCGGGTGATCCAGCCGGGTCTGGCCGGGCTGATGGACGGCTCGGTGTCCACGCTGGCCCCGGTGTTCGCCGCCGCCTTTGCCACTGGCCGGTCGTGGGACGCATTTCTCGTGGGCCTCGCGGCGTCGATTGGCGCTGGCATCTCCATGGGTTTCGCCGAGGCGCTGTCGGACAACGGCAGCCTGACCGGGCGCGGCGCGCCGTGGGCGCGCGGCGGCATTTGCGGACTGATGACCACGCTGGGCGGCATCGGCCACACGTTGCCGTTCCTGATCATGAATTTCTGGACCGCGATGGTGGTGGCGATGGCGGTGGTGGTGGTCGAACTCGGCATCATCAGCTGGATCCGCTGGAAATATATGGACACGCCCCCATTCTCTGCTGCGATGCAGGTCGGCTTCGGCGGCGCCCTGGTGTTTGTGACCGGCATTCTGATCGGCAGCAGTTGAAGGACACAGCAGCATGAAGGCCAGTTGGAACGGCGTGGTGATCGCCGAGAGCGACGATATCGTCACCGTCGAAGGCAACGCCTATTTCCCGCTCAGCGCGCTGCGGGCGGACGTGATTGCGCCCAGCGAGCACACCAGCGTGTGCGGCTGGAAGGGCACGGCCAACTATTTCTCGCTGGTGGTGGATGGCCAGACCAACGCCAATGCGGTGTGGACCTACCGCGCACCGAAACCGGCAGCGGCCGAGATTGCCGGGCGGGTGGCGTTCTGGAAGGGCGTGCAGGTCGTGTAATTGCGGCCCCGGCGCGCGGGGCCGCTACCCCTTCACCGCCCCCGCCGTCAGCCCGCGCACCAGATAGCGCTGGATGAAGCCGAAAAAGCCGATGGCCGGGATCAGCGCCAGCACCGCAGCGGCCATCATCTGGCCCCAGTCCACCGAGAATTTCGATACAAAGGTGAGCAGCCCGACGGCAAACGTCTTTTGCCCGTCGCTGTTGATCAGCATCAGGCCGAACAGCAACTCGCTCCACGCCGCGGTGAACACGAAGCCGAGCGTGGCCCCCAGGCCCGGCAGCGTCAGCGGGATGATCACCTTGCGCAGTGCCATCAGGCGCGTGGCGCCGTCGATCATGGCGCTTTCTTCCAGGTCGCGCGGAATCTCGTCAAAGAAACTCTGCATCAGGAAGGTGGCGAACGGCGCGTTGAAGGCGGTGTAGACCACCACCAAGCCGAGCAGGTTGTCGGTCAGATGCAGCGGCGCCAGCATGCGGTAGATGGGTGCTATCAGCATCACCAGCGGGAACATCTGTGTCACCAGCAGCAGAAACATCACCGCCGAGCGGCCGCGAAACTGGAAGCGCGAGAACGAATAGCCCGCCGCCGCCGCGATGATTGTCACC
>JANYDF010000014.1 GCA_025359905.1 Rhodospirillales bacterium
GCTTGGCGGCGGCTTCGTTGCCCAGCCGGTGAAAGGCCACGCCCCGGCCGTAGAGCGCAACGGCCATTTTTGGGCTCCGCGCCAGGGCAGCGGTGTAGCCGGCCACCGCGTCCTTCAACCGGTTGAGCTTGAGCCAGACGAACGCGCGGCTATCGAGCGTGTTGGCGTCATTCGGCCGCAACACCAACGACTTGTCGCAGTCCTCCAGCGCCGCTTGCAACTGCCCGACGATCGCGCGATCCGCTCAACGACCATTCAGGACACCGGCACCATTCGGATCGAGCCGGATCGCCTGCTCGTAATCCTGGATCGCCCGGCCGTATTGCCCCTTGCGCCCGTAGGCGGCGCCCCGGTTGGCGTAGGCCTTTGCCAAATTTGGATCGAGCCGGATCGCGCGATCGTCGGGCAGTTGCAAGCGGCGCTGGAGGGTTGCGACAAGTCGTTGGCGTTGCGGCCGAATGACGCCAACACGCTCGATAACCGTGCGTTCGTCTGGCTCAAGCTCAACCGGCTGAAGGACGCGGTGGCCGGCTACACCGCTGCCCTGGCGCGGAGCCCAAAAATGGCCGTTGCGCTCTACGGCCGGGGCGTGGCCTTTCACCGGCTGGGCAACGAAGCCGCCGCCAAGCGCGACATCGCGGCGGCGGTGGCCATCGCGCCGGATATCGCCGCCGAGATGCGCGGCTACGGCGTGACCGGGCCATAGCCGCCGCATTGTCCGGCCAGCCGGACGTAGCGGATCGACGACATGGCCTGCTGTGCAGAGCGCGAGAAATTCACACCGCCGCGCAGGCACAACCGTTCAAGGCTCTACCTGTTGCAGAACGCCGGTGCGAATGGCTGCCGTCTTCCGGCATGCGCCGAAACCCCGCCGGCCGCTCCCCATCATCGGTCGCGCCCGAGGGGGGATGCCAGCCGCCCGGGCTTGATCCCCAGCCGGCGCATCACGCTAGCGCGACGATAGCGTCGTTGACGGCGCGCGTCGCGCGGCTTCTCATCGGCCCCGGTGGCAACGGGGATGACGGATGCGGACGCAGACACGCGCGGTGGTGATCGGTGGCGGCGTGGTGGGGGCCAGTGTGCTCTACCATCTGGCGCGGATCGGCTGGACCGACGTGGTGATGGTGGAGAAAAGCGAACTGACCTCTGGCAGCACGTGGCATGCGGCGGGCGGGATGCATACGTTCAATGGCGATGCCAATATCTCGCGGCTGCAAAAATACACCATCGACCTGTACCGCGAGATCGAGGAATTGTCGGGCCAGTCCTGCGGGCTGCATCCGAATGGCGGGCTGATCCTGGCGGCCAATCAGGGCGAACTGGATAGTCTGCGGCTGCTGAATTCGCGGGCCAAGTATCTGGGCATGGCGACGGAAATTATTTCCGTGGCCGAGGCCAAGCGGATGAACTGCCTGATCGACGAGCCGTATTTCATCGGCGCGCTGTGGCGGGCCGATGGCGGGCATTGCGACCCCTCGGGCGTCACGCAAGCCTATGCCAAGTCGGCGCGGCTGCTGGGGGCGGAGATCAACCGGTTTACCCGTGTGGTCGAACTCAAGCAGCGGCCCGACAGCAGTTGGGACGTGGTGACCGATCAAGGCACGATCCACGCTGAGCATGTGATCAATTGCGGCGGGCTGTGGGCGCGTGAGATTGGCCGCATGGTGGGGCTGGAATTGCCGGTGCTGGCGATGGAGCATCATTATTTGCTCACCGAGGCAATTCCGGAATTCGAGGGACTGAGCAAGGAAATCGTCAATACCACCGATTACTCCGGCGAGATTTATCTGCGCCAGGAAGGCCGTGGCGCGCTGCTGGGCACTTATGAGCCGAATTGCGTGGCCTGGGCGCCGGACACCACGCCGCCGGATTTTTCGATGCAATTGCTGCCGGACGATCTGGAGCGGCTGGCGCCGAGCTTCGAGGTCGGTTTCCGGCATTTCCCGGCCATCGGGCGGGCGGGCATTCGCAAGGCGATCAACGGGCCGTTCACCTTCGCGCCGGACGGCAACCCGCTGGTGGGGCCGGTGCCGGGCTTGCGCAACTATTGGGCGGCCTGCGCGGTGATGGCCGGGTTCAGCCAGGGCGGCGGCATCGGGCTGAGCTTGGCGCGCTGGATGGCGGAAGGCGATCCGGGCCAGGACGTGCTGGCGATGGACGTGGCGCGCTATTTCAACTTCGCCACGCCGCGCTTCACCCACGCCAAGGTGAAGGAGAACTACACGCGGCGCTTCCGGCTGACCTACCCGAATGAGGAATTGCCCGCCGCCCGGCCGTTCCGCCGCACGCCGGTGTACGACAGGCTGGTGGCAGCCGGTGCGGTGATGGGCGCTGCCATCGGGCTGGAAAGTGCCCTGTGGTTCGCGCCGCCCGATGTGGCGCGGATGGAGACGCCGACCTACCGGCGCAGCGAAGCCTTTGCGCATGTGCGCGCCGAATGCCACGCGGTGCGGACGGCGGTGGGCATTTACGAAGCCTCCAACTACGGCAAATACGACGTGACCGGGCGCGGCGCGCGGGCGTGGCTGGACCGGGTGTTCGCCTGCCGCATTCCGCGTGCCGGGCGGATGGCGTTGGCCCCGATGCTGAATGCCGCCGGGCGGATCGTCGGCGACCTGTCGATTGCCGCCCTGGCCGATGACCGCTTTTTGATCGTCGGCAGCGGCTTTGCCGAGGCGTTCCATATGCGCTGGTTCGCCGATAGCCGCCCGCCGGATGACGTGTTCGTTCGCGCGGCGTCGGCCACGCTGAACGGATTTTCGGTGGCCGGGCCGAACGCGCGCACGTTGTTGCAACGGCTGACCCGCACCGACTTGTCGCCGCACGCGTTCCGCTTTTTCGATGTACGGGAAACTGCCGTTGGCATGTCGCCCGCCATCCTGTCGCGCAGCGGCTTTACCGGCGAGCTTGGCTACGAGATTTGGGTGACGCCGGATTATCTGCTGCAATTGCACGACGATCTGCTTGAAGCCGGGGCCGGTCTCGGCTTGGTGCATTTCGGCGGGCGGGCGCTGAGTTCGCTGCGGCTGGAAAAGGGTTACGGCAGTTTCCAGAAGGATTTCCGCCCGGACTACACGGCGGGCGAAACCGGATTGGATAAGTTCGTCGATTTCAACAAGCCCGGCTTCATGGGGCGCGATGCCGTGCTGGCCGAGCGTGAGGCGGGCCCCAAGCGGCGCTTCGTGATCTTCGAGGTCGATGCCGATGACGCCGACGTGGTGGGGTATGAGTCGGTGCTGCTGGACCGCAAGCCGGTGGGCTACATCACGTCAGGCGCGTATGGCCACTGGGTCGGCAAAAGTCTTGCTGCTGGCTACATCCCCGTCGCATTGGCGCAGGACGGCGCCGCGTTTCGCATCGATATATTGGGCCGCGACTGCCGCGCCGTGCTGCGGTGTGCGCCGCTGCACGACCCGGCGGGCACAAGGCTGCGCGGATGAGCGGCACGCGGCGGCGGGCGCGCAGCCATGCGGCGCGCAGCACCGCGTTCGCGCTGCCGCCCCGGCTGCCGCGCCTGGAAAATCCGTTTCCGCCGGTCGAGATGTTCGCCGCACAGGACGTGGCGCGCATTGTCGATGCCGCCTATCGCATTCTGGAACGCGGCGGCGTTGAAATTCTCAGCCCGGTCGCGCGGACGATCTATCGTGACGCTGGCTGCGAGGTTGATGAGGCGGCCGGTTTGGTGAAGCTGCCGCGCGCGGTGGTGCAAGCCGCTTGCGCCAGCGCGCCGGAACGGTTCGTGCTGTATGCGCGCAACCCGGAACGCGATCTGCATGTCGGCGGCAACGTGGTGAATTTCGGCCCGGTGAACGGCGCGCCGAATGTGACCGATCTGGAGCGTGGCCGCCGCTATGGCGACATCGCGGCGTTTCAGGACATCCTGAAGATCACGCATGCGCTGGGCGTGCTGCACTGGCAGGGCGGCGTGGTGGTGGAGCCCGTCGACCTGCCGGTGGCGACGCGGCATCTGGACATGTACCAGGCGCACATTGAGTGCTCGGACATTGTTTGGGCGGCGCGCGGCGTCGGCGGCGTGCAGGCACGCGACGCCATCGCGCTGTGCGCCGTCGAGCACGGCATTTCCGAAGCCGCACTGGCCGCGCGGCCAAGTTTGCTGACCGTGACTAACGTCAATTCGCCGCGCCGGGTGGACGGTGAGATCCTCGACGGCATCATGGCGATGGCGGCGGCGGGCCAGTGTGTGTGCGTGACGCCGTTTACGTTGATGGGTGCTATGGCCCCAGTGACGCTGCCCGGCGCGCTGGCGCAGCAGACCGCCGAGGCGCTGGCGATTGTGGTGCTGGTGCAGTTGATCCGCCCCGGCTGTCCCTCGGTGATTGGCGGCTTTACCTCCAACGTCGATATGCGCACCGGATCGCCCGCCTTCGGCACGCCGGAATATGTGCTGGCCACGTTGGGCGGGGCGCAAATTGCCCGGCATTTGCGGATTCCGTTCCGCTCCAGCGCGGTCAACGCCGCGCCGTGCGCCGACGCGCAGGCGGTGTGGGAAACCTCGTTCTCGCTGTGGGCCTCGGTGATGAGTCATAGCCATCTGATCAACCACGCGGCGGGCTGGATCGAGGGCGGGCTGTCGGCGTCGCTGGAGAAGATTGTCATCGACGCGGAGATGCTGCGCGGCTGGGCCGATATCCTGGCCAAGCGCAGCTTCACCGATGACGATCTGGCGGTGGAGGCGATTTGCGCGGTGCCGCCGGGCGGGCATTTCTTCGGCTCGCCGCACACCATCGCGCGCTATGAGCATGCATTCTGGCGGCCGATCCTGTCGGACTGGTCGAATTTCGAGAACTGGCGCGATGCGGGCGGCAAGACCGCGACCGAGCGCGCCACCGGCGTGTGGCAAAAGGCGCTGGCCGCCTACGAACCGCCGCCGCTGGATGCGGGCGTGCGCGCGGCAGTGGCGGACTATGTGGCGGGCCGCAAGGCGGCGCTGGCGTGAGTTTCATCGCCAACGCGCGGATGTATGCCGTCACGCCCGAGGCCGAGGCGGCGTGGCGTGGGTTGCTGCAACAGGTGTGCGCCGAGGCGGAGGTGGCGCTGGAGTATGTGCCCTACCCTGCCCCGCTGCCGCTGGAAGATTTGTGGCGGCGGGCGGATGTGGGCTGCGTGCAGATGTGCGGCTTTCCGATTGCCACCGGCATTGCCGAGGTGCAGCCAATTGCGGCCCCCATCCCGCGCGCCGGGTGGGCCGGTGGGCGCGCGGTGTATTGCAGCGACCTGATCGTGCGGCGCGACGCGCCGTATCGCACGTTGGCAGATACGTTCAGCGGCAGGCTGGGCTGGACGGTGGCGCACTCGCATTCCGGGTTCAATGCGCTGCGGCATCACCTGCTGGCGCACCGCACGCCGCAGCGCCAGTTGCTGTACGGCCAGGTGCGCGGCAATCTGGTGACGGCGCGGCGCATTCTGGACAGCGTGCTAGACGGCAGCATCGATATCGGGCCGCTCGACGGCTACTGGCACATGCTGATCCGGCATTATCGCCCGGATATCACCGAGGGCGTGCGCGTGCTGGAGTCGACCGCAACCGCGCCGATGCCCGCGTTCGTCGCCGCCCCCGCGCTGCCCGCCGAGGCGGTGGCGCGGTTGCGCGCGGCGTTCGTGGCGGCGGCGGCGCGGCCGTGGTTCGCGCCGTTTGGCGATGCGTTGCTGATCGACGGGTTCGCCGCCGCCGATCTGGCGAGCTTCGCGCCAACGCTGGCGTGGGATACCGAGGCGCTGGCGGCGGGATATAAACTGCCCGGCTGAGCAGCTTCTATCCGTTATCGACCCCAAATGACCGGCGCAGCCGCGTTTTGACGAACGCGCCGTCGCGCGTCGGCAACACTTTCAGCGCGTGGCTCGGCGCGATGCGCGCCACTGCCAGCGCGGGGGCGTTGCCAATCCGGTGCACCCGCGCGCTGAAGCCGTCCAGATCCGGCATCGCATCGGCGGTGATCGCGTCGGTGATGCCGCACGCCCCGGCCACCGCCATCAGGTCGGTGCCCATCGCTGTATGGGTGTGCTGCGCGCCGGTTTCTTCGTACAGTCCGTTGTCCAACACCAGAATACTGAGGTTGCGCGGCTGTTGCGCGCCGATGGTGGCAAGCGCCCCGAGGCCCATCAGCATTTCGCCGTCGCCGGTTATCACGAGAACCGGCACGTCAGGCTGCGCCAAGGCGAGGCCAAGGCCGATCATCGCGGCGCCGCCCATCGCGCCCCACAAGTAGAAATTGCGGTCATGATCGCCTGCGGCGGCAACATCGTAAGTCGGGGCGCCCAGCCCGGCGACAACGGCAAGGCCTTGGCGGCCCGCCAACAAGCGGGCCACCACGGCGCGGCGGTCGAGCGTGCGCGACAATATTCCGCTCATTCGGCGAATACCTTGGCGCCGACCAGACGCTGCGACAGCAACACCGTCATGGCGCTGCCGCCGAGAAACGCCATGCGCCCAGCCGCGCGCACCACGTCGCCGACTTCTTCCGGCGCGGTGGCGCGAAGTATATGCACGTCCATCAAGCGCAATGCGCCCTCGGTTGCGGTGCCCATCGGCACCTGCCACGGATTGAACTCGCCATACTCGCCGCGCATTGTCACGAGCGCCAGCAACGGAAATTGGCAGGTACGGATCAGCGACAGCATGTTGATGCAGTTGCCCACGCCGCTGGATTGCATCAGCAGCACGCCGCGCTGGCCGCCGAGCCACGTGCCAGCCAGCATGGCAACGCCCTCCTGCTCGGTCGTCAGCGGGACCGCGTGGATGTCGGGGTCCTCATTGACCAAGCGGATCAACTGGGCGTGCCCGCCATCCGGCACATAAGCGACTTGCCGCACATCGAGCGACTTCAGCACTGTGTAGATTTGCTCAGGCCAGGACATCAGCGGATCTCGACAACCAAATCTTCCGCGTCCAGCCCCTCGGCGCCCTCGGCAACGTGTACCGCGGTGACCGTGCCATCGACCGGGGCTTCGTGCGCCACTTCCATCTTCATCACTTCCATGATGAACAGCGTGTCGCCCGTCCTCACCGCATCGCCCGGCTTGACCAGCACTTTCCACATATTGCCCGCCGTCTGCGTGCGTACCTCGGTTGCCATGATCGCGATCTCCTAGATGATCGAAGATTCGGAGCAGGTGGCCTTCATCGCACGGGCCATCGCCTGCGCTTCGGACACGCTGATCTGCTTGAAGTTGTAAATCTCACCCGGCTTGGATTGGCCGAGCTTCCAGAACGCTGCCGAAGGAACCGTGTACGGGTTGATGAACCCGCCCATACTCGGCCCATCGTTGACCAGAATGATCGGCGTCTGCCCGGCGAGGTTGATCGCACCCAGCGGGTAGCCGTGATCGATGATGTTCGACGGCAGGCTGCCGTGTTCCGGCGGCTTGTTGGTGGCTTTCGGCGCGAAGGTCCATTGCGGACCGTCCAGCCGGAAGCCGGTGCGGTTGGATTTAGACGACAGCTTCCAGTCCGCCGACAGAAAGCGCAACTGCCCTTCCTCGTCGATCCAGTCGTCGTTCGGCCCGGCGCAGACTTCGATGTCCCAGCGCTTATCGGTGCGGATCGGCGGACGGGCGCTTTGCTTCACGGTGCGCCCAGCCATGCCAGTGCCAGCCGCCACCGGCACGATGTGCCCGGCCTTCAACGCGCTGCCATTCATGCCGCCGACGCCCGCCTGATGAAAGGTGGAGCGCGAACCGAGCCACGGATCGGTGGCAATGCCGCCGGCAATGGCGATGTAGCAGCGCGTACCGGCACGGGCGGGGCCCATTTCCAGCACTTGCCCGGCACTGACGGCGACAGACTGCCACAGCGGCACCGGCTTGCCATCCAACTTGGCCGCCATATCCGCACCCGTGAGCGCGATGACGGTGTTGCGGTTGAATTTCAGCGTGGGGCCCATGTATTGGCATTCCAGCCCGGCATCGCCCGGCTGATTGCCCACCAGCACGTTGGCCAGCCGGAAAGACCACGAATCCATCGGTCCCGACGGCGGGAATCCCTGGTTCCAGAAACCGATCCGGCCGGGATAATCCTGCACCGAGGTTTCCAGCCCGGGCTTCAGCACTTCCAGCATGTCAGGCCTCCCCCCTAAAACCGCTTGGTGCGATCGAGCCCCGCGACCCAGGATTTATACTGGGCCACGGAGAATTTTTGATAGCCGACGACGTTGTATTCGTAGCTGCCATCGGCGACTTGCCGTTCGACATCTTCGAACTCGGCCACCGACACCGGCACGAACTTCACCCGGTCGCCTGGGCGGAACAGACAAATACTGTCCTCGAACGCCGAAGAGCGGCGCTTGGGGTCCCAGATCGGCACCGGGATGCGGGCGAAAATCTGGTAGCCGCCGGGCGTCGCCACCGGGTAGATCGCGGTCGAAGCGCCGCCCATGCCCACGGTGCCTTGCGGCGTCCACGTGCGCGGCGGGTTGTATTTCGGCGCGGTGATCACGCAGCGCGGATCGAGCGCCATCATGAACGGCAGGCCGGGCCAGAAGCCAAGCGAGGCCACCCAGTATTCGGTGCCGGAATGCACCCGGACCAATTGCTCGGGACCAGACAAGCCGTTCAGCCGTGCGACAAACGCCGCGTCGTATTCTTTCTCCGGGTTGATCTTGGCGGTGTAGTCGTCAATCGCCGCCTTCGTCCACGGATCGAGATACGCGGTCGGGAAATAAAACAACCGGCTGGGCAGTTCGATGTTGTCCGACGGGCCGAGTGTTGCGATCAGCCGCCCCATTTCGCGCTTGAGATCGTCGTACGAGATCTCCTCCGGCTCGTAATGGATCAGCATCGAGGCGAAGCACGGCGCGGTTTCCACCACGCCCTTCACATGATTGGCCACGATGGCGCTGGCGAGACCCTGGGCGAGAAAGTTCAGCTCCAGGTTCATCTCGTTGCCGAACTCGATCAGCATATAGCGGTCGCCGCCGGGCATATAGCGCGGTTCGTCGTAGATCATCCTCGCATCCCTCTCATCCCGTGCGGCCTCAGCCGATCAACTCTGCCTTATGCGTCTCGACGAATCCCGTGAGCGTGCGGCCCGCGCGGAACGCCGCATGGTCGATCACCCGGCGCAGGAACGCAACATTGGTTGTGATGCCTTCGATCACTGTGCCGTCCAGCGCCGCGAGCATACGCGCAATCGCCGCTTCGCGGGTTGGCGCGTGCACAATCAGCTTGGCGATCATCGAATCGTAATACGGCGTCACCGCATCGCCCTCGCGCACGCCGGTATCGACGCGCACATCCGGACCGGGTTCCGGCAGCACCAAACGGGTGATGCGGCCGGGCGAGGGCAGGAACATCTTGGCCGGGTTCTCGGCGCAAATGCGTACTTCGATGGCGTGACCGCTGCGCCGCACGCTGTCTTGCGACAGCGTGGCGCCAAGGTGCTCCCCTGCCGCCAGCCGCAATTGCATCTGCACCAAATCAAGGCCGGTGATCATCTCGGTGACCGGATGCTCGACCTGGATGCGGGTGTTCATCTCCAAGAAATAGAATTGCCCCGTGTCGTCATCCAGCACGAATTCGATGGTGCCCGCACTGCGGTAGCGTTCTTGCTTGGCGAGCGCCACGCACGCCTGCGCCATGGCTGCGCGCGCCGCCTCCGTCAGCCCGGGGGACGGGCTCTCTTCGATCAGCTTTTGAAAGCGGCGCTGGATCGAACATTCCCGCTCGAAGCAATGCACCGCGTGGCCATCGCCGAAGCCGAACACTTGCATCTCGACATGCCGCGCGTTGCGGACATAGCGTTCCAGAAACACCGTGCCGTCGCCGAACGAGCGTTCGGCCATGCCCTGCGTGGCTTCGACCGTCTTGCGCAAGTCTCCAGCGCCATTGACCAGTCGCATACCAATGCCGCCGCCGCCTGCCGAAGCTTTCACCAGCAGCGGATAGCCGACTTCCTCGGCGGCTTCCTCCAATCCGTCCAAATCACCCGGCGCAAACCGTGCCGATCCCGGCAGGATCGGCACGCCCGCCGCCTTGGCGAGCAAGCGCGCGCGCTCCTTGTCGCCCATGTCCTCCATCGACTTCGGCGCGGGACCAACCCAGATTAATCCAGCGTCGTGCACCGCCTTGGCGAAGCTGGAGCTTTCGGCCAGGAAGCCATAACCGGGATGCACCGCATCCGCACCGCTGTCGCGCGCCGCATCCAGAATTGCCGGAACCCGCAGATAGCTTTCCGCCGGTTTGGCGCCGCCGATCAGCACCGCCGCGTCGGCGAGTGCGACGTGCTGCGCCTCGGCATCGGCCTGCGAATACACTGCGACAGTGCGCAGCCCAAGCGCCTTGGCGGCACGCATCACACGGCAGGCGATCTCGCCGCGATTGGCGATCAACAGCGTTTGCATCTTGGGTCTACAGATAGGCGGCCACGGCGGCGCGCACGGCGGCCGTGACTTCCACCGCGTTCGGCGTATCCGAATGGATGCAGATGGTTTCACTGCCAACCCGAATGTCGCGCCCGCCGACTGTCGCGGTAAGTCCTTCCCTAATAGCGCGGACGCAGCGTGCGGCGGCGTTCGCGGCATCGACCGGCGGGTGTTCGCGGGTGATGATCAAGCCGCCGTCGTCGTTGTAGTCCAGATCGGCATAATATTCTGGTACAAAGCGATGGCCGCGCGCGGCGTAGATCGTCTCATGCAGCGTGCCGACCATGCCGAACAGCGGCACCTTGAAAATATCGGCGACATCGCAAACGGCGTGCGCCATTTCTTCCTGGCGGGCGGCCATGCCGTAGAGCGATCCATGCGGCTTGATGTGGTTCAGCGCCACACCCTCGGCCTGCAAGAATCCGCTGAGCGCGCCGATTTGATAGATCAGGCAGTTCACCAGTTCGGTACGGGAGATTTTCATCTCCCGCCGCCCAAAGCCCTGCAAATCCGGCAGCGACGGATGCGCGCCAACCTTCACCCGGTGCTGCTTGGCCAACTGCACCGTGCGGCGCATGTGGTTGAAGTCCGACGCATGAAAGCCGCACGCCACGTTGGCCACCGAAATCAGCGGCATCAACGCCTCGTCGTCGCCCATGCGGTACAGGCCGAAGCCTTCGCCCATGTCGCAGTTGATCGTCGTCGGCATGTTCGGCTCCGTCAGGCTACATCGTTGAGAATATACGTGGCGTGCTCGTCGAGCTCTGCGACCCAGCCCGGCGTGATCAGGATTGTCGTGGTCGGTTCTTCGATGACCGCCGGTCCCTTGATCTTATTGCCCGCCTTCAGCTTGCTGCCGTCGTAAATCGGCGTGACCGTGCTGCGGCCGCTGGCTTCCAGCACCAATTTGCGGGTGCCCCGGCTTGCCGCCGCCGGTGGGTTGCGGCTGCCCTTCGGCGTGGCCGGCGGCGTCGGCTTCGGCATTTTGCCGACCGCCTGCACTTCGAGGTTCACGATCTCCACCAGCGAGTTCGGCTCGGAATACGTGAACAACTGCTGGTGCTTGGCGTGGAACGCCGTCTTCACCTTCTCGATGCTCTTTGCGTCGATCTTGAAAGTCGCAATATCGACGGTGCATTCGTGCACCTGCCCGGCGTAGCGCATATCCATCGAGCGGATCAGCTTGATGTCGCGGTCCTTGAAGCCATCGCCGTGCAACTGGGCGCGGGCGTGTTGCTCAAGCTTGTTGAACCGGGCTTCGATATCCTCCACAGGCGCATCCGCCTCCAGCCGCATCGGGCGCGTGGCGAGGTAGTTGTGCTTGACGTCGGCAATGATCTGCCCAAACGCGCAGAAGCCGGACGCCAGCTTGGGGATCAGCACGCGCTTAATGCCGATCTCGCGCGCCAGCGAGGTGATGTGCGCCGCCGTGGCGCCACCCGCACCCACCAGCACGAAGTCGCGCGGATCAAAGCCCTTCTCCACCGACACACGGCGGATGCCGTTGACCATGTTGGTGTTGACGATGGTGAAAATGCCGTGCGCGGCGCGCTCGACGCTCAGGCCCAGCGGTGTTGCAATCTTGTCCTTGATCGCTTTCTCGGCCGCCTTACGGTCGAGCCCGAACGTGCCGCCAAGCAGGCCATCCGGCGACAGATAGCCAAGCATGATATTGGCATCCGACACCGTCGGCGCGGTGCCGCCTTTGCCGTAACACGCAGGCCCAGGCACGGCGCCTGCCGATTGCGGGCCGACATTCAGCAAACCAAAATCGTCGATCCAGGCAATCGACCCGCCGCCCGCGCCCAGACTTTCCACCTGGATCATCGGCACGCCGATGCGGTAGCGCAGGAAATCCATGTTGCGGGTGACGTTAGTGGCGCCCTGGTAGGTCAGCGTGATGTCGAACGAGGTGCCGCCCATGTCGACAGTGATCACGTTGCGCTGACCCATTGGCTCGGTCAGGTATAGACCGGCTTGTGGGGCCGAGGCCGGGCCGGAATTGATGGCGTAGACCGCTCGCGCCGACAGCACTTGGCCTTCCGCCAGCCCGCCGTTGGATTGGAAATACCGCACTGGGTGTTGCGCACCGAGCTCGCGGAAATAACCGTCGATGCGGCGGACGTATTTTTCCAAAATCGGGCCAAGATAGGCGTTCACCACCGCTGTGGATGTGCGGGTGTATTCGCGCACCTGCGGATAAACCTCAGAGCCCACCGACAGGAACACATCGGGCAGCATTTCCGCGACGATCTCGGCGGCGCGGCGTTCATGCACCGGGTTCATCACCGACCACACGAACGAGATCGCCACCGCCTCGACCTTTTCGCGGCGGAACAACTCGCAGGCGGCGCGCACGTCGGCTTCGTTCATCGGCGTGTGGATGCTGCCGTCGATGACGATGCGTTCGCGCACCGGCACGCGCAGATAGCGCTCGGCCAGCATTTTCGCCGGCGGATACTCGGCATCGTAGCGGTAGCCGTCTTCTTTGTGGCCAAGCCGGATTTCGATGGAATCCTCGTGTCCCGCCGTGCAGATCAGGCCAGTCTTGGCGCCCTTGTGCTGCAACAGCGCATTCAGCCCGACCGTGGTGCCGTTGATGCACAGATCGCACGCGGCGATGATATCGGGCACCGGCTCGCCGATATCGGCGGAGATCAAGTTCAGGCCTGCCTTCAGCGCCAGCGTGGGGTCCTGCGGCGTCGACGGTGTCTTATACAACCGTACGTCGCCGCCGCGCACCGACAGCACGAAGTCGGTAAAAGTGCCGCCGGCATCGACGCCGAGGCGATAGCGATAGGCCATTTTCGTTCCTCCGTCCCGCGCTCAGGCCGCGCCGCGCAGCTTGTGGGTGGCGGCCATGTCAACGCGGGCCGTCGCTGGATCGATGATCACGCCGTACTCGTCGCGCGCTGCCTCGATCGACACAATGCGGTCGCGCACGTCGCGCAGCACAGCCTCAATGGGCCGCTGCTTCGGATTACCGTAGCCGCCGCCGCCGGGGTTCATGTTGGTGACACGTTCGCCCGGCTTGATGGTGATGATGGAATTCTTCGTCACCACCTCGCGCACGCCACCGCGATTGACCTCCAGGCGGCCCACTTTGCGATCCGTATAGACCGAAACCGCACCTGCCGCCCCCATGGCCGGAATCCGGCGGCCCTCACCGAACATGATCGCGGTCATGTCATGGCCAATCGGCTCGACTTCCCAAGCGGTGCCGGAACCGCCACGGAAATAGCCAGCGCCGCCGCTATCGGTCATCAGGCCGTAACGGTGAATGACCACGGGATAGGAGTATTCCAGCAACTCCACGTCGCCGGAGGTCAGCGCGCCAAAGCAGCACAGCGGGCCGCAGGCATGCCAGCCATCGAGTTTAGAGGTCGCGCCAGCGCCGGAGATGATCGTCGCCAACACCATCGTCACGTAATCATCGCCATTGCGGCGGGGATTTTTGCCCGCGACGTTCAGGCCATTGGCATGGCCCCACGACGCCAGCACGCGCTCGGGCGCCGCCTGTTCGAACGCGAGGCGTACCGCGTCCGTGAGTGTCTCCATCGGTGTCGTCGTGCAATTCACATGCGGCGCCGGTTCGCGCGCATTGCACAGCGTGCCCATCGGGCCAAGATCGGTCGTGACGCAGCGATACAGGCCTTCGTTGTACGGCGGCGGCACCTGCGCGAACATCATCAGCCCGAGATAAACGCCTGACATCGAGTTGCCGGCGTAGGAGTTGATGAAGTACGGAATCTGCGGCGGGCTGGAAATGGCGATATTGCAGGTGTCGCCTATGATGGTCACCGTCGCCTTGATTTCCAGATCGCCGAAGCCGTGTCCGGCATCCTCCACCACGGCGCTGCCGTGATAGACGCCGTCCTGCACCGAGGCGATCAGCGAACGCATATGGCGATCGGCCATGCGCTTCAGTTCTTCGATGCAGGCGCGCACCGTCGGCATACCATACTTGTCGAGCAGTGCGATCAGGTTGCGTTCACCAACGGTGCAAGCGCCAAACTGCGCGTTCAAATCGCCTTCCTGATCCGAGCGGGCGCGCATGTTGGTCAGCATGAAGTTGATCACGTCTTCGCGGCGCTTGCCCTTGTCCCAGAGCTTCACCGGCGGAATACGCAAACCTTCGGCATAAATTTCAGTGGCGTTCGGGTTATAGCCGGCGGGAACCGGCCCGCCGATATCGGTGACATGGCCTTTGCAGACCGTCCAGAACGCCAGTTCGCCGTCGTAGAACACCGGCTTGTACATGCAGCAATCGACGATGTGGCTGCCCGAATACGCCGGATCGTTATGATAGATCACATCCCCCGGCGCGATATCGTCACCGAAGAACTTCGCCACCGTCTTCATCGCCGGGATCAGCGAGCCGAGATGGATCGGAATGTCCTGGCCCTGGATCACCATCTCCGGAAGATGGTCGAAAATCGCATTCGAGTAGTCGTGCGCCAGATTGAACACCGACGACCGCGCGGTCTGCTCCAGCGTCAGCGTCATTTCACGCTGCGTGGTTTCCAGCACGCCGCGCACCACCGATAGCGTGATCGGATCGACCACCACCGGCTTGGCAGCCTTGCGGGCCACCGGCTTCTTCGCGGCAACCTGCTTTGGCGCGGGTTTCTTGGCGGGCTTGCTAGCCGTCTTGGCCATACTCGGTTTCCCCCTTGCGCTCTCAGGCCGCCGCAGCTTCGGCTGAGCCATTGAGCGCCATGAATGACGCGAGCGAGCGTTCGATGACCGCCCGCTCTAGTCCTTTGACGATAAATACAATCCGTGAGCGCCGCTCATGATCCGGCCAAGCCTGCATATGCACTGGCGCATGCACCAGATGCTGCACGCCGTGCACCGCGACCGGGGCTGCCTCACCGCCGATATCCAGAATGCCCTTCACGCGCAACACCGCCTCGCCATGCCGGTTGAGCAGCATTGTGAGCCAAATTCCGAAGGCGGTCCAATCCAATGGCTGATCCAGCACGATGGCGAAAGCGTGGATATCGGAACCATGCCGGTTTGGGTCGTGCGTGTGCCCATGATGGCCATGCGCTTCAGCGGCCTCGGCAAACCACGCGCTGACGGCTTCACTGTGCGTGCCGCCCGCGAAGGCGCTGCCCGATAGCAGGGCTTCGGCATCCAACGAAGCCGCCGCCGAAAACACAATGCTGGCCGCCGGGTTCAGCGCCCGCAACCTGCCCAGCAGTGCCCAGACCGCATTGGGTGCAGCGATATCGGACTTGGTCACCACCAGCCGGTCGGCGATGGCCGCCTGCTTCAAGCTTTCCGGGAAGCGCTCCAGTTGCGCCACCCCATTCACCGCATCGACGGTGGTGATGACGCTGCCGAGCCGGAAATGATGCTTCAACACGGGCTCGGCGTGCAGCGTGGTCAGCACCGGGAACGGATCGGCCAGTCCGGTGGTTTCAATCGCCAAGCGGCGGAACGGCGGAATTTCGCCGCGCGCGCGGCGCGAATGCAGGTCGCGGATTGCGTCGGATAGTTCACCGCGAATGGTGCAGCACAAACAGCCGGATTGCAGCAGCACGGTGCGCTCGTCGATACGCTCCAGCAGATGATGATCCAGGCCAACTTCGCCGAACTCGTTGATCAGCACGGCGGTGTCGGCCAGCGCCGGGTCGGCCAGCAGCCGTTGCAGCAGCGTGGTTTTGCCGGACCCGAGAAACCCGGTAATCAGCGTCACCGGGGTGAACTGCGGAATGGCGTCAGACACTTGCTGCGTCCAACCGGCTGAGCAACGCAGGATCGAGTGGATCGCAGGCCCGGCCGGACAGTTTTTCTGCGGTGGTCCACAGATGCGTCAGGTTTTCCACCATTTCCGTCTTGCCGGTTAGGGTCGACAGCATGAAGGCGGTGCCCTGCCAGTCCGACAACCGCATCCCGTAATGCGTCAGGATGCGGTTGGCGACTGTCACACGGCGGGCGCGCTCGCGGCGGCGTTCCAGGCTATCGGCATTGCGCGTGAACACGCCGGGGCGTGCCGTGGCGTCCGTCCAATGATCCGATCCGCCGAGAACGCCGCACAGCGCGCACATCGGCAGGCTACTTCTGGCGCGGGTTGCGGCGGGCGAAGTCGTCAGCCATTTCGTTCATGGTAACGAACTTCACGCCGGGATGGCGGCTCATATGGGCGAACAGCCGTTCCAGCATCATCAGCACATGCGGGCGGCCAGCCACGTCCGGGTGGATGGTGATCGGGAACACGGCGTAGTCGTATTCGCGGTACACCCAGTCGAACTGATCGCGCCACATGTCTTCGATATCGCGCGGATTGACGAAGCCGTGGCTGTTAGGCGCCTTCTTGATGAACATCATCGGCGGCAGATCATCCAGATGCCAGCTCGCCGGAATCTCGATCAGATCGGTCTCCACGCCGCGCTTCAGCGGCACCATCCATTCGGACGGCTTCTTCGAATAGTCGATCTTGGTCCAGCTATCGCCGACGCGCACATAGTACGGCTGAAAGTCGTGATGCATCAGCGAGTGGTCGTACTTGATGCCCTTCTTCAGCAGCAATTCGTTCGACACGCGCGAGAATTCCCACCACGGCGCCACGTAGCCGGTGGGGCGCTTACCGGTGAGTTGCGTGACGAGGCCGATGCACTTGTCGAGCACCTCCTCCTCCTGCTCCGGCGTCATCGCAATCGGGTTCTCGTGGGTATAGCCGTGGATGCCCACTTCGTGCCCGGCGTCAGCCACCGCCTGCATCTGCTCCGGGAATGTCTCGATGGAGTGGCCGGGGATGAACCAAGTGGTCTTGATGCCGAAGCGTTCGAACAGCTTCAGCAAACGCGGCGCGCCGACTTCACCGGCGAACAGGCCGCGCGAAATATCGTCAGGCGAGTCCTCACCGCCGTACGAGCCGAGCCAGCCGGCCACCGCGTCCACATCGACGCCGAAGCCGCACAGGATTTCTTTTGCCATATTTCGATCCTCCCTGTCCGAGTTACCAAGCCGGCGCTGCATAATCGGCCGGATAGGCATACGCGTAGTCGATCGGCGGTTTGATGACGTATTTGCGGTCGAACGGCACCAGGTCCACCGGATGACCGGAGCGGACCATTTGCGGCCAGTCCGGATTAGCAAAGATCGGCCGCCCGACAGCAACCATGTCGGCGGCACCATTGACGATGGCGGCCTCCGCGTCGGCGCCCTGCGCAATGCCGCCGTTGGCGATCATCGGCAATCCACTGGTCTCGCGCAGCGCGGTTGGCATCGGCACGCCGGAATTTGGGTCGCGGTTGTCGGCATAGCCGAAGCTCGACCAATGCAGCGCATCGAATGGCGAACCCTGCAACGCCGCACCGATTTCGCGCGCGGTAGCGACTCCGCCCGCCCACGCCCCGCCGAAATCGTCAACGCCATCCTGCGACAAACGCAGCGTGATGATCTTGTCCGGACCAATGGCCGCGCGGACCTTCTCGCCGACCAAGCGCGCGAAGCGCACGCGGTTGGCGGCGCTGCCGCCGAATTCATCGGTGCGATGGTTGGTGCTGGTGTGAATGAATTGATACAGCAGGTAGCCGTTGGCGCCGTGGATTTCCACGCCGTCGAACCCTGCCGCCACCGCACGCGCGGCCCCGGCGGCAAAGCCGTCGGCGACGGCATGAATTTCCGCCACCGTCAGCGCCCGCGCTGGTCCAAACGTCATCTTCGGCCATGCGCCGGTGATGCCGCGGATATCGGCTTCGTAATGGCTGTCGGTGTACAGCACCCAGCCCTGGCTGTGCGTATCGCTGGCGCTCACGGGCTGTGCGCCGGCCGGCAGGCAGCGCGGATCGACCACGCGGCCACCGTGCATCAATTGCATAATGACTTTCGCGCCGTTGGCGTGAATGGCGTCCGCCACCTTCGCCCAGGCAGCGGCCTGCTTTGCGTTGGCGATGCCCGGCTGCGACAGATAGGCGCGGCAGCCCACCGCGTCGTCCTCATAGGTGCCCTCGGTGATGATCAGGCCGCAACCGCCGCGCGCGCGGCGGGCGTAGTAGGCGGCCATTTCATCGTTCGGCGTGCCGTCCAACGCGGCGGTCTGCCGGGTCAGCGGCGCCATGGCGATGCGGTTGCGCAGGGTGTGCCCCGCCAGCGTCAGCGGGGCGAAAAGATGCGGCAAAGCTTCTGTCACTGGGTCGTCTCCTGAATGGCCATGAGGCGTTGCCTCGTCTCAATCATCATGAGGCGTTGCCTCGTCTCAATCATCATGAGGCTTTGCCTCGTCTCAAACATCATGCGGCTTCGCCCCTTACAATGCTCTCGGCGGTCAGCGCCAGCGACAGCAAATCGTCGTCGGCCCCCGGCCCGGCCGAAAGCAACAGCGCGGTCGGCAATCCGTTTTCGTCCATGCCGCTCGGCAGCGATACCCCGCACCAATCGAGGAAGTTGCCGAGCATGGTGTTGCGCAGCGTGCGCATATTCACCCGCATGAACAAGCCGTCGTCGGCTTCCAATGCATCGAGCGGCGGGGCGGTATGCGGCACGGTGGGAAAGGCAAACACCGTGCGCCCGGCGAATTGTGCGGCCGTGTCCGCCACAATGCGGCGGCGCTCCTGCAAGATCGTCACATAATCGGTCATCGCCACATTCGCGCCCATCCGCACCCGCGAGACCACGCGCCGGTCGATCGTCGACGCTTCCGGGCCCTCCAGCCGCTCCCGGTGCAGCGTGTAGGCTTCCGCCGTCACGATGGTGCCACGCTTGGCGCCGAGGGCGAGGATTTCGTCGAACACTGGCAGCGTCATGCGCTCGATCAGCGCGCCAGCCGCCGCAAGCCGCTCAAGTGCTGCTTCGAAATTCGCCAGGACGGCTGGTTCAATGTCGTCGAACACAATGTTGCCCGGCACCACGATGCGATAGCCCTGCAAGGCGCGCCGCCGCAGCGCAGGCGCCACCAGCCCGCACATCGCCGCATCGACGGTCACGGCATCTGCCACGGTGCGCGCCAGCACGCCCAGCGTGTCCAGCGTGCGCGACAACGGGAAGATGCCGTCCATCGGATACCGTCCGGACGACGCCTTGTAGCCGACAATCCCGTTGAATGCCGCCGGGATACGCACCGAGCCGCCGGTGTCCGAGCCGATGGAAACCGGCACCAGCCCGCGCGCCACCGCGACCGCCGAGCCGGACGACGAGCCGCCCGGCATACGCGCGCCATTGCGGCCATGCGGGTTGCGCGGCGTGCCATAGTGCGGGTTGCTGCCAATGCCGGAAAAGGCGAACTCGCTCATGTTCACCCGGCCCACGCACAACATGCCGGCGGCTTTCAGCCGCGCCACCACCGGTGCATCGCGCAACGCGGGAGCAGCGCCTTCCAGCACGCGCGAGCCCGCCGTGGTGACCACGCCTTCGAGGTCGAACAAGTCCTTCCAGGCAATCGGCACGCCGTCCAGCAAGCTGCGCGGCCGCCCGGCGCGAATCCGCCGCGAAGCAGCGCGCGCCTCGGTCAAGGCGCGGCCCGCTGTCAGCCGTGCAAAGATCGCCTGATCGTCGCAGGCGCGGATTGCCGCCAGCGTGCGCTCAATCGCTTCCTCGGCGTCGAGCAACCGGGCGCCCAGCATTGCGCCGAGTTGCAGCGCGGAACGGGAACCGACATCGATGCCGGTTTTGTCTGTCATGGTCATGCCATCAACGATTCAATACCTTTTGCGTCACGCCCGCCCGGCGGCTGGCTGCGGTCAGTAGCGTCCAACCAGCAATCCGCCATCCACAACCAACACTTGGCCCGTCATGTACCGTGCGGCACGCGACGCCAGGAACAGCACCACATCGGCAATATCGTCGGCTTGCCCGATCCGGCCCATGGGAATGATTTCGTGGGCTTTGTCCGCGCCCGCAGGGCCCAGCGAATGCTTCTCGTTCAGCAACTGCGCGGTGCGGATGTAGCCCGGCGCGATGCCGTTCACCCGGATGCCTTCGCGCGCCAGCTCCACCGCCAAACCACGGATCAAACCTATCACGCCAGCCTTCGCCGCCGAGTAGGCCACGTGCTGATCCCAGCCATAGGCGATGCCCATGATCGACGAGATGCAAATCACCGATCCGGTGCCCTTGGCGCGCATCGCGGGCAGCGCCGGGCGGATGACTTTCAGCATGCCCTTCAGGTCGATGTCGTGGGTCAAGTCCCACTGCGCATCGGTCAGTTCATCCAGCGGCACTTTGTGCGCGATGCCGGCATTGGCGACAATGCAATCGATGGCGCCATGCTTGGCTTCCACCGCCGCGACGACGGCGTTGGCGTGCTCGGTCGAGCGCACGTCGAGCAGGTGAAACTCCGCCGTGCCGCCCGCTGCCGTCACTTCGGCCACCACGGCAGCACCTTCGGCGGGCAGCACGTCGGTCACCACGACATGGTAGCCCGCCGCACCGAACGCGTGCGCGGTGGCGCGGCCAATACCGATGCCGCCGCCAGTGATCAGAACTGTCTGCGCCATACCTGTCCGCCCCCGTTACAGCATCACATCGCCGGAATTCGGCCCCAGCGTCTGGCCCACGTAAATCGCCGCTTGGTCGGAGGCGAGGAACGCGATTGTCGCCGCAATGTCCTCCGGCTCGCCGAAACGGCCAAGCGGCAATTCAGCGGCTTTGGCTTTGCGCCATTCCGGCGACAGGCTCATCGCCAGCGGCGTATTGATCGGCCCCGGCGCCACGGCGTTGACGCGCACGCCCTGTTTGCTGATCTCGCGCGCCAGCGATTTCGTCATGCCAATAATCGCTGCCTTGGCGCCGCAGTAGTGCGACAGTTCCACGCCGCCGATCTGGCCGAGTTGCGAGGCGACATTGACGATGGCGCCCTTCCCGGCCGCTAGCATCGCCGGCAGCACGGCGCGGGTGCACAGGAACGTGCCGCGCACATGCACCGCGAACATACGGTCGAAATCTGCGGGCGCCAGATCGACGAACTTCGCCTGGTGCACATGCCCGGCGTTGTTCACCAGCAGCGTGCAAGCGCCGAAGGTCTCCAGCGTGGCGGCATACAGCGCCGCCACATCGGCCTCCCGCGACACGTCGCCGCCGATGGCTGCCGCCTGCCCGCCAGCCGCCTTAATTTCGTCAGCTGCGATGGCGGCGCGTGCGCCGTTGATGTCATTGCACATCACCGAATAGCCATCCGCCGCCAGCCGCAGTGCGGTGGCGCGGCCAATGCCAGACCCCGCGCCGGTTACGATCGCAACGCCACTCATGCCGCTTCCTCCTGAATTGCAAGCCGCTTTGCGCGCCGCGCCGAGGTGGACATCGAGATGGCGTCCCCTGACCGCTGCGCGCACGAAGACAACGTGATCAACTCGCCCAACGCCATTGCGTTCGGATGAATTGCCACCAAAACGCGCCACCAAAACATGCCATCGGGACCGTCCAGATCGATCGTCCCCTCCGCCATCGCGCGTCAATCCTTTGCCTTGGCGGCCGCGACGGCTGGGAAATCCCGGCGCATCGCATTTTCGCCTATCGCATAACAGTCATGCTGCTCCCCTCACCGCGTATCGTAAATTCGGAAATGCCGTTGACCGGTATCAGATAATCAGATGACATGCCGGAATGTCGCTCTCGCTCAAACAAATTCGCTACTTCATCGCCGCAGCCGAGTCTGGCCAGATGTCGCAAGCCGCCGTCGAACTCAGCGTGTCGCAGTCGGCGGTGACCTCGGCGATCCAGCAACTTGAAGCCGGGCTCGGTATCAAACTGTTTCACCGCAACCCGGTTGGCGTGTCGCTGACACCCGAGGGCAACCGCTTTCTGCAACATGCGCGGCACATCATGGCGGCGGTGAACGAAGCAATGCGGGTGCCGCGCACGGCGGATTCTGCCGTTTCTGGAAAAGTGAAAGTGGGCGTCACCTACACCGTGGCGGGTTACTTCCTGCCGCCGTACCACGCCCGGTTTGTGCGTAATTTTCCGAATGTCGTGGTGGATTTGTACGAAGCGTCGCGTACCGTGATCGAAGATGGGCTGTTGGAAGGCGCGCTGGACATCGGGGTGATCCTGGTATCGAATTTGGAACACAAGGGCCGCCTCACGGCGGAAACCCTGTTCCGCTCGCGCCGCCGGCTATGGCTGCCTGCCGATCACCGCCTGCTGCAAAACCAAACCGTCACGCTGGCCGACGTGGCCGAGGAGCCGTACGTGATGCTGACGGTCGACGAGGCCAGCGAGACTTCCGGGCGCTACTGGACCAGCACGCAGCACCGCCCGAACGTCATTTTCCGCACCGCCTCCATCGAAGCGGTGCGCAGCATGGTGGCCGCCGGCATGGGGGTCAGTATTCTATCGGACATGGTCTACCGGCCATGGTCGCTGGAAGGCCAGCGGATCGAAACCCGCGCTCTGGAGGGTGATATTCCAACGATGGATGTTGGGCTCGCCTGGCGGGCCAGCACGCCGCTGCCGCCGCCCGCGCAAGCTCTGCGCGACTTTTTCGTGCTGGCGTTCCAGAACGGCAGCCATGGTTTCCCGGCCTGATGCACATTCCGCCATGAGCGCCCCGCCGCTCGCCACCCAAACCCTGCGTTTCCTGGTGGAAGCCGCGCGGCACGGCAACATCTCGCGCGCCGCCTTGGCGCTCGGCGTCTCGCAGCCGCGCCTCAGCCAAGGCATTGCGGCGCTGGAGCAACGCTTGCAGCGCCCGCTGTTCACCCGCAACGGGCGCGGCGTGGTGCCGACGCCGGAGGGCGCGCGCGCCATCGCCCAGGCTGAAACCTTGCTGCTCGATCTGGATGCGCTGGACGCTGAAATGGTGGCCGCCGCCGCCCAGGACGGCGACGATATCGCCATCGGGGTGCCGCCCTCGGTGTCGTTGATTCTGGTTGCCCCGCTGGTCAAGCGCCTGCGCCAAGCCATGCCGCACGCCACGTTGCGCGTGCTGGAAGGCTACAGCGGCACCGTGCAGCGCGCGCTGGCCAACGGCGAGGTAGATTTCGGCCTGCTGTACGCCGGGCAGGCGCTGGCCGGCATGCCCGCCGAGCGGCTGCTGGCCGAGCAATTGCTGCTGGCCGGGCGCTACGGCGACAAGCTGCTCGACCGCTTCGATATTCCGCTGTGGGAAGCCGCCCGCCTGCCGCTGGTGCTGCCCAGCCGGGGCCACGGCTTGCGTCAGTTGATCGAGCGCGAGGCGCGGCGCAACGGCTTGGCGTTCAACGTGGTGCTGGAGATCGACGCGCTGACCCCGGCCAAGGACATCTGCGCCAGCGAAGGCTTGTTCACCATCCTGCCCAGTTGCGCGGTGGCGCGCGAGGTAGCGGCGCGCACGCTGTCGGCCCGGCCGATTGTCGACCCCGACCTGCGCCGCGTGCTGATGCTGTCCACCACGACCGCCCGCCCGCTGACCAGCGGCGCCCGCGCCGCCGCGCGGCTGTGCATCGAAACCGCCCGCCGGCTGGTGCATGACGGCGCCTGGCTGGGCGAGGTTTAGGCGAACGCCAGCCGCAGCGCCGAAGCGGTCATCCGGCGCAATTCCTGCGCGGTGTACGCCAACTCCCGTTCCAGGACCGCGCACAGATCGTCCATCACCCCGCGCACCTCAGCCGTACGCGGCCGCGCGGCGGCGGACACCACCGAGAGATTGCGCACCAGCGCCACCTCCTCGGCCCGCCCCAGCAGCATCCGGCCGGCCTGCACGTCGGCGGCCACCACATTGAACGGCAGCACCGTCGCCGCCCGCCCGGCCAGCACCAATTGGCGGATGGTGCCCAGCGATGCCATTTCGTAGGGCACCCGCAACGTCAGTCCGAACTGGACGCACATGCTATCGACCAGCAAGCGCATGCCATGCGGGCGGCCGGGCAGCACGAAGTCCATGGCTTCCAACGTGGCGCGATCCACCCGGCCGAGTTGCAGCAGATTGTCCTGAGCAGGAAACACGAACTGCACTGCGTCGCTGAACGATGCCATCACCGACAGCCCGTGGAGATCGGGCGTGGCATACACCACCCCCGCTTGCGCCGTTCCTTGGCGCACCCAATCGGCGGCATAGGTGCTGAAACCCTCGGTCACGACCAGCCGTAACGCCGGGTCACGTGCCCGCACCGTGGTGACCAGCGGCACCACCGCCAGATCGGCGACGGTTGGCGGCAACGCGACGCACACCACCCGCTCGGTCTGGCCATGCGCCGCCTCGCCTTCCAATGCCGCGGCTTGCTCCAGAATCGCCCGGGCCCGCTCGGCGAAGCGCAGCGACAGTGCCGTGGCGCGCACGCCGCGCCCGTCGCGGTGCAGCAGCCTGGTGCCGTAGCGGGTTTCCAACACGGCGATGTGCTTGCTTACCGTGGGCTGCGTCAGCCCCAATTTGGCGGCGGCCGCAGTGACGCTTTCGGTCTCCACCGCCGCCACCAGCGAACGCAACAAGTCGAAGTCGAGGTGTCCAGCCATGGTGCAGACTAACGGCCGATATTCCATGCGCCAATAGCTGTTACGCTTTCGCGCCCGGAAATTTACGGGCACGCTCGCCACCAGCACGAAATCAACCGGAGCGCCGCATGTCCAACCTCAGCCAGACCGCCATCGAGCAATCGCTGGACCGTATCGCCCGGCACAACCCGGCGCTGCACGCCTTCGTCACCGTGGTGCCGGAGCACGCCCGCGCGTTGGCCCGCCATGAAGACGCGTTGACGGCGCTCGGCCGTCCGCCCGGTTTGCTCGCCGGGCTGGTGGTGGCGATCAAGGATATTATCGACGTGGCGGGACTGCCGACCGGCGGCGGCTCGTTCACCCGCGACGGCGCAGCCCCGGCGGCGCGCGATGCGCTGGTGGTGCAACGCTTGCGCGCGGCGGGTGCGGTGGTGGCGGGCAAGACCCACACCGTCGAGTACGCGTTCGGCGGCTGGGGCACCAACGTCTCGAAAGGTACGCCGCATAACCCTTGGGATATGCAAAATCATCGCGTGCCGGGCGGTTCCTCCAGCGGCTCCGGCGTCGCCGTCGGCGCGGGGCTGGTCCCGGCGGCGCTGGGCACCGACACTGGCGGCTCAATCCGCATACCTGCCTCGTTCTGCGGCATCGTCGGGCTGAAAACCACCGCCGGGCTGCTGTCCAATGAGGGCGTGCTGCCGCTGTCGACCCGCTTCGACACGGTGGGGCCGATGACCCGCACCGTGGCCGATGCCGCCAAAATGCTCGCGGCGCTGGCGGGCGAGGGTGCGCACCGCATGATGGGCGGAGCCGCGTTTGCCGCCGATCCGCTGGCCCCGCTGTCGCGCGGCATCGCCGGGCTGCGTGTCGGCATGCTGAACATCGACGGTATCGCGCTGCATCCGGACACCGCGCGCGTCTTCACGGCAACCCAGGCGCTGCTGCAGAAACTGGGTGCGACGTTGGTGCCGGTCAGCCTGCCCCGCCCAATGCCCGCCTATCTCGGCGCGCTCGGCCAATGGATCGCAGCCGACGGCTATCGGGTCTACGGCGATCTGGTCGACGCCGAGCCGAACCGCCTGGGTGCCCCAGTGCGCGGCCGCATGTTGACCGGCCAGCACGTCAGCGCCGCGTGGCTGGTGGCCGAGCAGGAACGCCAGGCCGCCGATATCGCCGCCACCGCCGAACTGTTCACCAGCGTCGATTGCCTGCTGACCCCTGCCAGCGCCTTCCCGGCGCCGACGGTGGCCGAGCATGATGAGGACACCAGCCCGGCGACCTTCACCCGCTTCGTCAACTATCTCGACCTCGCCGGCATCGCGCTGCCGATGGGGTTGTCGGGCGAAGGGCTGCCGGTTGGCATGCAGATTGTTGTGCCGGGCTTCTGCGAAGTGCGGGCGCTTCGGATCGCCGCCGCACTGGAAGCGGCGCGCGGGATGGCGATCGAAGTGGCGTTCACCTAGCCGGTATGCCGCATAACCACTAAGCTTGGCGGGTGACGTTCCTTCTCCTCCAGGCTTTGACCGGCCTTGCCAGCGCGGCCACCTTGTTCCTGGTCGCCGCTGGCCTGACGGTGATTTTTGGCGTCACCCGCGTGGTGAACTTCTCGCACGGCAGTCTTTATATGCTGGGCGCTTATATCGGCTGGACCGTGCTGGGCCATCTGCCGCGCACGCCGTGGGGTTTCGCGCTCGGCGTCGCGGCCACCGCCGTGGCGCTGGCGGTGCTGGGTAGCCTGCTGGAAATGACCCTGCTGCGGCGGCTGTATCGCGCGCCCGAATTGCTGCAACTGCTGGCCACTTTCGGCGTGGTGCTGATCGTGCAAGATGCAGCGCAGGCCATCTGGGGCACCGAGGATTTGCCGCTGCCGCGCCCGCCCTGGATGCGCGGCTTCATCGTCATCGGGGCCGAGCGGTTTCCCAGCTACGACTTGTTGCTGATCGCCGCCGGACCCGCCGTGCTGGCCGCCTTGTGGCTGCTGCTGCACCGCACCCGCTGGGGCACGCTGGTACGCGCGGCCACCCAGGACCGCGCGATGCTGGCCGCCCTCGGCGTCAACCAGCGGCTGCTGTTCACCTCGGTGTTCGCGCTCGGCGCGGGGCTGGCCGGATTGGGCGGGGCACTCGGGCTGCCGCTTGGCTCGGCGAACTTGCAGCTTGATCTGTCTGTCATCACCGACGCGTTCGTGGTGGTGGTGGTCGGCGGCCTGGGCAGCGTGCCGGGGGCGTTCCTGGCCAGCGTGCTGATCGGCGTGTTGCAGGCGGCCGGCGTGGCACTGGTGCCGAAGGCGACACTGGTGATCGTGTTCGTGGTGATGGCGGTCACTTTGGTGCTGCGCCCGCACGGCTTGCTCGGTCGCGGCGGCACGCTGGCGCGTGAGGCCGAGGCCCCTGCCCTGGTGGTGCCGGCCACACTGGCGGCGCGCTGGCTTGGATTGGCGGCGTTGGCCGTTTTGGCAGCAGCGCCACTGTTCGCCGGCCCCTTCGCGGTCGCGGTGCTGACCGAGGCGATGATCGCGGTGCTGTTCGCTGCCTCGTTGCATTTCATGATGGGACCCGGCGGCATGGCCAGTTTCGGCCACGCGGCATGGTTCGGCATCGGTGCGTACGGCGCGGGCTTGGCGGCAACGCTGTTGGCGTGGCCGTTGCCACTGGCGTTGCTGGGCGCGGTGCTGACGGCGGGCGTGGTGGCGGCGCTGTTCGGCTGGTTCGTGGTGCGGCTGTCCGGCGTGTATCTGGCCATGCTGACCCTGGCGTTCGCGCAAATCGTTTGGGCGGTGGCGCAGCAATGGACCGATGTGACCGGCGGCGACAACGGCATCCTATCTGTTTGGCCCAGCGGAATGCTGGCCGATCCGCGCGCGTTCTACTGGCTGACGCTGGCGCTTTGTACCGGCGGCGCGCTGCTGCTGCGCCGGGTGCTGTTTGCCCCCGCCGGTTACGCGCTGCGCGCCGCCCGCGATTCCGCGCTACGCGCCGAGGCCATTGGGCTGAACGCCGCGCACCTGCGCCTCGCCGCGTTCGCGCTGGCCGGGGCGGCGGCCGGACTGGCGGGCGGGCTGGACGCGTTTAGCAAGGGTAGCGTGTTCCCAACCTACGTGTCCATCGGCCGCTCAGTGGATGCGCTGCTGATGGTGCTGCTTGGCGGCGTGCAGACCATGGCCGGGCCGATTGTGGGCGCGATGGTCTATACTGGGCTGTACGACCTGCTGCTGCAAACCGTCGCGCTCTGGCGGCTGGTGCTGGGGCTGGCCATCGTGACGTTGGTGCTGGCATTCCCGCAGGGCATCGCGGGCGCGCTGCGGCGGGGCCAAGCGTGAGCGACACCGTCCTCACCGCGCAAGACCTCGCCAAAAGCTTCGGCGGCGTGCGCGCGGTGCGCGGCGTGTCGTTCGCGGTGGCGGCGGGCGAGATGCTGGCGCTGATCGGCCCGAACGGGGCTGGGAAATCCACCTGTTTCAACATGTTGAACGGCCAGTTACGCCCGGACGGCGGGCGGGTGCTGCTGCGCGGCCAGAACATCGCCGGGCTGCCGCCGCGCCGCATCTGCCGCCTCGGCGTTGGCCGCACGTTCCAGATCACCGCCACCTTCGCCTCGATGACGGTGCGCGAGAACGTGCAGATGGCGCTGCTGTCGCATCACGGCGAGGCGTGGCGGCTATGGCGGCCCGCAAGGACGCAGCGCATCGCCGAGGCGCAGGCGCTGCTGGAGCAAACCGGCATGGCGGCCCAGGCCGGGCGCGCGGCTTGCGTGCTGGCTTATGGCGACTTGAAGCGGCTGGAACTGGCGATGGCGCTGGCGGGCAACCCCAGTTTGCTGCTGATGGACGAACCCACCGCCGGCATGGCACCGGACGGCCGCACCGCGCTGATGGCGCTGACCCGCCGCCTTGCGGCCGAACGCGGCCTCGCGGTGCTGTTTACCGAGCATGACATGGACATCGTGTTCGGCGTTGCCGACCGCATTCTGGTACTTGATCGCGGCGAACTGATCGCCCAGGGCAGCCCCGCCGCCATCCGCGCCGATGCGCGGGTGCGCGCGGTGTATCTCGGCTCAGGCGCCACCAGCGGCGGGCATTGATGCTGAACGTGTCGGAACTGCACAGCTTTTACGGACGCGCGCATGTTTTGCAGGGCGTGTCGTTCCAGGTGGCGCCCGGCGAAGTGCTGGTGCTGCTCGGCCGCAACGGCGCGGGGAAAAGCACCACGCTGAAATCGCTGATCGGCCTGCTGCGCCCGCGCGCCGGGCGGGTCGAATTCGGCGGCGTCAACGTGGCCGGTTGGGAACCGCACCGCATCGCCCGCGCCGGGATGGGTTTCGTGCCGGAGGACCGGCGCATCTTCACCGGCCTGACGGTGGCGGAAAACCTGGAAACCGGCCGCCAGCCGCCGCGCCCGCCATTGCCCGCCTGGACCCCGGCGCGGCTGTTCGCGCTGTTCCCCAACCTCGGCCAAATGGCCAGCCGTCAAGGCGGACGCATGAGTGGCGGCGAACAGCAAATGCTGACCATCGCGCGCACGCTGATGGGCAACCCGCGTCTGGTGCTGCTCGACGAACCGAGCGAGGGATTGTCGCCGTTGATTGTGGAGCAGATGGCGCATGCAATTCTGGCATTGAAACAGGCTGGGGTGACGATGCTGCTGGCCGAGCAGAACTTGCATTTCGCGGCCCGGGTGGCGGACCGGGCGGTGGTAATCGAGAGCGGGCGGATCGTTTGGGCGGGGACAATGGCGGGGGCGCTGGCGGATGCGGCTTCGCATTTGCAGGTTTAGCGAGGGGAAGGGTTATCCCAAATCTCGCTGACCAAAACTCATTGTCGTTGCCGGGCTTGACCCGGCAATCCATGGCGCCGCACAGAGCATCTCGCCTCTAACACCGAGCGTTGGCATGGATCGCCGGGTCAAGCCCGGCGATGACGAGTCAATGGAACATGAGTTCTCTCCCACGAGATTTGGTATAAACCGTCATGCCCGGACTTGATCCGGGCATCCATAGTCTCACAAATCATAGAACTGCGGACGGATTTGGATCGCCGGGTCAAGCCCGGCGATGACGAATTATGATTTTTATTCCTTATCTTCGCCCATCTGGGTCATCTGGGTCATCTGCGGTTAAACACGTCCGTCCCGCAATCCAACCCGAATCTCCGCCATGCCGCGCAACGCCGTCCCATCCGCCGCAAAATTCGCCGGGTCGAGCCAGCCCAGAATCCCGTCCCGCGCCAAGGCCCATTCCTCGCCGACGATGCTGTACCAAGCCGTGTCGCGCAGCCTGCCCTTCACCACCATGTGGGCGCGATGCTCGCCCTCGTAGCTGAAGCCCAACCGGTCGGCGGCGCGGCGCGAGGGGGCGTTCAGCGCGTTGCATTTCCACACCAGCCGCCGGTAGCCCAGATCATCGGCGGCGAGTTTGAGCGGCAGGAACATTGCCTCGGTGGCCGCACGGGTGCGCTGCATGCACGGGGCCAGCCAGATATTGCCGAGTTCGGCGGCGGCGTTCTTTGCCTCGACGTTCATCAGCGTCAGCCAGCCGGAGACCTGGCCGCTGGCAATCGGGCGCACCGCCCAGGCGTACGAGTCGTGCACGGCGGCGAAGTCGGCCACGAACGCCGTCATCGCCGCTTCGCTGGCGAACGGGCCGTAGCCGAGATAGGCCCAACTGGCGTCGCCGCGCGGCGTGCCGGTTTCCGCCGCGCGCCACAGATCGGCGGCGTGGCGGGCGTGCAGCGGTTCCAGTTCCACATAGGTGCCACGCAGCTTGGCGCGCGGCGGCAGCGGGCGGGCGGCGGTATCGACCGGGGGGCCGATGGGCAGATCGGTCATGTGTGTCAGCCTTGCGGTGCGGGCGGCGCGCCGAATTGCACGCCGGCCCAGCCTTCGATGTGTTTGATAACCTCGGCGTAGTCCTTCGGCCCGTCGCCTTGCGAAATGGCGAAGGCGAGGAACTGGCGCACCGCCGGGATCACCGACATCGGCACGCCGAGCGCCTCGGCTTCCGCCAGACCCAGCCGTACGTCTTTGTGCAGCATCTCGGTGGTAAAACGCATCGGGAAGCTGCGATCCAGGATGCATTCCTTGATCTTGACTTCGGTGCCGAAGCTGCGGCCGCTGGAGACGTTCAGCACGTCCAGCATGGTTTTCGCGTCCAGCCCGGCCTTGGCGCCGAACACCAGCGCCTCGTACGCGGCGATGGTGCTGGTGGCGGTCAGCATGTTGTTGACCAGTTTCATGGTCTGGCCGAGGCCGGATTGCGCGCCGAGGTAGAAATGGGTTTTGCCGATGATCCGCAGCACCGGATCAGCCTCGGCGTAAGCGGCCTCATCGCCGGAAATCATCATCGACAGCGTGCCCGCCGCCGCACCCGAGGGGCCGCCGCTGACCGGCGCATCCAGCAGCGTTTTCCCGGCAGCCGCCAGTTTGGCCGCGATGGCGCGCGTGGCGGCGGCCCCGGTGGTGGACAGGTCCACCACAATGCGCGCCGCCGTGCCCTCGATTACGCCGCCGGGTCCGGTCAGCACCGCCTCGACCACGGCAGGCGACGGCAGGCTGCACAGCACGAGGTCCGCCCGTGACGCCAGTTCCGCCGGGGATGCCGCCGCCGTGGCACCCTGCGCGGTCAGCGCCGCGACCGAAGCCGGATTGGTGTCGTAGACCGCCAAGCGCTGCCCGTGGTCGAGCAAGCGCCGCGCCATGCGTTGGCCCATGGTGCCAAGGCCGATGAAGCCGATTTGCATGACCTGTCCCTAGCCGAGAATTTCCGGCACCCGCTCGGCGGGCGGGGTGTTGCGGCTGCGGCCGGTGCGGACGATGCCGTCGATGATCACCATGCCGATGCCGGGCAGATCGCCCTGGCGCACACTGTCCAGCAAGTCCTTGCCGGCGGAATGCTGGGCCCGGTCCATCAGCACGAAATCGGCGGCGCGGCCCGCTTCGATCAGCCCGCCATCGAGCTTGCGCATCCGCGCGGTGTTGCCGGTGGCGCAGGCGAACACTTCCTCGGCCGGCGCGTCGCCGACCGCCGACAGCAGTGCGATCATGCGCAGAATGCCGAGCGGCTGCACGCCGGACCCAGCCGGGCTGTCGGTGCCCAGAATGACCCGCTGCATCTGGTTGAGTTCGCGGGCGAAGCGGAACGCGGTCAGCGCCGCCAGTTCGTTGCCGTTATGCACAATCTCGATGCCGCGATGGCAGCCTTCGCACAGGCAGCGGATTTGCCGCAGCGGCAGCGCGGTGTGGCCGCCGTTGATATGGCCGATAATGTCGGCATCCGCCTCCAGCACTGTATCGGCATCGATGTAGCCGGAGCCGGGCACCGACGGGCCGCCGGTGTGGATGGTGCTTTGAATCCCGGCCTTGCGGGCCCAGGCGACCATTTCCTTGGCCTCGTAGCCCGCTTTCACGGTGCCCAGCCCGACCTCGCCCAGCAGTGTCACGCCGGCGGCGGCGAGTTCGAAGAAGTCGCTCTCCACCATACCCTTCTCGATCACCGGCGCACCGGCCAGCACCTTCACGCCACCGGGACGGAAATTGGTGAAGGCGCGCTGCGCGGTGATGGCCAGCGCCTTGAGGCCGATAATGTCGCGCGGACGGCCGGGCAGATGCACTTCGCCCGCCGAGACCATGCTGGTGACGCCGCCGTGCAGGAACGCGTCGATCCAGCCGAGTTGGTTTTGGCGCGGCGTCCAGTCGCCAAATACCGGATGCACGTGGCTGTCGATCAGGCCGGGCGAGACGGCGCAGCCATGCGCGTCGATGCGCACGCGGGCCTGCGAGGTATCCAGATCGGAAGCCTTGCCGATCCCGGTGATCTTGCCGCCTTCGGCCACGATGGTGTCGGCGTCCAGCAGCGGCGCTTCCAGCGCGCCGGACAGCAACAGGCCGATATTGGAAATGACCAGCTTGCCCATTTGGGCTTCGGGTCCGGCGGCCAAGGCCATTGTCGAGTCTCCCACGCACCTTGCGTCTCGCGTGGGAGTTTAACAGGACATCCAGCCGCGCGAAGCCGCCGCCCGGTCGCAACTACAGGCGTGAGGCATATGCCCGCAGGGCAACATCGGAGTCCCGTCCAATTCCCGTCGGGTGCCGCGCCAACCCGATGTCGCGCATCAAGTGATCGCTCTGGTTCGGGAGCGGTTCGCCGCTGTTGCGCGCCTGAAATACCGCCGCCAGTTTGATGCGCAGACCCTTGATCCGTGCGGGCAGCACATGCGTCCATCGGCTGGACGGGCCGGTGTATTGCGGCTGCGCCAGGAAATTGATTGCCGTCATGACAGCGTCCTCCCGTGAATCTCTGGATGGGAAGATGCTGCTAAAGCGCCCGGCAACGGAAACGAGTTGCACTTACACCGGTTATTGGCGCAACTCATGACCATGACGGCGCTGCCCAGCCTGGATATCGATGTCCTGCGGACCTTCATCCTGATCGCCGAGGATGGGAGTTTCACGCGGGCGGCCGAACAGGTGGGGCGAACCCAATCTGCCGTTTCATTGCAAATTCAAAAACTTGAGGCGGTAACGGGGCACCGGCTGTTCACCCGCAGCAAAGGCGGCGTGGTGAAATTGACACCGCATGGCCGCGAACTGCTGGAACGGGTTCGCAATCTTGTCGCGCTCAATGACGAGATTGTTGGGACGCTGCGTGCCCTGCCTGCCCACACCGAAGTTCGAATCGGTGTGCCCGAGGACATTACCGGCCTTAATGTTGCAAGGATGCTGGCGGACTATTCCGCACGGCATCCGGGCATCGCAGTGGAAGTTATCGGTGCGCCTTCCTGCGCGATGGTCCCGCTGCTGCAAGCAGGCGATCTCGACTTGATGATGTGTGAGGCCGGGATTGAGCCGAGGCGTTGGCCCAGCATTGAACTCTGGCGGGGCCGGTTGCGCTGGATCGCGCCGCCAAGCCTTGCGGTGCAGCAGGCCGATCCGCTGCCTCTGGTGTTGTCGCCCGGAAACTGCCCATGGCGGTCGGCTTGGCTGGATGAATGCCAATGGCGAGGCGCCGCCCTACGGGCACTGGAAAAAGCCGGACGGCGCTACTGGGTCGTTGCCACATCGTCCAGCCTCGCGGATCAATATGCCATCGCTGCGACCCGCAACGCCGTCGCAGTATCCACTCTCCCAGGAATTCCGGACGGGCTTGTCGCCCTGGAAGCGGACGCTGGTTTGCCAGATTTGCCTGAGTCCCGGCTGTTGCTGTTAACGGCAAAGGACGCGCGGCAACCAATTTCGACTGCATTGGCAAACCATCTGGTGGCCGCGTTCCGGAACCAGCCATCCGGCAAATAGGGCCGGCGAAAAGGCAGCCGCCGCCGGTGCAGGGAGCCGGGCGCCAACGGGACATGACGGCGCGGCCGGGCCGCGCGGCTGCCGAAGTAGCCGGTGATCGGGCCTTCGTCGTTGATGCCAAGAAGCTGGTTGAACGCCGGAACACCAGGGTTGTCGATGGTATAAAATGTGAAGGTGGTGGCGTGCGCCGCAGTAACGCTCGCGATGAAGCCGGCAGAGATTGGTAAGGTCGTGATGTATTGCATCGTCTGATATCCATCCGGTGCCGTGCTGAGGTGTTCAGCGCTGGGATGGTTATGCGGTGACCTCGGGGCTGGGTTTGTGACCCCGCTCACCGGATCTGCAAAGACTGCCGCCCGCTCGTGGCTGTTACGCTGGCGGCGGCCCGATCAGCGGGCGCGCCGCCGGCCAGTCACCCCTACTCCGCCGCCACCGCCGGGCGCGCCAAGTCGTGGATGGTCTGGAACAGGAAGCGGCGCATCAGCCGCCGGAACCACCAATAGACGGTCTCCCAGGGGCCGAAATGGATCGGCAGCATTTCCCAGCCGCAGCCCGAGCGGACCAGGTAGCGCAGCGCGTTGACGATCTCACGCAGGTCCACCTTGCGGGGACGGCCGCGCCGACCGGGTCTGGGCATCAGCGGCTCGATCCGCTCCCACTCCTCGTCGGTCAAATCAGACGGATACCGCTTGGTCTTGCAGGCAATCCCGGCCATCCGGCCACGGCTCTGCTCGGTCCACATCCCGAGCTTGAATCACAAATTACCTCAGCCGGGAATCCCACCCCGTGGATTTCCAAAAGGCCTCTTACGGCTACAGCTTGCTCCCAATGGGCAGGATCTGGTATCTTTGCAGCTTAGGATGAGACGGAGCCGTGCGCTGTAGTATGGAGAACGACGGATCTCAGCAGGCCAGCATGTCTGCAATTCCTTTGAATGCGACCGATCGCGGCCAGCTTTCTGCCGGAAGCCCTGTGCGTTTCCTTGCCTATACCGCTGGCTTTGCGGCGTTATGCCTCGCGTTGCAGGCCTTCAATGGTGCCTGGAACGCCGACCTCGCACGCAAGGACGAGGCTGCACATTATGTCAACGGCGTGATGATTTGGGCTTACCTCACCGGCGCTCTCGGCACCAACCCGATCCACTTCGCACTCGATTTTTACTAGCATTTCCCGAGGGTGTCGATCGGCCACTGGCCTCCGCTGTTCCATGTCGTGCAAGCAATTTTCTTTTTACTTACCGGCCCGTCATTGCTGGCAGCCTACGTGTTCCAAGCGCTGGTGACAGGCGGCGCGGCGGCCGCAGCCGCCGTGCTCGCTAGCCAAATGGTGCCGCCTGCATCGCGCAACGTCACTGGTGCGATGGCGGGTCTGGCAGTGCTGATCATGCCGGAAGTTCTAAATCAGGCCGGCATGATCATGACGGATACTTTCCTGTCGGTGATCGTGTTGCTGACCTGCGTTTGCTGGGCGAGGTATGCGCTAACCGGCCGGATGCTGTGGGCGTTAGCCTTCGGAATGAGTGCCAGCGCAGCGATCCTAACGAAGGGCAACGCTTTCGGGCTGGCGTTCATGCCGGCGCTGTATGCCGTGTTATCGGGGCAGTACCGGCTGATTTGGCAATGGCGAACATGGTTTGCGGCCGCCATCGTGGTCATGGTGACTGGCCCTTGGTATGTTTTAACCTACAAAATTTCGGCCGACGGGTTCGTTTATGATTGGGGGCTGGCATACACTAAAGTAGCACTCTGCGGATTCGCGACGGGTGCGTGGCAGTCGTTCGGCCCGCTGGGCCTGGTCGGTTTCGTCGCGGGGAGTGCGATAGCCGCTGTGCGCGCCTATCGTAGAGATCGCAACGAACTCGTTCTGGCCTGCGCATCGGCCGCGATAGGGCTATTTCTGTTCTTGCTGATTGCACCGGCGGACATCCAGCCGCGCTATTTGATCGCTTTGGTGCCAGCATTCGTGACCGTTGCGATCTACGGTTATGCGGCAACAGTGAGAGTAAGGCCGTGGTGGCCTAGACCCGAAGCGGTGATCGCCGTTTGCCTGATCATCAACACGGCAATGACCTGGCGCACACCCAACACCGCCGGTGATATGATGACCAGCGCGGCGCATGAAATTCTTTCGGGTCCAGTCTCTGGAAAGCTGGTTCTCATCGCATCGGGCTCGATGGGCGAAGGCGCGCTGATTGCGGCGTTCGCCGCCTCGGACCTAGACCGCACCCACTATGTCATCCGAGCTTCTAAGGCCTTGGCTACATCGAACTTCAACGGCAACGTTTACACTGCGCGGTTCACCGATCCTGAGGCTGTGAGACAATGGATAGCTGAAAACCACATTTCCTGGATGGTGCTCGATAGCAGGCTGGATGGCCCGGAGATGCTGCATCTGCGGCAAATTGCCCAGCTTGCCGATGCAGGGTCACCAGGATGGCGCCTTGTGGCAACGCACGCCTCTGCGGCGGGTCTGGTGCGAGTTTATGCCATTGCTGGTACGCCGCCTGGGGAAAAGGACATTGAGGCGGTTCTCCGTCAGATCGCTCCGGAAAAGATTGTAGGCGGTACGTCTCGCTGAGAGCGTGACTCTAGTTGGGCAATATGCTCGCTGACCTCAGACCGCACCCCGCCTTCTGGATTATCTGCTCCTAAGCGGCGGAACTTATCCGCCAGCGCAACCGCCGCCGTCCGGCGGTCTTCTGGTAGCGACTCCAGCGATTCTTCATAAGATGGTCATCTATGTTTCCTAGTCGTCACGTGAGCCAACTCCTCACTCTCCGAAAGCGATTTTACTCCGCCGCCAGCGCCGGGCGCGCGTGCAGCGTGCGCAGCGCGCGGTCGATCCACTGAGCCGTGAGTTTCTCATGCACGCCGTTCTGCCGCAAACGCTCGTTCAGCGCCGGGAAATCCACCCGGTCCAGCGCCTGATCCTGGTTGAAGCACGAGAACACCACCGTGCGCGCCCCGGTCACCGGGTCGATATGCGGTTGCAGGCACTGGGCGCAGACTTCCTTCATCATGCATTGCATTGGCGAATTGATCGAGCCGATCGCGCTGTGCCCCGGCTTGAGATACGGCGACAGCACGCCGTGCCGCGCCACGCCGACTGCCTGCATCATGCGGTCGGAGCCGATGACGATCATGTGCTCGGCGTCCTGCAGCGGCACTGCCGCCGTGCCGAGTTTGCCCGATCCGTAGGCCGCCATCGCCTGCACGATGTTGCCGACGAAACTGCGGTCCTGCGGGCGGGCCGGCGCGAAGCCGGGGGCTTCGTCGCAGCACCACACGATCACGTCGGCGGCGCGCTCGATCTCCTCGACCTTGTAGCGGTCGCGGATTGCCTTGTAGCCGGCGAAGTAGATCACCTTGGACCCAGCGGCGCGGGTGGCAGCGCCGATGCTGAACAGCACCGCATTGCCCAGGCCGCCGCCGACCAGTGCCACCGTGGTGTTGGGGTGGATTTCGGTCGCCGTACCGGTCGGCCCCATCAGCACCACCGGCTCGCCCGGCTTCAGCATGGCGCATAAATCCGAGCTGCCGCCCATTTCCAGCGCGATCACCGAGACCAGCCCCGCCGCCTTGTCGGTCCAGGCCCCGGTCATGGCGAGGCCCTCCATTGCCAGCAGCGTGCTGCCGATGCCGGGTTCTGACACGCGCGACGCCAGCATTTCGTAGTTCTGCAAGCGGAAAAACTGACCGGGCTGGAACTGCGCCGCCTGTGCGGGGGCGCGCACCACGACTTCGACGATGGTCGGCGTCAGGCGATTGACCGCGTGCACCGTCGGCACCAGCGCGTCGCGGCAGGCGGCGATCAACTCGGCACCGCTTTGCGCGGACAGCGGCGCGGCTTGCGCCAGGATGTTGGACACCACCTTGTAGCCGCGCTTGGCGCTGCCCATGGCTTTGACCACGTTGCCGAAGAAGCTCGGGTGCAGGTCGCCGAAGAAGCTGAGGAAGTGGCCGTTGCCGGCGCGGTGCATCAGCACGTCGTCGCTGTCCGGCTTGCTCAGCGCGCGCGCCGGGGTTACCGGGTTGCCGTTGGCGTCGATGGCCTGGAAATACTTGCCGTCCAGCTTGATCCGCCCATCTTCGCGCGCCAGCACGGTGTTCGGCTGGGTGCCGGCCGCGACGATCACCGCGCGCGCGGGCAGCGTCACCTCACCCGCATCGGATTTGCAGCGCAGCGCGGCGGCGTGGCCGAAGCTGTCCACGTCCACGCCAATCGGGGCGAGGCCGGGGGCGAAGCGGACCCCCTCCTCCATCGCCTTGGCGACTTCCTCGTGGTTCAGCGTGTAGCTGGGCGCCTCGGTGAGTTTGCGGCGATACGCCACGGTGGCGCCGCCCCAGGATTCCAGCAATTGGGCCAGGCGCGGCGTGCGGCCCGCACGGGCAGCGGCGGCGCGCTCGGCGGCGATGGCGGCGGCGTGGGCGAGGAATTCCTCGGCGATCAGCGCCTCCTCGGGATTCCAGCGCGCCTTCACCGTGGCTTCCCCACGCTCGGCGGCCAGGGTGCGATAGCGCAGTGCGAACTTCTCCACCTGCCGCACGTAGTAGGCGAGGCTTTCGGTGGCGGTGTCGATGGCGGTCAGGCCGCCGCCGATCACCACCACCGGCAGACGGATTTGCAGGTTGGCGATGGACGACAGCTTGGCCGCCCCGGTGAGTTGCAGCGCCATCAGGAAGTCGGACGCTTGGCGCACCCCGCGCGCGAGGCCGCCCGGCATGTCGATGACGGTCGGCTTGCCAGCGCCCATGCACAGCGCGACGTGGTCGAAGCCGAGCTTCCAGGCGTCGTCGATGCCCAGCGTGGCACCGCCGCCGAAGCGGACGCCGCCGAACATGGCGAATTCGCCGCGCCGCTCCAGCAGCAGGCGCACCAGCTTCAGGTAATTCTTGTTCCAGCGCACGGTAATGCCGTACTCGGCCACGCCGCCGAACCCGGCCAAGACCCGGTCGTCGAGGTTCTCGTACAGCGTCTCGGTGTCGCGCACTGGCTGGCGCGGATCGAAGCCGAGCGGCTCGATCTTCAAACCGTCAATGGCAACAACGGTATGGCCGTCGTTCATCAAGTGATGCGCGAGCGTGAACCCGGCAGGCCCGAGGCCGACGATCAGTACTTTCTTGCCGGTATCCGGCTTGGGCAGCGGGCGGCGGATGTCCAGCGGGTTCCAGCGGGTCAGCAGCGCGTAGATCTCGAAACCCCACGGCAGGCCCAGCACATCCTTCAGCACCGATGTTTCGGCCTGCGGAATATCGACCGGTTCCTGCTTCTGGTAGATGCAGGCCTTCATGCAGTCGTTACAGATGCGATGGCCGGTGGCGGCCATCATCGGGTTGTCGATGGCGATGGTGGCGAACGCGCCGAGCAGCGCGCCCTGGGCGCGCAGCGTGTGCATCTCGCTGATTTTCTCGTCCAGCGGACATCCGGCCAGCGTGACGCCGAAGCCGCTTTTCTGGAACGCGCCGGTCTTGCGGTCCTTCAGACCCTTGCGGCACGAATCCTTGCCCTGGCCGTGGCACCAGATGCAGTAATTCACTTGGTCCAGCGCCTGCTGGGTGGTCATGCCGGTGTCGGTCAGCGCGAACCCTTCACGGTGCCGCCAATCGTGTTCCGGCAGGCGCAGCATGGTCACGCCGTCGCGCTCGATGGTTTGGACTGGCACGAGGTTTTGCAGATCGACCTTGGCAGGCACCCGGAACAGCGTGCCGCCCTTGTGCGCGGCGCGGCCCGCTTCGGTCAGCGTCGCCCAAGCGGCATAGCGTTGCGCGAGGTCGATGGCCTCGGCGTTGGCCGCCGCCTCCCAGGCCGCGACATGACGGGCAAAGGCCGCTTCGCCGAACGCCTCGCCCATCGCGGTCTCCAGCGCCGCGCGCAATGCCGCACCGTCGAAGCCGGACGGGTCGGCGTATTTCTTCACCGCCTGGCGCTGCACGAACAGCCGCTTGCAGGCGTGGATCGGGTCGAGCCCGCGCGTGGTGGCGGCGATGGCGTCCAGTTCGCCCTGAATGCCGAACACCCCAGCCACAAAGCTTTCCAGATGCGGCCCGAGCGCCACGATCAGGTCGGATTCGGCTTTGCTTTCAAGCGTGTCCGGTGCGGCGCGGGCGGCGAGCAATTGGCCGTACAGCGCGGCATCGGCGGCTTGGAGGTCCACGAGGAAGCGTTTGTCGAGTGCCACCAAGCCATCGCGGGTCGTGAGTTCGGCAAACGGGTTGGTCCCCGGTGCGGCAGCGTGCATCCGTCAGTCCTTGGTTCGGCGCGGCCAATGCGGCCACATGGCGGTGAAGTCAGGCGATTTTGCGCAGCAGCGACAGGAGGACGGTGCGCTCGCTTTCGTCCAGCGGGTCCAGTGTCGCTTCCGTGATGCGCCGCGCGCATGTCACGGCGCGGGCAGCTAAGTCGGCCCCGGCATGGGTGGGGGCTAGCACCAAAGTGCGGCGATCCATCGGGTCGGGCGCTGAGGTCATCAGTCCGCGCGCCATCAGGCGGCGGACCACGCCTTGTACCGTGGCGGGGTCCATCGCGGCCATGCGGCCCAATTGATTCTGCGTGGTGCGGCCAAGCTCGACGATCTTAACCAGGGCGGTGAACTGCGTCGGCGTCAGATCGGCCTCGCCCATCACGTCCTGAAACAGGGCGGCGTGGCGCTGGTGCGCGCGGCGCAGCAAGAAGCCTACTTGGTCCTCGACCAGATAACCGTCCAGCACCTCGGCGGGCAATTCGCTTGGCAATGCAGGGTCAGCAATGGCCATACAATCCCCTTCTCCCGCACGGGCGGCGGGCGACACTGGATCGTTCGTATACAAATGATCTGGCCGGATCAAGGCATGCCCCGAATGCAAAGCGGGCGCCCGGCGGCTGCCGGACGCCCGCTTTACCATCCGCGTTGGCGGTTAGTGGTTGGCCGCACCCTCCGCGCCGATGCCGGTCATCGAGCGGATGTACTGGCCCTCGAACTTGCCTTGCTCGTCCTGGCCGCGCTTGCTGCTGTCAGTGATCGAGAACAGCCAGCAGCAGAAGAACGCCAGCGGCATCGAGAACAGCGCCGGGTTGTCATACGGGAAGATCGGCGCGGCATTGCCAAGCACGGTCACCCAAATGCCCTTGCTCAGCACGGTCAGCACCACGGCGACCAGCAGGCCCAGCCAGCCGCCAAACAGCGCGCCGCGCGTGGTCAGGCCCTTCCAGTACATCGACAGCAGCAGCACCGGGAAGTTGGAGCTTGCTGCGATGGCGAAGGCCAAGCCTACCATGAACGCCACGTTTTCCTTCTCGAACGCGATGCCGAGGAAGATGGCGACGACGCCCAGCACCACGGTGGCGATCTTGGAGACGTTCATCTCGGTCTTGCTATCGACACGGCCGTGACGAAACACGCTGGCGTACAGGTCATGGCTGATCGCCGAGGCGCCGGCCAACGTCAGCCCCGACACCACCGCGAGGATGGTGGCGAAGGCCACGGCGGAGATGAAGCCGAGCAGCAAATTGCCGCCGACCGCATGCGCCAGCCAAACCGCAGGCATATTGGCACCGCCGAGCAGGCCGCCCTTGGCGTCGAGGTATTGCGGGTTGGTCCGCACCAGCGTGATCGCGCCGAAGCCGATGATGAAGGTGAGGATGTAGAAATAGCCGATGAACGAGGTGGCGTAGAACACGCTCTTGCGCGCCTCCTTCTGATCGGCGACCGTAAAGAAGCGCATCAGAATGTGCGGCAGTCCCGCCGTGCCGAACATCAGCGCGATGCCCAGCGAGATGGTGGTCACTGGATCGGCCACGAACGCGCCCGGCAGCATGATGGCGTCGTGTTTGGGATGCACTTCGACGGCTTTGGCGAACATCTCGGTGACATCGAAGCCGAAATGCACCAGGACCATCACCGCCATGAAGCTGGCGCCGCCGAGCAGCATCAGCGCCTTGATGATTTGCACCCAGGTCGTCGCCAGCATGCCGCCGAAGGTGACGTAGAGGATCATCAACACGCCGACGAGCACTTCGGCCTGCCAGTATTCCAGCAAGCTGCCGGACAGCAGTTTGATCAACTGGCCCGCGCCGACCATTTGCGCGATCAGGTAGAACGCCACCGTCACCAGCGTGCCGACCGCCGACATCGAGCGGATCGGGGTCTGAGCTAGGCGGTAACTGACCACGTCGGCGAAGGTGAACTTGCCGAGGTTGCGCAGCCGTTCGGCCATCAGCGACATGATGATCGGCCAGCCGACCAGGAAGCCGATAGAGTAGATCAGCCCGTCATAGCCATTGGCATAGACCAGCGACGAGATGCCGAGGAACGAGGCGGCGGACATGTAGTCGCCCGCGATGGCCAGCCCGTTCTGCAAGCCAGTGATGTTGCCGCCGGCGGTGTAGAACATCGCCGCCGATCGGGTGCGCTGGGCGGCCCAATAGGTGATCACCAGCGTCAGCGCCACGAACACCACGAACATGGCAATCGCGGTCCAGTTGGTCTGCGACAGGTTGATCTGACCGACGCCTTCTTCGGCCCGCGCCTGCGCGCTGGCCAGCAGCCCGAACAGCCCCGCGCCAGCGGCGAGCCGATGCGCGCGCATCAACGGATGCCCTTCACGATACGGCGGGTCAGTTCGTCATACGACCCGTTGGCGCGCAGCACGTAGATCCCGGTGAGCGCGATGGCGCTCAGGATGACGCCGAGGCCAACCGGGAATGCCAGTGTGATGCCGCCGCCAACTTTCATACCGAGCAGCGGCTTGTCGAACGCCACCACCAAGATGAAGCCGTAATAAATAATCAACATCAATATCGCGAGCGTCCAGCTAAAGCGGTTGCGGCTGGCGATCAGCTCCACGAAATCCGGGTTGCTCCGGATCTTTCTCGCTAGGTCGGCTTGCATGCCGGTTGCCCTCCCCTGCGCCGCGAGTCGCGGCAGTCCATTGTTCCGCAAACACGGAAACCGTCTGACTCTATCTCCGCTGAACTTGGCGATGGCAATATGACAAACGTCGTAGATGCCGGATTATCGCGCGAACTTTTGCTTTGGCTTATAGATTCCGCACATTTGTCCGCCCGAAGTCGCTATTTTTTCCCAGCACACAAAGCGATGTCGTGCCAAGCACACCCCTTGCCATCACCGGCCCCTTGCCATCACCGGCCCTTGCCGTCGCTGGCAAGGGCCGGAACTGGAACTAGCCGGCCGGGGTGACCGCGTCGTCCGGCAGCAGCTTTTCGGCCTTCAGGTCGGCCCACAGCGCCGCCGGGATCGGCGCCGCCATCATCGCCGCGTTGTCGCGCACTTCTTCGGCCGTGCGCGGGCCGGGAATGGCGGCAGCCACCGCCGGGTGCGCCACGACGAATTGCAGCGCCGCCGCCTTGAGGTTGACGCCGTGGCGGGCGCAAACGGCCCCCATGGCACGCGCCTTGGCGGCCATCTCGGGTCTGGCGGTTTCGTAGTTGAAGGTGGTGCCGCCGGCGAGCAGACCGGAGTTGTACGGCCCGCCGATCACCACTTTGACGCCGCGCTCCAGGCATTTGGGCAGCAATTCGGGCACTGCGGTGTGGTCCAGCAGCGTGTAGCGCCCGGCGACCAGGAAGAAGTCCGGGTCGGACTGCTCCATCGCCATCAAGCATGGCTCGACGACGTTGTTGCCGAGACCCCAGCCGCCGATCACCCCTTGTTCGCGCAACTTGATCAACGCCTTGGCGGCGCCGCTCATCGCCACCGCGAAATGCTCGCGCCATGCCGCACCCAGCCAATCCTCGCCGCAATCGTGGATATAGGCGATGTCGATGCGCGGCAGACCGAGGCGCTGCAAGCTGTCCTCGATCGAGCGCATGGTGCCGTCGTAGCTGTAATCCAGGCGGCGGCGGAACGAGAGGCCGTTCTGGAAGTTGTCGTCGAACTCTGGCACCGAAGCCACCGGTTCCAGCATCCGGCCCACCTTGGTGGACAGCGTGTACTGGTCACGCGGGTGGTTGCGCAGCGCCGCGCCGACGCGATGCTCCGACAGGCCGGCGCCGTAGTGCGGCGCGGTGTCGAAATGGCGCATGCCGCTCTGCCACGCCGCTTCGATGGCGCTGAGGGCGATGTCGTCAGGGATGGCGGTGAACAAATTGCCCAGCGGCGCCCCGCCCATGCCGAGCGGGCCGTGTGCCACAAATCGTTTGCTGCTCATCGGTTGGCCTTCAACGCTTCTCGGGCGGCGCGATGACGCCCATGGTCAAAATGATGTTGCCGAAGAAGCGCCGTTCGCCGGTGCGCACGATGACATACGCATCCGCCGCCGCCGCGTAGAAGGCGTGCCGTTCCAGCGAGGCGGCCGGCAGGTTGCCGCCCGACGACAGGATCTCGTTCATTTCGGCCACCACCGGCGGCACCGCGTCCGGGTCGCCGACGACTTGCATCACCGCGGCGGGGTTCGGCACGAAGGTATCGAGCGGCACCAGCGACAGCACGGCGCGCAGCATGGCGACAACATTGGCGCCCGGCAGGTGCAGCGTACGCTTGCCGCGCGACGCCGGATAATTCGCATCGACCAGGGCGATGGTGTCGCCGTGGCCCATCGAGGCCAAGGCGTGCAGCAAATCAGGTGTCAGTAGGCCGGGAATGCCGATAAGCATGGTTTTCTCCGATTTTCCGCGGGTATGAAGCACCGCGCCGGTGCCTCATACCCGCTTTGGGCAGGCAGCGCGATGTCAGCTTGAAGGCGAATGCCGCCGAAAGCGAGCCTTGCCCGCGCCAGGGCGCACCGAACCGGCGGCGCCCAGCGAAGCGCGCATGGCAGCCGCGATTGGCAGGAAAGCCGTTCCACTCCCATTGTAACTACTCGGTAGCGGTATATGCCCGCTCGTTCACGTGCGGGCCAAGATGGAAGCGCCTTCCCCCTCGCTCAGCCTCGACGCTGCGGTGCCGCCGCTGCCAGAGGCGATGCCGAATTTCACCCACAAGCAAATCCTGCGGGTGGTGACCGGCATTCTGCTGTGCATTCTGCTGGCCGCCATCGACCAAACGGTGGTGGTCCCGGCGGTGCCCGCCATCGCCGCCGATCTGCACGGTTTCGGCCATCTGTCGTGGATCGTCTCGGCCTATCTGCTGACCTCGACCGCCGCCACGCCGATCTATGGGCGTCTGTCAGACATTTACGGCCGCCGCGCGCTGCTGCTGCCCGCCATCGTGCTGTTTGTCATCGCCTCGGTGCTGTGCGCGCTGGCGGGCAGCCTGTGGCAGTTGATCGCATTTCGTGCGTTGCAAGGCTTGGGCGGCGGCGGACTGATGGCAATGGCGCAGGCCGCCATCGCCGACGTGATCGCCCCGCGTGAGCGCGGCAAGTATCAGGCGTACATGGCAGGCACCTGGGGTGTGGCCAGCATCGCCGGGCCGATTCTGGGCGGCTGGATGACCGATGCGCTGTCCTGGCGCTATATTTTCTGGATCAATCTGCCCATCGGCATTGCCGCCTACATCCTCAGCGACCGGGCGCTGCGGCTGCTGAAGATCCGCAAGCAGGTGGCCAAGATCGACTATGCGGGGGCGGCGCTGCTGACCGCGCTGGTGGCAAGCTGTCTGCTGGTGATGAGTTGGGGCGGCGGCGACTATGCCTGGATTTCGCCGGAAGTGCTGTCGCTGATCGCCGCCGCCGTGGTGTTGCTGGGCTTGCTGATCTGGCGCGAAAGCACGGCGGACGACCCGATGCTGCCGCCACGGCTGTTCGGTAACGCAGTATTTACCCGTGGCGTGATTATCGCCGCCCTCACCGCTGGGTCGATGTTCGGCGCCACGTTCCTGCTGCCGCTGTATTTCCAGCTGCTGCGCGGGGCGGACGCCACCCATTCCGGCACGCTGATCGTGCCGTTCCTCGCCGCCAACGTCGCCGGCGCCTACACCGCTGGCCAGCTTGCGCGGCGGCTGGGCAAGGCCAAGGCCATCGTGTTGTGCGGCCTGGGCACCGCCGTCGCCGGGTTCGTGCTGCTGGCGTGGCTCGATTCGGCCGGCGCCTCGGCGCTATCGACGATCGCGATGCTGGTGGTGGGCTTTGGGCTCGGCATCGTGATGCCGTCCAATCTGGTCATTGTGCAAAACGCCGCGCAGCGGCGCGATGTGGGGGTGGCGACAGGTTCGCTGCTGTTCCTGCGCTCGATGGGGGCCGCGTTCGGCAGCACGCTGGCGGGCACCCTGCTGTCCAGCCGCTTCGCCGCCGGGCTGGCGCAAGCCGGGATGACCGGCCAAGTCGACCTTAGCGCCATGCGCGGCCACGACTCTGTGGCGAACCAGATTGCCCCGGATATTCTAGCGGCCGCCACCGGATCGCTGGTGGCGGCTTTTCATATTTCTTTCATGGTTTGCGCGATCCTGGCAGCCGGTGCGTTCATCACCTGCCTATGGCTGCGCGACCTGCCGCTGAAGTCCAGTAGCGACTAGCACGGCAGATTACAGCACCACGACGGTCAACGCGTCGGAGTCGAACGATTCCCTGCTGTATTTCTCGGCAATGTACCAAATGCATTGCACATGCAGCCGCCCGTTGTTCTGCACTGTCGCCTCGGTGACTGTCATTGCCGGACCACCCGACTTCAATTTTACAATATCGCCGATCACAAATTTCTGCGCCATGTCCTGCACTCCTCAATCCTCGCTGCTGCCGCCGGCCTCCGGCCATGCCGGCCGGAACCCCACCCGGCGGCACGGGCGCAACCTGCAATCGGCGGCGGCGTTTGACAACCGTTTTACCGCTCGCATGGCCGAATTGCGGGCCGGTAAACAATGGCCAATTCCACGGCCCACGGCTGCATGATACAGGCTGCTGGTCGACGAGGCTCCCACGCCCAAAGGTTCCCCACGATGACCGAATACGCGTCCGCCGCCAGCCTGCAACGATTCTATAACGCCCCGCTGAGCGAAACCGATCCCGAACTGGCGGCCGCCATCGGCCATGAACTGGCGCGCCAGCAGGACGGTATCGAGTTGATCGCCAGCGAGAACCTTGTCTCGGCGGCGGTGCTGGAAGCGCAAGGCTCGGTGCTGACCAACAAGTATGCCGAAGGCTACCCCGGACGGCGCTACTACGGCGGCTGTGTGTATGTCGATGTGGCCGAGCAACTGGCCATCGACCGCGCCAAGAAGCTGTTCGATTGCGCCTACGCCAACGTGCAGCCGCATTCCGGCGCCAACGCCAACCAGGTGGTGTTCCTGGCGCTGCTGCATCCCGGCGACACCATTCTGGGCATGAGCCTGGATGCCGGCGGCCATCTGACGCACGGTGCGGCCCCCAACCTGTCCGGCAAGTGGTTCCGTGCGGTGCAATACGGCGTGCGCCGTGAAGATGGGCTGCTCGACTACGATGAACTGGAAGCCAAGGCCCGTGCCGAGAAGCCCAAGCTGATCATCGCTGGCGGCTCGGCCTATCCGCGCATCATCGACTTCGCCCGCATCCGCCGCGTGGCCGATGAAGTCGGCGCGTATTTCATGGTCGATATGGCGCACTTCGCCGGGTTGATCGCCGCCGGGGTGTATCCCTCGCCGCTGCCGCACGCGCATGTCTGCACCACCACCACGCACAAGACGCTGCGCGGCCCGCGCGGCGGCATGGTGCTGTGCAACGACCTCGAACTTGGCAAGAAGTTCAACTCCGCCGCCTTCCCCGGCTTGCAGGGCGGCCCGCTGATGCATGTCATCGCCGCCAAGGCGGTGGCGTTCGGCGAGGCGTTGCGCCCGGAATTCCGCGACTATCAGATTGCGGTGGCCGAGAACGCCAAGGTGCTGGCGGCAACGCTGGTCGAACAAGGTGTGGCCATCGCCACTGGCGGCACCGATAGCCACATGATGCTGGTCGATCTGCGGCCCAAGCGCGTCACCGGCAAGGCGACCGAAGCCAGCCTGGAGCGGGCGCACATGACGGCGAACAAGAACGCCATCCCGCATGACACTGAAAAGCCCACCATCACCTCCGGCATCCGGCTCGGCACCCCAGCGGCCACGTCGCGCGGCTTCGGGGCGGCGGAGTTCAAGCAGATCGGCCAGATGATCGGTGAAGTGCTGGACGGGCTGTCGCGCTCCAACGACGGCACCAACGCCGCCGCCGAAGCCGCCGTCGGCGCGCGGGTGCTGGAACTGTGCCGCCGCTTCCCGATCTACGGCGGGCACCGCTAGGCAGCGCACATGCGCTGCCCGTTCTGCGGCCATGCCGACACGCAGGTGAAAGACAGCCGCCCGACCGACGACGACAGCGCAATCCGGCGGCGGCGCTTTTGCATCGGGTGCAGCCAGCGTTTCACCACCATCGAGCGGGTGCAGTTGCGCGAGTTGACCGTGGTGAAAACCGACGGGCGGCGGGTGCCGTTCGACCGCGACAAGCTGGCGCGGTCGATCCGCATCGCGCTGCGCAAGCGGCCGGTCGAGGAGGAACGCATGGAGCGGGTGGTCAACGGCATCGTCCGCCAGCTCGAAGCCTCCGGCGACAGCGAGATCGACAGCAAGCAGATCGGCGAGCTGGTGATGGAGACGCTGAAGGAGGTCGATGCGGTCGCCTATGTACGATTCGCCTCGGTGTATCGCAACTTCCGGGAAGCCAAGGACTTCGAGGCCTTTCTCGGCGGGCTTGGCGAGCCCACATAGGCCAAAGATGAACGATCCGTCACACATGCGCGCGGCGCTGGCGCTCGCGCGCCGGGGCCTCGGCAATTGCTGGCCCAATCCATCGGTCGGCTGCGTCGTGGTCAAGGACGGCCGCGTGGTGGGCCGCGCCGTGACCGCACCGGGCGGGCGGCCGCACGCCGAGCCGCAGGCGCTGGCGATGGCGGGCGCCGCCGCGCGCGGGGCGACGGTATACGTGACTCTGGAACCCTGCTGCCACCATGGCCGCACCCCGCCCTGCACCGACGCGCTGATTGCCGCCGGCGTGGCGCGCGTGGTGGTCGCGGCACGCGACTGCGATCCGCGCGTCAATGGCGCGGGCCTGACCCGGCTGCGCGGCGCGGGCATCGAGGTCGCGGAAGGCTTGCTGCGCGACGAAGCCGAAGCGGTCAACGCTGGCTTTTTCACCCGCCTGCGCCTTGGCCGCCCGCTGATTACCTTGAAATTGGCCAGCACGCTGGACGGGCGCATCGCCACGCGCTCCGGCGAGAGCCAGTGGATCACCGGCAGCACCGCACGGCACATGGCGCACGCGCTGCGCGGGCGGCACGACGCGGTGATGGCGGGCGTGGGCACCGTGGCCGCCGATAATCCCGAGCTGACCTGCCGCATTCCCGGTTTCAAGTCCGCACCGCAAGTGCGGGTGGTGGCCGACAGCCATCTGCGCACCGCGCTGACCGCCAAGCTGGTTGCCACCGCGCGTGAGCATCCCACTTGGATCATCGCCCGCCATGGCAACAGCACCGCACGGCTGGAAGCGCTGCAAGCCGCAGGCGTGACGGTGATCGAGACCGCTGCGGCGCCGATGGGGGTCGATCTGCTGGAGGGCTTCCAGGCCCTGGCCCAGCGTGGCATCACCCGCGTGCTGGTCGAAGGCGGGGCACAGCTTGCAGCGGCCCTGCTGCGCGCCGATCTAGTGGACCGGATTGCATGGTTCCACGCGCCCAGCGTGATGGGCGGCGACGGCTGGCCGGCGGCGCAGGCGTTCGGCGTGCAGGCGCTGGCCGCCATGCCGCGCTTCGTGCGCGAGTCGGTCGGTCCGGCCGGTGACGACGTGCTGACCGAGCTGCGCCGGGCAGCCTGAAGACGAGACGAGGAAGACGGATGTTCACGGGTATTATCACAGGGCTCGGCACGGTGCGGGAGGTTGCTCCGCTCGGCGGCAGCCAGGACATGCGGCTGGTGATCGCAACACCGGTGGCCGAAGCGGCCTGGACCGGCACCGCCAGCATTCCGCTCGGCGCGTCGATTGCGTGTTCCGGCTGTTGCCTGACCGCCATTGCCACCGGGCCGGATTGGTTCGCGGTGAATGTGTCCGACGAGACGCTGTCGAAAACCACGCTGGGCACCTGGGCGCCGGGCACGGCGGTCAATCTGGAGCGCCCGTTGAAAGTGGGCGACGAACTCGGCGGGCACATCGTCGCCGGGCATTGCGACGGCGTCGGCGACGTGCTGTCCGCGACACCCGACCACGGCTCGACCCGCTGGGTGTTCCGCGTGCCCGACGCGCTGGCCCGCTACATCGCGCCGAAAGGCAGCGTTGCGGTCAACGGCGTGTCGCTGACCGTCAATGAAGTGCAGGGTTCCACCTTTGGCGTGAACATCATTCCGCACACCGCCAGCGTGACCAGTTTTGGCACGCTGAAGGTAGGCGATCCCGTCAATATCGAAATCGACACGCTGGCGCGCTACGTGGCCCGGCTACAGGAGTTCCGATGACGATCGATCTGACCACGCGCAGCCTGTCGGAATACCTCGCCTCGGCTGAAGAACTGGTCGAGGAAGCGCGCAATGGCCGTCCGTTCATTCTGGTGGACGACGAGGACCGCGAGAACGAGGGCGATCTGGTCATCCCGGCGCAGTTCGCCACGCCGGACGTGGTCAACTTCATGGCGCGCTATTGCCGTGGCCTGATCTGCCTTGCGATGACGCGCCACCGGGTGGAACAGCTCGGCCTGCCGCTGATGAGCCAGTCGAACGGCACCCGTCACCAGACCGCGTTCACCGTGTCGATCGAGGCGCGTACCGGGGTGACCACCGGCATTTCCGCGCATGACCGCGCCCACACCATCGCGGTGGCGATCAACCCGGAAAGCCCGCGCGAGGACATCGTGACGCCGGGGCACATCTTCCCGCTGATGGCGCGCGAGGGCGGGGCGCTGGTGCGCGCCGGGCACACCGAAGCGGCAGTCGATATCGCCCGCCTCGCCGGGCTGAACCCGTCCGGGGTGATCTGCGAGATCATGAACGACGACGGCACCATGGCGCGGCTGCCGGACCTGGTGGCGTTCGCTCAGTACCACAATCTGAAACTCGGCACCATCGCCGACCTGATCGGCTACCGCCGCCGCAATGAGCAACTGGTGCGCCGGGTCGAGGAAGGCACGCTGGCGCATGAATTCGGCGGCGACTGGAAGGTGATCGTCTACGCCAACAACGTCGAATATGCCGAGCATCTGGTGCTGGTGAAGGGCGATCCGGCCGCGCCCGGCCCGGTGCCGGTGCGCATGCACGGCGTTGATCTGATCGACGATTTCGTCGGCACGCAGTCCACCCCGGCGCTGCACGCGGCGATGCGGATGATTGCCGCCGAGGGGCGCGGCGTGGTGGTGGTGCTGCGCGAAATGTGGCCCACCAAACTGTCCGAACGGGTCGCGGCTCTGGGCACGGCGCAGCGCACCCGCACCGAACTGCGCGACTATGGGATCGGCGCGCAAATCCTGCTCGACCTCGGCGTGCGCGACATGGTGCTGCTGTCCAACACGCACCGCACCATTGTCGGGCTGGACGGCTACGGGCTGAACATCGTCGAACAGCGCCATATCCCGGCGGACGCCGCCGCTGCGGACGCCGCCGCATGAGCACCATCGACGAGGCGCTGCCCGCCGCCCCGCAGCTTGAAGGCCCGGCACCGCATCTGCTGGTTGTGCGCGCGCCGTACTATACCGCCGTGGTGGACGGCCTGCGCACCGGCGCCGAGCGCATCCTGCGCGAAGCCGGCGCGACGTTCGACGTGCTGGATATCGCCGGCGCGCTGGAACTGGCCGGCGCCGTGCGCCTCGCGGTGCGCGGCAAGCGGCGCTACGACGGCTTCGTGCTGCTCGGCTGCGTGGTGAAGGGCGAGACCGACCACTACGAATTCGTCTGCCGCGAGGCGATGGCGGGCATTACCGCCGTGGTGCTGCAATTCGGCCTGTGTCTGGGCAACGGCCTGCTGACCGTGCACGACGTGCAGCAAGCCATCGACCGCTCCGGCGCCGATGGCCACAACAAAGGGGCCGAGGCCGCTGCCGCCGCGCTGGTGCAAATCCGCGCCGCGCGCTGGCTGGGCGCCGTCTGATGGCCCCGCGCCCAAAAGACGACCGTGGCCGCCCGCGCACCGCTGCCCGGGTGGCCGCCGTGCAGGCGCTGTTCCAGGCCGAGCAGGGCCAGACCAGCCCCGAGACGGTGATCGACGAATTCGTCCGCCACCGGCTTGGCGAATTGCCCGGCAGCGGCGGGTTCGAGGACGGCCGCGTGCCCGACGCCAACGTGCCGCTGTTCGCGCAGATCGTTCGCACCGCCACCAAGCGCCAGGAAGAAATCGACGCGCTGCTGATTGGGGCGCTGCCCCCCGAGTGGCCGCTCGACCGGCTCGACCCGGTGCTGCGCGCGGTGATGCGTGCCGGGGCAGCCGAGTTGCTGATGCCGGGCGGCCCGCCGGCCCGCGTAGTAATCAACGAATACCTGGACGTGTCGCACGGTTTCTTCGACGGCGACGAACCCGGCATGGCCAACGGCGTGCTGGACCGGCTCGGCCGCCAGTTGCGCCCGGCCGACTTCCCCGCTGCGGCGACCTAAGCGAAGCGGGGGGGGCTTGAGCGAACCGGGGCCGACTTGAGCGAAGTGGGGGGCGAATTCGCGCTGATCGCGCGGCATTTCCGTCCGCTGGCCGGGCCCGGCGCGCTCGAATTGTCCGACGACGCGGCGGTGCTGGCCCCGCCGCCCGGCCGCGAACTGGTGCTTTCCGCTGATGCGATGGTGGCGGGCGTGCATTTCCTGCCCGATGACCCGCCCGATCTGGTGGCCCGCAAGCTGCTGCGGACCAATTTGTCGGATCTGGCGGCGATGGGCGCCGCACCGCTCGGCTACCTGATGACCGTCTCCGCCCCGCGCGCCACGCCTGACGCATGGTTCGCCGGTTTCGCCGCCGGGCTGGCGCGGGATCAGGCCGAATTCGGTATCGCGCTGCTGGGCGGCGACACCACCTCCACTTCCGGTCCGGTCAGCCTGTCGTTGACCATCCTGGGCACTGTGGCACCCGGCGAGGCCATCCGGCGCAATGGCGCACGGCCCGGCCACGGGCTGTGGGTGACGGGCAGCATCGGCGACGGCGCGCTCGGTCTGCTGGCGGCGCAGGGCACGCTACCCGACCCCACCGGCTGGCTCGCGGACCGCTACCGCCTGCCCCGCCCGCGCCTCGGCGTGGCACGGCACGGCATTGTGGCGGCGGCGCTCGATGTATCGGACGGACTGGTGCAGGACGTGGGGCACATCTGCCGCGCCAGCGGCTGCGGCGTGACCATCGAGGCAGCGGCGGTGCCGCGCTCGGACGCTGCCCGCGCGGCGGGCGACGGCTATCTCGCGCTATGCCTGACCGGCGGCGACGATTACGAATTGGCGATGGCGGTGCCAGACGCCGCAGCCGCCGCGCTGCAAGCCGTCGCCGCAGCAGCAGGCGTGGCCGTCACCCGCGTTGGGCGCTTCACCGAAGGCGTGCCGCAGGTGACGGTGCTTGGCCCCACCGGCACCGCGCTGGCGCTCACGCAGGCGGGGTGGAGCCATTTTTAGCCGGCGGTCAGAAATTGCCCGAACTATTCGACGAACTGCCCGAACCGTGCGAGCTCGACGGGGCCGCAGTGAACCGGCCGACATTGCCGAGAAGCTGCTGCAACAGCGTCGCCTCGGTGCCCGGCGACGGCGTGGTGCGCGACACCACATCCACCGGCAGCGAATCGGCCTCGGTCTTCTTCTGCGTGCCGGTCAGCACGCCCTTGCTATCGAAGGTCAGCACGTAAACCCGCTGTTCCTCGATGGAATGCATCCCGCCGATCACCGGGCGGGTGACCTCGGAGGCGTAAATCCAGGTATTATCGTCGAACGTGGCCTTGGTGCTGGGCGAGCCGAGCAGCGCGATCACGTCGCGGCGAGTCGAGGTGCCGGGCACCAGTTGGGCCACGTCGTCGTCTTCTACCCGGTTGCCGCGCACCTGCGGCGGGTAGGTCATGAAATCCGGCAACTGGCAGCCGGCGAGCAACACCAGCGCCAGCAACGAGCAAAAGCGGGTAGACATTTTGCGCACTGGAAGCCTCATCGGGGCCGCTGCGGACGGACGCGATTGACCGGGCCGGCGGCGGCGCTAGGTACCGGGTGTCATGGGCGGGCGCCCATGTCAACCAAAACGGCTGCAGCGGCCTGAAGGAGTAAGGTAACGTGTTGGGATTCCTACGCCGCAAGCGCCACGAGCGCACCGGCTACGAGCTATACGGCGCGGCTGTGGCGGCGGCGCGCGAGCCGTATTTTTACGAACAGCTCGGCGTGCCGGATACGCTGGACGGCCGCTTCGATCTGGTTGGGCTGCACGTGTTCCTGGTGATCCGCGCCGTCAGCCGCCGCAAATCGCCGGGCCCTGAGGTGGCGCAGGCGGTATTCGACGCGATGTTCAGCGATATGGACATCAATCTGCGCGAATTGGGCGTCGGCGACATGTCGATTGCCAAGAAGGTCAAGAAGATGTGGGAGGCGTTCCACGGCCGCGCCGCCGCCTACGAAGCCGCCCTGTCCGGCAGCGACCCCGCGGCACTGCCTGCCGCATTGGTGCGCAACGTCTGGCGTGGCGCTGCCCCGCCCGGCGCCGCCGAGACGCTGGCGCGTATCGCCCGTGCCCAGGACGCCTGCCTCGCCGCCCAGCAACTCGACGCGCTGGCCGCTGGCCGGGTGCGGTTCCTGCCAGTCACCGAGGCGGTGCCATGACCGAAGGCTCAATGACGGGCGGGGTGGAATTCCACCGCCCATTCGCGCTCGACCGGCTGGGCGTGGGCAGTTTCGAGGAAACCGTCGTGGCCAATGCCGAGGAATGCGCAGCCCTTGCGCGGCGCCTGGGCATCCCGGCGCTGCGCGCGCTGACCTGCCGCTGGCGGCTGCACCGCGCCGCGCGCGGACGCATTGAGGCGCATGGCCACATGACCGCCAGCATGGTGCGCGACTGCGTGCTGACCTTGGAAGCATTCACGGTGAAAACCGCCGAGGACTTCAAGATCGCCTTCGTGCCCGCCGGCAGCGAAGCGGACGACCCGGACCCCGAGGCGGTGGACGAAGTGCCGTACGAGGGCATCGCGGTTGACTTGGGCGAAGCGGCGGCCGAGCAATTGGCGCTGACGCTCGATCCCTACCCGCACAAGCCCGGCGCCAAGCTGCCGGACCTGGACGCGCCAGCGGAACCCGAATCTCCGTTCGCAGCCCTGGCGCGGCGGATGAAGGACAGCTGATGCCAAATCTCTTGGGCGAGAACCCGGGATCCGTTCAATCGTCATCGCCGGGCTTGACCCGGCGATCCATGCCAACGCCCGGTGTTAGACGCGAGATGCTCTGTGCGGCGCCATGGATTGCCGGGTCACGCCCGGCAACGACAATGAGTTTTGGTCAGCGAGATTTGGTATAATGCCGCTGCTGCTCAATATCCTGTGGAACGTCCCCGGCCTCGGCTTCATCGCCGCCGCCATGTGGGCGCTGGCGGGCTGCATCATGGCGCTGACCATCGTGGGGCTGCCGTGGGCCAAGGCGTGCTTCATCCTGGCCAGCTTCACCCTGGCCCCGTTCGGCCGCGAGGTGGTGTCCCGCCGCGATGTGTCCGGCGAAGACTCGCTCGGCACCGGCCCGCTGGGCCTCGTGGCCAACACGCTGTGGTTTCTGCTGGCTGGGTTTTGGCTGATGGTGATGCATATCCTGGCCGCCATCGCGGCGGCGGTGACCATCATCGGCCTGCCGTTTGCCTGGGCGCACCTGAAACTGGCGGCGGCCACGTTCGCCCCGGTTGGCAAGGTGGTGGTGCCGCAGGACGTGGCGGAGGCCATCCGCCGCAACAAGGGCGATGCGGCGTTGCGCGGCATGCGGCGGGGTTAGGCCGAACCGCCCAAGGTGGCGCGCCCTGCTGGACTCGAACCAGCGACCTACTGCTTAGAAGGCAGTTGCTCTATCCACCTGAGCTAAGGGCGCAGCGTTTGTTTGCAGTGGGTTAGACGGCAGGCACTTTCTCTTAGGCTCACTATAGGCTCCGACAGTACGGTCACTGGCGCCGGTGGGCTCGGAGCCGGGCACCAAAGGCCAGTCCCAAACCGAGGTAGACACCCTGCCCCCGCCCGGTCAAGGCCGCTGGCACGGCCGACCCTGCGAGCCTAAGGAGAGCCTAACGCCGCGCACCCGGACCAGGGTCACTTCACCTCGCCGGCTCTCACTTCCGCGCGCTCATCATCGTGGACGTTGAACGGCATGGTCACCTCCTCCGGCGCGCCAGTGGCCGCCGCCGGCGCTAACGAGGCACCGTCCTTGCCTGCGCCGAACTGCACCCCGGTTGGCCGTAGCTGGCTTGCAGCAACCCGAGCCGTGTCTTGGGCCGATGGCTGATCGAGCCGCCTCCATTTGCGTTCTACGCAATGCCGATTTGCAAAATTTGCATTCCACGTGATCATCAGATATCTGAGCTTGCTTTCGGCCTTTTCGAAGGCTGGGCGAAAACTTTATATTATTTTCTTGAATATATTTCTCTTCATATAATTATAGAATGATTCGGCCGGTCGAACTCCAGATCACTGCTGACCGAATTCTAGAATTCTGCCTGTCGAACTCAGAGCCTGTGACGCTTGGCTTTCCCCTTCACGACAAATTTGATTCTATATATGTTTGTCTTACCTTGCCCTCTGCGGCGGATTTCAATCAAGCCGACCCGTTCAAGTTCCTTGATAAAGTCATTGACCCTGGACTTGCTCATCCCCATCGCTCCGGCAAGGCGATCCTGGCCAGGGAAGCAACTGTCCTTGTGCCACGCGTAATGCAGGAACATGGCGTAGGCGACCTTGGCGCCCAGGCTCAGTGTGTCATCGGTGAGGATGAAGTTCGGGATCTGGGTGAAACCGCCACGGGTCACCGGATCGAACGCCACGTCCAATTCAATCGTCCGTTCGGCGATCACCTTCGCAATCGGGGTCATCTGGCAATTACGTTGATCCATCCGCCCATTGTAACATCCTTTGGGAATGCTCCCGATTGGGATGGGGACATCGTCATCCCCAGAGGCGCCACCTTTTGCGGCTCGGCAGCGTCGGCGATTCGCGCGCCGTCTGCGGTGGCGGACCTGGATCGGCTGACACCGTCACCTGATCGTGCGTCACTGTCGCGACCGGTCGCGGCTCGTCGCGCGACTGCCCTGGGGCTTCCAGTTGCGCCACTCGGCTCCGGGCAGCCCCGAGTTCGAAGCTGATCTTCTTGATTTCGCCCAACATCTGCTCGCGATCCACGACAAGCTGACGGATGAAATTTTGCTTTCCGAGGTTGTCGACCTTCAGATTGAAATTTTCGCCACGCAACTCTTCGATGGTCCGGTCCTTCGCATCTGGACTCACTGTCGCGTCTGG
>JANYDF010000039.1 GCA_025359905.1 Rhodospirillales bacterium
GGCGGTTTCCTCGAACGGCGGCGTCACCCAGGCGTGCAGTTGCACCCCCACCCGGCACTGCCCGCTCGCCACCCGCTCGCGCAGCGCGGCCACGATGGCGGCGTCCTGCAGCACCGGGTAGGTCAGCAGATAGGTCGGCACCGCGCGGTGTGCCGCCAGCACGCGTTCCAGTTCGCCCAGATGGCGCATGCAGGAAACATCGTACGCCACGCCGCGCACCGGGTTCTGCCAGTCGAAATCCTCCTCCGCGTCGATCAGCACCGCGCATAGCGGCGCGGCCGTGGCGGCGGGCGCTGCATTGGAAAACATGACGGCGGGCCGAAACAGGGCGGACATGGAACTTACTGCGCGAAATGATGTGTCAACGCCCGCCGTCCCGCTGCGGCGGCGTCCGGGATCGTGCCGGAACATCACCGATGGGGCCGATGCTGGCGGCGATAGCGCGCGGCGGCGATGGCGGAACTGTCGCGGTCATAGCTGGGTCACGCGGGCGGCTGGGCGGGCCGGCGGATCATCGCAACAGCTTCGGCCAGCATGGATTGCAGCTCGCCTCGCAAGGGGTGGCGCAGCCCGAACATGGCCGCGAACCAGCAGATCCCGCCCAGGCTTAGCCCCAGCGCCAGCGAGAACCAAGCAGGATTTTGCGCAGGCGTCAGCAGGCTCAGCGCCAGCGCTGGCACCAGTGCCGTCGGCAGCGCCACCAGGGCACTTTGCCGCGACGCCCACAGCAGCGCGCCCATCTGCAGCCCCATGCAGCGGCGCAGGTAGCGCGCGTTGACCAGAAACGCCACCAGGCCATAGACGATCTGTCCGGCGGCGATCCAGGTGATGTCGAAATTCGACAGGAAAGCCACCAGGGCCACTTGCGTGGCGCGCAGCGACAGCGCGATGCGCAGCACCATGCGCACCCAGCCGGTGGCGCTGAGAATGGGCGTCACCATCGGCGCCAGCGATTCGAACGCCGCACCGGCGCAAATCAGCGGCACCAGCGGCGCGGCGGCAAGCCATTGGCTGCCCAGCAGGGCTTGCACCAGCGGCAAAGCCAGCACCGCCAGCAGCGCCAGCACCGGCAGCACGGCGCCGGTGATCAAGGTCAGCGCGCGCAAATACGGCTCGCGCACATCCTCGCTATTGCGGTGCGCGCGTGAGAACGCGGGGAATGCCACCGCCTGAACGCTGGACACCACCATGTCGTTGAACATGGTCACGATGCCGGCGGCGCGGTTGTACAGCCCGAGCGGCCCATAGCCGAGCAGCCGGCCAATGATCAGGTCGGGCGCGCGGGCGCCGACCTGATTGAGGATGTTCGTGCTGCTCATGTAGGCGCCAAACGAGGCCAGCCGCCGCCACTCCTGCAGCGACGGGATGAAATGGTCCATCGAGCGCGCCGACAGGCTGGCGACCAGCGCCGTGGTGACATTGGCGGCCAGCATACCGAAGGTGAGCGCCTTGGCGCCCCAGCCCCAATACGCCAGCAGCAGCGAGACCGACGCATTGGCGATGTTGCTGAGCAGCGTGATGCGCAACATGATGCCGAACGCCAGATTGCGGTTCAGCAGCGCCAGCACCGTGCTGCTGAACGGCGCCACCGCGAACGAGCCGCAGACAATGGCGATCAGCGCGCTCAACTCCGGCGTGCCATAGAGTTTGGCGATCAAGCCGCGGCTGAAGAAGATCAGCAGGCCGAGGCTCCAGGACAGGATCAGCGTCATCCCGAACGCAGTGCGGATCTTGGCCGAGGTCAGTTCTTTTTCCTGCACCAGGAATTCGCCGATGCCGAAGTCGCGGATCGACTGCGCCAGCAGCACCACGGAGGCGGCCACCGAAAACAGGCCGGTTTGCGCCGGCGTGAGCAGGCGGGCCAGAATGATGATGGAAACGAAGCTGATCGCCAGGCCGGAATAGCGGTTGGCGAACACCAAAACCAGCGCGCTGCGTACATTTGCCGGACGCGGGTTGGTCACCGGTCACCCATTTTCATGGAATATGCCGCCCGCTGCATCACGATGCGGTAAATCGCCGCCGCACGGCGAACGCGGCACATGAATGCACGAGCCAATCCTGGCAAATATCTTGCCGCCGATTGCAACAGTCAGGCCGTTGCCGGAGCGCAAAATGCTACGATTACTTGCAATTTTGCTTCTCGTGCTCATTTCGATCTCCTGCAACCGGCTCACCGCCGGTGCGGTATAATCGAACGCTCCGCCCGGTGGTAGAGCGCAATCCGCCACCCCTTGCCACCGCCCCGGCCGCAGGTTCAGATCGCCCGCGCACGCTGCCGCACCAGCGGGATCCATGAGGCGGCGTTGCCAGAAGGAAGCTACACATGAAGCCGCTGCATCGTCTTGGCCGCGCCGTCCGCGCATTGGCTGGGGCGGCCCCGATTGCCGCCGCCTTGCTGGCCGCCGCCACGCTTGCCTTGCCGGCGCACGCCGCCACGCTCGAAGTCGGCGCCGGTAAAACCTACAAACTGCCATCCGAGGCCGCCGCCGCAGCGCAGGACGGCGACCGCATCGTGATCGCGGCGGGCGAGTATTTCGACTGCGCCTTCGTGCGCGCCAGCAACCTGATCATCGAAGGTGCCGCGCCCGACACCACGGTGATCACCGACAAGGTGTGCGGCGGCAAGGCGCTGCTGGTGATCAGCGGCAGCAATGTCACCATCCGCAACCTGACACTGACCCGCGCCCGGGTGCCCGACTTCAACGGTGCGGGCATCCGCGCCGAGGGCGGCAACCTGACCATCGAGCATGTCCGCTTCGTCAATAACCAAGATGGCATCCTGGCCGCGGCACTGCCGGGCAAGACCATCACGATCAGCGACAGCGAGTTCATCCACAATGGCACCTGCGAGGGTGGCGGCGGCTGCGCGCACGGCATCTACGTCAACGACCTGGCGCTGCTGCATATCGAACGCACCAAATTCTTCGAAACCCGGCAAGGCCATCACATCAAATCGCGCGCCGCGCGCACCGAGGTGATCGGCTGCGACATCGCCGACGGCGCCAAGGGCACGTCGAGCTACGCGATCGATGTGCCGAACGGCGGATCTGTGGTGATGCGCGATAACCATATCCAAAAGGGTCCGAAATCGGAGAACCACACCGCCGCCCTGATGATCGGCGCCGAGGGCGTCACCCAGCGCACCGCCGAGATCGTGGTGGAGCGCAACACGTTCCGCGTCGACGGCGACTACAATTCGTATCTGGTCAACAACATGACCGCGACCGAGGCGCAGTTGAAGGGCAACATCCTGGAAGGCAACGCCAAGGCGCTGCACGGCGACGGCGACGTCGAGTGAGGCCCTGGCTTGGGGCGCTGGCCAGCCTAGCCTGCCTAGCCGGGCTGGCCGGCACCCTGCCCTGCGCCACCGCCAGCGCCAGCGTGCTGCAAGTCGGGCCGGGCCGGGCCTATGACCTGCCCAGCGCCGCCGCTGCCGCCGCCGAGGACGGCGACACGGTGGAAATCGCGCCCGGCAGCTATTTCGACTGCGCGATCTGGCGGGCCAGCGGCCTGACCATCATCGGCGCCGGGCCGGGCGTGGAGATCACCGACAAGGCCTGCGGCGGCAAGGCGGCGTTCGTGATCCAGGGCGACGGCGTCACCGTGCGCAATCTCGGTTTCGCCCGCATCCGGGTGGCGGACGGCAACGGTGCGGGCATTCGTGCCGAGGGCCAGGGTCTGAGCGTGATCGACAGCCGATTCGACAACAACCAAGTGGGCATCCTGGCCAGCGGCACGGCCGGCACGCTGCGCATTGCCGGCAGCACGTTCACCGCCAACGGCGCCAGCGCCGAAGGGCGGCCCAACCAGGCCGTGCTGTGCGGCGGCATCGATCTGCTGCGCATTGAGAATTCGGGGTTCGAGCATGCGCGCGGCGGCGGCCATATCGCTTCGTCGGCGCGGCGCACCGAACTGGCCGGCAACCGGCTGACCGACGAGGGCGGACGAATGAGCGGCCCGCTGGTGTCGGTGAGCGGCGGCGCGCTGCTGCTGGACGGCAACACCGTCAGCCTGTCCGCCACCGCCGCCAGCCGTCCGGGCGCGGTGCTGGTGACGGGCGCGGTGAGCGAATTGACCGTGCGCGGCAACACGCTGCTGGCGCCGGATGGAGCAGCGCCGCCGCTGGTGCGCAACTGGTCCAGCGCCAACGCCAGCGCCAGCGCCAACACCGTCCCGTCCGGCGCCGAGGCGGTGTCGGATAGCGGTGCCACCTATCACCGACTGCGCGCCTGGGCGGCCGTGTGGCGCGATACCGCCAAGGCATCGGCGCGGCACTTGGCGGGCGGGCTGGCGCGGCGGTTGGGGTTGATGCCGTAGCTGGCCGGTCCGGCAAACGATCGTTTGGCGGGCCGCGCGGCGGTGTCCGCAAACCCTGGACGGCGAACGGCAATGCGGACAAACTGATAGCCGGACGGAAAAACGGACACTGCCTTGGCGCTCGTCGGCTACGCCCGCGTCAGCACGCTGGATCAGACCCCTGCCCTGCAGCGCGATGCGCTGGCGGCGGCTGGATGCGGCCGGGTGTTCGAGGATCAGGCCTCTGGCGCGCAGGCCAACCGGCCGGGGCTGGAAGCCGCCCTGGCCTATGTGCGCGACGGCGATGTGCTGGTGGTCTGGAAGCTCGACCGGCTTGGCCGCTCGCTGCCGCATCTGATCGAGACAGTCGCCGCCCTGGAAGCGCGCGGCGCCGGGTTCCGCTCGATCACCGAGGCAATCGACACCACCACGCCGGGCGGGCGGCTGGTGTTTCATTTGTTCGGGGCCCTGGGGCAGTTCGAGCGCGACCTGATCCGCGAGCGCACCCGCGCCGGACTGGCCGCCGCCGCCGCGCGCGGGCGCAAGGGCGGACGCAAGAAGGTCACCAACGGCGACAAGCTGGCGCGGGCGCGGGCGATGCTGGCCAAGGGGCTGACGGTGCGCGAGGCGGCAGCGCGGTTGCGGATTGGTAAGACGGCTTTGTATGAAGCACTAAGGCCAGGGCCTGAGGCCCTGGACCCCGATAATTAAGGGTTTCCAAAGGCCTCAGGCCTTTGGCGGATCCAGGGCAGCGCCCTGGCCTCATGCGCTCATTTTCTCATGAGTAAATGAGCCAATGAGGTATTGCTGCCGCCAAAGGCGGGGACTTTAGCGGGATCGCTCCGCCCGAGTCGCAGTCGTGGCGCGCGGATTTTATCCACAGGGCGGCGGGGACTTTAGCGGGCCAAGTGGGGACTTTTGCGGGATGGCGATCACGGCGAATCAACGAGTCGCGCAATCTATCCCGAGGACTTTAGCGGGACATACTAATAGTAGAATCACTAATAGCTTCTCTAGTAGCTCATCCCGCAAAAGTCCCCAGCGACATTGCCAGCGCTTTGCGGCACAGTGCCGTCGGTTGTTGCAACGGGCTGTTGGGACGGACGGACCCCTTCCGCATGGGCGCGGTACATGAGCTGATCGAAACGCGTGGACGCCAAGGTGCGCTACAGGCCGATTTCGACCGCCGTGTGGTCGATGCCGCGATGCGTTACATGAGCGACGAAGACGGCGATGTCGGCTTCGTCTACAGCGGCTGGGCGCAGGCCGCCCTGCCGCACCGGCGGCTGCCGGACGACGAAACCTGGCAGATCCAGACCGAGCGCGTGACGCTGCTGGTGGAGCCGGGCAAGCGGATTGTGGCCGATGGCAAGCCGGTATCGGTCGGCGTGCCGTACGGCTCGCGGGCCCGGCTGATCATGCTGTATCTGCAAACCGAGGCGCTGCGCACCGGGTCGCGCGAAGTCGAACTGGGCCGCAGCCTGCGCGGCTGGCTGGGGCGGATGGGCATTCCGCATGGCGGCAAATCGATCAAGGAAGTGCGCGAGCAGGCCGAGCGGATTTCGCGCTGCCGGCTGACTTTTCACATCCAGCAGGGCGGCCGGGCTGGCCTGTTCAACCAGCACATCGTCGATTCAGCGCTGTTCCTGGACGGCGACGACCCCCGCCAGGGCAGCCTGTTCCTGGAGACGGCGCGGCTGTCGGAGACGTTTTTCGAGCAGTTGCAGCGCCATCCGGTGCCGATCGAGGAAGCCGCGATCCGGGCGATCAACAACAACAGCATGGCGCTGGATATCTATTGCTGGCTGGCCTACCGGCTGCACGTGCTGCCCGCCCAGCGCAGCATCAGCTGGAAGGCGCTGCATTCGCAGTTCGGGGCGGGGTTCCTGCGGCTGGACCATTTCCGGCCGCGCTTCATCGAAAACCTGCAATTGGCGCTGGCGGTGTATCGCGACGCGCGGGTCGATATCGGCGTGAAGGGGCTGGTGCTGGAACCCTCGCGCCCGCCGGTGCCGCCACGGGTGCCATCGGCATCCCGCTAAAGTCCCCACCCCATCCGTGCAGCCTGCGGGGCCAGCGCAACTGGCCGGTTTGCCGGGCGGCGAGCCGCCCCGGACACAAGCCGCATCCCGCTAAAGTCCCCGGCACCGCCGGACGCCTCGCCTCATGGCCTCACGCAATATTGCAATCATGCTCTCATGAGGTATAACGCTCATGAGCAACCGAGGCGGATCGCATGAAAATCGTCGCCTTCACCTCCGACAAGGGCGGCATGGGCAAATCCACCGCCGCCCTCAATCTGGCCTGTGCCGCCGTCGAGGACGGCTTCGAGGTCGCGGTGCTCGATCTGGACCCGCAGGCCTCGGTGGGCCGCTGGGCGCGGCTGCGGCGGCGCGAGAAGCTGCCGGCGCGGCCGCTGGCAGAAACCTGCGTGCCGATCGATGTCGAGGACCGGTTGGCCGAACTGCGCGCGGCGGGCGCCGATCTGGTGGTGCTGGACACCGCCGGGCGCGACAACAACGCCATCACCGCCGCTATCGCCGCCGCCGATCTGGTGCTGGTGCCGTGCCATCCGACCGATCTTGAACTGTCCACGCTCGGCCCGACCTTCGCGCGGCTGCGCGCCGAGCAGACCGGGCACTATGTGCTGCTGATCGACTGGTCGGCCGGCGCGCTGCGGCGGCGCCAGGATGCGACGGCGGCAATCGAGCGGGCCGGCGGGCGGGTGGTGCCAGTGACCTACACCCATCGCGCCGATTACCGGCTGGCGCTGGAGCAAGGGCAGGGGGTTACCGAGTTTCAGCCCTGGCAGGCAGCGGCGCAGGAAATCCGCGCGGTCTGGGGCTGGCTGCGCGGCGAACTGGCGCTGGAGCGCCGCACCAACACCCAAGCGGCCTGAAGGCACGGCATATGGCACGCAAAGCGTCGGTTCTGGCGGAACTGGATATTGTCAGCGAGGGACTGGCCCAGCAGGACGGCCTGGCCGAGCGGCTGTCGCGCCAGCGCGCGGCACGGCTTGCCCCGGCTGGCGCTAGCTTGCCGGAACGCCCGCTTGCAGCGCCCGCAGCGGCAGCCAAGGATCATAACGCGTGGCGGCGCGGCAAGGCGCTGCTGCAGGTGGCGATCCCGGAGGAGTGCCATATGGAACTGAGCATTCTGGCCAAGCGGCGGCGGATGACACTGAGCCAGCTGGTCAAGGAAGCGCTGAACCAATGGCTCGATGGTCACGGCCATGCGCTTAGGGTGCCGGAGTAG
>JANYDF010000072.1 GCA_025359905.1 Rhodospirillales bacterium
CGCCGGCCCGCCCGCGCCCGCCCCACTGCGCGCCGGCCCGCCGATCTTTCTGGACCCCGATGGTAAAGTCCCCGCCGATTACGACCAGATCGCCACCTGGGCCGGCCCGCGCGGCATCGTCTTCGATGGCGGCAATCTCGATCTGGTCAACCGCCGCCGTGCCGGCCTTGGGATGAAGCCGTTCGTCTGCGTGCCGACCCGAGACTTGCGCCGCGCATGACCGCCCCAGCCCGCGTCACCCTGATCCCGATTGACGAAATCGCCAGCCTGCTCGGCCAGCGCATCCGCAGCCTGGCGCCCGAATTGCTGCCCGGCGGCAAGCAGATGGCGCATGAATGGCGCTGCGGCTCGGTCTCCGGCGAACCCGGGCAATCGCTCGCAGTCCATCTGTCGGGTGCCAAAGCGGGTGTCTGGGCTGATTTTTCATCGGGCGACCGGGGCGATGCGCTTGACCTGGTCGCCGCCGTGCTGTTCGGGGGGGACAAGGCCAACGCCCTCAAATGGGCGCGCATCTGGCTGGGCATCGATGGCGCCGATCCCGAAAACCTCGCCAATATCCGCCGCGCCGCAGTTCGGCAGCAAAAGCGCAACGATGCCGAAGCCGAGGCCGACGCCGCCAAGCTGCGCGCCAGCGCCAAGGCGATGTGGCTGGCGGGCAGGCCGATCCCGGGCACCCCGGTCGAAGCCTACCTCGCCGCGCGGGGCATCGCCCTCGCCGCCCTTGGCCACGTGCCCGCAACCCTCCGCTTCCACCCCGAATTATGGTGCAAGGAAGCCAACGCGATGCTGCCCGGCATGGTCGCCGCCATCAACAATGGCGGCGGGCAACATGTCAGTACCCACCGCACCTTTCTCGAACAGCGCCGGGGCGTTTGGCGCAAGGCCAACCTCGCCAGCGCCAAGCTCGCCCTCGGGGCCTATTCGGGGGGCTATATCCGCCTGACCCGTGGCGCGTCCGGCCGGGCCTGGACCGACGTGCGGGGCGATGAAACCGTGGTGCTCGCCGAGGGCATTGAAACCGCCCTATCGGTCGCCATGCTGGTGCCAGAATGGCGCGCGGCGGCGGCGGTGTCGGTGGGAAACATGGCGCAGATTAAGTTTCCACCAAGTATTCGTGATATCGTGATCGCCCGTGATAATGATCCCGATGGCAGCCCCGCAGACAAAGCGGTGCAGCGCGCGGTCGAACACTACCGCAATACTGGCGCGACAGTCCGCGTCATCGGCCCGCCCGCTGGTGTGAAGGACTGGAACGATCAGTTGCGCGACGAACTCGCGGTGGTGGCGGAATGAAGCCCCCCGGCGAAAATTCCCCCGGCCGCAAGCGCCTCCTCGCCGCGAAAAAAGCCACGGTTGCCGAAATCACCCACGTCGCCCGGCCGTTGCCGGATGATTGCCCGGTGCAGCCCTTGGGCATGCTCAATTCCCGCACCCCGAGCGCGGTGTATTTGTCAGGCAGCGGCGTGATCGTGGAACTGACCGGCCAAGCGCACGGCGCGGGCAACCTCGAAGCCCTGTTCGCCCCTCATAACGCCGTGCTCTGGCAGCACTGGCCCCGCCACTCCAAGCAGGGCGATGTTGATAGCTTCCGGGCCGAGCTGGTGCGCGCCGATCTGCTGGCCGCCGCAGGCGCTACGGGGGTGTGGGATGAACTCGAACGCGTGCGCGGCGCGGGGGCATGGCGCGGCCGGGCTGGCGAGCTGATCTTGCACCTCGGCGACCGCGTCATGGTCAATCAGAACCTGCAAAAATGGGGCGTCATCGATGGCCTGGTCTATCCGACCAGCGCCGCGCTGCTCGGCCCGGCGCAGCTTCCGCAAGCCGGTGTTGCGGCCGAAATCCTGTCAATGCTGCGGTCGTGGAACTGGCGCCACCCTGAAATCGCGCCGCGCCTGGTGCTCGGCTGGATCGTGTGCGCCATGCTCGGCGGCGCGCTCAAATGGCGGCCGGCCTTGTGGCCTACCGGCGACCGAGGCACCGGCAAATCGACGCTGCTTGACACCATCAAGGCGCTGCTCGGCCCCAACGCGGTGGTCAGCACCGCCAATACCACCGCCGCCGGCATCCGCCAGGCGTTGATGTCCAAGGCGCTGCCGGTGCTGCTCGATGAGCTCGAAGCCCAGGAGGATGGCGGTGCCGCCGTCGGCGCGGTGATCGAGTTGTTGCGCCAGGCGTCATCCGGGTCGATCGGCCTGCGCGGCGGTGCCGATCATCGTGGCCAGACCTTCCAGATCAGATCCCCGATGCTGGCGACCAGCATCATGGTGCCGCCGCTGCGCTCGCAGGATCGCAGCCGCATCGCGGTGCTCGAACTGCTGCCGCTCAAAGCTGGCGGCCGTGCCCCGACCCTCTCGGCAGATAGCCTGCACGCGCTGGGCCAGTCCCTGCTGCGCCGTGTCGTCGATGTCTGGCCTCAATTCGATGACCGCCTGGATTTTTGGCGCGAAACCCTGATTGCCTTCGCCTTTCAGGACGCGCGCGGCGCCGATCAATATGGCACGCTGCTGGCCTGCGCCGATCTGGTGCTCAATGAGCAGGCTCCCGATGCGGATGAGGTCCAGGACATCATCCAGGGCCGTGGCGATACCAAGGGCCTGATGGGCATGCTGGGCGAGCTGCGGGCCGACGACGTTCAGGACTGGCGCCGCTGTCTGGATCACCTGCTGACCTTCCTCGCCGATACCTATCGCGGCGGGGACAAGCTGACCCTTGGCGCCCTGGTGGCGCGCGCTGCCGGCCGCGTCGGTGATGCCGGCGAGGATGTCGCCCAGGCCAGCCTGTCGGGCTACGGCCTGCGCATCGTGCGGGAAAATAAGGTCGAGTGGCTCGCCATCGCCAATCAGCATCAGGGCCTCGCCCGCGCGTTCAACGGTACCATCTGGGCTGGCCGATCCGGCACCAGTGGCGGCTGGCGCCAGACCGCCTTGCGGACACCTGGCGCGGTGCCACGCGCCGCACCTTTGCGCTTCGATGGCCTGCAAAGCCGCGTGGTGCTGATCCCGCTGTCGGTCGCGCTCAACGATGATGAGCCGTCATCATGACTTCGCATGCCCGCACTCCAGCCCCAGCACTTCAAACAAGTATTACGCCGATACTTGCGTCGCGCCCTTGGGTCCGGGGCTATGCAAAAATGCCGTGCGTAACGGCGTCACACGCGCGTAACGGCTGGTGTAACGCCTATCACGTTGAAAAGACAAGGAAACAAGCTATGCGTGACGCTGCTACGGTGTTTAAGCCTCATATGCACACATACGCGCGCGCACATGGAACCATCATCTTTCTCTGTACCAACGTAACGGATAGAAAAAGAGGGAGACAGGAACAGCAAACTTGCCGGTACGCTGCCCGTGACAGTGCCGTTACGCTGCCCGTTGACCGTCACGGCTGGGGAAATAATTAAATATGGCCGATCACCACCCCCTTCCAACCGATGGCCTGCCCGGTGCGACCGTTGAGCAGCAAAAGGCTATGGCTCGGGCGGCCTCCGCCCGGCTGGCGGCCGCGCTCGACCCGCAACCCGACCTGCTCGGCCTGCCCGTCAACTGCGCCGTCCAGGCGCTGCGGGATGCGCGCGGTCCGGGCCGGCCGCTCGGCGCGCGCAACCGCCGGTCGGAGGATGCGGCGCGCTACCTGATCGAGGTGATCGGCGACCCGCTGCTGATGCTGGCGCAGATCGCGGTCATGCCGGCCAATGAGCTGGCTGCCGCCGCTGGCTTCACCATCGCCGCCGCCCTGGCCGAGAAGCGCCTGGCAGCCGTCGCGGTGCTGCCCTACGTGCACCAGCGCCAACCGCTGGCGGTCAACGTGTCCGGCAAGCAGACGGTGACCCTGATCATATCCGACAGCATCACCGGCGCGATTGACCAGGCTGCGGATCGCGTTGTCGATATCGTGTCTTTTCAGGACGTTAGCGATGCGGTGGCGGACGATGTCTAACAGTCTCAAGTCTAACGGTCGCCCCAACCCATTGGTATCACTGACCCTTCAACCTGTCCGCCCGCTGATTGAAGATCAGCCCGCACGCCCCCCACCGTCGCGCCCCGTCGCGCCCGCCCG
>JANYDF010000106.1 GCA_025359905.1 Rhodospirillales bacterium
ATTCAGTGGCGGCCAGCAACAGCAGCTCGCGCTGGGCCGCGCGCTGCTGGGTCGGCCGCGCGTGCTGTTGCTGGATGAGCCGCTATCGGCGCTCGACGAATTCCTACGCCTGCAAATGCGCAGTGAATTGCGCGAATTGCAGCGCCAGCTTGGCATTACCTTCATTCACGTCACCCACACCCAATTGGAAGCCGTCGCGGTGGCCGATCAGGTGGTGGTGATGGATCGCGGCAACGTCGTGCAGTCCGATCCAGCGCGGACGGTGTATGCTGAACCGCGCAGCGCCTATGTGGCCCGCTTCATGGGCGGGCAGAACGTGCTGTCCGGCAAACTGGAGAGTATCAGCGACGGCATTGCGACATTGCGCAGCGATGGCGGGCGGGCATTCCTATTGCGGGTTGGCGGCCACGCGCATCCGGCGGGCCAGCGCCTGTCGTTCTCGGTGCGGCGAGATCATGTGCGTCTGAGCAAAGCGGCCGATGGTGCGGCTCCGGCGGCCAATGCCATCACCGGCATGGTGCGGGCGGTCGAATACCAGGGCACCTTCGTCAAAGTGACCATCCGGCTCGATGCGGGCCAGGAAAAAGACGATCTGTTCGTCGCTTATGTGGAGGAGGGCGACTATTTCGCTGCTCCGATCGGTGTCGCCGACCGCGCCTGTGCCGCGTGGGACATCGATGAAGTGCATGCGCTGACCGCTGAATAGCCATTAATTCGCATTACGGAGACCAGTCACATGGAACTGACGCTGACGGTGAACGGCCGCAAGGTGGCTGTGGATGTGCCGACCGACATGCTGCTTGTCGATTTGCTGCGCGAACGTCTCGGCCTGACTGGCACGCATGTCGGCTGTGACACCAGCCAATGCGGCGCTTGCGTGGTGCATGCCGATGGCGTCTCGGTGAAAAGCTGCACCATGCTGGCAGTGGCCGCGCAAGGCTCGCAGGTGACCTCAATCGAGGGCATTTCCGGTGCAGGCGGGCGCAATTCGCTGCACCCGATGCAGCAGGCGTTCCACGAAAATCATGGCCTGCAGTGCGGCTTCTGCACGCCGGGCATGATCATGAGCTCGATCGACTTCGCCAACCGCAACGCAGCACCCACCGAGGCCGAAGTGCGGCATTGGCTGGAAGGCAATATGTGCCGCTGCACCGGCTACCAGAACATTGTGGCGTCCATTCTGGCCGGCACGGCGGCGATGCATGCAACCGGCAGCGTGGAGGCGGCATAATCATGGGCAACATTACTGGCATTGGCGCGGCCATTCTGCGCAAGGAAGATAAGCGCTTCATCACCGGGCGCGGCAACTACGTCGCCGACGTGAAGCTGCCCGGCATGACCTACGCGGTGTTCATCCGCTCGCCGCACGCGCACGCACGGCTGCTCGGCATCGACGCCTCGGCGGCGCTCGACATGCCCGGTGTCGTCGCTGTGCTGACCGGCGCGGATTTGAAAGCCGATGGCGTTGGCGGCATTCCTTGCGGCTGGGGCATCACCGGCAAGGACGGCTTGCCAATGAAGGAGCCGCCGCACCCGGCCATGGCGCACGGCAAAGTGCGCCATGTTGGCGACGCAGTGGCGCTGGTCGTGGCGGAATCGGTCGATCTGGCGCGGCTGGCGGCCGATGCCGTGGTGGTCGAATACGACGTGCTGCCCGCCGTGGTCGGCGTGATCGACGCGCTGATGCCGGGTGCGCCCGCTGTGTTCGAGGACATTCCCGACAATCTCTGCTGCGACTGGGAAATTGGTGATCGTGCCGCCACGGATGCGGCGTTCGCCTCTGCCGCGCACGTGGCGAAAATCAACCTGGTCAACAACCGCCTGATCGGCAACCCGATGGAACCGCGCGCCGCCGTCGCGCAGTACGAAAGCAGCACCGGCCGCACCACGCTGTGGTCCACCAGCCAGTTCCCGCATGTGGTGAAGCTGCTGATGGGCAATTTCGTGCTCGGCATTCCGCAGCACAAATTACGCGTCATTGCGCCGGATGTCGGCGGCGGTTTCGGCGTCAAGCAATTCCACTACGCCGAAGAAGCCGTGATTACCTGGGCGGCGCGGCGGCTGGATGTGCCGGTGAAATGGGTCAGCGAGCGCAGCGAAGGCTTCGTTTCCGACGCGCAAGGCCGCGACCATGTCACCGAAGCGGAAATGGCACTGGACGAGACCGGCAAGTTCCTGGGGCTGCGCGTCAGCACCGTCGCCAACATGGGCGGCTATCTATCGACCTTCGGCCCGAACATTCCGACTAATCTGTACGGGCCGCTGCTGGCCGGGGTCTACACCACACCCGCCATTTACTGCGAGGTGAAGGTGGTGTTCACCAACACGGTGCCAGTGGATGCCTATCGCGGCGCGGGCCGCCCGGAAGCGACGTTCGTGCTGGAACGGCTGGTCGATGTCGCTGCCGCGCAACTGGGCATGGACCGCGTGGCGATCCGCCGCCACAACATGATCCCGACCGCCGCCTATCCGTATCAAACCCCGGTGATGATGGAATACGACAGCGGCGACCCCACCGGATGCCTGGATCGCGCCTTGGCGTTGTCCGATTGGGACGGTTTTGCGGCGCGGCGCGCCGAGGCCGCCACGCGCGGGCGCTATCGCGGCATTGGGCTGGCGACGTATGTCGAAGCCTGCGGCTTGGCGCCATCGCGCATCGCGGGGCGGCTCGGCGCGCGCGGCGGATTGTACGAAAGTGCCACGGTCCGCGTGCATGCCACCGGCGATGTGACCGTGCTGATCGGCACGCATTGCCACGGCCAGGGCCACGAGACCACGTTCGCGCAGATCGTCTCCGAAAAGCTCGGCATTCCAGCGGACAAGATCGAAGTGGTGTTCGGCGATACCGACAAAGTGCAGTTCGGCATGGGCACCTACGGTTCGCGCTCGCTCTCGGTCGGCGGCTCGGCGCTGGCCAAGTCGGTCGACAAGGTGATCCTGAAGGGCCGCAAAATCGCGGCGCATCTGCTGGAAGCCGGTGAGCCGGACATCGAGTTTGCCGATGGCAAGTTCAGCGTGGCCGGCACCGATCGTTCGCTGAAGTTCGAGGAAATCTGCCTCGCCGCCTACATCCCGCATAACTATCCGCTGGAAGTGCTGGAGCCGGGGCTGGAGGAGCAGTCGTTCTACGATCCGGTCAACTTCACCTTCCCCGGCGGCGCGCATGTCGCCGAAGTCGAGATCGAAGCCGATACCGGCACCGTGCATCTGCTGTCCTACGTGGCGGTGGACGACATCGGTACTGTGATCAACCCGATGATCGTGGCCGGGCAGTTGCACGGCGGCATCGTGCAGGGCGCCGGGCAGGCGTTGTGCGAAACAGCGGTGTACGACGACAGCAGCGGGCAATTGCTGTCCGGGTCGTTCATGGACTACGCGATGCCGCGCGCCGACATTATGCCGAATATGAAGATCGTCACGCACAGCACCCGCTGCACGCATAACGATCTCGGTGTGAAGGGCTGCGGCGAGGTGGGCACGATCGGCTCGCCCGCTACGGTGATGAGTGCGGTGGTCGATGCGCTGTCGCCGCTCGGCATTACCCATGTCGATATGCCAGCCAGCCCGAACCGGATCTGGCGCGCCATCAAAGCCGCGCGCGTTGCCCAGGCCGCTGAATAAGGACGCGGAACATGCACCCTTTTACGTATCATCGTCCGGCCACGCTGGCTGATGCGGCGGGCCTGCTGCAATCCACCGGCGGCGTCGGCATTGCTGGCGGCATGAGCCTGCTGCCGGTGATGAAGCACCGGCTGGCCACGCCCAGCGCGCTGATCGATCTATCCGGTGTTGCCGCCCTGACAGGCATAGCGGCGGCGGACGGCGTGCTGACCTTGGGCGCCATGGCGCGGCACATCGCGGTGGCCAATTCGCCGGTTGTCGCGGCATCCATCCCGGCACTCGCGGCGCTGGCAGGCGGCATCGGCGATCCGGCGGTGCGCAATCGCGGCACTTTGGGCGGGGCGGTGGCGAACGCCGATCCGTCCGCCGACTATCCCGCCGCCGTGGTTGGGCTGGGGGCCACGGTCGTCACCGACCGGCGCGAGATTACCGCCGATGCCTTCTTCACCGGCTTGTTCGCCACAGCACTTGAACCCGGCGAGTTGATCGTGGCGATCCGCTTTCCAGTGCCGCAGGCCGCCGCCTACGCGAAGTTCCGCAGCCAGGCCTCACGCTATGCGGTGGTCGGCGTGTTCGTGGCGAAATTCGCCAACGGCGTGCGGGTTGCTGTCACCGGCGCGGGGCCGAGCGTATTTCGTGTCCCGGCGATGGAAGCGGCCTTGTCCGCCAATTTCGATGCGTCCGCCATTGCCGAAATCGCCATCCCGGCCGATGGCCTGAACGGCGATATCCATGCTGAACCAGCCTATCGGGCGCATTTGGTCAGCGTCATGACCGGGCGCGCCGTGGCCGCCGCCAGCGCGGCATGATCCGGCCCGCTGCCATGTCAGCCCGCACCGGCGGTCTCCGCCGACAAATGCAGCGCGGGCGGCGCGGCGGCGTCTGGTGCCGCGGAACGCAGGCCCAGATAATGTTGCAGGTAGTCGTGCAGCGCGCGGGCGGCTGGTTTCAGGGCACCGCTTGCCTTGTACAGCAGCAGATCGACGCTCGGCAGGGCGGGGAATTCCAGGCTCGGCGGCAGTTCGCGCAGTCCCGGAATCACCGTGCTGCGCCCCAGCACCGTCACCGCCATGCCGGCCAGCACGGCGGCCTGCAAGCCGCTGATGCTTTCGCTGGTGCAGGCCAGCCGCCAGCGGCGGCCGGCACCTTCCAGGCTGGCAATGGCATAGTCCCGATAGAGGTTGCCGTTTGGCAGCAACGCCAGCGGCACCGGGGTTTCGTGATGCACGTCGGAATCCACCTCGGTCAGCCACACCAGCGGTTCCTGGTGCACCACGAGCCCGCCGGTGAAGTCGTTCATCCGCGTTACCAGCGCGATATCGACCTCGCCGCGTTTGACCAGCCCGACCAGCGGCGTGGACAGCACGCAGCGCAATTCGACCTGAATGCGCGGAAACGCCTTGCGGAAAATGCTCAGGATCGGCGGCAACATGTATGCGGCATACAGATCCGGGGTGCCGAGGATCACGTTGCCTTCGATGCCGTGCGACGACATGCGTGACAGCAATTCGTCATGCAGCCGTAAGATGGATTGTGCATACGGCAGCACGACCTGTCCGTGCTCGGTGGGCTTGATCCGGCGGCTGTCGTGAGACAGCAGGGTGCGGCCGGTGAGTTCTTCCAAGCGTTGTATCTGCAGAGTGATAGCGGGTTGCGTGCGTCCAAGCCGGCGGGCGGCCTCGGTAATGCTGCCGGTTTCGACCACCGTCAGCAGAGACCGCAACATGCGGATGTCCAGACTGATCAAATTCATCGGCGCCGGGGTACTCCGTCTGTGGCAAGGCGAAGGCTTGGAAGCGATGCAATGCAAGATTCGCGCAAGCGGGAGGCGACGTGTCCGATCTATTGAGCCTGAATGTGGAAACGTGCCCGGCAATCGACTCGGTTTGGGGGGCGCTCAGCCGCGCGGCGCGTGATGCCGCCTACAACAACACCGCCGCCGTGCCAAATGTCGCAGCGCTACACGAAGCCCGCACCCGTGCCTCAATCGCGGTTCGCGCTGCAAATCCGGCGGGGCTAGACCTGCCGTATGGTATTGGGGAGCGAAATCGGATCGACGTATTTGCGGCAGAGTCGGCCGATGCGCCGTGCCTCGTGTTCATTCATGGCGGTTATTGGCAGATGAACAGCAAGGATAGTTTTGCTTGTCTGGCCGATGGCGTGCGCGCACATGGCTGGTCGGCGGCATTCGTTGGGTACTCGTTGGCGCCGCAAGCGACGCTGGCGCAAATTGTCGACGAAGTGTCTCAAGCATTGGACTGGCTGGCCAAATTTGGCAGCGTCCATGGCGCGGGCGGTCCGCTGGTGGTGTCCGGCTGGTCGGCGGGCGGCCATTTGGCGGCATTGGCATTGCACCATCCGGCCGTCGTGGCCGGGCTTGGCATCTCGGGCATCTACGAGCTCGGTCCGCTGCGGGACACCTATCTGAACGAAAAACTGGCTCTGTCGGATGAGCAAGTGGCGTCGCTGTCGCCATTGCGGCAGCCGGTGGTGGCAAAGCCAATGGCGATCACCTACGGCACCAGCGAATTGCCGGCCCTGGTGGCGAATAGCCGAAAATTGCACGCCTATCGGGCCGCTGCCGGTGCACCCGGCGTGCTGGTGCCAGCGCCCGGGCGCAACCATTTCAGCATTTTGGACGATTTGCGGCAGCCAGATGGCATCCTGACGCGGCAATTATTGGTGCTGCCGCTGTAGAATCCGCAAGCGCAAGCCCGCAGCACCCAGCGCTCCGTCGTCAGCAGGGCTATTTTTCCGCCAGACCGTTGGTGCGCGCAGCATTGAGCATCGCAGGCGGAACCGGCAGCCGCTGCCACTTGGCGTTCAGCGCTTTGAGCGCGTCGGATGGCGGCGTGTGTTCCGTGACGATGTCTTGCAACGTGCTGATCAGAAGTTCCTGCGCATCGCCGGTCAGCGGCGGGTTCTTGGCGCGGGCGAAGCCATCCAGCATCGCGGGCCAATAATGCGCGTGGGCCGCCTTCAATGCTGGGTCGTCATAGACAGCCGACCACACCGGGTTGATGGCGAATTTTTCGAAATTGGCTTTGGCGCTTTCCGGCCCTGCGTACGCCTTGATCCATTGCCACGCCAGCGCTTTGTCGGCGGCCGCGTCCGGCACGAACAACTGCCAGATCGATAGCCAGACGAAGCCGGCGCCAGGGAACTTCGTCATGCCCCACTGGCCTTTGACTGGCGACTCGTCGGCGTCGAGCGCGCGGGTCACGAAGCTTGGCCACGTCATCAGGAACACCGCCTTTTGCGCCAGAAAACGCTGGTGCGCCTGATCGAAGGTCAGCGTGCCGATCTTGGGCGCCACGTGTTTCCACAATTGCGCCATGCGCATCCCGGCCAGCGCTGCCTTGGCTTCGTCAAGATGGTAGTGCGTGCTGGCATCGACGTACGGGCCGGTATAGGCGGAGACGAAGAGGCCCATAAGCTGCTCAGCATTGAGCGTTGGGAAACTGATGCAAGCGACTCCGGTCAGCTTCGCCTCGATCGTCTCGCAGGCTTTGGTCAGTGCTGGCCAATCGGGGAAGTTCTCAGCGATCTCGGCTTTGGCCAGTAAGGTGCGGTTGACGATCAGCCCGAACGCATCGATGCCATACGGCACGCCGATCTGGTGCCCGTTATACCATTCGGAGCGGCCGGGTTGCATGACGCCCGGCAGCATCCCTACAGCGAAGTTGTCCTTCTTGATGTAATCGTCGAGGAATGTGAAGTATGAATAGAGTTCTGTAAGGTAATATCCACCGCTCATGACGCTGAAGCGGTGGGTGTTGGTCAGCAGGTCGTTGGTGTTGGCGATGCGCAGCACCGACCAGGGTAGCGCCATGATCCGTACATTCGTGCCGGTCTTGGCCTTGAACGCTGGGGCAATCTCGGCGGCTGCCTTGTCGTATATTCCGCTTTCCATGACGGAGAACGCGACGTCAGCGGCGGCCGCTGGGGCTGCCGCGAGCACGACCGCCGCCAACAGGGCAGCGCCCACGCGCTTGGGGTTGTGCTGTGGCTGTGTCATCGCCTGACCGGATGTGTCCATGGTGGCCGTCAGACTAGAAGCGCGTGGCTGCCGTGGTCAAACCGCAAGCCGTGTTTGCCGCAGCGGCCTTGGCGCGCCCTGCCGCCCCGGGCATCAATAGCCGGGCACCGGAACGCCGGCACATGCAGACCGGGACACGGACGAAGGGGAGCGAAACATGAGCGAAATCGCGGTTATTGGCGCGGGCACCATGGGGCACGCGATTGCCTTGGTCTTTGCCCTGGGCGGGCACCGGGTGCGGTTGACCGACACAAGCCAAGCCACGCTGGACCGGGCGCCGGGCTTGATGAACGCTGCGGTGGAGACGCTGGCCGAAGCGGGCGAGCTCGGTCCCGCGATCCAGGAAAAGGGGATTGGCCAATCGGTGCGGCTGTGCCCGTCGCTGGCCGATGCGGTGACCGGCGCCGATATTGTGATCGAGGCGATTATCGAGACCGAGGCGGCCAAGGCGGCGCTGTTTGCACAGCTTGAATCGCTGATGGGCCCGGACGCGATCTTGGCAAGCAACACCAGCCAGCTCGACATTTTTCCGTTGGTGCCCGAGGCGTTGAAGGCCCGCACGCTGATCGCGCATTGGTACACGCCGCCGTACCTCGTCGATTTGATCGACGTCGTGGGCGGCCCGAAAAGCGATCCGGCGGCCATTGAAACGGTGCGCGCCACGCTGGCGGCGATGGGCAAAGCCCCGCTGGTGTTCCAGAAATTCGTGCCTGGCTACATTGCCAACCGCATTCAGGCGGCCATTGCGGCCGAAGTCTACACGCTGCTCGACGCTGGGCTGGTCACGCCGGAGGAAGTTGACCTTTCGGTGATCCACGGTCTGGCGCTGCGTCTGCCGGTGCTGGCGGTCCTGGCCAAGGCCGATTTCACCGGGCTGCCGCTGGTCAACACGGTGCTAACCAACGGCAGCTACGTGCCGCCGGCCGAGCCGAAGCAGAACGCCACTTTGGATCGGCTGGTGGCGGAAGGCCGTACCGGCGTGATGGCGGGCAAAGGCTTCTTCGATTGGGGTGACCGTAGCCCCGCTGAGTTGTTCCGTGAGCGCGACAGGCGGTTGCTGCAATTGAAGAAAGCGTTGCGCGGCATCAAGCCGATGATGGGTGCGGCGACGGTCTGACATAGCCGGTGCTGAATGATTGTGGCGGTCCGGGCCCGGCCTGGGCCGCCAGCGCGCCACATCGGCGCGTGCATTGCGAAGAGTGAGGTGAAAATTATTACTTGATTGGAAGCGCGAAAGCATCCGTTGCTTTTAGTTCGGTTCGCGTGCAGACTTAACGTCAGCAAGGGGTTCCCAGCGTCGCCGTCACACGGAGCGGGCCAAAATCATTCCCGCGCGCTGGTGGATTCCCTTCGCGCTTTGGGGGATGCCATGACCACGAAAGCACCGAACACAGCGAGCAAGACCGGCGCGCCCGTTTTGGCTGACGGGACCAGCGATGCGTATGGCTGGACCAACGCGCTCGGCGGCGATTGGAGCACGATCGGCAATTGGACCGATCTCACCACCGGCAATGCGGCGAATGTGGCGCCCGGTGCAGCCAACGCCGTTACCATCGCGGGCGGCAGCGCCGGTTTTACCAATATCACCGGCAGCGGCACAGCCGCGTCGCTGACGCTGAGCGGCGATGTACTGCTGTGGGGCACTGTGGCGGTTGGCGGCGGGATCGTGCTGACCCAGCCGCAATACGGCATGGCAGCCGACGTGGAACTGGATGGCGGTGCCAAGCTGACCGCCGCCACAATCTACAACGGTAATGCCGCGACGCTGGAGGTGGGCGGCGCCAGCAGCCTGGGCGTTACGGGGATGGGCAGCCTCAGCGGTTGGCTGACGGTGGTGGCCAGCAGCACCGCGCAGTTCGGCGCGTTCAGCATGGGGGCGGGCACAGGTTCTTACAGCTATGGCACGATCAACATCGATGATGCCGCGGCCCTGAACGTCGGCACTTCGGCGGCTCCCGGCAAGGTCGTCCTTTTCAACACCAGACTGGCCGTGGGCGACGCCAGCCGTTTCACGGCGTTTGGCCCAATGAGCCTGGACGGCGGATCGATGGGGATCGACAGCGGCAGCACGGCGACGGTCGCCTCGCTGCTGACCGGCGGCAACACCTATGTCGAATTGCAAGGCGCGAGTTCGGCGCAATTCGGCGTGCTGATCGCCAATCCTGCAACCTACATCACCGTCGATCCCTTCTCGACGATCGAGGTCGGCACATTGGGCGGTGCGGCTGCCGGGGCGTTGACCATCGACAAGGGGGCGACGGCGCCCATTGCCGGCAGCATCAACGGCAATGTCGTGGTGAATGGCACGCTGACCGTGCAGGCGGGCGCGTCGTTGCAGATCGATCCGTCATACTATCAAGCCGGGACAGTCTTCACGATTGGCGGCACTGGCGCGCTGGTGCTCAATGAGAACAGCACGCTGCAACTCGGCGCCGCCGATAGTGTGCCGATCCAGTTTGCCGGGCCGCTGGGCACGCTCGTTTTGAGCACGCTGCCATCGGCCAGCATCAGCGGCTTCGTGGCTGGCGATGTCATCGAAATGACCGCCGGACAGGCCACCGGCGTCAGTTACAAGCAAACCAGTTCCACATTGGCCACGCTGACGCTCACCAAGGCCGGGGCCACCATCGGCACATTGAGCCTCGCCGGAAACTACACCGGCGGTCTGTTCCACATGAGCTTCGACGGCCAGTTGAACAGCTTCATCACGCTGCAAACCATCGGCGTCGCGCCGGTGCAGCCGTTGAAGATCAAAGGCACCGCTGGCATCGATCAGCTAAGGGCGACCGCTAACAACCAGTTTCTGATCGGGCTGGGCGGCGGCGATTCGCTGAATGCCAACGGCTTCACCGGCACAATTTTCAAGGATCTCAGCGCCAATCTCGACGGCAGCACGATCAGCGGATTCGACCCGTCCGCGACCATCGACCTGTCCGACATGGTGTTAGCCAAAACCACGGTGACCTATTACAGCGCGCCATATACCGCGCCGTCGCTGATGGCCACCGATGGCACGCACACGGCACGCATTGCGTTTCCGTACGGCATGAGTTTGCCGCTCGGTTATTTCAAGACCGTCAGCGATGGCGCGACCGGCACCAATTTGACTTACGTCGCCGTCAATACCGACGCGTATCAGTGGAACAACAATCTGGGCGGCAGTTTTGCCGTGGCGGCGAACTGGCAGGACGTCACCACCAACAGCGTCGCCAGCGTGCCGCCGAGCTTCGGCAACGCGGTGACGATTTACGGCGGGGCCAGCTTCACCAATGTGACCGGCAACGGGGTCGCGGCCAGTTTGGCGCTGGGCGGCGACGTGCTGCAATGGGGTAGCCTGAACATCGGCAGCACGGTGATCGGCGTCAGCGGCAGCCTGTCGCAGTACGGCGCGCTGGCGCTGGATGGCGGCGCGCAACTCATCTTGGCGGGCACCGCCAGCCTGAACGGCAACGTGCAGATCGGCGGTGCCAGCACGCTGACGGCGGCGGGCGGGCTGGTGCTGGCGCTCGGCAACAGCGCTTCGGCGTCGCTGCTGGCCATTGGCGGCAGCACGGCGCAATTTGCCAGTCAGTCGAATTCTTCGTCGTACTCGACGGGCAATCCGTACACGATTGGGGTCGATGCAACCTCGATCATTGAAATCGGCACCGCTGGTGGGGCCGCGAAGGGCGCGTTGACGGTGGATAGCGGCGTCACCGCAAGCCTTGATGGCACAGTCGACGGGAACGTGGTGGTCAATGGCCTGCTGATCGCCGGGCAGAATGGCGGCAGCAATGCAGCGCTCACCATCGGCACGTTCGGCGGCATCGCGCCCGTCATCGGTGGCAGCGGCACCATCGAAGTGGCGCCGGGTGCAACGCTGACCCTGGCTGGGAAAGACACTGCCGCCATTCAGATGATGAATTCCAGCAGTTACTATGCAGTTTACGATATATTGGTGTTGAACGGCGCTTTGCCGACCGGCGCGATCAGCGGCTTCGTCACTGGCAATTCGATTTCGGTGGCTCAGACACTCACCAGCCTCAGCTACAGCCAGACCAGCGCTGCCGGGGGCACGCTGACGCTCAAGAACGGCGCCACCACGGTTGGCGCGCTGAATCTGGCCGGCAGTTTCGCTGCCAGCCAGTTCCAGTTGGAACCCGGCGCTCCCGGTCAGGCATCGACCATCGTATATGCGCCAACGCCAAGCACGGCGGGCGGGACTGCGGTGAGCGTGAACTCCGACAGCTTCAATTGGAACAACAGTTCCGGTGGCAATTGGAGCAATCCGGCAAACTGGCGGGATAATTATGTGCCGGCATTGCAAGCGCCGGGGGCAGGAAATTCTGTCTCGATCTACCAGGGTAGTAAAGTCACGCCGCTCATCATCTCGGGCAATGGCAGCGCCGCGTCGGTTTATGTAAGCGGTGGTGCCGTATTTACGGGCAGCATCTCGGTGGGGGGCGGGTTTACGGAACACGGCTGGGCATCGATCGCATCCGGCGCATCGTTGACCACAGCCGGAATGCTGTCGGTTGGCGGTGTCCTGCAGGTGGCGGGCGCGGTGACTGCGGCGGCGCTCAGTTTGGGGAATCCCAGCAACAGCCTCCTGGTGACGGCTGGGGGATCGATCAAAGTTCTCAACAACGGTATTTCAAGCACGCTGTACGGCACGCTCGCCGTGGATACGTTGTCCAGCATCGAATTCGGCTCGGCCGGCGGTGCAGCGGCGGGCGGCCTTACCGTCGATAGCGGACAGACGCTGACCATGGACGGCGGGGCAATCTACAGTAATATTGTTCTAAACGGCGTGTTGCAGGCCGGTGCGCCGTACGGGTATTCGGGAAACGTCGTGATTGGGGGCTGGGGCAGCGCGCTGGGCGCAATCACCGGCAGCGGCACGCTGGTCATTCCCTATGGGACACATCTCACGCTCAATGCCTCCGACACCGCCGCGATCGCCTTCGTCAGATCGTATTATGGTTCCGCCGCCGGCACACTCGAGCTCCAGGGACCGAAACCAACAGGCGTCATCAGCGGCTTCCTGCCTGGCGATGTGATCCAGCTCGATAAACCGGTCACCGGCATCAGCTTCGCGCAGACCACAACCACACAGGGCACGCTGACGCTCACCAACGGCGGCGCCGCCATCGGTTCGCTGACCCTGGCGGGCAATTTCGCCAGCAATATTTTCCATGCCGACGTGGCCCCAGCCAGCGGTGTGGCGACGGTCACACTGCAAACCGCGCCGTCCGCCGCCGGCACTGGCACGGTGTCCACCACCAAGGACGCATATTACTGGTCGGGCACATCCGGCGGCAATTGGGCCACTTCGGCCAACTGGACCGACCAGACCAATAGTTCCGTGACGGGTGCGATCCCCGGCAGCCTGAACGCAGTGTCGGTCTCGGCCAATTCAAACCCGCTTAGCTATACCGTCATTGGCGGCAACGGGGCGGCGGCGTCGCTGTCGATCAACGGCAATGTGCTGCAAACCGGCACTGTCGCTGTTACCACCCAGTTGAAGCTGTTCGCAGTCAGCGTCGGGCAGTCCGAACTGGCGCTCGACGGCGCGGCCAAGCTCACCGCCGGTTCGGCCTCCGTCATCAACGCCATCGTGCAGGCGTCGGGCAGCGTGGTCAGGGTCGCGGGCAACGCCACCGTCTCCGGCGGGTCGCTCCGGTCGTTCAACGGCAGCACGCTGCAATTCGGCGGGCTGCTCGGCACCAACAACTACGGTAACACCAACAATATTGCCATCGACGCCAACTCCACGGTGCTGATCGGCAATCCGGCGGTGATCACCAAAGGGGCGCTGACCCAGCAAAACGGCGCCACGGCGGCGTTTGCCGGGTCGATTTTCGGCAATGTGATCGCCAACGGCGTGTTGGCGGTGCCGGGCGGCGCAGCACTGTTCATCGATATGGCGGGCGGCGCCAAGGCCGATCCCTATGCCGCCAACCCCAGCATCGGCGGCACCGGCACGCTGTCGCTCACCGAGGGCAGCACGCTCGGCCTGGGGGCTGCGGCCAGCACGGCGATTCAGTTCGCCGGTCCGAACGCCACGCTGGAATTCGCGGCGCTGCCGACCGGCACGATCAGCGGCTTCGCGCCGGGCGATCTGTTCCAGGTCGACACGCCGGTGACCGCGCTGGCGTTCAAGCAAACCACCAGCACCGCCGCCACGCTCACGCTACGCAATGGGGCGGCCACGGTTGGCACGCTCAATCTGGCCGGTAACTTCGCCGCCAGCAGCCTCGCGTTCCACCTTGACGCGGCGCTTGATGGGTCGTCGGCGAAAATCTCGCTGCAATCCATCGGTGTTGCCGCCACCCAGCCCACGCTGATCCAGGGCACCGCGGCCAGCGATATCCTGTCGCCAACCGCCAATGGCCAGACCCTCACTGGCCTCGGCGGCGGCGACGCCTTGGCCGGCGGGGCGGCGTTCACCGCAATCGACTTCAAGGACCTCACCGCCAACTTCAACGGCGCCAATGTGCTTGGGTTCGACCAGACCGACTTCTTCGACTTCACCGACATGACGCTGGCCAAGGCCACCGCCAGCTATAGCGGCAGGGTGCTGACCGTGTCGGACGGCACCCACACAGCGGCGTTCACGGTTGGCTTCGATACCACCCCATCCACCGGCAGCTTCGTGGTGGCCAGCGACGGCGCAGCGGGCACTAAGGTGTTATGGCAGTAAGCTGCAAAGGCCGGGGCGGCGGTCAGTCCGCCGTCCCGGCCCGGCGCGTCAGCCGCAGGCGCGCGACCCGCAACGCGATCAGCCGATTGTCGGGCTTGCCGAGATCGCTCGGCCGGGCAGCATACAGATGGCGCAACCGCACCGTGGCGACTGGCGAACTGGCCATCAGATCGGGGTCGATGCGGACCTCGTGATACTGCTCGCCACCGCGCAGGTAGGTGAAACTGGTGACATAGACCTCGTTCAACAGCACGTCGGCTTCCTGGCGGGGCACGTCCGGCGGGGCAAAGAACGGCGTGGCGGTGAGGCCCAGCACGTAGTTGCCGCGCTCCGCTGGCGCGTCGAATTGCAGCACGCTTTCCGCGCCCACCGTCCACGCGGCGGCGGCTTCCGGCTTGCCCCAGCCTTCGCGCAGATGCGGTGCCGCAGTGCCGTCGCGTCCGAATGTCAAATCGAGCAGCACGTCCTCCGACTCGGTCAGGTGTTCGCGGATGGCGCGCAGTCCGGTCTGGCCATGCGGCTGCAAGGTGCCGGTGGCGCCGTTGGGGGCAATCGCGTGCACCTCCAGCGAATCGTCCAGCACGTCCGCCAGCTTGAACCAGCCGCCGCCCGGCAACGCGAACTCATAACAGTTATGGTCTATAACGAAGGCGGCGGTGCAGCGCGCCACCAGCACACCGCGCAGCACGAACTGCACATCCACCGTGCCGCCCTTGGCCATGAACGGCGCGCGGACCACGCCGGAGATTCGTTCCGCACCGACGGCGAAATAGCCATTCAACTGCCCAGCCTGTCCCGGCGGGGTCTGCTTGGCGAACAACGGGCGCAGCCACGACAGCGGGTTCACCATGCAATCGTCCCATCCGGTCCAGCATCCCTGCTCTCAGATGTTCCCCCAAGCCTGCCGCCGCGCAAGGGTGTTCGCGCAGCGCCGCGCCGCTTTGCGGTGGCAAGCTTGCGTTTTCCCGGCTTCTCGGTCATATGCCCGCCGCCGGCGGCATGGTGCGGCCGGTAATTCACACGCGGGGCGCCTTCCGATCCTCTTGCAGGATTGGTCCGGTGCCGAAGGGCGTTGGCCCCGCGGAGGTTCAACCGGACGTTCGGAGAGGACACGCTCATGGCGATGCCCGATTTCACTTTGCGCCAGCTTTTGGAAGCCGGCGTGCACTTTGGCCACCATACCCGGCGCTGGAACCCGCGCATGGCGCCGTACATTTTCGGCGTGCGCAACCAGGTCCACATCATCGACCTGCAACAGACCGTGCCGTTGCTGGACCGCGCTTTGCGCGCCATCCGTGACGTGACTGCGGCTGGCGGGCGCGTGCTGTTCGTCGGCACCAAGCGCGCAGCGGCGGAATACGTGGCGGAGGCGGCGAAGCGCTGCGGCCAGTACTACGTCAACCACCGCTGGCTCGGCGGCATGCTGACCAACTGGAAGACCATCACCGGCAGCATCAAGCGTCTGCGCCAGATCGACGAGATGCTGAACGGCGAAGTACAGGGCCTGACCAAGAAAGAGGTGCTGGACATCACCCGCGACCGCGAGAAGCTGGAGCGGGCGCTGGGCGGCATCAAGGAAATGGGCGGCCTGCCCGACATCCTGTTCATTATCGACACGAACAAGGAAAAGCTTGCGGTCGAGGAAGCCAACAAGCTCGGCATTCCGGTGGTCGCCGTGCTCGATAGCAATTCCGACCCGCATGGCGTGACGTTCCCGATCCCCGGCAACGACGACGCCATTCGTGCGATCACCCTGTACTGCGATCTGGTCGCGGCGGCGGTGCTCGACGGCATCAGCGCCGAGATGCAGGCCAGTGGCCGCGACCTTGGTGAAGCCGACGAGTTGCCGATCGACGCGGCTGCCGAAGTGGCCGCCGAAACGCCGGCCGCCTAAGTTACGACCCGTTAAGGAGAGCCGATATGGCCGAAGTCACCGCCGCAATGGTGAAGGACCTGCGCGACCGCACCGGCGCGGGCATGATGGACTGCAAGAAGGCGCTGAACGAAGCCGCTGGCGAGATGGAAGCGGCGATCGATTGGCTGCGCAAGAAGGGCTTGTCCGCCGCTGCCAAGAAGTCTGGCCGCGTCGCGGCTGAGGGCCTCATTGGCGTCGCTACCGCGCCGAACCGGGCCGCGATGGTCGAAGTCAACGCCGAGACCGATTTCGTTGCCCGCAACGAGACCTTCCAGGGTTTCGTTTCGACGGTGGCGAAGATCGCGCTCGACGTCGGCGACGACATCGAGGCGATCAAGGCTGCCGCGTTCGCCGATACCGGCCGCACGGTCGCCGAGGAACTCACCCACATGGTTGCCACCATCGGTGAGAACATGAACCTCCGCCGCGCCACTGTGCTGCATGTGCAGCAGGGTGCGGTGGCGGCTTACATCCACTCCGCCGTCAAGCCGGGTCTCGGCAAGATCGGCGTGCTGGTGGCCGTCAGCGGCGCGTCGGAAACTGCGGCACTGGAAACCCTCGGCCGTCAGGTCGGCATGCACGTGGCGGCGACCCGCCCGGACGCGCTGGACACCGACGCCGTCGATCCGGCGGCACTGGATCGCGAGCGTGCGGTGCTGTCCGAGCAGGCGCGCGCCTCGGGCAAGCCGGAAGCCATCATTGAGAAGATGGTCGAAGGCCGCATCCGTAAGTACTACGAGGAAGTGGTGCTGCTGGAGCAGGTGTGGGTGCATGACGGCGAGAGCCGGGTGCGCGCCGTGGTGAAGAAGGCCGGCGCCACGCTGACCGCCTTTGCCCGCTACCAACTCGGCGAAGGCATCGAAAAGCAGACCGGCGATTTCGCCGCCGAAGTGGCCGCCGCCGCCGCCGGCTAACCAGCTTGTGCATTCCGGCCGCGCGCGTCTGCCAAGGCGGGCGCGGCCGGGGCATTCCCTTGCCGGGGGCGGGCTGCATCTCTACGGTGCCGCCCGCCCTTGTTTCATAAAAAGCGCCCGGTCCAATGAGCCAGCCGTCAGACGCCGCGAGTCCGAAAGCAGCCAAGCGTGTGCTGCTGAAGCTGTCCGGTGAGGCGCTAATGGGCAAGCGCGATTACGGTCTCGATACCGATGTCGTCACCCGCATCGCCACCGACATTCGCGACGTGGTCGCGATGGGTGTGCAGGTTTGCGTGGTGATTGGCGGCGGCAATATTTTTCGCGGCGTGCGCGCGGCGGCCGGCGGCATGGACCGCGCCCAGGCCGATTATATCGGGATGTTGGCGACGGTGATGAACGCACTGGCCATGCAGAACGCGCTGGAAAAGCGCGGCGTGCCGACGCGGGTGCAGTCGGCGATCCCGATGGCCTCGGTTTGCGAGCCTTACATCCGCCGCCGCGCCGAGCGGCATATGGAGAAGGGCCGGGTGGTGATTTTCGCCGCAGGCACCGGCAACCCGTTCTTCACGACCGACACGGCGGCGGCGTTGCGGGCGACTGAAATGAACTGCGACATGCTGCTGAAAGGGACCCAGGTCGATGGGGTCTATTCAGCCGATCCGCGTAAGGTGGCGGATGCCACGCGATTCGACCGGCTGACCTATCTTGAGGTGCTGTCGCGCGATCTGGCGGTGATGGACGCTTCTGCAATTAGCCTGTCGCGGGAGAACGGATTGCCGATCGTGGTTTTCAATATCCACGCCGCTGGCGCGTTTGCGCAGGTGATGCGGGGCGAAGGGCTCTTCACCACCATCATCGAGGCCGACTAACCTCATATGATCGCAAAGACGTGGCCGTGACCGTCAGCGCCGCGCGATCGTTGGACTAAGGCGGCAATTGCGTCGACATTTGCGTGGAGTCTGGGGTTTGCCATGGCAACCGATCTGAACAGCCTCAAAACTGACCTGACGCGCCGCATGGACGGCGCGATTGAAACCTTACGCCGCGATTTCAGCGGCCTGCGGTCGGGCCGCGCCAGCCCGGCGCTGCTGGAACCGGTGCGGGTGGAAGCCTATGGCGGTGAAGTGCCATTGACCCAGGTGGGCACCATCGCCGTGCCGGAAGCGCGTATGCTGACGGTGCAGGTTTGGGACCGCAGCCTCGTCAATCACGTGGTGACCGCGATTCGCGACTGCGGACTCGGCCTGAACCCCAGTGCCGATGGTCAATTGGTCCGCGTGCCGTTGCCGCAGTTGACCGGCGAACGCCGCCTTGAGCTATCCAAGGCGGCGCATCGCTACGCCGAAGCGTCGAAAGTGGCGGTGCGCGGTGTGCGCCGCGACGGCATGGAACAGGTCAAGGCTCTGGAAAAAAAGAGCCTTATCGGCCAGGACGACAGCAAGCACTGGACTGAGGAAGTGCAGAAGCTCACCGATTCTTATGTGAAGCGGATCGATGAGGCGCTGGCTGACAAGGACCACGAAATAAAGCAGGTTTAGGGCAGGCAACGGCGGTCAGGTAAGTGGCGGTTGGGCAGGGAGCGGTGCGGGATCTCGCGGAGGCCATGCCCGGAGGCGGTGGCGGACTTGTGCCGGTTCACGTCGCAATCATTATGGATGGCAACGGCCGCTGGGCGGCCGCACGCGGGCTGCCGCGTATTGCCGGGCATCGCGCTGGGGCACAGGCGGTGCGGCGCGTGGTCGAAGCGGCGATCACCCATAAGGTCGGCTGGCTGACGCTGTATGCTTTCAGCAGCGAAAATTGGCGGCGTCCGGCGGCCGAAATCGTCGATCTGACCGGATTGCTGCGGCATTATTTGCGCAGCGAAGTTGCCGAATTGTCGGCCCAGGGGGTGCGGATGCACTTCATCGGCGACCGCGCCCGCTTCGATGCCGATATTCAGAACGAACTGGCGCGCGCCGAGCGGGTCACGGCGGCCAACTCACGGCTTAATCTGGTCATCGCGCTGTCATATGGCGCACGAGCGGAAATCGCTGCGGCTGCCCGCCACGCCGCAGAGGCCGCGCTGGCCGGTACGCTCGACCCCGCCGAATTGACCGAGGACAAATTTGCCAGCCTGCTGACCACGGCAGGCACGCCTGACCCGGATTTGATCGTGCGCACCAGCGGCGAGCAGCGTTTGTCGAATTTTCTCTTGTGGCAGGGGGCTTACGCCGAGTTGGTGTTTTTGGACGTTTTCTGGCCGGATTTCGGCGAAGCGCATTTTGCTGGCGCGCTGGCGGAGTTTGCCCGCCGCGAGCGCCGGTTCGGTGCGCGCCCTGGTTGACCCCGGACCCCGTGCGGGCGGATCGCGGCGCTGGGCCGATCTTGGCTTGCGCATCGCTTCGGCGGTCGTCCTGGTGCCGCTGGCGCTGGCTTGCCTGTGGTATGGCGGCTGGGCGTGGGAGGCGCTGGTCGGATTGGCTGCCGTCGGTTTGACTTACGAATGGGCCAAACTCTGCGGGTTCATGCCGCTCTGGCGTGGCTGGCTGTATCTGGCGTTGGCCCTGGCATGGGCGATCGGTGCGCCGTTGCTTGGCATCGACGCCCGCCAACTCATTGAACTGGGCGCCGGGGCGCTCGCTGTTTGGCTGATCTCGCGCAGCCTCATGCTGGCTGCCGGCGTTATTTATGCCGGTCTGGGCGTGCTCGCATTGCTGTGGCTGCGTGCCGACCCGGTGGTTGGCTGGGGCAATGTGCTGTTTGTGCTGCTGATTGTCTGGGCCAGCGACATTGGCGCCTATTTGACGGGGCGGTTGATCGGCGGCCCGAAACTCGCCCCGGCAATCTCGCCCGGCAAGACGTGGTCCGGCGCGGCGGGCGGCTTGGTCGCGGCGATTGCTGTTGGCGCCGTCGCGGCGCAAAGCCCGGCGCTGCCGGTGCTGGCCCTGGCCGCTGGCCTCAGTGTGATCTCGCAAGCGGGCGATCTGTTGGAAAGCGGGTTGAAGCGCCGATTCAAAGTGAAGGATTCCAGCCACTTGATTCCTGGCCACGGTGGCCTGTTCGACCGGCTGGACGGTTTGCTGGCCGCAGCGCCGGCGGCGGGCGGGCTGGCGGTGTTGCTCGGGCGCGGTGTGGCATTGTGGCAATGGTGAAAACTGTCACCGTCCTGGGCAGCACTGGCAGCGTCGGCACCCAGACGCTGGATCTGCTGCAAGCCGAGCCGCAGCGCTATGCCGTGCAAGCGCTGGTCGGCGGGCGCAACGCCGCGCTGCTGGCCGCGCAGGCCATCCGGTTTCGCGCCAAATTGGCGGTGGTGGCCGACCCTGCGGCGTATGCGGAGTTGAGCGCGGCCCTCGCGGGCACCGGCATCAACGCCGCCTGCGGCAGCGACGCCGTGGTCGCGGCAGCGGCGGAACCGGCTGATTGGACGATGGCAGCCATTGGCGGCGCCGCCGGTCTGCCTGCCACGCTGGCCGCCATCCGGCGTGGCCGGGCGGTGGCGCTGGCCAACAAGGAGGCGCTGGTCTGCGCGGGCGATGTCATGCTGCGCGCCGTGGCCGAGCACGGCGCCACGCTGTTGCCGGTCGATTCCGAGCACAACGCCATCTTCCAGGCGATGGCCGACGGCAATCGCGGCGCGGTCGACCACATCACGCTGACCGCCTCCGGCGGGCCGTTCCGCACCGCCAGCATCGAGGAAATGCGCGCCGCTGGGCCGGAGAAGGCGCTGCGCCATCCGGTCTGGTCGATGGGGGCCAAGATTTCTATCGACAGCGCCACCATGATGAACAAGGGGCTGGAAGTCATTGAGGCGGCAAGGCTGTTCAGCTTGCCGAGCGAGCGGATTGCCGTGCTGGTGCACCCGCAATCGGTGATCCACGGCATGGTCCATTACAGCGATGGCAGCGTGCTGGCGCAGCTTGGCAGCCCGGACATGCGGGTGCCGATTGCCCACACGCTGGCTTGGCCCGGCCGGATCGCGACCCATGCGCCGCGGCTCGACTTGGCTGCCATCGGCCGGCTGGAGTTCTCGGCCCCTGACGACGTGCGTTTCCCCGCACTGCGGATAGCGCGGGCCGCGTTGGTGGCGGGCGGCGGCGCGCCCTGTGTGCTGAACGCCGCCAACGAAGTCGCGGTTGCCGCATTTCTTGATCGTCATATTGGTTTCCTCGACATTGCCGCAATCGTGGACCATGTGATGCAGCAGATCGGAACCGAAGCAGCCGATACGCTGGACGCGGTGCTGGACTTGGATGCGCGCGCGCGCGCCCTCGCCGTTCAGCAGTGCGGTGCCAGCGGACGGCCCGCTGCCTGAATCCTGGAGAACGCACAACGTGTTCGATGCCCTGCCGAAGCCGCTGAATTTCGCGATCCCGTTCCTGATCGTTCTGGGCGTGCTGGTGTTCTTTCATGAGCTTGGCCACTACCTCGCCGCCCGCTGGCGCGGCGTGCATGTGGAAGCCTTCTCCATTGGCTTCGGCCGCGCCTTGGCTTCATGGAAGGACAAGCACGGCACGGTGTGGAAGCTGTGCTGGATTCCACTCGGCGGCTATGTGAAGCTGCACGGTCAGGAACGCCCGGAAGACGTCGGGGCCGAAGTGCGGGCCGCGTGGCTGCCGGGGCGTACCTTCCACGAAAAGTCGGTCGGCTCGCGTGCCATCGTGGTTGCCGCCGGTCCGGTGGCCAATTTTCTGCTGGCCGCTGTGCTGTTCGCAGGACTGTTTGCCACCGCCGGCCAGCCGCTGGTGCTGCCCGAAATCGGCGATGTGCTGGCGGATAGCCCCGCTGCGCGCGGCGGGCTGCTCACCGGTGACCGGGTGAATGCGATCGACGGGCAGCCGGTGACCCGCTTCGAAGATATCCAGCGCATGATCGCTGAACATCCGTCGCAGCCGATGCATCTGGAGATCACCCGCGCCGGGGCTGCGATGGCCATCGACGTGGTGACCGGCAGCCGCCAGTCCGGCGGGCACAGCATCGGCAGCCTCGGCGTGGCCGCACACTCGGTTCAGTACAATCGCTTGCCAGTCGGCAGCGCCATCGTAACCGGTGTTACGCACACCTGGGATGTGCTGGCGCAGACCGTCGGCGGTTTGTGGCAGATCATCACCGGGCGGACCGGGGCGGAAGCTCTCGGCGGGCCGCTTGGCATTGCCAAGTTGTCGGGGCAGGCAGCCGAGCAGGGGCCGGCCTCGCTGATCGACTTCATTGCGGTGCTGTCGGTCAATCTCGGCCTGATCAACCTGTTCCCCATCCCGGTCTTGGACGGCGGGCATCTGCTGTTCTATTTGGCCGAGGCGCTGCGCGGCCGGCCGTTGCCGCAACGCGCGGTAGAATATGGCTTCCGCGCCGGTTTGGCGCTGCTGGCGGGGTTGTTCGTGTTCGCGACTTGGAACGACCTGTCGCATCTGGGGCTTGTGCGCTGGGTGCAAGGCCTGATCGGCTGACAAGTTCGCGTGCTACGCGGCGCTGGAACGCGCCGGGTAGCGCGCGGCTGATGCCGCCGCTATTGTCCGGCCCGCCCGCAAGGGCCGGCGACGTTCGCCGACTCGGCGTCAGAGCGGCTTAGCCGCTGGGAGTATTGCTGTTGTCTCGCACCCATGCCGCGCTGCTTGCCGCGACCTTTGCCGCCTGTTCGGTCTTGTCCACTGCTTCGATGTCGCAGGACGCTCCGGTAGGGCAAGCGGCCACCCCAGGTGCGGCTGCCGCCACGGCGGCCGGAACCATTGCGTCCATCACGGTGCAGGGCAACCAGCGGATCGAGGAAAGCACCATCCGCTCGTACATGTTGGTGCAGCCGGGTGATCCGTTCGATGCCGACCGGATGGATCGCAGCCTCAAGACGCTCTATGCCACCGGGCTGTTTGCCGATGTCAGTCTGAACCGCTCTGGCAGCGCGCTTGTGGTGCGGGTGGCGGAAAACCCGATCGTCAACCGGATCGCTTTCGAGGGAAACAAGAAGGTTTCCGACGATACGCTGCGCCCGGAATTGCAGTTGCGCCCGCGCTCGGTGTTCACGCCGAAAATGGCGCAGGCCGACCGGCAGCGCATCCTCGACCTGTACGGCAAGCGTGGCCGCTTCGCCGCCACGGTTGAGCCGAAGATCATCAAGCTGGAACAGAATCGCGTCGATGCGGTGTTCGAAATCCACGAGGGCGCGGAAACACTGGTCAGCCGCATTGCCGTCGTCGGCAACCATGCTTTCAGCGAGGATCGGCTAAAGGAAGTCATCGGCAGCCGCGAGGAGGCTTGGTGGCGTTTGTTGTCGTCCAGCGACAGCTACGATCCGGACCGGGTAAATTTCGACAAAGAGTTGCTGCGCCGCTTCTATTTGAAGAACGGCTATGCCGATCTGGAGGTCACCAACGCCACGGCGGAATTGGCCCCTGACCGCTCGGCGTTCTTCCTGACCTTCACGGTCGACGAAGGCGCCCGCTACAAGGTCGGCAAGGTCAAACTCAACGCCTCGCTCAAGCGGCTCGATACCGCCACCTTGGAGCCGTTGCTCGATATCCAGGAAGGCGACTGGTACGACGGCGATGCTGTCGAGCGCAATGTGCAGGCGTTGACCGATGCGGTGCACAACCGCGGGTTCGCTTTCGTGGATGTGAAGCCGCGCGTGTCCCGCGACCATGACAAGCACACCGTCGATCTGGTGTTCGATGTCGGCGAAGGCCCGCGCGTCTATGTCGAGCGGATCGAAATCACCGGTAACACGCGGACCAAGGACAACGTCATCCGGCGCGAGTTCCGCCTTGCCGAAGGCGACGCGTTCAATGCCGCCCTGCTGCGCCGGTCGCGCCAGCGATTGCAGGACCTGAACTACTTCAACAACGTGATCGTCAATTCCGCGCCTGGCTCAACCCCGGACCGCGCCATTGTGAATGCCACCGTCGATGAAAAAGCGACCGGTGAACTGACCATCGGCGGCGGTTATTCCAGCGATATCGGTGCATTGGTCAATCTTGGGCTGCATGAGCACAACTTGGTTGGCACCGGCGTCGATGGCGGCATCAACACCATCATCGCGCAGAAGGAAACCTCGATTGATCTATCGGTGTCGGACCCGTATTTCCTGGACCGGAATTTGGTGTTCGGCTACGATTTGTTTCATACCGATAATAACAACCAGCAAATTTCGCAATATAGCGAGCGCCGCAACGGCTTCTCCGTTCGTATCGGCTACAATTTTAACGAACACCTGCACCAGTCCTGGGCCTACTCGCTGATCGACCGCAATGTGTACAGTGTCGCCAGCGCTGCCAGCGTCTACATTAAGAATTTGGCGGGCACGTCAGACCTGTCGCAGATCGGCCAGACGCTTACCTTGGACTACCGGGACAGCATCCTCGACCCGCACACCGGTTGGGTGGTGCGCGCCGGGACGGATTTTGCGGGTGCCGGCGGCACCGAGCGGTTTATTCGGACCAAGGTTGATGGCGTGTATTATCTGCCGCTCGATCAATTGACCGGTAACACCGACTGGGGCATTGCGGTATCAGGTGGTGTTGGTTACTTGCTGACCTTGGGACGGCGGGAGAAGATCATCGATAACTTCTTCCTTGGTGGCGAAAATTTGCGTGGCTTCCTTGAAGGCGGCGTCGGTCCGCATGCGATCAACGGTGGCGATAGCTTGGGTGGCAAGTTGCTCTGGACCCAATCCACCGAATTGCGCTTCCCGTTGCCAGTTTCAGCCGATCTCGGGCTGACCGGGCGCGTGTTCGTCGATGCCGGCGCGTTGTCGCAGGATGGCCAGAACGGCTCGCAAGGCCCGGTGTTCGATAGCTCGAGCCCGCGCCTCAGCGCCGGGTTCGGCGTGTCGTGGAAGACGCCGCTCGGGCTCATCAATATTGATTTGGGTGAGCCGATCCTGAAGAAAAAATACGACCAGACCCAGATCTTCCGCTTCGGCTTTGGAACAAGGTTTTAGCAACGATGCTTCGCTTACTCGCAGCCGCTGCCCTGGTGTACGTGTCGGCCATGCCGCTCGCGCTGGCGGCCGACACGACGTCGCAGGACTTTTTCATTCCAGGCCAAGCTAAGCCCGCCCAGGGCGGTCAGCCAGCCAAGTCTGCCAAGCCGGTGCAACGGCCCGCTGTGGCCGCGCCAATCCAGGCGACGCCAGCGCCGCCGCTGGCTGCGGCCGGTGATGCGCAAGACGGCGGTGTGCCGCCGCTGAATGTGCAATTGCCGCCGCCTCCGGAACTGCCGCCGCTGCCGAAGGGCGAGTCCCCGCCGGTGCCGGTGATCGGCGTTATGGGCGTGCCCGAAGTGATGCGCGCGTCCGCCGCTGGGCAGCAGGTGGAGAAGATCATCGGCGAACGCCGCGCCAAGCTGAACGAGGATGCGCAGAAGGAACAACAGGTCTGGCGCGAGATGCAGCAGGCCCTGGCCAATGAGCGCGCCAAGCTGACGTCCGACCAGGTGCGTGCGCGCGAAAAAGACCTGCAGGAGCGCATCACCACCGCGCAGCGGCAATTCCGCGACCGCAACCGCATTATTCAGGAAGCGGCGCAGTACGCTTTGGCGCAGATCGAGCGCACGCTGATTGCGGTGATCCGGCAGGTTTCGGACTCGCGCGGCATGAATTTGGTGCTGCACCGCGCCCAAGTGGCACTGAACGTCAACCAGTTCGACATCACCGATCAGGTCGCCGAGCAACTCAACAAAATCCTGCCGAGCGTGCTGATCCCGCCAGACGGCGTTTCTCCGTCGTCGTTGCCGGCGGATGTTCGGGCGCAAGCCGTGGCGCTGCCGGCGGCTGCCGCCGCGGCGCCGCCGGCCTCCGTTGCACCCGCGCCCGCTGCTGCGGCACCTGCCGCCGCAGCACCTGCCGCCGCAGCCCCTGCGGCCGCCGCGCCGGCTCAATAACGGCGCGCTCAGCAGGAGACTGTTCACGGTGGCCGGTCAGGATGCGTGTGGCGATCCGCGCTTCTTTGCGCGCAGTGGGCCGTACACGGTGGCGCAGATCGCAGCAGCGGCCGGCGCTGCGCCGCCCTCGGGCGCGGACCTGCTGCTGCACGGCGTGGCCCCGCTGCAACTCGCCGGCCCCGTCCACCTCAGCTTCCTGGACAACCGCCGCTACATCACCGCGCTGACGGCGACGAGCGCCGGGGCGGTGATCGTGCATCCCGACATGGCCAAGCACGTCCCGGCCGGGTCGGTGGCGCTACTGACCCAGGAACCCTATTTGGGCTGGGCGCGGGCGGCGGCACTGTTCCATCCGTTGCCGCCGGCACGCCCTGGAATACATGCGTCCGCCGTGGTCGATCCCTCCGCCATGATCGATCCCATGGCCGACCTTGGGCCGTTTTGCGTTGTTGGCGCGGGGGCGGAGATCGGCGCGGGCTGCCGCATTGGGCCGCACGGCGTGATCGGCGCGGGCGCTATCCTTGGCCCGGATTGCCGGATTGGCGCCCATGCCAGCGTCAGTCACGCCATATTGGGGGCCAGGGTGTACGTCTATCCCGGTGCGCGCGTTGGCCAGGAGGGCTTTGGTTTTGCCATGTCCGGCGCGGGCTTTGTCAGCGTGCCGCAACTGGGCCGGGTGATCGTGGGCGACGATGTGGAAATCGGCGCCAACAGCACGGTTGACCGGGGCTCGGCGCAGGACACGGTGATCGGCGCCGGCACCCGGATCGACAATTTGGTGCAGATCGCCCACAATGTGTCGCTCGGCCGGTGCTGTGTATTGGCCGCGCAGGTTGGCATTTCGGGTTCCACCGTGCTGGAAGACTTCGTCATGGTCGGCGGCCAAGCGGCGTTCGCGGGCCATGTGCGGGTGGGGCAGCGGGCGCGGATCGGGGCGCAGGCGGGGGTGATTTCCGATGTGGCGGCAGGGGCCGAATTGCTCGGCAGCCCAGCGATGCCGCTGAAGGAGTTCTTCCGCAACGTCGCCACGTTGCGCAGGATTGCGGCCGGACGGCGCACCGCGTCATATGGCGCGCCGAAGCCGGGCGAAGAAACGGCAGATGGCGAAGCAACCGCAGATCGGACGCGTTCGAGGTGAGTGGCATGGACGGCACGGCGAATCCCGGGCAGGACGCGACGGCGGGCGTAACGCCGCTGGTCGACATCATGGGCGTGATCAAATCGCTGCCCCAGCGCTATCCATTCCTGCTGGTCGACCGCGTGGTCGATATCGTGCATGGCCAAAGTGCGATCGGGATCAAGAACGTCACCATCAACGAAGAGTTCTTCCAAGGGCACTTCCCGCATTATCCGGTGATGCCTGGAGTGTTGATGATCGAGGCGTTCGCGCAAACCGGCGCGGTGCTGGCGGTCGAAACATTGGGCGGGCCAGAGGTCACCAAAGACCTCGGCGTGTTCTTCATGTCGGTCGAATCGGCAAAATTCCGCCGCCCGGTGATTCCCGGCGATCAATTGCGGATGCACGTGCAGATCGAGCGCCGGCGCGGCCCAGTGTGGCGGTTCAAATGCGTCGCGCGGGTCGATAGTCATATTGTCGCTGACGCAAACTATACCTTCATGGTCGTGCCGCGCGACAAGCAAAGCGAATTCCGGGGCGGCGTGTGAGCCACCGGTTGATAAGGGAGCAGCCCAGAGCGTGAGTGCCATTCATCCGACGGCGATTGTAGCCCCAGGCGCTACAATCGGCGACGGCGCGCGCATCGGCCCATGGTGCACCGTCGGTCAGGACGTGACCATCGGCGCGGGTGTGGAACTGGTCAGCCACGTCGTGGTTGATGGCCATACCGTGATCGGCGAGAATGCCAAACTGTGGCCGTTCGCCAGCGTCGGCCTTGCCCCGCAGGACTTGAAATACAAAGGTGAGCCGACCCGCTGCGAAGTGGGCGCCCGCACCCAGGTGCGCGAGCATGTCACCATCCACCGGGGCACCGTGACCGGCACCGGACTGACGCGCGTGGGCGCCGATTGCTTGCTGATGGCGGTGGTACATGTCGCGCACGACTGCGAACTCGGTCAGGGCGTGATCGTTGCCAACAACGTGGTGATGGGCGGCCACGTAACCATCGGCGATGGTGCGGTGATCGGCGGCGCGGCGGCGTTGCACCAATTTGTTCGCGTCGGCCGCGGCGCGATGATCGGCGGCGTCTCCGGCGTGGAAGCCGACGTCATTCCGTTCGGCACCGTCATGGGCAATCGCGCCCGGCTGGCCGGATTGAACGTGATCGGCCTGAAGCGGCGCGGCGTGGACCGCAGCGGGTTGCAGGTGTTGCGCGCGGCGTTTCGCGGGTTGTTCCGCACCGGCGGCGTGTTTGCTGAGCGCGTGTCGGCGGTGCGCACCGCGTTCGGCGATAATGCGCTGGTTGCCGAGATGCTGGCGTTTATTGAAGCGCCCAGCCGGCGCGGGCTCATCCGCGCGGCGATTGAAGCCGGCGGTGATGACGATGTTTAACGCCGCTGTCAGTGCAGCTTGGTGCCGGCCGGACGAAATCCGATGAGATCGATGGCCGGCGCGGCATCGTCCGCTTCGGCGTCCGCCGCTTCGCTCTCGCTGTCGCACACCGCGATGGCTGCTTGCAGCGCGGTCAGCGTGCGGCCGAGACCCAGAGCGGCCGCTTCGTCGGCGAGCATACGCAGGCACTGCGCGATGCCGTGCGCGGTCGGTTCACCGTCCGTGTCGGTGCTATCAAAAAAATCGGCGAACTTGAACTCGTCGTCCATGGATAGGCTCCATTGCGGGCGCGGCGGTCGGGCCACCAATCGTCTTGCGCGTCATGACAGGGCCTGGATTGCGTATGCCGGAAGCGCCCGGTTGCCATCAATAGAAAATATGCGTTGCATGTTTGCGTTGTCTTGCACGCCGTGCACCGCAGTGCAGCATTGCACCAATCCCGCGCAAGCCGATACGGCTCTGCGCATGCTAGTTGTATCGCTATGACTGACGCTGCGCGCACGCTCGGCATTTTGGCGGGCGGTGGCCCATTGCCGGGCCGGGTGGCGGCAGCGGCGGCGGCCAGCGGGCGGGCGGTGTTTCTGGTTGGCTTCGAAGGTTTTGCCGAAGCCGCAGTGCTGGCGCCATTTCCGCACGCCATGGCCCGCCTCGGGGCTGCCGGGCGTATCCTGGGGCTGTTGCGCCAGCACCGTTGCGCCGATCTGGTGCTGGTGGGTCCGGTCAAGCGCCCGTCGATCTTCGATTTGCGGCCTGATGCGGAAGGCACCCGGGTGCTGGCCCGAATCGGCCGCGCCGCCTTCGCCGGCGACGACGGTCTGCTCGCCGCCGTGGTGCGGGTGCTGGCCGAAGAAGGCTTCACCGTGATCGGCGCGCACGAAATTCTCACCGAGGCGGTCGGTCCCGCCGGTCAGCTTGGCCGCGTGGCGCCGGATGCACAGGCAATGACCGACATCGCGCGGGGCGCCGCTGTGGCGCGCGCGCTCGGCGCGGTCGATGTCGGCCAGGGGTGCGTTGTCCAACAGGGCATTGTGCTGTGTGTGGAAGCCATCGAGGGCACCGACGCCATGTTGGCGCGCGCCGCCGGTCTTGCTCGGCCCGGGGCGGGCGGCGTGCTGGTGAAACTGGTCAAACCGGGGCAGGATCGCCGTGCTGATTTGCCCACGATCGGACCCGGCACGGTGCGCGCCGCTGTCGCCGCAGGGCTGCGTGGGATTGCATTCGAGGCTGGCGGCACCCTACTCACCGACCGGGTGGCGCTGACGGCGGCGGCCGACGCGGCGGGTTTGTTCCTACTTGGGGTCGACCCAGGTAAATTGCTTCGTGAGGGAGGATAGTTATGAGTCAGATCCAACGGTATCTGCATACCATGCTGCGCGTCGGCGACCTTGACCGGGCCATCAACTTCTATCGCGAGATGTTCGGCATGCACGAAATCCGCCGCTGGGACGTGCCGGACGGCAAGTTCACCAATGCTTTCGTCGGCTATGGGCCGGAAGCTGAGCAGACCGTGCTGGAATTCACCTATAACTACGGTGTCGAGAAATACGACCTCGGCAATGGCTTCGGCCACCTCGCCATTGGCGTGCCGGATGTCTACGGCACCTGCGAGAAGCTGCGCGCTGCCGGGGCAAAGATCACGCGTGAGCCGGGGCCGGTGAAATTCGGCACCACGATTATTGCCTTCGTCGAAGACCCTGACGGCTACAAGATCGAACTGGTGCAGCGCGGGTAAGATGCGCGCTGTCGAGGCGGCGCGCGGGCTGTTGCCCGTGCGCCGTGTCGTCCGCATCGGCGTCACCGGCCTCGCACGGGCCGGCAAGACCGCCTTGCTCACCTCGCTGGCCGCCAACTTGCTGGCGGCAGGCGCCGGATTTCCAGCACTGCCCGCGTTCACCGAACGCCTTGCGGGCCGCAGTTTCCGCGCCGCGCTGGCTCCCTCGGGCTCGGGCGAGTTGCCCCGCTTCGATCATCACACTCATCTGGCGGCGTTGGCCGATGACCCGCCGCACTGGCCGGCCCGCACCGGGGCTGTGTCGTTACTGGCGCTCGACCTCACGATCGGCTGGCGCGGCTACGCAACACCGCTGCCGCCTCGGCATATCCGGCTGGAGTTGCTGGATTATCCCGGCGAGTGGCTGCTTGATTTGCCACTGCTGACGCAGAATTTCGACACTTGGTCGGCCGCCGCGTTGAAGCGGCTGGATGGCCGCCCCGAAGCGCGCGACTTCTTAGCCTTCTCGCACGGTTTGCCCGCCACTGCCCCGGCGGACGAGCCGCTGGCGAGCGCTGGGCACGCCTTGTATCGCGCCACGCTGGAGCGGCAGCGGCAGGCCGGTTTGTCGATGCTGCAACCTGGGCGGTTCCTCATGCCCGCCCCAGGACCGCAGCCGCCATGGCTGGCGTTCTTCCCACTGACCGGCAGCAGCCCGCTGGCGGGGTTGATGGAGGATCGCTACGACCGCTACCGCACCCAGGTGCGCGCTGATTTGGTGGCGCCCTCATTCGGCCAGATCGACCGGCTGGTGGTGCTGGCCGATCTGCTGACCGCGCTGCACGCTGGGCCAGCCGCGTTCGCCGATGCGGCGGCCGCCCTCAGCGATACCGCGCGAGCGCTGCACTGGCAGATGCGTTTGCCGTTCCTGCCCGACTGGATGTCCGGCCTCGCGCCGCTGTTCGGCGGCATCGGCCGGGTGGCGTTCGCGGCCAGCAAGTCCGACCACGTCGCCGACCGCCAGCGCGGCAACCTCGCCAATCTGACCGCCACGCTGACCGCGACGCCGCATGTTGAATCGCGCGCGTTCGCCATTGCATCGGTACGCTGTACCGAGGATCTGGTGTGGACCCTGGATGGCCGCCCGATTTCCGCCGTGCGCGGGCGTGTGGCCGGTGAGGCGCGCGCTGGCCGGTCGTATCCCGGCGAGGTGCCGGACAGGCCGCCCGACGCAGGATTCTGGCAGCACCCGTTTTTGGCGCTACCGAATTTCGAGCCGCTGCGCCTGACGCTGGCAGGACGCGCCGGGGTTCCCCATATCGGACTCGACGCGCTGCTGACGTTTCTGCTTGAGGATCTGCTGTGAGCGAAACCCGCGTGCCGCCCCGCTTCGAATTGGAGCCCGGCAGCATCACCCGGCTGGAGCCGGAGCAATTGCCCGCCATTGTGCTGCCCTCGGCCGGCGGCCCGCATACACTTGGGTTGGCGCTTTCGGGCGCTGGCGTGCTGATCGCCGGGCTGGCGGTGCTGGATGCCGGCAACTTCGTCGCCGATCAATTCGCCCGCTCCGCCGTGCTCGGCTGGGCCACGCTGGGCGTCGCGGCATCCGGCTTCGGGCTCATCGGCGCGGGCGCATGGCGTGAGTTGCGCGGGCTGTTTGGCCTGCGCAAGGTCGATAAACTGCGCGCCGCGCTGGCCGACCCGGCGCAAGTCCGCAAGGCGGCACTCGACTGGCTGGCGACGCTGCCCGAGGGAGCGGCCCTGTCCGGCGCGGTCGCCGCCACCAACGATCCAGACGCCATCACGGCGCTGCTGCGCGCTGGTCCCGCCGCCACGCTGCGCGCCCGCGCCGACGCGCTTGGCCGCACCGCCGCTCTACAAATGTTCGCCGCCGCCGCCGCGGTACCCTCGCCAGCGCTCGACGGTTTGATCGTGGCATGGCGGGGCGCGCGGCTGGTGCGCCAGGTGGCCGAATTGCACGGCATGCGTCCGGGCACGCTGGGCACTGTCATGCTGTTGCGCCGGGTGCTGACGGGTGCCATCTCGGTCGCCGCCACCGAGATGGCGGCCAACACTGTGGCCAACGCGGCGCTGTCCAACCCGATCTTGGGAAGGCTGGCGGGCGATGTGGCCGGTGCCGGCGTGGCGGCGCGGCGCATGGTGGTGCTGGCGCGGGCGACGGCGGCAGCGTGCAGTCCATTGGGGACGAACGGCAGCTAATTCGGCAAGCTCCGCGCAATCTTGTCAGCAGCGCCGACAAGAACCGGCAAGCATTTTGCCAGTGTCTCCTCGGCCGGACAGGACCCCGCGTGGCAACTGATATTCATCGCGGCGATGACCTGGCCCGAGCGGCGGCGGATCGGAACGCTGAGCGACCGCAGCCCGGTTTCCAGTTCCTCGTCCACCATGGCCCAGCCCTGCTTGGCCACTTTGGCGAATTCGATGCGCAAGGCGGTCTCGCCGGTCAATGTGCGCGGCGTGCACGGCTTCAGCACCACCGCACGAAAGAAGGAGTCGAGCTGCTCCGGCGGGGCGGCGGCGAGCAGTACACGGCCCATGCTGCTGCAAAACGCCGGCAAGCGGCTGCCGATGCCGAGGCCGACCTGCATGATGCGGCCTGCCGCTACGCGGGCGACGTAGACGATCTCGGTGCCGTCGAGCACCGAGGCAGAGCAGGATTCGCCGGTGCTGGACACGACCTCCTGCATGATCGGCTGGGCAACGTCCCAGATATTCAGCGACGATAGATAGGCGAAGCCGAGGTCGAGCACGCGCGGCGTCAGGCGGAAATACTTGCCATCGGTGCTGACGTAGCCATCATGCGCCAGCGTGTGCAGAAACCGCCGCGCCACCGCGCGCGACACGTTGGTGCGCGCGGCGACCTGCGACAGCGTCATGCTGGGCGCTGTACTGTCGAAGGCGCGGATGATCGCCAAGCCGCGTGACAGCGACTGCACTAATTCGCTGCGCGGCTGGCCGGGTTCATCGATCACGCCATTCGCCATTATGCTGGTCCAATCACAATCAGGCCATTATCGACGGACACCGGCACCGGGTCGAGGTAGCTGCCCTCGCAAGCGCCGGCGACGCATAGCCCGTCGCCGATGCGGAATTCGGCGAAGTGCATGGTGCAGCGGATCAACGAGCCGTCGGCGTTGACGAATTCGTCGCCGCGCTGGTTCAGCTTCAAGCTGAAATGCGGGCACAAATTCAGATAGCCATGCACCGTCTCGCCGTGCCGCACCACGAACATGCTGAAGGCCGCAGAGCCGCGCCCGAACAGGAACTCACGGCCGCGCCGGTCGGGCACCGCGTGGAGCGGGGCCACGACGGTGCCAATGGCCGGTGCGCGCGGGCGCAGGCGCCAGTAGTCAGGATTGCCGGGCATGGCGGCGATCAGTTTCGAACACGCTGGCAAGTTGCGCGATCAAGGCGGGGCCGACCATCTGCGCGTCGTCGATCGTGACCGAGCTTGGATAGTGCCGCGATACGTCGTGGCGGATGCCGATGGCGCGCAATTCCACCTGACGCGCCTGGGCGATGGCGGCGATGGTGCTATCGAGGTGGCGTTCCAGCAGTCCGGGCTGGTTGGCGCGCACGGTGGCGGCCTCGGCTGGCGCGCCATCGGAAATCACCGCCAGCACACGGCGCTGCGCGCGGCGGGCGAGCAAGCGGCGATGCGCCCAGGCCAACGCTTCGCCATCGACGTTCTCGCGCAGTAAATCGGGCTGCAGTAACACGCCGAACCCGGCGCGCGCCGCGCGATAGGCAGTATCGGCGGATTTGATGACGATATGGCGTAGATCGCCAAGACGGCCCGGCTGGCGGGGCCGCCCTCCACGCGCCCAGTCCTGCGCGCTGTGCCCGCCGGAAAAGCCGGAGGTGGTGAAGCCGAGCACTTCGCAGGCGACGCCGCTACGTTCAAGCGCCCGTGCGGTGACATCCGCAGCGATGGCGGCCAGCAGAATAGAGCGGCCACGCATCGAACCAGAACAATCGATCAGCAGCGTCACCACAGTATCGCGGAACGCCGCGTTTCGTTCCTGCTTGAACGCCAGCGCCGCGCCGGGTGCTGTTACCACCCGGTCGAGCCGCGCCGCGTCGAGCATGCCGTCGTCACGGTCGAAATCCCAAGCGCGGCGTTGCTGCGCCAGCAGGCGGCGTTGCAGGTGGGCCGCGAGGCGGCTCAGCAACGCGCGGGCGTCGCCCGTTTCGGCGTCGAGTTTGGCGCGCAGGGCGGCGAGCTCTGCTGGCGCGCAAATGTCCGCCGGTTGCAGCACGCGGTCGTGCAGCGTGGTGAAGGCCCGGTAAGCGCCGGGGGATTCTGGCATTGTGCCGGGCGGCGGATTGGCGCCTGCGGCAGCCGCGTTGCTGGCCGCCGGAACGGCGATGCGCGGCGTATTTGGGGTATCGCCATCGGCGTCCTGCGGCGCAGGACGCGGCGGCGTGGGCGCTTCGAAGCGGCCGATTGAAAGCAACAGGGCGGCAATGAAGCCGCGCGCCGCCGCCGCGAAAGCTGCTTGATCGTCCAGCGCCCCGCAAAGCGCCGCGCATTCGCGGGGCAAGTGGCGGCGCACCCAGCGGTCCCACACATGCAAGGCGGCAGCTTCGGATGCCAGGGCCGTGCCGGACAATAGCGCGCGCATCACCATCGCCAGCGCCTCGTGCAGCGGCAAGTCGCCGGGCAGGCGGGCATGGGCGAAGCCGTGGCGCTCCAAATGCCAGTGCGCATATTGCGCCAAATTGCTCGCGACACCGGGCAGATGGCGCGCGGCCAATGCCTCGCAGCGGGCGTGTTCCAGCGCGTCGAACAAGGCGTCGCCGCTGTCTGGCCCGCCCGCGTGATAGCGCAGCCAAGCGGCCAAGTGGTCTGCTGCCCCGCGTGCAGCAGCCAGCGCCTGTACGGGCGGCAGTTTCGCTATTGCGCCGTCCAGTGCGGCGTCGCCGTCATGAAAGCGCACACCCAGGCCCGGCTGGCCTGCCATGGCGCGCAGCGTGGCCGCAATGGCCCGTTCGGCGCGCGCGGTGCGGCGGGCCGCAGCGAAAGCCCGTGCGCGTGCCTCTGCCGAGCGGATACTGTCAGGGTCGGCCCATAGGGCGAGCCACTCCGAGCCATGCCGCACGACGCCTTCGCTGTCGCGGCGCAACGCGGTGCTGCGGACTTGTTCTGTTACCTCCGTCGCTGCCATGCGCCGCCCAAAAGGCCCTTGACCCTATGCCCCGCAAACCATTAGCATGTTCGCACAGTGAATGGAAGTTCGTTTATCGAACTTCAGCGCAAATCCGGAGGGACGGCAATGTCCGGCTACTCAACCCAGTTCGGGTCCATCGACGCGTACGAGCGCGGCACGGTCAGCGTAATCGCCGACGACCCGAAGAACTACCTGTTCTCCAACATGTTCGACGTGGCTGCTCGCTCTGCGCCGTACGAGCGTGTGGCAGTGGCGAAGAACTTCGAATACGTCATCGAAGTCGCCCGCGCCGAAGGCGTCTCCGGCTGGTTCACCTGCGCGCATGACGAGTTCGTGACCTGCCTGGACTACCCATGCGAGGTTCATCTGGTGAAACTAGACGACCCTGACGCGGCGGTGGACCCCGAAAGCGAGGGCGCGCACGCGCTCGCCGCGTTGCCACCGGGCAAGAAGATGGGCCGCATCGTGCTGCGGCGCGGCCACATGGCCATTCTGCCGGTCGGCGCCGCCTATCGCTTCGAGGCTGCGGCGCCTGCCACGCTGATGATCCAGACCATAGATGGCCCGGTGACGTCGCACCAATGGGCGGCGTTCTGCCAGAGCAAGTAAGGAGACCGAGCGCATGGCTATGAACGAGGATACCGGCGCCGCCAGCAAGCCCGCCAACCCGCGCGGCCTGCCGTTGCAGGCGAGTTTCGCGGTGGAACCGGCTGATAACCGCACCGGCTACCGCACCTTCAAGGCCGGTTCGTTCGGCTTTCGCCGCGACGGCTATTTCGCCCATATCAGTTGGCCGAACGGCCGCCATCAATTGGCGGTGGATGTGTTCCTGCGTGCGCTGATGCGCGACGTGGCGTGGGGGTTTTTCTACGGCACGGTCAATTTCGACACGGTGTTCGGCACCACCAATTACTACGGCGAAGTCGAGATGTTTGCCGGCGCCACCAACGAGTCGTTCATCAAGGCGGGCACTGCGTTCATCGAGCGTTTCAAGGCCGATGAGTTGATGCGCATCTTCAAGGAGATGATCGGCGACTGGACCAACGCCGGATACGATCCGTTTGCGGCCCCCATGGAAACCGGCGCGCCGTGGGGCAGCAAGAGCGGCGACAACGACCCCGCCGTCAGCCGCAAGCGCGTGACCGCCAAACGCATGGTGGGCTTGCCCGGCGATACGCCGCTGCGCAGCGATGCCAGCGGCTATCCGGTGAACCGCATGTTCGCCGACGTGCCGCAGGACGAGCCGGAGGTGTATGCCGAACCCGGCTTCGAACATGAAGTCTCCGCCTTCAATCTGTTCGCCTATCTGTCGCGTTCGGACGTGACATGGAATCCGTCGGTTTGCTCGGTGGTGAAGGAAAGTCTGTTCTGTCCGACGTCGGAGGAATTCATCCTGCCGGTGGAGCATGGCAACGACCGGCCGGAATGGTTCGTGCAATTGTCTGACGAGATCATCTGGACCACCAAGGACCGCGATACCGGGGCGTTCCGCGCCCAGGTGGTGTGCAAGGCGGGCGATGTGTGCGTGATGCCGGCAGATGTGCGCCACCAGGGCTTTTCGGACAAACGCTCGATGCTGCTGGTGTGGGAGAATGGCTCGCCGAAAATCCCCGAGCTTATTCGCAGCGGCAAGGCGCCGAACGTGCCGGTAAAATTCTGATACGGCACTGCGGCGCAGGATGTTCATGCAAACCAAATTGTTGATTGGCGGCCGGTTCGTCGATGCGCAGGTGGGCAGCACCATTCCGGTGCTGAACCCGCACGACGGCAGCGTGATCGCCGAGGTTGCCGAAGCGCGCGCCGCCGATGTCGATGCAGCAGTCGCGGCTGCGCGTGCCGCGTTTCCGGCCTGGAGCCGCATGGCGGCAGCGGATCGCGGGCGGTTGCTGCTGAAACTCGCTGACCGGATCGAGCAGGAAACTGAGGCGCTGGCGCAGCTGGAATCGCTCGACACCGGGCATCCGCTGCGCGACACGCGCGGGCTGGATGTACCCCGCACGGCGGCCACGTTCCGCTATTTCGGCGGCATGGCCGACAAGCTGCAAGGCAGCGTGGTGCCGGTGGAGGCCGGATTTCTGAACTACGTGCAGCGCACGCCGCTTGGCGTGGTCGGCCAGATCGTACCATGGAATTTCCCGCTGATGTTCACCAGTTGGAAAATGGGACCGGCGCTGGCGGCTGGCAATTGCGTGGTGCTGAAGCCGGCGGAAATTACCCCGCTGTCCACACTGCGCATCGGCGAGTTGATGACCGAGGTTGGCTTTCCCGCCGGAGTGGTCAACATCGTTCCCGGCTATGGCGCCGTCGCGGGGCAGTATCTGGCGGAACATCCAGGTGTCGATAAGATCGCCTTCACCGGCTCCACCGCCACTGGCAAACGCATCGTGCAAGCCTCGGCCGGCAACCTCAAGCGGGTTCAGCTTGAGTTGGGCGGCAAGGGGGCGAACATCGTGTTCGAGGATGCGTTCCTGCCCGCCGCGATCAACGGCGCCGCGTTCGCCATCTTCCACAATCAAGGCCAGGCCTGCATCGCCGGATCGCGGCTGCTGCTGCACGAGAAGATCGCCGATGCGTTCCTCGACGCATTCCTGCAACTGGCGCAGTCGATCAAGCTCGGCGATCCGCTCGATCCCAACACTGAAATGGGGCCGCTGACCTCGCGGCAGCATCAGGAGCGGGTGTTGAGCTATTGCCAGATTGCCCACCAGCAAGGCGGCGAAGTGCTGACCGGTGGCGCACCGCCGCAGGTGCAGGCGTTGTCGAAGGGGTTTTATCTGCAACCCACCGTGGTGCGCGCGCAGCCGCGGGACCGGGTGTGCCAGGAAGAAGTGTTCGGCCCGTTCGTCACAGTCTCCACCTTCAAAGATGACGCCGAGGCCATCGAGATCGCCAACGGCACCGAGTACGGGCTGGGCGGCGGCCTGTGGACGCAACATCTGTCACGCGCGCATCGCGTGGCGGCGGCGATGCGCTCTGGCATGGTGTGGATCAACTGCTACAAGCGGGTAAACCCCGGCTCACCGTTCGGCGGCATCGGCCAGAGCGGCTACGGGCGCGAGATGGGGTTCGAGGCAATGCACGACTACACAGATGCGAAATCGGTGTGGGTCAACGTCGATGCGCAAATTCCACCGTGGTATCCACGATAATGCATTCCTTCATCTTTGAGCCGCAACCATGGCGCGTGGTGTTCGGTGCCGGCGCGCTCGACAAACTCGCGGAAGAAGTGGCACGTCTGGGTGCTGCGAAAGCGCTCGTGCTGTGCACGCCTGAGCAGCGCGCCACCGCCGAGGATGTGGCGCGGCGCTTGGGCGAGCGCTGCGCCGGGATCTACGACCGTGCGGTGATGCATGTGCCGGTAGAAGTGGCCCGCGCGGCGCGCGAACATGCCGCAAGCCTCGGCGCCGATGCCTGTGTCGCGGTCGGCGGCGGTTCCACGATCGGCTTGGGCAAAGCTATCGCACTGGAATTCGGCACGCCAATTATCGCGGTGCCGACGACGTATGCCGGGTCGGAGATGACGCCGATTTGGGGCATTACCGAAGCGGGCGTGAAGCGCACTGGCACCGACAAGCGCGTGCTGCCGCGCACGGTGATCTACGATCCGACACTCACGCTGAGCCTGCCGCCTGCGCTGTCCGGCGTGTCCGGCATGAACGCCATCGCGCATTGCGTCGAGGCGCTGTACGCGCAGAACGCCAATCCGGTGATCTCGCTGATGGCCGAGGAGGGCATTCGCGCGCTGGCCAGCAGCCTGCCCGGCGTGGTGGCCGATCCGGGCAATCTGGACCTGCGCACCAAGGCGCAATACGGCGCGTGGCTTGCTGGGGCGTCGCTGGGGGCGGCGTCGATGGCGCTGCACCACAAGCTTTGTCACACGTTGGGCGGCACGCTGAATTTGCCGCATGCCGAGACGCACACGGCGGTGTTGCCGCATGCGATTGCCTATAACAGCGCCGCAACACCCGAAGCGATGGCGCGGGTGGCGGCGGCGCTGGGCGCTGCGGACGCGGCAGGCGGGCTCTATGACCTTGCAGTTTCGCTCGGTGCGAAGATGGCGCTGCGTGATCTTGGGATGAAGGAGGCGGATATCGAGCGCGCTGCCGATCTGGCGACGCTCAATCCGTATTGGAATCCGTGCCCGGTGACCCGCGAGGGTGTACTGGCGCTGCTGCACGCTGCACACCAAGGACGCCGGCCGCAAGGCTAAGGCGGCGACATCGAAAACGGGGGACACCATGACGCAGACAGGACTGATCGAAACGACGGCTCCGGTGGGGCGGCGGCGGTTCATTGCCGGCACGGCGGCGGCGGCCACTTTGGCCTCGCTGGGCCCGATCCGTCCGGTGCGCGCCGCGACCAAGCCGATCCGCATCGGCTATGTCAGCCCGCAGACCGGGCCGCTGGCGGCGTTCGGCGAGGCCGATGCCTACACGCTGGCGAAATTGAAGCCACTGCTGGCCGATGGCGTGGCGACCAAGGCGGGCAAGCGCCCGGTGGAAATCATTCTGCGCGACAGCCAGTCCAGCCCGAACCGCGCCGCCGAAGTGGCCAGCAGCCTGATCCAGTCCGACAATATCGACCTGATGCTGGTGTCCTCGACGCCGGAGACCACCAATCCGGTGTCCGATCAGTGCGAAGTTAATGAAGTGCCGTGCATCTCCACGATGGCGCCGTGGCAGCCGTGGTTCTTCACCCGGGGCGGCAAGCCCGATGTGGGCTTTAAGTATACGTGGCATTATTTCTGGGGCCTGGAAGACATCATCGGCGTGTTCACCGGCATGTGGAACGCGCTGCCGACCAACAAGGTGGTCGGCGGGTTGTTCCCCAACGACGGCGACGGCAACGCCTGGGGCGATCCGGAGCGCGGCTTCCCCAAGCCGTTAGCCGCACAGGGCTACAAGATTGTCGATCCGGGCCGCTATCAGAATCTCAGCGACAATTTCTCGGCGCAGATTGGCCGTTTCAAAGAAGCCCGCGCCGAGATCGTCACCGGCGTGGTGATCCCGCCCGATTTCACCACATTCTGGACGCAGGCGCGCCAGCAGGGCTTCAAACCGAAAATTTGCAGTGTAGGCAAGGCGATTCTGTTCCCGGTCGCCGTCGAGGCGCTCGGCGATGCCGCGCATAATCTGTCGGCGGAGATTTGGTGGTCGCCGCGTCATCCGTTCAGTTCGTCGCTGACCGGGCAATCCGCAGCGGCGCTGGCGGCGGACTATACCGCGACGACCAAGAAGCAATGGACGCAGTGCATCGGCTTCGCGCATTCGCTGGTGGAAATGGCGGTCGATGTGCTGAAGCGCGTGGACAACGTGGACGATCACGCCGCCGTGGCCGCCGCCATCGGGGCGACCTCGCTGAACACCGTGGTTGGCCCGGTGGCCTGGGGCAAAGGCCCGGTCAAGAACGTGGCCAAGACGCCGCTGGTCGGCGGTCAATGGCGGCGCGGCGGCGCTTTCAAGTATGATCTGGCTATAACCTTCAATGGTCTCGCTCCGTCGATCCCGGTTGACGGTGCGATGCAGGCCATCGGCTGATTGCTTGAGCGGCCCGCTGGATGTCCGGCGGGCCGCATCTGTCTTGCGGAGAATCTTATGCGTAATGTGTCTGAAGCGACGGTGACCGAGGCCGTCATTTATAAGTTCGACGGCTGCGATAATCCGCGCCTGAAGCAGATCATCACCAGTCTGGTGACGCATCTGCATGCGTTCGTTCGTGAGATCGAGCCAAACGAAGCGGAATGGTTTGCCGCGATCAAGTTCCTCACGGATATCGGCCACACCTGCGACGACAAGCGGCAGGAATTCGTGCTGTTGTCCGATGTGCTCGGCGTCTCGACATTTGTTGAGTTGATCAACAACCGTAAGGCGCCGGGGCTGACCGAAACCAGCGTGCTCGGCCCGTTCTTTGTGGAAAACTCGCCGGCGCTGCCGATGGGCGCGACGATTGTGCAAGACGAAACGCCGTCCGATCTGCTGGTCGAAGGGCTGGTGCACGGCCCGGACGGCACGCCGCTGGCTGAGGCGGTGCTGGAGGTTTGGCAGACCGCGCCGAATGGCAAATACGACGTGCAGGACCCCAACCAGCCGGAAATGAATCTGCGTGGCAAGTTCACCACCGGTGCCGATGGCCGCTTTGCGTTTCGTACCTGTTTGCCGACCGAATACCCAATTCCGACCGATGGTCCGGTCGGTGCGCTGCTGCGCGCGACCGGCCGGCATCCGTGGCGGCCAGCGCATCTGCATTTCATGATCAACGCTGCCGGGTACAAGCAACTGATCACCGCGCTGTATTTCGAGGGCGATCAGTATCTGGACAGCGATACGGTGTTCGGCGTGAAAGACAGCCTTGTCGTCGGCCCCAAGCCGACTGGCGATGGCGCCAACCAGTCGGTGGCGTATAATTTTGGCCTTGAGCCAGCGGCCTAGTACCATGCAAGAAAAAGTCATTCTGACGGTGGCCGTCACCGGCAACCTTACCGATCCAGCCAAGTGCCCGGCGCTGCCAATCACGCCGAAGCAGATTGCCGAGGCATGTCTGACATCGGCCGAAGAAGGTGCGGCCATCGCGCATATCCATGTGCGCAATCCCGAGACGGGCGCGCCGTCGATGGATCTGGCGCTGTACCGCGAAGTCGTCGACCGCATCCGTGAGAAGAACGACACGCTGGTGCTGAACCTTACGACCGGGCCGGGCGGCCGCTACGACCCATCCGACGAAAATCCCGCCGTGGCCGGTCCGCGCACCACGCTGACGGTGCCGGAACGCCGGGTGGAGCACATTGCGGCGCTGCGGCCGGAAATTTGCACGCTTGACCTGAACACCATGACGTTTGGGCGTGAGGTGGTGATCAACACGCCGAAAACTGTGGCGCGCATGGCGAAGGTTATCCGCGCGCATGGTGTGATTCCGGAATTGGAAGTGTTCGACAGCGGCGACATCCGCCTCGCGCACGATCTGATCGCGGACGGAACTTTGCAGGGCCCGGGCCTGTACTCGCTGGTCCTGGGCATCAAGTACGGCTTTCCCGCCAACGCGGAAGCCATGCTGTATGCCCGCAACATGCTGCCGCCGGGTGCCACATGGACCGGCTTCGCCATCAGCCGGATGGAGTTCCCGGCCATGGCATTATCCTACGCCATGGGCGGGCATGTCCGCGTTGGGCTGGAAGACAACATCTTTCTCGACAAAGGTGTGCTGGCGCCGAGCAATGCCGCACTGGTAAAGCGGGCGCGCGAGATTATCGAGCGGCTGGGCGGCACGATGGCCACGAGCAGCGACGTGCGCGCAATGTTCGGTATGCCAGCGCAGGCTTCGGCGCCGCGCGCCTAGGCTTCACAATTCCGGCAGGTTCTCGCGGAAAATCACCTGCGCGCGAACCTGCGGAATGCGCAACGTCTGCTCGCCGCTGCGGATTGCTTGCAGCAGCGATGCAACGGCCAACTCGGCTTCTTGGCGTGAGTTCTGATCGATCACCGCGTCCATCGCGCCGGCCAAAAGGAAGCGGCGGGTGTGTTCGGTTAGCTCGTGACCGATAAAAATGACATCCTGCGAGCGTCCCGCTTCATCGAGTGCGCGGGCGATGCCGCGATTGCCAGCGCCGGTGTTGTAGATGCCGGCGAGATCCGGGGTGGATTGCAGCAGCGTGCGCGCTTCGGCATAGCAGCGCTCCACCTCGTCGTGCATCTCGCGGGTTTGCAGCAGCGTCAGTGCCGCGCCTTCCTCGGCCAGAATGCGGCGAAAGCCGATCGCTCGCTCTTCATGGCCGCGATACAGCAGCGATCCGGCGAACAGCGCCACGGTGCCCGGCGTATGGCGCAAAAAGCGGCTCATTAAGTGCCCGGCCAACCGCCCGGCGGCACGGTTGTCCAACCCGGCATAACCCAAGCGCGGCACGTCGCTGATGTCGGACACCAGCGTCACCACGCGCACGCCGGCGGCCGCAGCCTCGCGGATGGCGGTTCGCACGCTGGGATGGTCGATGGCGATGACCCCGATGCCATTGGCGGTGGCGGCTTGCTCGCGCAGTGCGGCAGCGAGCGCCTCAGGGTGGAACGCCTCGGGCCGTTGTACATGAATGCGTACGCTGGCCACCTGTGCTGCCGCAACGTCCTGCAAATGCGCGGTCAACGCCGACATGAACGTGTTGTTGCCGCCGGGAATAATGAAGGCCAGATCGACAATCTCGGCACTGTCCAGCGCAACGGCGACTTCGCCGCCGAGGTAGCCAAGCCCCTGCGCGGCTGTCAGCACACGCCGCCGGGTGCGCGTATGCACCCCGGCACGGTTGTTCAGCACGCGGTCGACGGTCGCGGTCGAGACCCCGGCGGCGCGGGCAATGTCGGTGATGGTAAGGCGCATGGGTGACGCAGGTCACCGCATCGGACGTCCGAAGTCCAGCCTAATCAGGCGCAATTTCCATCGAATTCAATCAATTTTCCAAAAAAATCCGGCAGAAAAAATCACTTTCCGGCAAACCCACAGACATGACATGATGCTGGTGCAGGCTGCGGTCGAACCGTGCCGCCGCAGGTATGCCCATTGGCGTGCCGGAGTAGAGGGAGGATGAAAATGGACGCGGCGCTCGGATTTCTGCCGGATGCGGCGGTGCGTTGCCGGGAATTCCGCATTGGCTGTATCGGTGCCGGTTTCATCATGGCGGATGTGCATCTGGCCTCGTACGCCGAAGCTGGCTTCTCGGTGGTGGCCATCGCGTCGCGCACCGAGGCCAAGGCCGCCGAGGTTGCCCAGCGCTGGGGCATTCCGGCCGTGCATGCAACGCCGCAGGCGTTGATTGAAGACCCCAACATCGAAATTCTCGATATTGCGTTTCCGCCCGACCAGCAGCCGGCATTGATCCGTCACGCGCTGAAGCAGCCGCATATCAAGGCGATCCTGGCGCAGAAGCCGCTGGCCATGGATTGTGTCGAAGCCCGGGCGCTGGCGGCCGACGCGCGTGCTGCCGGCAAGCTGCTGTCAGTCAATCAGAACATGCGTTTCGACCAGTCGATGCGTGTGCTGAAGCAGATCATGGATCGCGGCGCGCTCGGCACCCCGGTGATTGCCACGATCGAGATGCGCGCCGTCCCGCACTGGCAGCCGTTCCTGCAAGCCTATGACCGGCTGACGCTGCTCAACATGAGCATTCATCATCTGGATGTGCTGCGCTTTCTGCTCGGCGATCCCACCGAAATCTACACCGCCGCGCGGCCCGACCCGCGCACCCAGTTCAAGCACCGCGACGGCATCGCGGTATCGACCTTGCAGTTTCCGTCTGGGGCCATCGCGGTGTCGATGGAAGACGTCTGGACCGGCCCGCGCGATCCGGATTTCAAGTCCGACAGCTACATCAAGTGGCGGCTGGAGGGCACCGAAGGTGTGGCGCAAGGCACCATCGGCTGGCCGGATTACCCGCACGGTTCGCCATCGACGCTGCGCTACGCATCGAAGTCAGCCACTGGCGGCGAGTGGGTCGAGCCACGCTGGAACACGCGCTGGTTCCCGCAAGCATTCGCGGGCGTGATGGAACAGTTGCAATACGCGGTGAAGACCGGCGAGCAGCCGCTGCTGAATGTCGACGATAACGTGAAAACCATGGCGCTGATCGATGCGGCGTACCGCTCGCTGGAGCAGAAGCGTGCTGTGCAACTTTCCGAATTCGGCGCCTAATCCAAAGGGAGAAACAGGCATGATCCAGGTTGGCATCTTTACGGGCTATTTCCCGTACACGCTCGCCGAGCAGGCGAAGAAAATCCGCGATATTGGTTTCAACACCGTACAGCTCGATCTGGCGTTCAAGGACATCGATTTCTCGACGCCGGAATCGATCACGCTGGAAAAGGCCAAGCTGGTGCGCGAGACGTTCCGCGACCACAATCTGCCGATCTCCACGCTGTCGGGCTATACCAACATCGTGCATCCCGACCCGGCGGCCCGCAAAGCCAAGCTGGAATATCTGAAGGCGCTGCTGCGCAACGCGCGCAATTTTGGCACGCCGTATGTGATTTCCGAAACCGGCACCTTCAACACCGACTCTGATTGGGTGGCGCATCCGAAGAACAAGACCGAGGAAGGCTTCGACATCTGCCGCTCGGTCATCAAGGAATTGTGTCAGACCGCCTACGATCATGGCGCGGTGTTCCTGCTGGAAACCTACGTCAACAACGTGGTCGGCTCGGTTGAAGAAACCGTAAGGATGTTCGCCGAAGTCGATCATCCGGCGCTTGGCCTGCTGATGGACCCGACCAACTATTTCGAGAATCACAACATCGACAAGATGGATGCGGTGCTCAAGCAAATCTTCGACACGCTGGCCGACAAGGTGCGCATCTCGCATGCCAAAGACGTCAAGCGCGCCGGTGACGACAAGGGCGAGAAGCACGCCGATATCGATGCCTCGGAAGCCCATTCGTTCCGTGGCGTCGGCGAGATCGAACTGCCGGCGCCGGGCCTGGGGTCGCTAAATTACGACTACTACTTGCAGCGGTTGTCGGAGAAGCATCCGAATATTCCGATCATCATCGAGCATCTCGATGAAACGGATGTGCCGCGCGCCAAGAAATTCCTGGACGGCAAGCTGCGCCTGCACGGGGTTTAATCGTCGCCGCCACCCCGGCGCGGGCCGGGGTGGCGCGTGCGGTGGGGGAATGCAATGGTCGAACTCTACGGCAAGCCGATGTCCCGCCGTGCTATCGCCGAACATTCCGGCGCGCTCTCGCAGTTCGCCGGCGTGCGCTTGATGACGCTCGGCGACGGGGTAGAACGCGGCATTCGCGTGCTGGAATTCCGCACTGGCAGCGGGTTGCGCTTCACCGTGTTGATCGACCGCGCCTTCGACCTTGGCGATTGCGAGTTCAAGGGTGCCGCCATCGGCTGGCATTCGCCGTCCGGTTTCCGCCATCCGGGCTTGCACGAATCGGAAGCCGAAGGCCGCCTTGGTTGGCTACGGTCGTTCTCCGGGCTGATGGTGACTTGCGGATTGGACCATGTGCTGGGGCCGCTGACCGAGGACGCGTCGCATTACAACTATCCGTACCGCAAGACCGTCGAACAGAGCATTCACGGCCGCGTCAGCGTCATTCCGGGCCGCCTGACCGGCTACGGCGAGGAATGGCGGGGCGATGAATGCTGGCTGTTCTGCGAGGGCGTGATGCAGCAGGCCACCGTATTCGGTGAAGACCTGCACTTGATCTGCCGGATCGAGGCGCGGGTTGGCAGCAGCGAATTCATGCTGAAAGACCGTGTATTCAATCACGGGTTTTCGCCGACGCCGCACATGATGCTATATCACATCAGCATCGCTCACCCGGTATTGTCCGAAGGCAGCCGCTATCTGGCACCGATCCGCCACACGCCGTGGGCGGCGCATATCGACAATTACCGCGACCAAGGCGTTGGCTACCGCACCATGCCCGCGCCGCGCGCACCGTTCCGCGAGCAGGTCTGGGAACACGCCATGGCGGCGGACGCCAACGGGCAGGTGCCGGTGGCGTTGGTGAACGACGCGCTCGGCCTGGGCTTTATGGTGGAGACCAACAAGGCGGAATTTCCCTGCCAGTTGGAGTGGCAGAATTTTCAGTCCGGGCACTACACTTTGGGCATCGAGCCGGTGACCAACCACGTGCTTGGTAAGCCGTATGCCAAGGAAAATGGCGAACTGATCTGGCTGCAACACGGTGACAGCCGCAGTTACACCACCCGCTTTGCCGTGTTGGACGGTGCCGCCCAAATTGCCGCCGCCGAACAGCGCATCACCGCCATCGCCTGCCAACCGGACGAGGATTACCCGGCGCCGAGCGGCGTATGGGAGCCCATCGGCGGCCGCTGATCCGAATAGGCTGACGGCAGACGCGCGATGTGACATCCTCTTGCCGGTGAGGAAATCACAAGGACGCGCCACCGATGCACCAGCCGATGCTTGCCGCCGACGCCAACGCCGAGATCCGCGAGGAGGTGCGCAAGCTGTGCGCCCGCTTTCCTGGCGAGTACTGGCGCAAGCTGGACGCTGAACGGCGCTATCCTAGCGATTTCGTCGCGGCGTTGACCGAGGCTGGCTATTTGTCGGTGCTGATACCAGAAGAATACGGCGGCTCCGGCCTTGGCCTGTCGGCGGCGGCAGCGATTCTGGAGACAATTCAGGAAGAGGGCTGCAACGGCGCGGCCTGCCACGCGCAAATGTACATCATGGGCGCCATTCTGCGGCACGGTTCGGACGCGCAGAAGCAGCAGTACCTCCCCGGCATCGCCACCGGCGCGCTGCGCTTGCAGGCGTTTGGCGTGACCGAGCCGACCAGCGGCACCGACACCACGGCGCTGCGGACGTTTGCCCGCCGTGAAGGCGATGAATTCATCGTCAATGGCCAGAAAATCTGGACCAGCCGGGCCGAACATTCCGATTTGATGCTCCTGCTGGCGCGCACCACGCCGCGCGATCAGGTGGCGAAAAAAACCGAGGGCCTGTCGGTGTTCATCGTCGATATGCGCGAGGCGCTCGGCAATGGCCTGACCATCCGGCCGATCCGCACCATGATGAACCACAATAGCTGCGAGGTGTTTTTCGACAACATGCGCGTGCCGGCCGAGAACCTCATCGGCCAGTTGGATCGCGGCTTTCGCGTGATCCTGGATGGCATGAATGCCGAACGCCTGTTGATTGCCGCCGAGTGCGTCGGCGACGCCAAGTGGTTCACCAAGAAGTCGGTCGGCTACGCCAATGAGCGGCAGGTTTTCGGCCGCGCCATCGGGCAGAATCAGGGCGTGCAATTCCCCATTGCCCGCGCTTACGCGCAGATGCGCGCAGCGGAGTTGATGGTGCGCGAGGGCTGCCAGAAATTCGAATCCGGGCAACCATGCGGCCCAGAAGCCAACATGGCAAAAATGCTGGCCGCCGAAGCGTCCTGGGCGGCGGCGGAAGCAGCGGTGCAAACGCATGGCGGCTTCGGTTTTGCCGAGGAATACGACATCGAGCGCAAATTCCGCGAAACACGACTTTACCAAGTCGCGCCGATCAGCACCAATTTGATTCTGTCGTACTTGTCCGAGCATGTGCTCGGTCTGCCGCGCTCGTACTGACCATGGGCGCACTCGACGGATTGCTGGTGCTGGCCTTGGAACAGGCTGTCGCCGCCCCGTACTGTTCTTCACGGCTTGCCGATGCCGGGGCGCGCGTTATCAAGATCGAACGCCCGGAAGGTGATTTCGCGCGGTTCTACGACAAGGCGGCGGGCGGGCTGTCCAGCTATTTCGTCTGGCTCAATCGCGGCAAAGAAAGCCTTGTCGCCGACATCAAAAATCCGGACGACGCGGCGCTGCTGCATCGCATTTTGGCCACGGCCGACGTGTTCATCCAGAACCTCGCGCCGGGGGCTGCCGCCCGCGCCGGGTTCGGCTCGGTCGCGTTGCGGGCCAAGTATCCGCGTCTGATCACGGTCGATATTAGCGGCTACGGCGATGCGGGCGACTATGCCGAGATGAAGGCGTACGACTTGTTGGTGCAGGCCGAATCTGGCCTCGCCGCCATCACCGGCCACCCGGCCGGGCCGGGCCGCGTCGGCGTTTCGGCCTGCGACATTGCCTGTGGCATGGCCTCGCACGCCGCCGTGCTGGAGGCGTTGATCGCGCGCGGCCACACTGGCGAGGGCCGGGCGCTGTCCACCAGCCTGTTCGCGGGCATGGCGGACTGGATGGCGGTGCCGCTGCTGTACTACGAGGGCACCGGCAAGGCCCCGGCGCGCGCGGGCCTCGCGCATCCGTCGATCTGTCCGTACGGCGCGTTTACGCTGGCGGATAGCGCGCTGGTGCTGATCGCTATTCAGAACGAGCGGGAATGGGCTGGGTTCTGCACGCATGTGTTGCAGGAGTCGGATTTGCCCGCCCGCGATGGCTTCGCCAGCAACGTGGTGCGTGTGGCCAATCGCCCGGCGGTGGACGCGCATATCGCCGCCGTGTTCGCCGGTCTGTCGCGCGAACAAGCCGTGGCGCGGTTGCGTGCGGCAGGCACCGCGTATGGCTTCGTCAACGAAGTGGCGGACCTCGCCCAGCATCCGGCGTTGCGCCGCATGGACGTGCCGACGCAAACCGGCGTTGTCTCGCTGCCCGCGCCGCCGGTCGGTTTTGCCGGCGCCCCGGCAGAATTTCGTGAAGTGCCTGCCATCGGCGCACAGTCGGCAGCCATTCGGGCCGAATTCGCTGCGTTGCCAGCCGCACAGGCGGCGGACTAGCCTCATCCGTCCGGCAGGAGACGACATGAGCACGCCCGATCACATCATCGTCGGCAGCGGCATCAATGCCCTGGTCGCCGCCGCCATGCTGGGCCGCAAGGGCCACAAGGTGCTGCTGCTGGAACGCAACGCCCAGATCGGCGGCTGCATTCGCACCGAGGCAATCACCGCGCCCGGTTTCATTCACGACGTGATGGCGACGACATTCGTGCTGTTCATCACCTCGCCCGCCTATGCGGCGCTGGCGGCCGATTTGGGCAAGCGCGGTCTGGCATTCTCGCATACCGCGACACCCACCGGCGTGCTGACGCCAGACGGCAGCAGCGTGGTGTATCGGATGGACCGCGCCGCCAACGTGGCGACGTTCGAGGCGCTGGCGGCAGGCGATGGCGCGGCGTTCGCCCGCGATCTGAACCGCATGGGCGGCGACCTGCCGCTGATTTTCGCGTTGCTTGGCGGCGCGCTGTGGTCGCGCGACACCGCGAAACTGGTGGCCAAGGAGGCTTGGCGGCGCGGTCTGCGCAATTTCGCCGGGTTCTTCGGCGAAGCGCTCGGCACCGCGCGCGGCTGGCTGGAGCAAGGCTACCGCTCGGAGATGTTCCATGCGCTGTTTGCCCCCTGGGTGCTGCACACCGGCCTGGGCCCGGAGGCGGCGTATTCGGCGCAGATGGCCAAAGTGATCGCCTTCGCGGTCGAAGCGGCGGGCTGCCCCATCGTGACCGGCGGCGCGCGCAATCTGCTGGCGGCGTTCGAGAAACTCATCACCGACCAAGGCGGCGAAATCCGCGTCAACGCCGATGTGGCCGGGATTCTGCGCGACCGCAGTTCGAAAGCGGCGGCCATGGGCGTCGAGCTGGCCGATGGTGCCAAGATTTACGCCAAACACGGCGTGATCGCCTCGGTCACGCCAACGCAGTTGTACGGCCGCCTGCTGGCGGGCAGCTATGTGCCGCCGGACGTGACCGAGGGGGTCAGGCAGTACCGGTACGGCAAGGGCAATATGCAGATCCACTACGCCCTGTCGTCGCCGCCGCAATGGCCGAGCGCCGATTTGGGCGGCGTGGCGCTGCTGCACCTGACGCCGGGCCTGGACGGCGTGTCGCGCGCCGCCAACGAGTGCGAGCGCGGCATGCTGCCCGCCGTGCCCACCATCTGCGTCGGCCAACCGGCAGCGCTCGACCCCAGCCGCTGCCCGCCGGGCGCTTCGATCCTGTGGCTGCAACTGCCCGAAGCGCCGCGTCACCTGAAAGGCGATGCGGCTGGCGTGTTGGATGTTCCGGCCGATGGACGCTGGACCGAGGCGTTGCGCGAGGCGTACGCGGATCGGGTCGAAGGCATATTGGTCCAGCACATTCCGGGCTTCCGCGACACTGTGCTGGCGCGGCGCTGCTATTCGCCCGCCGATCTGGAAGCGATGAACGTCAATCTGGTCGGCGGCGATCCGTATGGCGGGTTCTGCGGGCTGGATCAGTCATTCCTGTGGCGGCCGCTGAAGGGCTCGGTCAACCACGCCACCCATGTGCCGAAGCTGTACCACATCGGCGCCTCCACCCATCCGGGGCCGGGCCTGGGCGGCGGCTCGGGCTTCCTGCTCGCCAAGGCGATCGGCTGATGCAAGCGGTGCGGGCGCGCGATCTGGGCATTCCGCTCGGCGGCGAACCCGGCCCGTTGAATGCCATCACCGATGTGGCCGGGGTCGCGGTGGGCTGCACCACGCTGATTTTCGACACCCCGCACATCGCGCGCACCGGCGTTACCGCCATCTTGCCCCGGCCGCGCGCGCAGTTGCTCAATCCCGTCTGGGCCGGTCATTTCAATATGAACGGCAACGGCGAGATGACCGGCACGCACTGGATCAACGAGGCGGGCTGGTTTACCGGCCCGATCACGCTGACCAACACGCATTCCATCGGCCGCGCGCATCACGGCACCGCGCAGTGGATGACGCAGCAATTCGGCGAGTTGGAGCGCGGCGAGCAATTCATCCTGCCGGTGGCGGCGGAAACCTTCGACGGCTGGCTCAACGACATCGCCCGGTTTCATGTGACCGAGGCGCATGTCGCCGCCGCCATCGATAACGCTCGGCCGGGGCCGGTCGCCGAGGGCAATACCGGCGGCGGCACCGGGATGATCTGCTACGAGTTCAAAGGCGGCACCGGCACCGCCTCACGCCGGGTGACCATCGATGGCACGGCGTGCACGATCGGCGCGCTGGTGCAGGCCAATCACGGGCTGCGCCCGTGGCTGACCATCGCGGGCCTGAAGGTGGGCGAGATGCTGCCCGGCAACCGTTTCACCCAGCAGGAACGCGGCTCGATCATCGGCCTCATCGCCACCGATGCGCCGCTGCTGCCCACCCAGTTGCAACGGCTGGCGCGCCGTGCCGGGCTGGGCATCGGGCGCGCAGGCTCACCGTCCGGCAATAATTCCGGCGATCTGTTCTTGGCGTTCTCCACCGCCAACGACATCGGCCGGGTTCCGGAACCCAGCCGCTACCGCATGGATTGCCTCGGCAACGGCGGGCTCGACCCGCTGTTTCAGGCCGTGGTGGAAAGCATCGACGAGGCGGTGCTGAACGCGATGGTGGCGGCCGAGACCATGACCGGGCGGCACGGCCGGGTGATCCACGCCATCGATCACGGCCGCCTGCGCGATATTTTCCGCCGGTAGGAGGCCCGAACATGGGACTTTACAGCCGCTACGTGCTGCCCCGCCTACTGGCCGCCGCGATGAAAGCCCCGCAACTGACGCCGTTCCGCGACCGCATCGGCAGGGTGGCGCAAGGCCGGGTGCTGGAACTCGGCGTCGGCGCGGGTCAGAATTTCGGCTTCTACCGCGACGGCGTCACCTCGCTGGTCGGTATCGATCCATCGCCGCAACTGCTCGAACGGGCTGCCGAAAACGGCCGCAGCCGAGGCTTCGAGATTTCGCTGATCGCAGCCCCCGCCGAATGCCTGCCGGTCGACAGCGCCAGCATCGACACCGTGGTCAGCACCTGGACGCTGTGCTCGGTCGCCGACATGGCCGCCACGCTCGCCGAAGCCCGCCGCGTGCTGCGGCCGGGCGGACGCCTGCTGTTCGCCGAACACGGCCTGGCGCCGGACGCCAAAGTCGCCCGCCGCCAACGGCTGATCACGCCGGTCTGGCGGCGTCTGGCAGGCGGCTGCCACGCCGACCGCGCCATCGAAGCGGCGGTGCTGGCGGCGGGGTTTGAGATGGTGCAGATCGAAACCGGCTACCTGGGCTTTCCGCGCACGCTGACGTTTATGTATTTGGGCTGCGCGCGGGTGGGCTAACCGCTACCGGTTCGCCCGACTCGCAGGCGCTGCGCTATCCGTTAGGTGTTTATTAACTTCTTGGCTACACGCTGCCATGAACAGACGGAGAACGGCGGTGCTGACTTCCCTTGAGATGTGCGCGGGCGCAGGCGGGCAGGCACTTGGGCTGGAGCAGGCCGGGTTTGAACACGAGGCCCTGGTCGAGATCGAGAACGATTATTGCAAGACGCTGCGCTTCAATCGTCCGAGCTGGAACGTACTCGACCGCAGCCTCGTGGATTTTGACGCTCGGCCCTATCGCGGCATTGATCTCCTAGCGGGGGGGCTTCCCTGTCCGCCGTTTTCCGTTGCCGGCAAGCAGCTTGGCGAGAACGACGAGCGCAATTTGTTCCCTGAAGCGCTGCGGCTTGTCGATGAGTGCCGGCCGCGCGCGATCATGATCGAGAACGTGCGCGGGTTTCTCGATGCGGTGTTTGAGGATTACCGCGTCTACCTGAAGGCACAGCTTCATAAGCTCGGTTATGAAACTGAATGGCGGCTGCTGAACGCATCGGATTTCGGCGTCCCACAACTACGGCCCCGAGTTGTTATTGTCGCGCTGAAGAAGAATGTGGCGAGCCAGTTCGAATGGCCGAAGGTGATCGCGCACAATCCGCGAACTGTCGGTGAGACGCTGTTCGACCTTATGTCAGTGAATGGCTGGCGTGGCGCAGCAGCCTGGAAGGAGCGGGCGAGTG
>JANYDF010000112.1 GCA_025359905.1 Rhodospirillales bacterium
CGTCTGCCTGCCGGAGGATCGCGCGCCAGCCGCCCCATCAGGTGCCGACGACCAGCGGATAGTCGAACGCATCGGCGGGTGAAGCGAAGATTTTTAGCTCCTCTCCCCCCAACGCTTGTTGGGGGGAGAGGCTGGGTGAGGGGGGAGGTTCCGCCTCGGGTGCTGCAACGGACGCACCCAGGGAGCCGCAGCCCCCTCACCCTGCCCTCTCCCCCCACCGCGCGGGTGGAGAGGGAACGTCCGTCGTCAACTGCGATCACCCCGCGCGCCGCCCCGCCAGGGCTTGCCCAACCGCCGGCAAATCCGCCACGTTACACGCCAGAACCGCCGCCGCAATCGGCGGCCGATGAGGGAATGTCCGTGCAATTCGACGAGCCGCTCAGGCGCAAATTGATCGAGGCGGTGGCCGCCACCGTCATCGCGCACGCCGAGGAACTGACCGATCTGGATCAGGCCATCGGCGACGGCGACCATGGCCTGAACATGAAGCGCGGGTTCGAGGCGGTGCTGGCCGATCTGGACAAGATCGCGGCGCAACCGCTGCCGAAAATGCTGCAAATGGCCGGCACAACGCTGGTGATGAAAGTCGGCGGTGCGTCAGGTCCGCTGTACGGCACGCTGTTCCTGCAACTGGGCAAGTCGTTGCCCGCCGATCCCACGCTGGCCGACGCCGAATCGGCGTTTGCCGCCGCCATCGAAGCGGTTAAGGCGCGCGGCAAGTCGGATGTGGGGGCGAAAACCCTGCTCGATGTGCTGGCCCCGGTGCTGGCAGCACTGCGTGACGGCGTGGCCGACGTGCCGGGGGCGGCCGATGCGGCGGCGGAGGCCACCAAGCCCATTCAGGCCACGCGCGGCCGCGCCTCGTTTCTCGGGCCGCGCAGCATCGGCCATGTCGATCCGGGCGCGCGCTCCAGCGCGCTCATTGTGCGCGCGGTTTGCGGCGTGCTGGCGGGGCAAGCATGAACGGCAATGTCGGTATCGTTATCGTCTCGCATTCGCCATTGGTGGCCCAGGGGGCGGCCGACATGGTGCGGCAAATGGTCGGCGACGAGGTGAAGCTGGCGTGGTGCGGCGGTGACGCCGATGGCGGGCTGGGCACCGATGTGCAGGCGATCATGGACGCCATCGGCCGCGCCTGGTCGCCCGCCGGGGTCGCCATCCTGGCCGACCTGGGCGGCGCGGTGACCAACAGCGAAATGGCCATCGAAATGCTGCCGGACGAACAGCGCGAACGGGTCGTGGTTTGCGACGCGCCGGTGGTGGAAGGCGCCGTGGTTGCCGCCACGGAAGCGAGCGGCGGCGCGCCGCTGGAGGTTGTCCGCGCCACCGCCGAGGAGTTGTCGCCATGACCGAGCTTGCCGCCAAGGCCGAGATCACCAACCCCACCGGCCTGCACGCGCGCCCGGCGGTGAAGCTGACCAAGCTGGCGAAAACCTTTCCCAACGCGGCAGTACAGATCGCGGTGGCCGAGGCTGGGCCGTGGATCGACGCCAAAAGCGTGGTCAAAGTGATGGCGATGAAGGCGGTGCGCGGCGCGTTTCTGCATCTGCGCGCCAGCGGCGACGATGCGGCGGCGGCACTGGATGCCTTGTTGGCGCTGGTGCATCGCGATTTCGACGAGGGTCATGCAGCCGGCGCCGATGCCGCGCCATGAGTTGAACGGCCAGCCGGCCGCCCCTGGCATTGCCATTGGCAGCCTGGTCCGACTGACCCATCAAGTGCAGGTGCTGCGCCAAGCCGGCCGCCCGGCAGACGAAGCGGCGGCCCTCGAAGCCGCCATCGCGGCGGCGCTGGCCGATCTTGCGGTCTTGTCGGCCGAAGCGGGCGGCGATGGCGCAGACATTCTCGAATTCCAGACTGCCATGTTGGAAGACGATGCGCTGCGCGAACCCGCACTGGCGGCGATTGGCACTGGAACGGCCGCCGATGTTGCCTGGGCGGAGTCACTGGAGGCCCAAGCCGCCGAATACGATGCCGCCGAGGATGGCTATTTTCGCGCCCGCGCCGCCGATGTGCGCGATTTGGCGGAGCGTGTGTCGCGCCATTTGCTGGGCGAAAGCGAAACAGCGCTGCCGGCCGGGGCCATCGTGCTGGCGGACGACCTGACGCCGAGCCGGTTTCTGGAAACCGATTGGCAAGGCGGCGGCATCGCGCTGCTGGCTGGCAGCCCGGCGAGCCACGTCGCCATGCTGGCCCGCGCGCGCGGTGTGCCGATGGTGACCGGCCTGCGGGCGGTCGATGCCGAAGGCCACGCGCACGCCGCTGTGGATGGCGGCAGCGGAACATTGTGGCTCAGCCCGGACGCGGCGGTGCTGGCCGATCTGGCCGCGCGCACCGCGCAGGCCGCGCATCACGCGGCGGCGGCGGCGGATGGCTTGCTGCGGCCTGCTATCACCGCGTCGGGCCGCCGCATCGCCATCCATATCAATGTGGCCGATCCGGCCGAACTGGATCGTATCGACCCCGCCATCTGCGACGGCATTGGCCTGACGCGCACCGAATTGCTGTTCCCGGCCAACGGCGGGTTGCCGGATGAGGCGCGGCAATACGCGGTGTATCGGCGTATATTGCAATGGGCCGGCGGCCGTCCGGTCACCATCCGCACGCTCGATGCGGGCGGCGACAAGCCGATTGCCGGGCTGACGGTGGCGGGCGAATCCAACCCGTTTCTCGGCCTGCGCGGCGTGCGGCTGTCGCTGGCGCGGCCCGAAGTGTTCGCCGTGCAATTGCGCGCGCTGGCCCGTGCGGCGGTGCACGGCAATTTGAAAGTTATGGTGCCGATGGTCACCGTGCCGGCCGAATTGGAAGCCACGCGGACCCTGTTATTGGCGGCGATTGCCGATCTGCACGCCGCCGGGATTGCGGCGCAACTGCCCGCCCTCGGCATGATGGTCGAAGTGCCCGCCGCCGCATTGGCGCCGGAAAAATTCGACGCCGCTTTCTACTCGATCGGCAGCAACGACCTGACGCAATACGTCACCGCCAGCGCGCGCGATATTGGCGCGGTCGCCGGACTGGCCGACGTGCGCAATCCGGGGGTGCTGCGCCTGATCGGGGAGGTTGCGGCGCACGGCAAGCGTGTGGGGCGTGAGGTCAGTCTATGCGGCGACGCGGCGGGCGACCCGGCGCTGACCGAGGCGTTGCTGGCGGCCGGATTGGAAAGTCTGTCGATGGCGCCAAACGCGCTGGCTGCGGTCAAGGCGGCGGTTGGCCGCTGTCCATAACGGGGGAAACATCATGAAAAAATTCATCAACGCGCCGGGCGAGATTCTGACCGAAAGTCTGGCGGGCTTCACCGCCGCGCACGCCGATATCGTCACGCTCGGCGAAGAAGGTAAATTCGTCCGCCGCGCCACGCTCAGCCCTGGCAAGGTCGCGCTGATCTCCGGCGGCGGCAGCGGGCATGAGCCGCTGCACGCAGGCTTCGTTGGACTCGGCATGCTGGACGCCGCGTGCCCCGGTCAGGTGTTTACCTCGCCGACGCCCGACCAAATGCTGGCGGCGGCGGAGGCGGTGGATAGCGGGGCAGGGGTGCTGTTCATCGTCAAGAACTACGCGGGCGATGTGATGAATTTCGAGATGGCCAGCGAGATGGCGTCCGGCGCGGTGGCAACTGTTCTGACCAATGACGATGTCGCTGTCGAAAATTCCACCTGGACCACCGGGCGGCGCGGCGTGGCGGGCACCATGGTGGTCGAAAAACTGGTGGGCGCCGCCGCCGAGCAGGGCCGCGATCTGGCGGCGTTGCAAGCGCTCGGCACGCAGGTCAACAACGCCACCCGCTCGATGGGGGTTGCACTGTCGGGTTGCACCGTGCCGGCCGCCGGGAAGCCGAACTTTGTGCTGGCGGATGACGAAATCGAAATCGGCGTTGGCATTCACGGCGAACCGGGGCGGCGGCGCGAAAAGCTCACCTCGGCCGATGCGCTGGCGGACGAAATGGTCGCCGCCATCCTGGCCGATTTCGGCGCGGCAGCGCGTGGCAATGTGCTGCTGCTGGTCAACGGTTTCGGCGCAACGCCTGCGATGGAACTGTATGTGATGTACAACGCCGCGCGCCGCGCGTTGGAGGCCAAGGGGCTGAGCGTTACCCGCTCGCTGGTCGGCAACTACGTCACCTCGCTCGACATGGCCGGTTGCTCGATTACCGTATCACTGTTCGACGACGAACTAACCGGGTTGTGGGACGCGCCGGTACACACGGCGGGACTGCGGTGGGGCGCCTGACCGCGACCCCGGAACAGGAGCGGCTGCGCGGCATTCTGCTGATTGTCGGTTCGGCGCTGGTGTGGAGCACCGGCGGGCTGATCGTGCGCTCGCTGACGCTGGCCGATAGCTGGACGACGATTTTTTGGCGGTCGCTGTCGGCCACTATATTCTTAGTGGCGCTCAATCTGATCCAGCATGGCCGCCGCGCGCCGCGCGTGGTGTTCGGCCTCGGCTTGGCCGGGTTCGCGGTGGCGGCCTGCTTCGCCGCGTCGTCGATCGCGCTGATCGTGGCGCTCAGCCTGACGTCGGTGGCCAACGCGCTGGTCATCATGTCGGCCTCGCCGTTGTTTGCAGCGTTGCTCGGCTGGGTGTTTGTCGGAGAGCGGGTGCGGCCTTGGACCTGGGCGACGATTGCCGCGACCATGGGCGGCATCGCGTTGATGGTGTCGGACGCCAGCGGACAGGACAATTTGCTGGGCGATTTGATCGCGCTGTCCATTGCCATCGGCTACGGCGGCGCCATCGTGATTACGCGCCATCAGCGCGGCGTCAGCATGGCGCCCGCGATGGTGCTGGCGACCACGGCGGCGATGCTGGTGGCGCTGCCGCTGGCACATCCCTGGCAGGTCAGCCGCAGCGACGCGCCGCTGCTGGCGGTGTTTGGCGCTGGGCAACTGGGTTTCGGCATGGTGCTGTTCGCCGCTGGCAGCAGGCGGGTTCCGGCGGCGGCGACGGCGTTGCTGGGCGAGTTGGAGCCGATCCTGGGTCCGGTCTGGGTGTGGCTGTTTATCGGCGAGGCGCCGACCGGCATGGCGCTGGCCGGCGGTGTGGTGGTGCTGGCGGCGCTGACCGCGCATACGCTGGTCGATGTTTGGATGGAGCGCCCGGCGCGGTGAGGCGGGTTGAGCTTCAGCCAGCCAAAATCTCCGCCGCCGCATCCGCCAGCACCTGACAGCCCACCACGATATCGTCGCGCGCGGTGTCCTCGGCGATGTGGTGGCTGATTCCGCCGATGCTGGGCACGAATAGCATGGCGGCGGGCATGATTTGCGCCAAGATTTGCGCGTCGTGACCGGCACCGCTCGGCATGTGCTGATGCAGGCCCGGCGCGTGGTGCGCGGCCGCACTGGCCATGGCGGCTTGCAGGCCGGGGTCCATCAGTTTGGGCATCGAGCGGAAGATGCATTCCGCGATCACCGTGCACGGACCGGCGGCGTTGGCCTCGGCGATCAGGTCGTGCAGGGCTGCTTCCATGTCGGCCAGCACGGACGGGTCGGCGTCACGCATTTGCAGGATCATTTCGGCTGCACCGGGAATGATGCTGGCAGCCCCCGGTTGCAGCGTGATGCGCCCGACGGTCCAGACCGAGCGGGGGCCGCAAACGGTGGGGAGGCGATGCTGTACGGCGGTGCAAAGCTGCACCAGTGCGGCGCCGGCATCCTTGCGGATGGCCATGCGCGTGGTTCCGGCGTGATTTTGCACGCCTGCGAAGCTGATGCGGAAGGTCCAGATGCCGACGATGCTGGTCACCACGCCGATGCGCAGACCCTCTGCCTCCAGCGCGTCGCCCTGTTCGATATGGGCTTCGAGATAGCCGCGATAGGTGCCGGGCGCGATCATGGCGCGCGGGCGGCCGGACAACCCGGCTTCGGCCAGGGCGGTACGCAATTCGCGGCCGTTATGGGCATTGCGGGCCGCGTCGATCTCAGCTTCTGAGACATCGCCGACCGCCGAACGGCTGCCGAGAAACACGCCGTAGTGGCCTTCTTCGTCGGCCCAGGCCGCAACGTCGATCTGGCCGGGCAATTGGCGGGCCAGTTCCAGCCCGTACATCACCCCGAGCGCACCATCGAGCCAGCCCGCGTAGTTCTGGGTTTCGACATGGCTGCCGACCAGCAGCTTGGGCCGATTGCCGGGCGCCCGGCCGATGACGTTGCCGATGCCGTCGATCTCCGGTTCCAGCCCGGCCTCGCGCATTTTCTGCGCCAGCCAGTGCCGCGCCTCGATATCGATCGGCGCGTAGGTCGGCCGGTGCACGCCGGTTTCCCAGGCGCCGAACTGGCGCAGCCGGTCGAGGTCAGCGAGCAGGCGATCACCGTCGATCTCGGGCATGGCGGCTATAATCCGTTGAACAGGGCGGTGGAGAGGTAGCGTTCGGCGAACGACGGCGCGATGGCGACGATGAGTTTTCCGGCGTTGGCCGGGTCGCGCGCCAGATCAAGGGCCGCGTGCAAGGCCGCACCCGAGGAGATGCCAATCGGCAGGCCTTCGGTGGTGGCGCAGCGGCGGGCGGCGGCGAGGCCCTCGCGTTCGGAGACGCGGATGATGCCGTCCATCAATTCCAGTTGCAGGACCGACGGATGAAAGCCGGGGCCGATGCCTTGCAGGCCGTGCGGGCCGGGCTCGTCGCCGGATAACACCGCACTTTCCGCTGGTTCGACGATATAGGCGCGCAGGCTGGGCTTACGCGGCTTCAGCGCACGGGCGATGCCGGTCATGGTGCCGCCGGTGCCGGCGCCGCCGACAATGATGTCCACGCTGCCCGCCGAGTCGGTCCAAATTTCCTCGGCGGTGGTGGCGGCGTGGATGTCGGGATTGGCGGGATTGTCGAACTGGCGCGGCATCCAGGCGCCCGGCGTGGCGGCCTGGATTTGCTCGGCGCGCTGAATGGCACCCGCCATGCCCTGCCGCGCCGGGGTCAACTGCACGTCGGCCCCCATCAACCGCAGCATCTTGCGCCGCTCGATGGAGGCGCCTTCGGGCATCGTCACGATCAATTTATAGCCTTTGGCCGCAGCGACGAAGCCGAGGGCGATGCCGGTGTTGCCCGATGTTGGCTCGACCAGCACCGAGCGGCCGGGCTGAATCGTGCCGTCTGCCTCGGCCCGTTCGATCATGGCCAAGCCGATTCGGTCTTTGACGGAGCCAAGCGGGTTAAAGAATTCCAGTTTGAGCGCCAGATCGCCCACCAAGCCGTCCTCGGCGGTCAATCGAGGCAGGCGCACCAGCGGAGTCGCCCCGACAAGATCGAGCACGCTGCCGTAGATACGGCCGCGCGCGTGCGGAATCTCGTGCTCTGGCACGGGTTTGCTGGAAAAAGGGGCGGAGACTCCGCGATCGCGCTGCTGCATGCGTGCTTCCTATCACAATTCAGTATAGTAGAATGCATGGTTCCCAATGTCAGGCACCCCCGGTGAACGCATGCTGATTCGTAGAGATCGCGCCATGGTGGCGGTTACCGTGATGCTGGACGTGGCTTTCCACGGCGGCCGCGCGGCGACCGTGAGTGCGGCCGACATTGCCGAGCGGCTTGGATTGGCGCGGCGCGGCATGGAGCCGCTGTTGCAAGCACTGTCACGCGGCGGTCTGCTGGAAAGCGTGCGCGGGCCGCGGGGCGGCTACCGGTTGGGCCGACCGCGCCGCGATATCAAGCTGAGTGAGATTGTCACGGTGGCGGTGTCCGATGACCCCGAGCCGTCCGACGGCCCAGCCGGCCGGTTGCAGACGGCTGTCGTCGACCGGGTGTGGGGGGACTTGGAGGCGGCGGCACAGACGCAACTCAGCGGACTGACGCTCGACGACTTAATGCGCCGCGCCGCAGCGGCAGGGCTACGGCGCCCGACGGCGGAGCCGATAACGTTCGCAATTTAAACTACAAAAAATACTAGTAAAAAATTCGGGCCGGATTTGGCCGCTTAGGCGGCCAAGAGCACCGCGAACCCCAGGACGATGAACGCGAGTGACGCCCAAATCACTTGGCGCACCGGTAGCATGTGCTCATCGTCGGCAACCCACATCTGTGCATCGTTCTTCGGCACTGCTTCGAACGAAGCGGCGGTGGGAAAAGCCAGGGTGTGGTTCGCGGACATGGCGTGCATCCTAGAATTCACGTTCGGTCAGGGATAATAGGCAAACTTTGGCTGTGTTCAAGTGTAATTTACGATGCGGCGGCGCTATTTCGCTCTAGCGCTATCGGCGGCATGCGCGATACGTGGTGCTTGCGTTGAATGCGGCGAACGGCGCGGTCTATTCCCACACTGCAATGCTGGCCGCTGTCATCGAATTGTCATAAAACTGCAATATGCCTGTCGCGCACCCTAAGTAGGGTCGCGCTGGATGCGAGCATGGCCAGAGGAGGCCGTGTGACGGGCCGTTGGTGCCCGGATCGCAACCCATGGAGGGTTCGGATGAAGTTCATGCGTGTTTCGTTGGCCATCGCGGTGGCTGGCGTTGTTGGCGCGGGCGCAGCCCAGGCGCAGCAGATCACCGGGGCGGGCGCGACCTTCCCGGCGCCGGTGTATTCGGCGTGGGGCGAAGCCGCCAAAGCAGCGGCCGGCGTGGAACTGAACTACCAGGCGATCGGCTCGGGCGCAGGCCAGACCCAGATATTGAACCGGACGGTCGATTTCGGCGCGTCTGACGCGCCGATGGCGCCGGAGAAGCTGGAATCCGGCAAGCTGCTGCAATTCCCGGCGGTGATGGGCGCCGAAGTGGCGATTGTGAACCTGCCGGGCGTCAAGCCGGGTGAATTGAAGCTGACCGGCGAATTGCTGGCCGACATCTACCTGGGCAAGATCACCAAGTGGAACGACGCGCGGCTGGTCGAGCTGAACCGTGGCGTTGCGTTGCCGGCTTCGGCCATCGCGCCGGTGTACCGCGCGGATGGGTCGGGCACGACATTCGTTTGGACAGCTTATCTCTCGGCCGTGTCGCCCGACTGGAAAGCCGCAGTTGGTTCTAACACCAGCGTGAAGTGGCCGGCTGGTAACGGCGCCAAGGGCAATGACGGCGTCGCCGCCACGGTGCGCCAGGTGAAAGGCGCGATTGGCTACGTGGAATTTGCCTTCGCCGCGAAGAATGGCCTGACCTATACGCAGCTGCGCAACAAGGCCGGTCAGTTCGTGCAACCCTCATTGGAGACGTTTTCGGCGGCGGCCGGCAATGGCGATTGGGCTGCGGCGAAGAATTACGCTGTCAGTCTGATCGATACGCAGGGCGAAAAGAGCTGGCCGATTGTGTCGGCGACTTTCATCGAGTTGCCGAAGGATCCCAAGGATGCTGCCCGCAGCGCAACTGTGATGAAGTTCTTCGACTGGGCGTACAAGGACGGCGCCTCGATTGCCACCGGTCTGCTGTACGTTCCGCTGCCCACAGCAGTACAGGATGCGGTGCGCAGCAGCTGGCGCGCCGAGATCAAAGCGCCGGACGGTGCGGCGGTCTACAAGTAAGACTGTAGCGACCCGGCGGCGGCCTTTTGGCCGCCGCCGGTTTTTACCGCCCTGACGGCACGGAACCCAACGCAGTGTCCCAATCCGCGACTACCGGTACGGCCTCGGCTCAGCTTGGCCGAAGCCGTGGCTCGCTCGGCGATAAGCTGTTCGCGGGCGCTGCCACCACATCCGGGGTGCTGGTGCTGGTTCTGCTCGGCGCGATCATCGTCTCGCTGTTCATCGGCGCATGGCCGGCGTTCCGCGCCTTCGGTCTTGCGTTCGTGACCACCGCCGACTGGGACCCGGTGCAGAACGTTTTTGGCGCAGCCGTGTCGGTGTACGGAACGATCATCACCTCGGTGACTGCCCTGCTGCTGGCGGTGCCGCTGGCGTTCGGAATCGCGTTCTATCTGACCGAGATTGCCCCGCCGCTGGTGCGGCGGCCGATTGGCACCGCAATCGAACTGCTCGCCGCCGTGCCGTCGATCATCTACGGCATGTGGGGCTTTTTCGTGATCGTGCCGTTCATGGCGGATTACGTCCAGCCGCACGTCATCGACGCGTTCGATGGCGTGCCGGTTTTGCAAGACGTGTTCGCCGGGCCGCCGTTCGGCACTGGCCTGTTCACTGCCGCCCTGATCCTGGCTGTGATGGTGATCCCGTTTATCGCCGCGACCATGCGCGACGTATTCATGACGGTCCCTGCCGTCTACAAGGAATCGGCCTACGGCGTCGGCTGCACGACGTGGGAGGTCATGCGCTCGGTGGTGTTTCCGTATACCCGCGCCTCGGTGGTCGGCGGCGTCATGCTCGGCTTGGGGCGGGCGCTGGGCGAGACGATGGCGGTCACGTTCGTGATCGGCAATTCCAATCGCATTTCCGGCAACCTGTTCGGCTCAGGCAACACGATTGCCTCATTGGTCGCACTGGAGTTCGGCGAAAGCGAGGCCGGCAGTCTGAAGCTGTCGTCGCTGCTGGCGCTTGGCTTCATTCTGTTCGTGATTTCCTTTATCGTTCTGGCCATATCGCGGCTGCTGCTGCGGCAGGTGAAAGCATGAGCGCCACCACGATGTCCGGCTTTCCGGCGCGCGATCTGCGGGTGGCGGGGCAGTTGTCGCGCAGCCGCAAGCGCCGCAACCGGGTGGCCAAGGTGCTGTGCGTGGTGGCGACCATCATCGCGCTCGGCTTTCTGGCATCGATTATCTTTACCCTGTTGCGGCTGGGCATTGGCGGGTTGAGCCTGACGGTGTTCACCACGGTGACCAAGCCGGCGGGCGGCAATGGCGGCCTGCTCAACCCGATTGCCGGCAGCCTGATCCAAACCGCCATTGGTGCGCTGATCGGCACGCCGGTTGGGATTTTGGTCGGCACCTATCTTGCCGAATATGCGCGCGGCTCGCTGCTGGGCAACGCGGTGCGCTTCGTATCCGACGTCTTGCTTTCGGCGCCGTCGATCCTGATCGGTCTGTTTGTTTATGCGCTGCTGGTGAATGGGCGCGGCTATTCCGGCATCGCGGGCAGCTTGTCGCTGGCGGTGATCGTGATCCCGATCGTGGTGCGCACCACTGAGGACATGCTACGGCTGATCCCTATTTCGCTGCGTGAGGCGGCGGTGGCGCTGGGCGCCCCGAAGTGGAAAGCCATTGTGCTGATCTGCTATCGCGCGGCGCTGGACGGCATCGCCACCGGCGTGCTGCTGGCCGTCGCGCGCATCGCCGGTGAAACCGCGCCGTTATTGTTCACCAGCCTGGGCAACGACAACTGGTCGCTATCGCTCGACAAGCCGATGTCGAGCCTGCCGCTGGCGATCTACAAGTATGCTGGGTCGCCGGCCGACGATTGGGTGCAACTGGCTTGGGTTGGCGCAATGCTGATCACCTTTGGCGTGTTGACCCTGAATATCATCGCCCGCGTTGCCTTGCGGCCGCGGCGCTAGCAATTGGATATCTCCGTGAATGAGCAATCCCCTATGAGCGCCACGATGAGCGAGACCGGGCAAAAGGCCAATGTCGGGCAGATGACTGCAAAGTCGGACGCCGCATTGAACGAGCCGCGCATTGCCATTCGGGGGCTGGATTTTTACTACGGCAGCAACAAGGCGCTGAAGAGCATCTCGCTAAACCTGCCCGACAAGCAGGTGACGGGCATGATCGGCCCGTCCGGCTGCGGCAAATCTACGCTGCTGCGGGTGTTGAACCGGATGTACGACTTGTATCCGGGCCAGCGCGCCACCGGCGAAGTGATGATGGATGGCGACAACATCATTGCCTCGGGCGTTGATGTGAATCAGTTGCGCGCCCGCGTCGGCATGGTGTTTCAGAAGCCGACGCCGTTCCCGATGTCGATCTACGACAACATTGCCTTCGGCGTGAAGTTGCACGAACGGCTGTCGAAAAGTGCGATGGATGAGCGCATCGAGTGGTCATTGAGCCGTGCGGCGCTGTGGGACGAAGTGAAGGACCGGCTGAGTGCATCAGCTACTGGTTTGTCCGGCGGTCAGCAGCAGCGGCTGTGCATTGCGCGCACGATTGCCACGCGGCCGCACGTGATCCTGCTCGACGAGCCGACCAGCGCGCTCGATCCGATCAGCACGTTGAAGATCGAGGAGCTGATCGACGAGCTGAAGCACGACTTCACCATCGCCATTGTGACCCACAACATGCAGCAAGCGGCCCGTTGCGCGGATCAGGTTGCATTCTTCTTCCTCGGCGAATTGGTCGAAGTGGCTGAGGCGGCGCAGATCTTTACCGCGCCAAAGCAAAAGCGCACGCAAGAGTACATTACCGGCCGGTTCGGCTGAGCAGCAGGGGCGCGAGATGGCATCGGACACCGCGGCACATATTGTGAAAAGCTTCGAACTTGAACTGAATCGCTTGCGCGCCTTGCTGACCGACATGGGCGGCATGGTGGAAAGCGAAGTGGCGCTGGCCTGCCAGGCCGTCTTGCAGCGCGATTCCTCGGCCGCCGCGCGCGCGGTGGAGATGGACCCGCGCGTAGATGCTCTGGAAGGGCAGGTCGAGCAGTTCGTCATCCGGTTGCTGGCGCTGCGCCAGCCCATGGCCGAAGATCTGCGGCTGATCGTCGGTGGATTGAAGATCACCGGCGATCTGGAGCGAATTGGCGACTACGCCGCCAACGTCGCTAAGCGCAGCTTGGTGCTGGAACAATACAACCTGCCGTTCTCGCTCACCGGCCTCGCACACATGTCGCGGCTGGTGCAGGAACACCTGAAAATGGTGATCGACGCGGTCGGCGAGCGTGACACCGACAAGGCGATGGAAGTCTGGCGGTCAGACGAGAGCGTCGATGAGATTTATAACGCGCTTTTTCGTGAGCTCAT
>JANYDF010000136.1 GCA_025359905.1 Rhodospirillales bacterium
GATCCGCATTCGACGCATGATTTTGGCAAGGACATCATCCCCAAACTGGTCAAGCACGGCAAAGCGGTGGCGCACCACTTCGCGCGGTCATGCGTGCGCTCGTCGTCGGAATCGGTGGCGTATTGGCGCGACGTCGGCACCGTGGATGCTTACTTCTCGGCCAATATTGACCTGACCGATATTGTCCCCGACCTTGACCTGTACGACAATGATTGGCCGATTTGGACATTCGCGGAAATGACCCCGCCGGCCAAGTTCGTGCACGACATCGATGGGCGGCGCGGCATGGCGATTTCCTCGCTGGTGTCGGGCGGCTGCATCGTGTCGGGCGCCAGCTTGCGCCGGTCGCTGCTGTACACCGGCGTGCATGCGCACTCGTTCTCGCATGTCGATCACGCGGTGATCTTGCCGCATGTGCGCATCGGGCGCGGCGCGCGGCTGACGCGGGTGGTGGTGGATCGCGGCGTCAAAATCCCGGAAAATCTGGTGGTGGGCGAAGATCCAATCCTGGATGCCAAGCGCTTCCGCCGCACCGAAAACGGTGTCTGCCTGATCACCGCGAATATGATCGCGGCGCTGGAGAACTGATCGGCATGCAGGTTCTGTCGGTCGCCTCCGAGGCGTACCCGCTGATCAAGACCGGTGGTTTGGCCGATGTGGTTGGCGCACTGCCCGGCGCGCTGGCGGCGGAAGGCGTGGCGGTGCGGGTGATGCTGCCGGGCTATCCGGCAGTGATGGCGGCCCTCGGCCCGGCCGAAACGGTGTGGGCGACGCAGAACCTGGCGGGTGCCCCGGCGCAAATCTTGTCGGGGCACGCGCGCGGCCTGGACTTGCTGGTGCTCGATGCGCCGCATCTGTTTGCCCGGGTTGGCAACCCGTATTCCGGGCCGGACGGGCGGGACTGGGCTGACAACGCGGTGCGCTTCGCCGCGCTGGCGCGGGCCGGAGCGTATGTGGCGCAGGGCGCGGTGTCGGGCTGGCGGCCGGATGTGGTGCATGTGCACGACTGGCAGGCAGCGCTGTTGCCCGCCTATCTGCATTACGATGGCGCCCAGCAGCGGCCAAGCACGGTCATTACTGTACATAATCTGGCGTTTCAGGGTCAGTTCGCCGCCGGTTTGCTGCCCGCCATTGGGCTGCCGCCGTGGTCGTTCAGCCTCGACGGCGTTGAATATTACGGCGATGTCGGTTTTCTGAAGGCGGGCCTGCGCTTTGCCGACCGCATCACCACGGTTTCGCCCACCTACGCTTCCGAAATCTGCCAGCCGGACGCTGGCATGGGTCTGGACGGGCTGTTGCGCGAGCGCGCCGCAGTGGTGAGTGGGATCTTGAACGGCATCGACGAGACGGTGTGGGATCCTGCCAGCGACCATTTGCTCGCCGCCCCTTACGATGCCGCGCATCTCGCGGCACGGGCCGGCAACCGCGCGGCGTTGCAGGCGCATCTTGGTCTGGCACCCGACCCTGACGCGCCGCTGTTCGCGGTGATCAGCCGGCTGACGTGGCAAAAGGGCATGGATTTGTTGCCCGAGGTCTTGCCCGCAATTTTGGAGAGTGGCGGCCAGCTTGCCGTGCTCGGTGCTGGCGATCCGCCGATCGAGGCGGCGGTGCGGTTCGCCGTCGCCAACCATCCGGGCCGCGTCGGTTGCCTGATCGGCTACAACGAAGGCTTGGCGCATGTCATCCAGGCGGGTGCCGACGCGCTGCTGGTGCCGTCGCGCTTCGAGCCGTGCGGGCTGACCCAGTTGTGTGCATTGCGCTACGGTTGCGTGCCGGTGGTGGCGCGCACCGGCGGGCTGGCGGATACCGTGATCGACGCTTCGCCGATGGCGCTGTCGGCCGGGGTGGCGACCGGCGTGCAGTTCGCGCCGGCGACGGCGGATATGCTGGCCGCCGCGATCCGGCGCACGGTGCGGCTGTATCGCCACCGAGATGCGTGGCAGACATTGCAGCGCAACGGCATGGCCGCCGATGTGTCGTGGCGCGACCCGGCCCGGCAATATGCCGCGTTGTTCCGCGAACTGACCGGATGAGGTTCTCCGTATCGCAGGGTTCGCCGGAACCGCTCGGCGCTACGCCTGACCAGCACGGCGTCAATTTCGCCGTGTTCTCGGCCAACGCCACCGGAATCGATATCTGCCTGTACGATGAGACTGGCGAACGCGAAGTGGCGCGCATCGCGTTGGCGGAGCGCAGCGGCGATGTGTGGCATGGCCATATCGCGGGCGTGACCGAGGGCGCGCGCTACGGATTGCGCGCGCACGGCCCGTTCACGCCCGCCGCCGGGCACAGGTTCAACCCGGCGAAACTGCTGCTCGACCCGTATGCGGCGGCCATCGACCGGCCGTTGCGGCTGCACCCCAGCATGTTCGGCTACCAGCGCGGCGCACCGGACGCCGACCTGACGCGCGACGACACCGACAGCGGGCCGTTCATGCCCAAGGCTATCGTTGCGGCTCCCGAAGCGTCGCTGCACGCGGCTGCCCCGTTGTGCGGCTGGCCGCAGACAGTCGTTTACGAATTGCACGTGCGCGGCTTCACCCAGCGCCATCCGCAGGTGCCGGAACCGGTGCGCGGCACTTTTGCCGGATTGGCCGATCCGGCCGCCATCGCGCATCTGCAATCGCTGGGCGTCAGCACGGTCGAGCTCATGCCGGCCGCTGCCTGGGTCGAAGAACGCCATCTGGCTGAGCTCAAGCTGCACAATGCGTGGGGCTATAATCCGGTTGGCTGGATGGCCCCTGAGCCCACGCTGGCGCCGGGCGGCTGGGCTGAGGTGCGTGCGGCGGTCGATGCGCTGGCGGCGACGGGGATCGAAACCATCGTCGATGTGGTGTTCAACCACAGCGGTGAGGGCGACGAGTTGGGCCCCACGCTGTCGCTGCGCGGGCTGGACAACGCCAGCTATTACCGGCTCGCGGCCAATCCGCGATTCTACGAAAACAGCACCGGCTGCGGCCACGAATTGGCGCTGGACCGCCCGGCCGGGCTGCGGCTGACCATGGATGCGCTGCGCGCCTGGGCCCGGCGCGGCGGGGTGCATGGTTTCCGCTTCGACCTCGCCACCACCATGGGCCGCCGCGCCGATGGGTTCGATCCGGCGGCGCCGTTGCTGAGCGCGTTGATGCAGGATCCGGAATTGCGCGGGCTGAAGTTGATCGCCGAGCCGTGGGATATCGGCCTGGGCGGCTATCAGGCCGGGCGGTTCCCGGATGGCTGCGCCGAATGGAACGACCGGTTCCGCGACACCGTGCGCCGGTTCTGGCGCGGCGATGGCGGGTTGCTCGGCGATCTGGCAACGCGCCTCGCCGGATCGGGCGACCTGTTCGCCGCCAAGCGCCGCCCGTCGCGCAGCCTGAACTACGTGGTGGCGCATGACGGGTTCACGCTGGCCGATCTGGTGTCGTTCGAGCACAAGCGCAACGAAGCCAATGGCGAGGCGAACCGCGACGGCACCGACGCCAATTATTCCTGGAACAACGGCGCCGAGGGGGCTTCGGACAATCCGGGCATCCGCGCCGCCCGGTTGCGCGATCAACGTGCGCTGCTGGCCACGCTGCTGCTGGCGCGCGGTACGCCGATGCTGGCGATGGGGTCGGAACTTGGCCACTCGCAGGGCGGCAACAACAATGCCTATGCGCAGGACAACGCGACCATCTGGCTGGATTGGGCGGCGGCGGACAGCGGACTTGCGGCGTTTACCGCCAAACTGATCGCGCTGCGCCGCGCCCAGCCCGCGCTGCACGCTGACCGCTTCCTGACCGGGGCAGCCAGCGACGACACGCTGCTGCCGGACGTGGCGTGGCGGCAGGCGGACGGGCAGGCGATGGCCGATCCGCATTGGGGCAGCGATGCGTTGCTGGCGGCGGTGTTCTATGCCGAAGGCAGCCGGGTCGCTCTGGTGTTCAACCAGGGCAACGCGGCCAGCGTCATTTTGCCCGAACCGCGCGACGGCATGGCGTGGCAGGTCGAACTCGACAGCGCCAGCGATGCGGCACCGGTGTTGCTGGATGGCGTGGCGCTCATTTGCCCGGAGCGCGCCGTGCTGGCGGTTGCCGAAGTCTCCGCCCCCACACGGCATCGCAGCGGCGTCGATGCGGCGCTGCTCGACCGGCTGGCCGCCGCCGCAGGAATCGGCGGCGAGTGGTGGGAGATCGACGGCACCCGCCACCCGGTCAGCCCATCCACCAAACAGGCGCTGCTCGCCGCGATGCGGCTACCGGCGGGCAGCACCAGCGAGGCGCGCGATTCGCTGCTGCGGCTGACCGACAGCCAGCAGCGCCGCGCCTTGCCGTTCTCGGCTGTCGCGCGTGCCGATGCGGCGGCCGTGTTGCGCGTGACCGATGAGCGCCGCGCCACGCTGGTGATCGAGGACGCCGACGGCGGCCAAACCACGCTGCGCATCGACCCCGATGGCGGGCAGCGCGGCATCGGGCTGGACGGACGGACGGCCTGGAGCTGGCAATTGCGGCTGCCAGCCTTGCAGCCCGGCCGCTACAAGGTGTGGCACGCCGAGCAGCCGGACACGGTGTGCGCGCTGACCGTCGCGCCGTGCGCCTGTTACTTGCCGGAAGCACTGGCGCAAGGCGGGCGGCGCTTCGGCCTTGCGGCGCATCTGTATTCGGTGCGGCGCAGCGGCGACCAGGGCATCGGCGATTTCACCACGCTGGGCATGCTCGGGCAGGCGGCGGGCCGCGCCGGAGCGGCCTCGCTCGGCCTCAACCCGCTGCACGCGCTGTTCCCCGATCAGCGCGAGCGCGCCAGTCCGTATCATCCCTCCGACCGCCGTTTTCTCGACGCGATGTATATCGACGTCGAGTCCGATGGACTGGGTCTCGGCCATCCCGACGCGCGCGCGGCACTGGCGGCGCAAGGCCAACGGCTCGATGCGCTGGCGGCGGCGGAATCGGTCGGCTACCCCGGCGTTTGGGCGCTGAAGCGCGCGGTGCTGGAAACGGCCTACCAGAATTTCCGCGAACCGGCCGATTCGACCGCGTTCGAGGAGTTTCTCACCTACGGCGGCGCGGCGCTGGAGCGGTTCGCTACCTTCCAGGCGATCTCGGACCTACGCCCCGGCCAAAGCTGGCAGACATGGCCGGAGCGGTTGCGCGACGTTGCCACCGCGCAAGCCGACCCGGCGCGGGTGCGCTTTCATCAATGGCTGCAATTTGTCGCCGACCGCCAGCTGGCCGATGCGGCGCAGGACGCGCGCGACGGCGGGCTGTCGCTCGGCCTGTATCGCGACCTCGCTGTCGGCACCGCGCCGGATGGGGCGGAAGCCTGGGCCGGGGCGCGCGATCTGGCGTCCGGTGTGTCGATCGGCGCGCCGCCCGATCCGTTCTCGGCCAGCGGACAGATCTGGAACCTGCCGCCGCTCGACCCATGGCGGCTGCGCGAGACTGGGTTCCATACCCTGGCCGGATTGTTCGGCGCCAACATGCGCCACGCCGGGGCGCTGCGCATCGACCACGTGATGGGCCTCGCCCGGCTGTTCTGGGTGCCGGATGGCGCGCAGGGGGCCGATGGCGCCTACGTCGCGTATCCATTGCAGGACATGCTCGGGCATCTGGCGCTGGAAAGTGCCCGCGCCCGCTGTTTCGTGGTCGGCGAGGATTTGGGCACCGTGCCGGACGGCTTCCGCGACGCGCTGGCCGATGCGGACGTGCTGAGCTATCGGGTGCTGTGGTTCGAGCGCCAAGGCGCGGGTTTTACCCCGCCTGCCGAGTACCCGGCCCGTGCGGTGGCCTGCATTTCCACCCACGATCTGCCGACACTGGTGGGCTGGCGCAAAGGGGCGGACATCGCCGAGCGGACGGCGTTGGGCCAGATCACCGCCGATCAGGCGGCCCAGGCGATGAGCGAGCGCACGGCCGAAGTGGCGGCGCTGCGGGACGCGATAGGCGCTGAGCCGGACGCCGCTGCGGTGCATGGCTTTGTGGCGCAAGCGCCAAGCTGTCTGGTGATGGCCCAGGTTGACGATCTGGCGGGCGAGGCTGAGGCGCTCAACCTGCCTGGCACCGACCGTGAGCGGCCGAACTGGCGGCGGCGGGTGCATGTGCCGGTGCCGGAACTGGTGTCCAACGCCCAGGCGCGGGCAATCCTGAACCGGATGCGGCCGGGGCGGAGCGGGTAGCCGGCGAACTCATACCAAATCTCGCTGACCAAGCCTCATCGTCGTTGCCGGGCTTGACCCGGCAATCCATGGCGCGGCACAGAGCATCTCGCGTCTAACACCGAGCGTTGGCATGGATCGCCGGGTCAAGCCCGGCGATAGGCCGGGCTCGGCCCGGAGCACCGTTTTCGCTTCCCGCACCAACGATCCGGCGGCCAGCGGCAGCGCGTGGCGATTGCCCGTGCGCTGATCGTGGCGCCGCGCATTCTGCTGCTGGACGAACCGAGCAGTGGGCTGGATATTTCGGTACAGGCGGAAATCCTGAACATGCTGGTGCGGCTGCGGCGCGAGCGCGGGCTGACCATGCTGATGGTAAGCCACGATCTGGCGGTGATCGCGCATGCCCACACCCGTGACTTGCTGAGCGCAAGTGCGGGGCTGGAAAGGCGGGGCTGAAAAGGCGGGGCTGAAAAGGCAGGACGGGGCGGGGTAGCGGGGGATGCGGCGCGCCCTTTTTTCCGTGGCGCTAAATAATTTCGAGCAACGGTTGCGGCGTTCCGTTGAATGTGGCTACCCTTGCAACTGGCGCATATGCGCTTTGAAAAAAATCGATAGGGAGGGTAACAATGAAGAAGCTTCTCGCCGCCGCTGGCGCTCTGATGCTGCTCGCCGGCTCCGCGCAGGCCGAACGCTATGTGATGATCACGCACACCCAGGGCACCGACCCGTTCTGGCCGGTGGTCGAGAAGGCCGGCAAGGACGCAGCCAAGGCGTTGGGCGTGCAGTTCGAATACAAGTTCGCGCCGTCCGGCGATATGGCCGACATGGCGAAGCTGATCGAAGCTGCGACCGCGACGAAGCCGGATGGCCTCATCGTTTCGTTGCCCGATGCCAACGCGCTCGGTGGCGCGATCAAGGGCGCGGTGAAGTCTGGCGTTCCGGTGATCACCATCAATTCCGGCCTCGAATCTTCGAAGGCGCTGGGCGCGCTGATGCATATCGGCCAGCCGGAATCGTCGGCCGGCGAAGCGGCCGGCATGCGTGCCAAGGCGGAAGGCGCGGGCAAGGCTCTTTGCCTGAATCAGGAAGCGTTCAACACCGCACTGGTGTCGCGCTGCGAAGGCTATTTCAAGGCGGTCGGCCAGAAGCTCAACATGATCGACGTCTCGAACGACGTTGCCCAGATCAAGACCCGCACTGCGGCGGCGCTGCAGGCTGACCCGTCGATCAACGCGCTGCTGGCCACCGGCCCGCATGTCTGCGAAGCCGCCGCCAAGGCCATCGACGAAGTGGGTGCCAAGGTCCACCTCTCGTGCTTCGACATGACACCGGGCGTGATCAACCTGATCAAGGCCGGCAAGGTGAAGTATACCATCGATCAGCAGCAGTATCTGCAAGGCTACATGCCGGTGGTCGTGCTGCATCTCTACAACACGTATGCCGGCATGCTCCCGGGTGCGAACATCCCGTCGGGCCCTGGCTTCGTTGATGCGTCCAACGCCGCCGCCGTCGAAAAGCAGGCGGGCGTGAACCGCTGATCCTCGACTGAACCACGCCGCAACCCGGGGGAGGTTCGCCTCCCCCGGCCCCATCATAGTGAGAGGCTTATGTCGACAGCACAGGCCGGCCGGCAGGGGCGTAGTGAGGCGGACCGGCGGCGCCGGGAAGGCGGCCTCAGCGGGCTGAAACGGCGCCCGGAGGTCGGCGCGTTGATCGTCATGCTGGCCGTTGTGCTGGCCATCGGCTTCGCGAGCAACGGCAACGCTTTCAACGCGCTCGGTCTCAAGAACAATCTGTCGATTATCGCGCAGTTCGGCATCATCGCCACCGGTGCCTGCCTGCTGATGATTGCAGGCGAATTCGACCTGTCGATTGGGTCGATGATCGGCTTCGCTGGCATGTCGATGGCCATGATGCTGAAATGGGGCCTGCCGTTCGGACTTGGTGAGGCAACCCCCGCCACGGCGTTCTTCATCACGCTGGCGATGACACTGGCGCTCGGCTTTCTCATCGGCTTCATCGTCACGCGCTCGAAGCTTACCAGCTTCATCGTCACCCTGGCCTTCCTGTTCTTCCTGCGTGGTGTCACGGAAGTGGCGTTCCGCGTGATCAATCAGTCGACTCAGATCTCTGGCCTGCCTGATTTCAAACAGGATAGCTGGTTTGCCGACCTGTTCGGCGGCGAGGCGCTGAGTTGGATCTACAGCCTGTGGTTTGCGTTCGGCGGCAATGTCAATCGTTTCGGCGCGCAATGGGTGAGCGGCCTTGACGCCCGTGTTGTGTGGTGGGTCGTGATCTCGATCTTCGCCTATGTGGTGCTGTCGCGCACGCAGGCGGGGAACTGGATCTTCGCGACAGGCGACAATCGGGAAAGTGCCCGCGCCAACGGGGTGCCGGTGGAGTGGGTGCGCATCGGGCTGTTCATGTTCACCGCATTTTGCGCCACGGTGTTCGCCGCCTGCCAAGTGTTCGACACCAACACCGCCGACGCCGCCAAGGGCAACCTGAAGGAACTGGAGGCGGTGGCCATCGCCGTCGTCGGCGGCACGCTTATGACCGGCGGGTTCGGTTCGGTGATCGGCGTGTTCTGCGGCGCTATCACCTTTGGCCTTGTCGCCAACGCGGTGTTCTTCATTCCCTCCATCGACGGCAGCTATTACCGCGTGTTTGTGGGCGTCGTGCTGCTCACCGCTGTTTTCCTGAACGAAAGTGTGCGCAAGCGCATCACCGGAGGGATCTGACCGTGCAATCACCCTTCGTCAGGCTGGAAAACGTCGTCAAGCGCTTCGGGCCCTTCACAGCGCTCAACGGTGTCAATCTCAGCGTCTTTCGCGGCGAAATCCACGCGCTGCTCGGCGACAACGGCGCGGGCAAATCCACGCTGATCAAAATCCTCGCCGGTGTGCACCGCCCGACCAGCGGGACGATCTATATCGCCGATGACCCGGTGAGCTTTGTGTCGCCCCGCGAGGCGAGCGAGGCTGGCATCGGCACCGTTTACCAGGATCTCGCGCTCAATCAGTTGCTGTCCGTGACACGCAACTTCTTTATGGGCCGCGAGTTGTACTGGGGTCCGCGTCCATTCGGCCTGTTGCGGCTCGAAGAGATGGACCGCATCACGCATGACGAGATGATCAAGATCGGCATCAACATTTCCGATCCGCGCCAGGCGGTCGGCACGATGTCCGGCGGCCAGCGGCAAACGCTCGCCATCGCGCGCGCCATCTATTTCGGCGCCAAGGTGCTGATCCTTGACGAGCCAACCTCGGCGCTCGGGCAGAAGCAGCAGATGGAAGTACTGAAGACAATGATGCGCGTACGGGCGCGCGGCGACATCGCGATCATCTTCATTACCCACAACGAGATCCATTCGAAGTTGGTCGCCGACCGCTTCACGTTTCTCGCGCTCGGCGAGGTGATCGGCAGCGGCACACATGCCGACCTTGCGCATGGCGACATCCGGACGCTGATGGCCGGCGGCGTTGAGATGCGCGACCTCGAAGCAGAAGTGGCCGACGCGGCCGGGTCGAGGTCGGGCTGACCCTCGAACCCGTCCCAGCGCTGCTTCAGGATGTCTGGCCGGTCCTGCTCAGCGGATTGCGCTGAAGACGCTGGCACCGAACCGGGCCGGCGCCGCATGCAGCGACCCACCCCCGCTCACCGCAGCGGCCACTCTCTCACGCAGATCGACAGAACGCGCCTTAGCCATGTCTACCGGCCTCCTCGCCGGCAGACAGCTTCAATCAAATCATCACCGCGTCGCGGAATCCCCACGATTCAAACGGGTCGGAAAATGCTCTAGCAGATAGGTTATGCCGCCGCCCGCTCCTGGTTGGCCCCGAACAGATAATCGATATCGTCCTCCTCCAGCGCCGATAGTTCGCCCGCGTCGGTGAAGGCGCTCGCCGCCAGTTCGGCCTTGCGTTCCTGCAAATCCAGGATGCGCTCCTCGACAGTATCCGCGCCGATCATTTTATAGACGAACACCGACTTGGTTTGGCCGATCCGGTGGGCGCGGTCGCTAGCCTGATCTTCCACTGCCGGATTCCACCACGGGTCGTAGTGAATCACGGTATCGGCGGCGGTCAGGTTCAGGCCGCGGCCGCCGGCTTTCAGGCTGATCAGGAATAGCGGCACTTCGCCGGCCTGGAAGCTGCGCACCGGTTCGGCGCGGTCGCGGGTGTCGCCGCGCAGTTCGACGTATTTGATCCCGGCGGCGTCCAGGCGCGGTTTGATCAGGTCGAGCATCGAGGTGAACTGCGAGAACAGCAGCACCTTGCGGCCCTCGGGCAGCATTTCTTCCAGCATCGAAAGCAGGTCTTCGAGTTTGCTGGAGGTTTCCACGGTACGGGCCGATTGCAGTTTCACCAGCCTAGGATCGCAGCAGGCCTGGCGCAGTTTCAGCAGCGCGTCGAGCACGACGATGCGGCTTTGCTGTGGGCTGAGTTCGGCGATCTGCTCACGCACTTTCTCATGCAGCGTGACGCGGATGGTTTCGTACAGCTCGCGCTGATCCGGTGCCAGCGTGATGCGGCGCAAGATGGTGTGTTTCGGCGGCAAGTCGGAGGCGACTTCGCTTTTCGTGCGGCGCAGCAGGAACGGGCGGATGCGGCGCACCAATTGGCGGCGGCGCACGTCGTCGCCCTTTTTCTCGATGGGGGTGCGGAAACGCTTGTTGAAGTCGCGCCGGTCGCCGAGCACGCCGGGCATCAGGAAGGCAAATTGCGACCACAATTCGCCAAGATTGTTCTCAATCGGCGTGCCGGACAGGCACAGGCGGAAACGGCTGTCGAGCTGGCTAACCGCTTTGGTGGCCTTGGCGTCTGGGCTCTTGATGGCCTGGGCTTCGTCCAGCACCACCAGATGCAACGGAATGTCTTTCATCTCGGCGATGTCGCGCGCCAGCACAGTGTAAGTGGTGATGACCACCTGAAATCCATCGATCCCGGCGCGGCGCTCGTGGCGGTCCAGGCCGTGCAGCACCATGGTGCGCAGATGCGGCGCGAACTTGGTGAGTTCGGCAGTCCAGTTGGAAATCAGGCTGGTCGGCACCACGATCAGCGCGGGGCGATCCAGCCGCCCGGCGGCGTGTTCGACCGAGATGTGCGCGATGGTTTGCGCGGTCTTGCCCAAACCCATGTCGTCGGCCAGAAAGCCGCTGAGGCCGTGGCTGCGCAGATGTTGCAGCCAATCAACGCCGTGCTGCTGGTACGGCCGCAGGCTGCCTTTGAACGTCGCAGGCAGGATGGTCGGCACAATCTCCGGCGCGTCGCGGAAGCGCGCCACGTACGCCTCGATGGCCGCTGCGTTCTGCCAGCGGGCGGTTAGCAGGTCTTCCAGATCGACGACGGTGGCGGCTTCTTCCGGCGGCAATTCCAGCGCGCCGCCATCGGTGCGGGTGGCGTTGCCGATCAGGTCGCCCATGATGGCGAGCAGCCGGCCGATGCGCTCGGCGGGCAGTTTGATGACGCGGCCGTCGTCCAGGCTGGTGACGATCTCGCCGTCCACCACGCGCGCGGCTTCCATGCCGCCCTGGTCGAGCAGGCGGCTGAGGATCGGCAGCAGCGGCCAGCGTTTGCCGTCGATGTCGATGCCGAAATCCAGCGAGAAGCGGCCCTTCGCCGCGCCTTCCTCGGCCACCGCATCGGTGATGCGCATGTCGAAACCGCCGACTTTTTCGACCATGCGCGGGCCGAAATCGCGGTCAATCAGGTTGCGCCAGCCGAGTGCGGTCAACGCGGGCAGCCGTTCGGTCATGAAGCGGTGCCAGCGCTCGCCAGCATCGGGGCCACGGAACAGCAGCACGCGGCGGCCCTTGGCGGAGCCGCCTTCGGCCACGCGCATCTGCACGAAGCCGTCCGGCTTCAGCGCTTCATAGGCGGCGTTCTCGGCGGCCGGGTCGCGGCGCACGAAGCTGGGGCCACCGCCGCCGATGGCGCGGATGAACTGGCGCTCGTCGTCGCCCTCGGTCATCACGCCGCCATAGTCGAAATCCAGCGCCAGTGCGTCGACCATCACCAGGCGGCCGTAATCGTCCGGGCATTTCAGGCGGCGCAGACGCATGACGGGTGTGAGCGGGCGTTCGACGATCACCCGGTCGCTGTCGCGCACCGGCACTTCCACCGGATCGGGGCGGCGCGGTTCCGGCTTGCTGGGCACCGCCACCGGTTTGGAAGCGGCGGGCTTGGCGGTGCCGACCGCTGGGGCCGGTCGGGCGCGCACCCGGCCGACCGCACCAGTGGCGCCATCGACATACCAGGGGCCGATCGGGCTGAGCAGAATCGCCGAGCCGGGCGGCAGCTTGGGGGCGACGCTGGCGTCGAAGCTGCGCTCCTCGCCGGCCACCAGTTTCTTGCCGGTCGCCGCCCAGCGGCCCAGCCCGGTGCTGAGCAACAGCCCGAGCACGCTGGGCACCGCGGCGGCCGAAACGCCGTTGCGCGGCAGGTCGCCGCCGCCCAGCGCACGGGCCAAAATGCGGACGGTCTCGCGGTGGGTCGGGTCGGCGATGATCTTGCGCGGCGTGGTGGGTTCGACCTTGCCGGTCTGCGTGCCCACGAGGCTGGCAGTGAGCACGCAGGCGTGTGGCGGCTCACCAGGCGACAGGTCGAGCACCAGCCGCTTCAGTTCGGCGGCGGGCCCGGCGGCGAGGGTGTCGAACAGCCCGCGCTGCTCGGCTTTGCGCAGCGCCGGATAGCGGTCGAGTGCCGCCAAAGCGGTGGCCGCCATGTGGTTGCAGGCGGGGTGGCGGCAGGTGCAGCGCAGTTCGAACGCCACCCGGCGGCCATGTTGCGAGGGAATGATCGTCGCGGTCCGGCGGATGCCCTTGTCGTCCACCGCGCCGGTGATGGTGTCGCCGTCCAGGGTCACATCGACCGCTTGCAGCAGCAATAGGCTGCGGCCACGGGTCAGAGCTTGCGAGTCGAACAGGCGGCTGAGGTCTTCGGTGGAAAACGGCGTCGGCATCCAGGCAAAGTCCTCTCTGTCGCGGCGGCGGCGCGGGGGCCACCGGCCGTCTTAGCAGAGACGCCGGGTGAGTCTCGACAAAGTTAAACCGGCGGCGGCGCGGGACGGGTGTGCGTCAGGCGCGCAAGGGCCGGGCGGCTGGTGCGGATTGCCTCGAATGACAGGGGCCTGCGCCTGAAACGCAAGGCTGGCATCGCCACGTCAGTTTACCGGTGGCGCGGCGCGGGCAATGCTGATCAGATACTTAGCCAGAGCCGGACCACCCCCTGGCATCGGATGACCAGGCGGCAGGACAACGTCCCGGCCAAGGGGGATCACGATGCTGCATCCGCAATCGCACGCCCGCACAGTCGCCTTTGTTGGTCCCTACGGCACCGGCAAATCGACCCTGTTCGAGGCCATGCTGGCTGCCGCCGGACATACACTGAAGCGCGGCGTGGAACGCGGCGGCAACGACCCGCACATCGCCAGTTGCGTGTTCATGGGCGAGTTCTGGACGCTGATCGATTGCCCCGGCTCGCTGGAATTCGCTCACGCCGCGCACACTGTGCTGGCCGTAGCGGATCTGGCGGTGCTGGTGTGCGAGGCGGGCGAGGAACGCGCCGCTACCGCCGCCACGCTGCTGCACGCGCTGGATGCAACGGCCACGCCGTACATCGTGTTCATCAACCGCATCGACATGCTGGATGGGCAGGTGCGCGATACGCTGCATGCGCTGCAGGAACACACGCGCCGCCCGCTGGTGCTGCGCCAGGTGCCGATCCGCGAGAGCGGCACGGTGACCGGCTACGTCGATGTGGTCAGCGAGCGCGCCTACCGCTACCGGCGCGGCGCGCCATCGTTTGTCATCGGCCTGCCGTCCGATATGCGCGCGCAGGAGAAGGAGGCCAAGGCAGGCCTGATGGAAGTGCTGGCCGACCACGACGATGCGCTGCTGACGCAACTGGTCGAGGACATCACGCCGAGCACCACCGAGATTTACGAGCGGTTGCACCAGGATCAGGCGGACGGCAACGTGGCGGGCGTGCTGCTCGGCGCTGCGGACCGCGCCTGGGGCATTCAACGGCTGTGGAAGGCGCTGCGCCACGACACGCCGTCGGCGGCGGAAACCGCGCAGCATCATGGCGTCGCCGAAGCGGGCGGGCCGTTGGTGCAGGTGTTCCGCACCCTGAACGCTGGGCATAGCGGCCGGTTGTCCTGGGCGCGGATTTGGCGCGGGCCGGTGAAGGACGGTGCCACCATCGACGGCATTCGCGTCGGCGGTATCTGGAAAGTGCCGGCCGGCGAACAGACCAAGGCGGCTGAAGCCAACACCGGCGATATCGTCGCCCTCGGCCGGATGGAAGGCGTGGCCACCGGGGCCGTGCTCGGCGATGTGGGCAGCGCCCGGCTGCCGTTCCCGCCGCCGCCCGCGCCGGTGTTCTCGTTGTCGATCGTCACGGCCGACCATAAAGACGATGTGCGGCTGTCCACGGCGTTGAAAAAGATCGTCGAGGAAGATCCCGCGCTTGAGATCCGCCAGGACGCCGAGTCGGCCGAGACGGTGCTGGGCGGCCAGGGTGAAATTCATCTGCGCGGCGTGATCGAGCGTATCGCGACCGCTTACGGGGTGAAGGTGACGGCACAGCCGCCGAAAGTGGCGTTCCGCGAGACCATCCGCCGCAAGGTCCATCAGCATGCCCGGCTGAAACGGCAAACCGGCGGCCACGGCCAGTTTGCCGACGTGACGCTGGATGTGGGGCCGCGCGAGCGCGGGGCGGGGTATAAGTTCGTCGATAAGATCGTCGGCGGTGCTGTGCCGCGCAACTACATCCCGGCAGTCGGCGAGGCGGCCGAGGAGGCGTTGCACAAGGGCGTGTTCGGTTATCCGGTGGTCGATGTCGAGGTCACGCTGACCGATGGTGGGTTTCACGCCGTCGATAGTTCCGACATGGCATTCCGGACCGCGACCCGCATGGCGATTGCCGAAGCGCTGCCTACCGCCGAGCCGATGTTGCTGGAGCCAATCCATCACGTTACAATCAGTGTGCCGAGCGACTACACCGCCGCAGCACAACGCCTGCTGACTGGGCGGCGCGGGCAAATCCTCGGCTATAACGACCGCGAAGGCTGGCCGCACTGGAACGATGTGCAGGCGCTGGTGCCGCAGGCCGAGTTGCAGGACATGATTGTCGAATTGCGCTCGCTGACGATGGGATTGGGCACTTACGTGCATGACTTTGAGCATCTTGCCGAGGCGCATGGCGCAGCCGCTCAGGCGGCGGTGGCAAGTGGGCGGAAGTAGAGAAAATACAGTGTGATGAATGAGAAATCGTTTGCCGCGGCCGGGTTAATACCAAATCTCGTGGCAGAGAACCCACGAACCTTTGAATCGTCATCGCCGGGCTTGACCCGGCGATCCATGCCAACGCTCAGTGTTAGATGCGAGATGGTCTGTGTGTCGCCATGGATTGCCGGGTCAAGCCCGGCAAC
>JANYDF010000150.1 GCA_025359905.1 Rhodospirillales bacterium
ACGACAGCGCCTCGCCTTCGGCGCGTTTGCGGCCGATGTCGATGGCGGCGTGAAACAGCCGCTGCCGCCAGGGCTTTTCGCGCGCCATCTGCGCCAGGATGCGCGACCGGATCACTTCCAGAATGCGCGGCACCATGGTCAAAATGGTTGGCTTCACCGTCAGCATGTCGGCGGCCAAATGCTCGACGCCGCGTGAATAGACCACCTCGGTGCCGACACTCAGCAGAAAGAACTGGCCGGCGGTGTGCTCGTAGCTGTGCGATAGCGGCAGGAACGAAAGGTACACTTCGTCCTTCAACTTCAGCGGTTGCATCAACTCGAACGCGCCACGGCAATTCGACAATATGGCGCGGTGCGGCAGCATCACGCCTTTCGGCACGCCGCCGGTGCCGGAAGTGTAGATCAGGCAGGCCATCGCACCCGGCGGAATGATCGACGCCTCAGCGGCGATATCGGCAAACCCGGTGGTGTCGCCGGTCAAATCGCCCCACGGCACGCAGCGCGCGCCGGGCACGGCCGCGCCGTCCATGGTGACCAACAGGTCCAGCGGTCCGGCCCCGGCCACCTTGGCCGCCAGCGTGGCGTTCGAACAGATCGCCACGCGCGCGCCGCAGTCGCGCAGCACATGCGCGTGATCTTCCACCGTGTTGGTGGCGTAGGCCGGCACCGGCACGGCGCGAATGGCCATCAACGCGGTTTCCGCAATCGGGTATTCTGGCCGGTTCTCGCTGACAATCACCACCCGGTCGCCGGGCGAGACGCCCTCGCGCCGCAGCGCCCGCGCCACCGAGGCCACCTGCTTGCCGAAGGTGCCCCAAGTCATGCCGTGCCATGCGCCGCCGTTGAACCAGCGCAGCATCGGCTTGTCCGGCCATGCCTTCGCCCGGTCCAGCATCATGGCAGCCAGGTTCGGCCATTGCGGATAGACGTCCACCCCATATCTCCTTCGTAGCGTTGCCCTTTGACGGCCCGCCCGCACAGCTTACATGAAGCTGTGAGCGATCAGCACAGGACACCCCAGTCGATGCCCGACGGACAGGCCACCGCCATGACGCGTGAGGCCGCGCTGCCTACTTGGAACCTCGCCGACCTGTATCCGGCGCCGGACAGCGCGGAACTCGCCGCCGATCTGGCCCGCGCCGAGGCCGATGCGCGCAGCTTCGCCGCCCGCCACACCAGCCATGTCGCGAACCTTAATGGCGCTGGGCTGGCCGAGGCCATCGCCACCTATGAGCGGATCGAGGAAATCCTCGGCCGGGTAATGTCGTACGCGCAGTTGCTGTTCAGCGGCGACTCGATGAACTCGGATATCGGCCGCTTCACCCAGTCGATGACCGAACGGGTCACCGCAATCAGCAGCGACCTGATTTTTTTCACGCTGGAGATCAACCGGCTGGACGAAGCTGCCCTGCGCCAGAAGCTGACCGACCCGGCGCTGGCCCATTGGGGCCCGTGGCTGCGCGACCTGCGGGTGTTCCGTGAGCATCAGTTGTCCGACGAGTTGGAAAAGCTGCTGCACGAAAAGGAAGTCACTGGCCGCTCGGCATGGTCGCGGCTGTTCGATGAAACCGTGGCAGGGATGCGGGTGAGCATCGGCGATGAGGAACTGACCGTCAGTGCGGCGCTGAACAAGCTGTCCGACCGCGACCGCGCGGTGCGCGAGGCGGCCGGCAAAGCCATCGGCGAGGCGTTCGGCAAGCAGATCAAGCTGTTCTCGCTGGTGACCAATACGCTGGCCAAGGACAAGGAGATCATCGACACGTGGCGCCACTACCCGCGCGCCGAAAGCTACCGCAATCGCTCGAACATGGTCGAGGACGAGGTGGTCGATGCGCTGGTGACCGCCGTGACCGGCGATTTCCCGCGTTTGTCGCACCGCTACTACACGCTGAAGGCCAAATGGCTCGGGCTGCCCAAATTGCAGCATTGGGACCGCAACGCCCCGCTGCCGGACGATGAGGACCGGCAAATCACATGGCCGGAAGCCACCAGCCGCGTGCTCGACGCCTACGGCGCGTTCTCACCGGAACTGGCCGCCGCCGGGCAGCGCTTCTTCGACCATCCTTGGATCGATGCTGAATTGCGCCCCGGCAAGTCGGGCGGCGCGTTCGCGCATCCCACCGTGCCCTCGGCGCACCCGTATCTGCTGCTGAACTACCACGGCCGCACCCGCGACGTAATGACGCTGGCGCACGAATTGGGCCATGGCGTGCATCAGGTGCTGGCCGGCGCGCAAGGCTATCTGATGTCCGGCACGCCGCTGACGCTGGCTGAAACCGCCAGCGTGTTCGGCGAAATGCTGACCTTCCGCGCGCTGCTGGACGCCGAACAGGACCCGAAGCGGCGGCGCATCATGCTGGCCGGCAAGGTCGAGGACATGCTGAACACGGTGGTGCGGCAGACTGCGTTCTACCGCTTCGAGCAGCGGCTGCACGCCGAGCGGCGCAGCGGCGAACTGGTGCCCGACCGGATCGGCGAAATCTGGATGGATGTGCAGACCGAAAGCCTCGGCCCGATCTTCGAATTCACCCCGGAATATAATGTGTTCTGGTCGTATATCCCGCACTTCATCCATTCGCCGTTCTACGTCTACGCCTATGCGTTCGGCGATTGTCTGGTGAACGCGCTGTACGCGGTGTTCCAGGGCGGCCACCCTGGCTTCCAGGCCAAGTATCTGGACATGTTGCGGGCCGGCGGCACCAAGCGGCACAAGGAATTGCTGGCGCCGTTCGGGCTGGACGCGTCCGACCCGGCATTTTGGCGCAAGGGTCTGGATGTGATCGCAGGATTTATCGATGAGTTGGAGGCGGCGTCGTAATGGCCGGTGAAGATAGTTCGAGCCTGTTCGGCGAAATCCGCCGCTTCGCAAAAACCTCGGGGGCCGTGGGCGGCATCGCCGCCAGGGTGGTCGGCGCCCGCGCGTTCGGCATGCGCCAGGACCGGTCCTCCAACGCCGAGGATCTGAAAACCATCCTGGGCGGGCTGAAAGGCCCGCTGATGAAGGTGGCGCAATTCCTCTCCACGGTGCCGGATGCGTTGCCGGAGGAATACGCCGCTGAACTGGCGCAGTTGCAGTCCAACGCGCCCGCGATGGGCCCAGCGTTCGTCAAGCGGCGCATGAGCAGCGAGTTGGGTCCGGATTGGCGCAGCAAGTTCAAGGTGTTCGGCGACACCGCGGCGGCGGCGGCCAGCCTGGGGCAAGTGCATCGCGCCACGCTGCACGACGGCACCGAGGTGGCGTGCAAGCTGCAATACCCCGACATGGCCAGCACCGTGGAAGCCGATCTGCGCCAGTTGAAGATTGCGATGGCGCTGTATCAACGCATGGACGGCGCCATTCAGCAGGACGACATTTTCAAAGAACTGGCCGAACGGCTGCGCGAGGAACTGGATTACCAGCGTGAGGCAGCACAGATGCGGCTGTATGACGCCATGCTGCACGATCAGCCGATGGTGCATATTCCCAAGCCCATCGCCAGCCACACCACCAAGCGGCTGCTGACCATGACATGGCTGAACGGCCGTCCGCTGATGCGCCGGCTGGAGGAAGACGCGCCGCAGGAAGAACGCAACCAGATCGCTGAATCGCTGTTCCGCGCCTGGTACGTGCCATTCTACCGCTTCGGCGTGATCCACGGCGACCCGCATTTGGGCAATTATCAGGTGATGCCGGACGGCAGCGTGAACCTGCTAGATTTCGGCGCCATCCGGGTGTTCGGCGCCAAGTTCGTGCGCGGCGTGATCGACCTGTTCGAGGCGGTGCGCGACAACGACAACGACAAGGCGCGCCACGCCTACGCCACCTGGGGCTTCAACAATATTAGCGACGAACAGTTGGACGTGCTGAACCAGTGGGCGCGCTTCCTGTACGAACCGCTGACCGACGACCGCGTGCGGCCGATCCAGCTCGACGAAGACCCGAACTATGGCCGCTCGATCGCCCAAAAAGTGCATGCCGGGCTGAAGCGCACCGGGGGCGTGAAACCGCCGCGCGAATTCGTGCTGATGGACCGCAGCGCCATCGGCCTGGGCGGGGTGTTTCTGCGATTAAAGGCCGAACTGAACTGGTCGCGGCTGTTCCACGAACTGATCGACGACTTCAAGACCGAGGAACTCGCCGCCCGCCAAGCCGCAGCGCTGGCCGAAGCGGGGGTGCCGCCGAGCTTGCTCACCTAGCCGCGCGTTGACATTTTGCCCGGGTAGGCCGTCAGCTTGCCCATGACCGATCTGCTCGGGCAAGCACGGCTGTTCGTGGCGGCGGCTGCCGATATCGGCATCGCGACCGCCATCACGGTGCATGTGCTGCTGCGGAAGCGCGATGTCGCGGCAGCCCTTGGCTGGATAGGGCTCGCGTGGCTGTCGCCGATCCTGGGCGGGGTGCTGTACTTCACCTTTGGCATCAACCGGGTTTCCCGGCGCGCGCGAAAATTCCATGGCGCGCCCCGGCCACGCCTGGTGGCCGGCCCCGCGCCAAGCGCCCCGGTGCCGGACAGCCCGCTGGCGGCCGCCGTGTTGCGGATCACCGGCCGGGCGGCGCAGCCCGGCACCGCCATTGCAATCTTGAACAACGGCGACGCCGCCTATCCGCCGATGCTGGAAGCTATTGGCACCGCAAAGCATAGCGTCGCGCTGACCAGCTATATCCTGCGCGACGATGCGGCGGGGGCGCCATTCCTCGATGCGCTGATCGCCGCCGCCGGGCGTGGGGTCGCGGTGCGGGTGCTGCTCGACGGCATCGGCAGTGGCTATTTTGCCTCCCGGGCATACGCTCGATTGCGCGCGGCGGGCGTCCCGGCGGCGCGCTTCATGCATTCACCGCTGCCGTGGCGGATGCCGTTCCTGAATCTGCGCACACACAAGAAAATCCTCGTGACCGACGGCTGCCTCGCCTTCACCGGCGGCATGAACATCTCAGCGCAGAACCTGCTGGCCACGGCCCCGCGCCACCCGGTGCGCGATGTGCATTTTGCGCTGCGCGGGCCGGTGGTGGCGCAGTTGATGGAAGCGTTCGCCTCCGACTGGGCGTTTGTGACCGGCGAGAACCTGCGCGGTGCAGCGTGGTTCCCGCTGCTCGAACCAGCCGGGACGGCCGTGGCGCGGGTGGTGACTTCGGGACCCGATCAGGACAACGAAAAGATCGAGGTGCTGCTGCTGCAGGCCATCACTTGCGCCCAGCAGTCGATCCAGATCGTCACGCCGTATTTCCTGCCGAACGACCGGCTGATCACCGCGCTGGCATTGGCGGCACTGCGTGGCGTGACGGTGGATATCGTGCTGCCCCAGCATGGCGATCACCGGCTGTTGGACTGGGCGGCACGGACCAACATGGAGCCGCTGGTGCACGGTGGCTGCCGCATCTGGCGCAACCCGCCGCCGTTCGACCACAGCAAGATTTTCCTGGTCGATGGCGCGTGGTGCCTGATCGGCAGCCCGAACTGGGACGTGCGCAGCTTACGGCTGAATTTCGAAATCGCCGTGGAAGTGACCGATACAGCGCTGGCCGGGGCATTGGCAGCGATTGTCACGGCTGGCAAAGGCCTACGGGTCACAGCACGCGAACTCACGGGGCGGGCGCTGCCGGTGAAACTACGCGATGCGCTGGCGCGGCTGCTGCTGCCGTATTTGTAAGCCGCGCCTCATACCAAATCTCGCTGACCAAGCCTCATCGTCGTTGCCGGGCTTGACCCGGCAATCCATGGCGCCGCACAGAGCATCTCGCCTCTAACACAGAGCGTTGGCATGGATCGCCGGGTCAAGCCCGGCGATGACGAGTCAATGGATCATGGGTGCTCTCCCACGAGATTTGGTATCAATCCCACTGCATCGCCCAACCCGGATTGACCAGCCGGACATCCTTCGGCAGCGCCGCGATCACGGCCCGGTCTTCATCGTCCAGCACCAGCTTCTGCGCATCCAGATTAGCCTGCTGGCTCACCGCCCGCCCGGCCTTCGGAATGGCGGCCACGCCATCCTGATCCAGCAGCCATTTCAACCCTATCTGCTCGGCCGTCGCGTTGTGCTTGCGGGCCAGTGGCGCCAGAGCCGGTTGATCGGACAGGCGGCCGCGCGCCAGCGGGCAATAGGCTGTCACCGCGATGCCATGCGCGCGGGCGTAGTCGAGAATCTGCGGGCGGCCGAGCAGCGCATGATATTCGATCTGATTGCAGACAATCGGCGCGCCGATTTCCTCGACCGTGCGGCGCATCAGCGCCACCGAGAAATTCGACACGCCAATCGCGCGCGCCAAACCACGGTCGCGCAGCAGCATCAGCGTTTCCAGCGCTTCCGGTAAATTCATCTCCGGCGTCGGCCAGTGCAGCAGCAGCAGGTCGATCTGCTCGATCCGCAAAGCCTCCAGGCTGGTTTCCACCGAGCGGCGCATGGCGGCGGGCGCGTAGCTGTCCGGCCAGATCTTAGTCGTAACATGAACGCTGCCGCGCGGCACGGCGGACTGCGCCAGTGCGGCCCCCACCTCAGCCTCGTTGGCGTACATCTTGGCGGTGTCGATGTGGCGATAGCCGCGCTCCAGCGCCCCCAGCACCGCCTCGGTGCACGCCGCCCCGGTCAGGCGGAAGGTGCCCAAGCCGAGCTTCGGCATGGTCAGTCCAGGCACCGTGACGGTCGGCATGGCAGGCCTCTCAGCGCTTGGTGAAATCGACCACCGCAGCAAAACCGGTTTCGGTGCCGAACGCCAGCTTGGTGCCGTCCGGGCTCCACGCCATCGCCGACACCGAACCGCGACCGGTCGCCGCAACCGGCAGGATGCGCGACGAGCCGATCTCGGCCAGCACCACCAGCCCGTCCGAGAACCCGGCCGCCACCGCTTCCTGCTGCGGGTGCGGAGCGATGAAAGTGCACAGCGTCTCGTCGCCGCCCGCAAGTTCGGTCGGCGATTTGCCCATTGGGCCGCCACCGGTGAACGGCCACAGCACCACCGATTCAGCCCCCGAGGTGGCGAGCCACTTGCCGCTGCGGGTGAACGCCAGCGCCGCCGTCTTGGCCGGGTAGCCGCTCATGCGCATGTGCTGCCCGTCCGAGAGCCGCCAGCCGTGCAGCGCGTTTTCCTGCATCGCCGTCACCACCGCGTCGCCGTCCGGACTGATGGCGATGCCGATGTGGCTGCCCTTCCATTCCAGCAGGCGCGGGCTATCCGACTTGGAGGCGACGAACCACAGGCTGGCGCCGTTGTAGTGGCTGGCGGCAATGCGCTTGCCCTTGGCGTCGAACACCAGCCCAGTGACCGACGAGGGATGAGTGAGCGTCTTCAGCTTGGCGCCGGCGCCGTCGAAGATGTGCACATGCTTGCCGACCGAGCAGGCCAACAGCGCCGCCTTACCCTCGGCGAAGCTGATGGCATGTTCCACCCACTTCATGCCGTAGCTGGCCACTTCGCGCACCGCGCCGTCGCGGCCGATGCGAATGAGCCGCCCATCGTCACCGCCGCTGACGAAGCCGGACGGCGTGGTGTCCGCCGCCAGCGTCAGCGCGCCGCCGTCATGGGCGGGGACGGTCAGCCACGCCTCGCCCGCCAGCAGCCGCACGCTGCCGTCGCCGAGCGCGAACGCGGCCTGCGCGCCCGCCCGGTCGAAGCTGGCGGCCACGACAAACGCGCCAAGCTGGGCGGACACGCCGCGCGTGGTGAGGAGATGGTCGGCGTTGGATAGGGTCTGGCTCACGGTTCGTTCTCAGAATTTCAGGAAGCAGCGTTACGAGTCGCACCAGCCGACCAATGGCCGGACTTTCGCAAGGACGTCATCGATCACGGAGGCTGGTGCTTTGCCGGCGGGCTCAATCCTGCGGCCATGACGGTCGATGCTCTTGATTTGGTCGGACAGCACCACGCCCTGAATAGGCAGCCCTGGTGGCAACAAGACCTCGAACGGATGGCCGCGCCGCGTCGATGTGATCGGGCACACAATCGCGAGGCCGGTCGTCTGGTGATATGCGCGAGGCGAGATAACCAAAGCTGGCCGCCGGCCTGCCTGCTCGCGCCCAACCTGTGGATCAAAATCCAGCCAGATAATATCGCCTCGCTCCGGGGCCGCCACTACAGCGCTTCTTCGCCATGCGCCCGATCATCGAACGATTCGTGCTGATTTTCGGGAGTCATACCTGCCAGGAGCTCGGCGAGCGTATAGCGCGGCCGAGCGGCAGACAGATGGATCACGCCATTTTTGACTTCGAGTTCGATTGGCGCGCCCTCACGAATTCCAGCGGCGATTGCCACATCGCGTGGCAAACGAATCGCGAGGCTATTACCCCATTTGCCAACCTGCGTTCGCATGATCGCCTCCGGATATACGCCGACTATACGTCCTATCAGGCCCGCGCACGAGAGCTATTTCGCTCGCGTGCTCTCGAACCCGCGCCGCAGTTGCGGCCGGTTCAAATTGCGGCCGATGAACACCAAGCGGCTGACGCGCGGTTCGCCCGCCTTCCACTTCCCGATGAAATCGCCGTCCGCCATCATGTGCACCGCCTGGAAAGCGAAGCGGCGATCTTCGCCCGCGTAGGACAGAATACCCTTGGTGCGCAGCATGTCGCCGCCCTTTTCGGCCAGCAGCGCGCCGATCCAGGCATTGAACTTTTCCTGATCCAGCGGCTCGGCCACCTCGAAGCTCATCGAGGCGACTTCCTCGTTGTGTTCGTGGGTGTCCTCGATCAGGAAATTCGGCGTGTGTTCCAGTACGCGCTCCAGGTCGAAGGCGCGCTGTTCCAGCAATTCGGTCACCGGCACGTTGCCCCGGCTGGTGCGGTGGATGGTGGCGAACTTATTGATCCTGCGGATTTGCGCTTCGACGGCGTCAAGCTCGTCCGGCGACACCAGATCGGTCTTGTTCAGCACGATCACGTCGGCGAAGGCGATCTGCCCGGCCGCCTCGGCGCTGTCGATCAGCCGCGCGGGCAGGTTTTTCGCGTCCACCACGGTCACGATCGCGTCAAGCCGGGTTTTGGTGCGCACCGTCTCATCGACGAAGAAGGTTTGCGCCACCGGGGCCGGATCGGCGAGGCCGGTCGTTTCGATAATGATGCCGTCGAACTTATCGCGCCGCTTCATCAAGCCGCCGACGATGCGGATCAGGTCGCCGCGCACGGTGCAGCAGATGCAGCCGTTGTTCATCTCGAACACTTCCTCGTCGGTATCCACGACAAGGTCGTTGTCCACGCCAAGCTCGCCGAACTCGTTGATCACCACCGCGTATTTGCGGCCGTGCTGCTCGGTCAGGATGCGGTTCAGCAACGTGGTTTTACCGGCCCCGAGATAGCCGGTCAGCACGGTCACGGGCACCTGATCGGCGGTCGGCTTGGCAGCATCGGACATTGGGGTCTCGCTGGTTGCGGTCGTTAGGCCGCTATATAGGGTGTGCCCCGCCGCACGGCCATGCGGTCAGCGCGGCGCAGCGCTCGCGCGGCGGAACCGCAGTCTGACCGTTGCCGCCCGCAAACGCTCCCGCCTATATGGTCCGGTGTCTGTTATCGTAAGCCAATCGCCCCACCCGGCGCGCGTCGATGCGTGGATCGAGCGCGCGGGGATCGCCTGTGTGCTGCTGCTGCCCGTGGCCATGCTGCATGGGCGCGGCGTTGCCGACATACTGATTTGCAGCATTGACGCGCTGTTCCTGGCGCGCTGCGCCCGAGCGGCAAGTTGGGGCGGCGGGTGGGGCTGGACCCGGCAGGCCTGGGTGCCGGTGGCCGCCGCTTGGTTCCTCTGGCTCACGTTATGTTCGGCGCTGGCCGGCGAGGCCAAGCCGCTGGCGCAAGCCTTGGTCAGTATCCGTCTGTTGCTGCTGGTCGTGGCGTGTCAGTGCTGGGCGCTGGCAGACGTGCGGGTGCAGCGCTGGCTGGTCTTGGTGTTTGCCGGTTGCACCGCCTGGATCGCCATCGAAAGCTGGCAGCAATTGCTGATCGGCACCAACCTGTTCGGCTTCACCAAGGCGGCGGACGGCATCATCACCGGCCCGTTCGGCAAGGAACGCGCCGGGCAGATTTACCTCGATGTGATTTTCCCCGGCGTGCTGCCGTTCGTGCTGCGCCGCCTCGACCTGCCATCGGCGAAGGATCGGCTGGCCGGGCTGGCGATGCTGGCCGCCGCCGCCGCAACCATGGTGCTGATCGGTCAGCGCATGCCGGTGCTGCTGCTGTTGCTCGGGCTGGTCAGCCTGGGCGTGCTGGTGCGCAGGCTGCGGCTGACGGTCGCGGTCACGCTGGGCGTCTGTATTCTGATGGGCGCGCTGCTGCCGCTGATCTCGCCGCCGATCTTCGAGCGTCTGGTGGTGCATTTCCTGGCGCAGATGCGGCATTTCTGGGTCAGCGACTATGGCCAGATCTATGTGCGTGCGCTCGTGATGCTCACCGATCACCCGTGGTTCGGCCTGGGCTACGACGGGTTTCGCAATCACTGCATGGACCCGGCGTATTTCCACGGCCTCGCCGCCGTCGGGGTCACCGACGCGCAGATCATCGCCGGCGAAGGCTGCAACATTCATCCGCACAATCACTGGCTGGAAGTAGCCACCTCAGCCGGGCTGCCCGGGCTGGCGCTGTTTGCAGCATTGGTGGGCCTGTGGCTGCACGGCATGGCGCGGCGCGGCCCGGGGGCCGATCCGGCGCTGCACACAGCACTGGTGGTGGCCGCGATCGTGCTGCTGTGGCCATTGGCGGCGCGCAGCAGCCTGTTCGTGGTCGACGCGGGCGGCTGGGCGTTCCTGATCGCCGGCTGGGGCCTCGCCGCCGCGCGCCCGGCGCGTTTCGCGGCGGACCCCAGCCATTAGCCGCGCTGGCGGGGCGGCCCGCCGCTGCCAGTTCGCCGCCATCGCGCTGGCCGCTGCCGCCGGATTGGTGGCGCTGCTGGCGGCGGCGCTGGCGCCGGGCGGCTGGACGGTGCCCAAGGCTCTGACGCTGCTGTGCTTTCTCGGCGTGGCTCCTTGGCTGGGCATCTGCGCGGGCAACGCGCTGCCCGGCTTTCTGATTGCCCTGCTGTCGAGAAGCCCGGCGCGGGCGGTGCTGCCGCGCGACATCGGCCCCGCGAACGGACCGCTCACGCTCAACACGGCGCTCGCCGTCACGGTGCGCCACGAGGACATGGCCCAGGTGCTGCCGCCGCTGCGCCGCCTGCTCAGCGAACTGGACGCGAGCGGACACTGCGACCGCTTTGGCCTGTTCATCCTGTCCGACTCGCAAGACCCCGCCCTGACCGCCGCCGAGGCGCAAGCGGTGGCGGATTTCCGCGCTGCCGATCCGCAGCCCGCGCGCATCCGCTATCGCCGCCGGACACAGAATATCGGGTTCAAGGCAGGCAACGTGATGGAGTTCCTCGATCATCACGCCGGCGGCTTCGACGTGGCGATCACGCTGGACGCTGATTCGGAAATGACCGCCGCCGCCGTGCTGCGCTTGGTGCGCATCCTGCAAGCGGCGCCCAGCGTGGGTTTGGTGCAGCATTTGACCGCCGGGCGGCCCGCCGCCTCGGCGTTCCCGCGCCTGTTCCAGTTCGGGATGCGGGCCGGAATGCGGATCTGGGCTATCGGGCAAGCATGGTGGCAGGGCGACGAGGGGCCGTACTGGGGCCACAACGCGGCCTTTCGGATTGCGCCGTTTCGCGCGCACTGCAAACTGGAAACCCTGCCGGACGGCAGCGCCATCCTATCGCATGATCAGGTGGAGGCCGCCCGCTTGCGCGCCGCCGGCTGGGGCGTGTGGATGTGGGCCGATGACGACGGCAGTTTCGAACACAACCCGCCCGCGCTGCCGGAGTTCCTGACGCGCGACGCCCGGTGGCAGGCGGGCAATCTGCAATACCGCCATCTGCTGCGCCTGCCGGGGTTCCGCCCGATGGGGCGCTGGCAACTGGTGCAGGCCATGCTGCTGTTCACCGGCGCGCCGCTGGTGGTGGCGATGCTGACGCTGACCGCGCTGTCGGTCGCCACCGGCGGCGGGGCCGAGGTGCCGCAAGCCCGCATCGCGGCGCTGGCCATTGCGTGGCCGTTGACCGTGTATGCGCCGAAATTGCTTGGCTACGTGCAGGTGCTGCTGTCGGCGCGCGAGCGGGCCCGCTACGGCGGCGGCGGGCGTTTCGTGGCGGGCGCACTGGCCGAAATGGCGTTCAGCCTGCTGCTCGACCCGCCCGCCTCGGTCAGCAAGACCGTGACCATGCTGCGCCTGATGCTCGGCCTGCGCCCCGGCTGGGCGGCGCAGAACCGCAGCCAGCGCGGCGTAAGCTGGCGCGAGGCGGCGCGGATGTTCTGGCCGCACACGCTGTTCGGCATCGCGGTGTTTGCCGCCCTGGCGCGCGGCTCATGGGGCGCGGCGCTGTGGGCGCTGCCGTTCGCGGGCGGCTTGCTGGTGGCGATCCCGTTCTGCGTCTGGACCTCCAGCGGCCCGGTCTCGGCGTGGCTGCGCCGCACCCGGCTGGCTGGAATTCCGGAAGAAATCGGCGATCAGGCCGCGAGCGGCGCTTCGTAGCCGGGCAGGAACCATTCGGGCGGCTCCCCGGCCGCCAGCCGGTACCATTCCACCATCAACGGATGCGCTCGCACGGCGTTGCAATAGGCCAGCGAATCGCCGCCGATCTCCGGCTTGTAGGTCAGAAACCGCGCCACCACCGGGGCGAACATCACGTCGGCATTGGTGAACGCCGCTCCGAACAGGAACGGCCCGCCCGCGCCGAACGCGGCCCGCGTGTCGCGCCACAGCGTCTCGATGCGGGCGATGTCGGCCAAGGCTGCCTCGGTCCGCCCGGCGCCGGCCGCATCGCGAAACAGGCTCATCGCCATCGCCTGCCGCAGACCGCGAAACCCGCCGTGCATTTCCGCCGAGATCGCCCGCGCATGGGTGCGCGCCGCCAGACCCTCGGGCCACAGGCTGGGCTGGAATTCGGCGCAGTATTCGCAGATCGCCAGCGATTCCCAGATCTGCAGGCCGCGATGTTCCAGATACGGCACCGTCGCGCCGTGCGTCGCCGCCTTCACCGCCGCCGTCTCGCCACCGGCTAGCGGAATGACCACTTCGGCCACATCCAGCCCGGCCAGCTTCACCGGCAGCCAGCCGCGCAGGCTCCAGGACGAATAGCGGCGGGTGCCGATATACAGGGTGCCGTCAGTCATCGTGGCCGCTCCAGGTTGCCCAGCGTCTATGCCATAGTTTTCCCAGCGGCAGAACTTGCTCCCAACTCCGCAAAGCGCGAACGTGCGCCAGCGCCACTCACCTGCAACCGCGAACGGACCGCCCGATGAACGAGATCGCCCCCCCGCGCCCCAATAACCTCGATGCGTTCTGGATGCCGTACACGGCGAACCGCTCGTACAAGGCCACGCCCCGGATGCTCGCGCGCGCCGAGGGGATGTACTACTACACCACCGAGGGCCAGGAGATCATCGACGGCACTGCCGGATTGTGGTGCGTCAACGCCGGCCACGGCCGCCGCGAGATCACCGAGGCGATCCAGAAGCAGGCCGCGATCATGGATTTCGCGCCGACCTTCCATATGGGTCACCCCATCGCCTTCCAGGCCGCCGCGATGGTGGCCGAGCACACGCCGGAGGGCCTGGACCGCATCTTCTTCACCAACTCCGGGTCCGAGAGCGCCGATACCGCGCTGAAGATCGCGCTGGCGTATCAGCGCGCCCGTGGACAGGCGCAGCGGGTGCGGCTGGTCGGGCGTGAGCGCGGCTATCACGGCGTCGGCTTCGGCGGGATCTCGGTCGGCGGCATCGGCGCCAACCGCAAGCAGTTCGGCGCGCAACTGCCGTATGTCGATCACCTGCCGCACACCCATCTGCCGCAGCAGAACAGCTTCACCCGTGGCCAGCCCGAGCATGGCGCATACTTGGCCGACTCGCTGGAAGGCCTGGTGGCGCTGCACGGCGACACCATCGCCGCGGTGATCGTGGAACCGATGGCCGGATCGACCGGCGCCCTGGTGCCGCCGGTGGGCTATCTGCAACGGCTGCGCGAGTTGTGCGACAAGCACGGCATTCTGCTGATTTTCGACGAGGTCATCACCGGCTTCGGCCGCCTGGGCACCTTCTTCGGCGCTGAGCGCGTCGGCGTGACCCCGGACATTCTCACGATGGCCAAGGGCCTGACCAACGCGGCGGTGCCGATGGGCGCCGTGGCAGTGCACGAAAAGATCTTCCGGGGCATCGTCGATAACGCCCCGGACGGCATCGAGCTGTTCCACGGCTACACCTACTCCGGCCACCCGCTGGCCGCCGCCGCCGCCATCGCCTCGATCGACCTGCATGTGAAGGACGATCTGGCGGGCCGGGCACGGGCGATGGAGCCGTATTTCGAGGAAGCCGCGCACAGCCTGAAGAGCCTGCCGAACGTCATCGACATCCGCAATTACGGTCTGGTTGCGGCCATCGAGATGCAGGGCCGCGCTGGCAAGCCGACCGACCGGGCCATGCGGGTGTTCCACCGCTGCTTCGACGCGGGCCTGCTGACCCGCAGCACCGGCGACACCATCGCGCTGTCGCCGCCGTTGATCATCGAGAAGAAGCATGTGGATCGCATCTTCGAGACGCTGGGCGAGGCGATCCGCGCCGAAGCCGCCTAGTCAACCCCACCGCCCGTGCCGCACATCGGTGCAGCACGGGCGGACGGCGGCTGCACGCACAGCCGCCGGCTGGCGAATTGCCGAACCGGCACCCCAGCCCCCCTGATCAACGCCCTTCCGCTCCGATAGGCTTTTTGCGGTTTAGGCTGCGAAGACTGCCTGCGACCCAATCAGCCGACGCCCGCGCCTCCGGCCGCGAGAAGCGCTGGAGACAAAACAAACCGGAGGAACGTCGTGCAAAGAAGAACACTTCTGCTCGGCAGCGCACTCTCGATTGCGCTGGCCAAGCTCGCGCGGGCTGCGGACAAGACTTTCACCATCGGCTATTCGCAATTCTGGGGCACCAACCCCTTCCTCGTCACCATGGCAAATGGCGCCAAGAAGGCGATTGGCGAGTGGAAAGCCAAAGGCGTCAATATCAACCTGATTTTGACTAATGGCGGCGATACCGACACCACACGCCAAGTCGGCGATCTAGAAGACCTTGATGCTCAGGGCGTGCAAGGGCTTCTGCTATTCCCCGGCGACAGCATCGTGCTCGCCGAGCCTGTCAAAAATATCTACAATAAAAAGAACATCCCGGTTGTTATCACCGATATCGGTTTGCAATCGGGCAAGTGGGAAACTTTCATCATCACCGATAATGTTTCTGGTGGGAAACAGGCGGCGGAGTTGATGGCGAAGAACGTCAAGCCGGGCGCGAAAGTGATCGTGTTCGACCATGCCCCCGGCAACGATAACGCGCAGAACCGCGCGCGCGGCTTTGAATCCCGCGCCACCGAACTTGGCCTGACGGTGGTTCCGCGCAAGCTGCTGAAACTGAGCCTGGAAGAAGGCCGCCGCACGATGGAGGACACGCTGGTGTCCACCCCGGACATCGCCGGCGCGTTCTTCATGAACCAAGTGGTCGCCCAGGGCGCGTATGCGGCGCTGGAAGGTGCGAAGCGCACCGATGTCAAGCTGGTGCCGTTCGATATCGACGCGGTGTCGTTCCAGATGGTCAAGGACGGCAAACTGCTCGGCATCATCATCCAAGACCCCTTCAAGATGGGCTACGAGGGCGTCAACGCGATGGTCACCAAGCTGCAAGGCGGCACGCCGCAGGCCCGCATGGACCTGCCGACCTACGTCGTCACCAAGGAAAACGCCGACCAGTTCGCCAAAGACCCGCAAGTCACCGGCGGCTCGTAGCGTCACCCGGCAGAACCGGCGCCGGCGGAGCTTGCTCCGCCGGCGTGCTTTGCGCGGGAGCGCCGTATGGCTGAGGCTGACGTACCGATATTGCAATGTCGCAACGTATCGAAGACCTTCGGCGGCGTGCAAGCGCTGCGCGGCGCGGATTTCACCATCACGCCCGGCCGTGTGCATGGCTTGGTCGGCGAAAACGGCGCGGGCAAAAGCACGCTGCTGAAAATCCTGGCCGGCGTGGTGACCCCCGACAGCGGCGAGATCACGCTGAGCGGTGCCACGTACCGGCCGGACGGCACCGAGGGCGCGCTGCGCAGCGGCGTGGTGACGGTGCATCAGGACATCAACCTGATCGAAAGCCTGACCGTCGCCGAGAACGTGCTGCTGAACAACGAGCCGCAAATTGGCCCGTTCGGCCTGCTGCGCACCCGCGAAATGCGCGCGCGCACCGCCGCTCTGCTGGCCAGCTACGGCATCGAGGCCGATCCCGCCGCGCTGGTGTCGTCGCTGCCCAACGACATCAAAAAGATGGTCCAAATCGTCAAGGCAACCACGTGGAACCCGCGCGTGCTGTTGCTGGACGAGCCGACATCGTCGCTAACCGATACCGAAGTCACTGTGGTGCTGCGGCTGATCCGCACGCTCGCCGCACAGGGCGTGGCGCTGGTGTTCGTCTCGCACTATCTCGCCGAAGTGTTTGAAATCTGCGACGAGATCACCGTGCTGCGCGACGGACAGGTGGTCTCCACCGCCCAGCGAACGCAGACCGATCTGCCGCAGGTGGTCCGCGCCATGCTCGGCCGCGATCTGGCCGAATCGGTCAAACGGCGCGCCGGCACCGCAAGCCGCGATGTGCTGCTCTCGGTGCGGGATTTGTCGGTGCGCGGGCGGTTGCGCGGCATCTCGCTCGATCTGCACCGGGGCGAAATCCTTGGCGTCACCGGCCTGACCGGCTCGGGCCTCACCGAATTGGCGCGCGCCATTTTCGGCAGCGAGGATATCAGCCGGTCGAGCGGCAAATTCACCGTGGACGGCAAGGCCGCGGCCCTCGGCAACCCGCAGGACTCGCTGCGCGCCGGTCTCGCGTTGCTGACCAACGACCGGCTGCGCGAGGGCATTTTGCCGGAATTCACCTTGCTGGAGAATATTTGCCTGCCCATCCTGGCGCGCTTCACCGGCAAGTTCGGCCTGCTGCAGTCGGGCGCCATGCTGGAGACGGCGCGGCGCTGCATCGCGCGGCTGCAAGTCCGCGCCCCCGGCCCGCAGGCGGTGGCCAAAACCCTCAGCGGCGGCAATCAGCAGAAACTGCTGTTCGCCAAATGGCTGGAAACCGGACCCCGCATCTTCCTGCTCGATGAGCCGACGATCGGCATCGATATTGGCTCGAAGTTCGAAATTCGCCGCATCATCGAAGAAATCGCCGCCACCGGGGTCGGCGTGATGCTGTTCAGCGCCGAGCTCGCCGATATCGAATTGCTGTGCGACCGGGTGCTGGTGATGTTTCGCGGCGCCGTGGTTGGCGAATTCGCGGGCGCCGCCATCACGCGCCAAGCCATCCTGCAAGCCTCAGTCAGCGGACGGACCTAAGCCATGCCGCCCACCCACTCCCCGGCCCCATCGCGCTGGCGCGAACCGTTGCGGCAATCGTACGGGCTGATTCAGGCCTTCGCGGTGCTGATCCTGCTGGTGGTGATCATCTCACTGCTGTCGCCGCGCTTTCTCAGCACCACCAATATCACCAACCTGATGGCGCAGATGTCGGTCAACCTGATCGTCGCCGCCGGCATGACGGTGGTGATGATCGGCGGCGAGTTCGATATCTCGGTGGGCTCGGTGGTCGCCTTGTCGGCGGCGGTGTCCGCGTGGCTGATGACGCGCTACGGCATCGCGGCGGGCGTGCTGGCGTCGTTGCTGATCGGCCCGGCGCTCGGCGTGGTCAATGGCGTGATCGTCACGCGCGGCCGCATACCGTCGTTCATCGCCACGCTGGGCACCATGATGATGGCACGAAGTCTGGCGTTCGTTATCACCGGCGGGCGGGTGATCGCCGATTTGCCGGACAGTTTCAAAGCCATCGGCCAGGGCCAGACCTTCGGCATTCCCACGCCGTTCCTCATCGCATTGGCGACCTACGCGGCGGGCTGGGTGCTGATGACGCGCACCGCGTTCGGCAAGAAGGTCTATGCCGTTGGCGCCAACCGCACCGTGGCGATGCTGTCCGGCATCCGCGCCGACCGGGTGAAGCTGCTGTCGCTGATGATCGTGGGGTTCACCTCGTCGTTCGCGGGCAACCTGCTGCTGTCGCGCATCGGCGCCATTCAGGCCGATACCGGGCGCGGCCTGGAATTCGAGGTGATCGCCGCCGTGGTGATCGGCGGCACCAGCCTGTACGGCGGGCAGGGCAACATCCTGCGCACCATCATCGGCGTGATCATCATCGCGCTGATCCGCAACTTCCTGAACCTCAGCCGCATCGACATCTTCTGGCAAGACTTCGCCACCGGGGCGATCATCGTGCTGGCGGTGCTGCTGGACGCTTTGCAGAAGCGGGTCGGGCGGGCCTGACTCGCCAGACGGGGAACTCGCTAGACGGGGAACTCGCTAGACGGGGGACGCGCTACGCGGGCGCGCGCTGGCGAATTCCCATCGCCGTCAGAGCCGAATCGGCGGCGCGCACGAAGCGGTGGAAATCGCCGGGCGTGACCGCGCCGATGCAGCCGACGCGAAAGCTCGGCGTGGCAGTGTTGTAGAAATTGCTGATCAGGAAGCCGCGCGCCTTGAGCGCGGCGACGAACCCCGGCAGCGACCACGCCGGATCGGCAGGGGCGTGCACATTCAGCACGATGGGGCCTTGCGCTTCGCGGCTGACATACGGCCGCAAGCCGATCCGCGTCATGCCATCGTACAGCGCCGCCGCGTTGGCCTGGTAACGCGCCAGCCGCGCGGGCTGGCCGCCCTCGGCCGCCAGCAACCGCAGCGCGGTCCGCAGCGCCGCCATCACCTGCGCCGCCGGGGTAAAGCGGAAGCTGCCCCAATCGTCGCGCACGCAATGCTGATAGATATCGTGCAGGTCGAAGCTCCATGAGCCGGCGCACCCAGCATGGCGCTGCAACGCGTCGACGCGCGCCAGCACGAACGACACCCCCGCGATGCCTTCCAGGCACTTGTTGGCGGTAAACACCGCCGCGTCGATTTCGGGATGCGCCGCCATGTTCAGCGGCAGCGCGCCGAACGCCGAAACCGCATCGAGCAGCACCCGCCGCCCGGCGCCGCGCACCACGTCGCTGATCGCCGCCGGGTCGTGCACCACGCCGGAACTGGTTTCCGAATACACCAGCCCGACATGGCTGATCTCCGGGTCGGCCGCCAGCGCGCGGGCCACCGAGTCCGGCTCCACCGGCGCGACGGACGAGGCAGGCAGTTCCACCACCACGCGCCCCGTCTCGCGCGTCAGCCGCGCCATGCGCTCGGCGTACGATCCGGTCATCGGCACCAGCAGCTTGCCGCCCAGCGGCAGCAGGCTGCGTACTGCTGCTTCCACCGCGAAATGGCCGCAGCCCTGCAACGGCAGCACCGCGTGCTGGGTCAGATCGCAGCGGCCGATCTCGGCCAAACGGCTGCGCACCCCGGCATACAGCGGGCGGAAGCTGGGATCCCAGGGTGCGATGTCCTGCGACAGCGCGGCGCGAACTTCGGGCCGCGTGGCAACCGGGCCGGGAATGAGCAGCAGCATGGGCAATCCTTCAGGCAACCGCAGAGACGTGCCACGCCGGCCAGGGGAACGCTATACTAGCCGGAACGTCACTCGCGGCGCGGCACGCGGGTCTGATAAGCTCGCCGCATGAGTTTTCCCGTGGCATTGCCGGACTGGCTGCCGTGGTGGGCGGTGACGCTCGCCGTGATCCCGGCGCTGGTCTATCTGCTGCTGTTCCTGATCATGCCGTTCAGTGTGTTCGGGCTGAAGGACCGGCTCGACCTGCTCGACGCGCGGCTCGACGAAATTCAGCAGGAATTGCGGATGCTGACGCTGCGCCAAGGCAGCCCGGCGCGGCAGCGCGCCGAAACCGACGATGCGCCGCCCGCGCCGCCGCCACCCCCGCCACCGCGCCCGGCCCGCGCCGAACCACGGTTGAACTGGCCGCGCTGAACCCGTTTCTGTTAGATAGACACACCGAACCCTCAGGATGGCCACCATGCGCGTCAGCGTGATCCAGATGAACGCCGGCCACGACAAGGCCGCCAATATCGCGCAGGCCACCAAACTGCTCGACGGCGCAATCGAAGCCGACCGGCCGTCCATCGTCGCCTTGCCGGAAATGTGGACCAGCCTTGGCGGCGACCGCGCCAGCAAGTTCGAAGCCGCCGAACAATTGCCGCCCGCCGGTTCCAACGAACCGGGCGGGCCTGCCTATGAATTTCTGCGCGGCATCGCCCGCGAACGCCGCATTCACGTGCATGGCGGCTCGCTGGCCGAACGCGCCGGGGACCGGCTGTTCAACACCACCGTGGTGTTCGGCCCCGCCGGCACCGAACTGGCGCGCTACCGCAAGGTGCACCTGTTCGACATCGCCACCCCGGACGGCACCGGCTACCGCGAGAGTGCCACGTTCGGCAGCGGCAGCGAGATTGTCACGTACACGGCGGACGGCGTGCGGGTCGGTTGCGCCATCTGCTACGATGTGCGTTTCCCCGAGTTGTTCCTCGCACTGCGCCGTGCCGGGGCCGAACTGATCTTCCTGCCCGCCGCCTTCACCGTGCCGACCGGGCGCGACCATTGGGAGGTGCTGATCCGCGCGCGCGCCATCGAAACCCAGTGCTGGTTCGCCGCCCCCGCCACCTGGGGCGACCACACCGACGCCAGCGGCGCCAAGCGCGCCACCTATGGCCACTCGCTGATCTGCGACCCCTGGGGCCACGTGGTGGCGAAAGTGTCGGACGGCATCGGCTGGACCACGGCCCGCATCGACCCCGCCATCACCGCCAAGGTGCGGCGTGACATGCCGGTTCTAGAACACCGGAAGCTCGCTTGAGCCTCTCGCGCACCGCGCTGCTGCCGCCGGGGGTGGAGCGCCGGATCGAGCAGATTGCATTCGTCGCCTCGCCCACCCCTGCAGCACAGGAAGCGCGCGCCCGGCTGGCCGCCGCCTATACCGAATGTGCGCCCGAAACGGCGGACGCGATTGTGTGCCTCGGCGGCGACGGCTTCATGCTGGAAACCCTGCACCGCAACCTGAGCCGCGACGTCCCGGTCTACGGGATGAATTGCGGCTCGGTTGGCTTCCTGATGAACGTATTCAACGAGGACGACCTGCCCGGCCGCCTCGGCCGCGCCCAGGAAGCCATCCTGCACCCACTGCGCATGCACGCAGTTACCGCCACTGGGCGGGTGGAAGAAGCACTGGCGCTGAACGAAGTTTCGTTGCTGCGCCAACTGCGCCAGGCGGCGAAAATCCGCATCACCGTCGATGGCCGGGTGCGGCTGGCCGAACTGATCTGCGACGGCGTACTGGTGAGTACCCCAGCCGGGTCGACCGCCTATAACTTGTCCGCGCACGGCCCGATTGTGCCACTGTCGGCCAATCTGTTGCCGCTGACCCCGATCAGCGCCTTCCGCCCGCGCCGCTGGCGCGGCGCGTTGCTGCCAAGCTCGGCGGAAGTGCTGTTCGAAATCCTGGAAAACGAAAAGCGCCCGGTGGCAGCGGTGGCCGACTTCACCGAAGTGCGCGATGTGATGTCGGTGGCGGTGAGCGAGGACCGCAGTATCGCGGTACGAATTCTGTTCGATCCGGATCAGGGACTGTCGGAGCGGATTATTGCGGAGCAGTTTACAGTGTAGGTGCCGGGCTGCGGCAAAGTCATCCCTCAGCCGCAAACGCGAACGCGTCGTCATTGCCAGACTTGATCCGGCAATCGTTTGCAACACAAAGAACGGCGGCAATTTTCCGCTATCTGCGTGCGGCACGCGATTGCCGGATCAAGTCCGGCATTGACGGTCAGTATTGGCCAAAATGACAGGTATGATACCAAATATCTTCGGCGAGAACCCATGATCCATTCAATCGTCATCGCCGGTCTTGACCCGGCGATCCATGCCAACGCTCAGTGCTCGACGCGAGATGCTCTTTGCGGCGCCATGGATTGCCGGGTCAAGCCCGGCAACGACGATAAGTCTTGGTCAGCGATATTTGGTATTACTAGAGTTACACTTTCTGGCTACCGCGCCTGCTGAATGGCCGACAAAATCCAGCGTCCGCCAGCCACGCGCATAAACGTCCAAATCTCGGTCACGGTGATGCGCTCGGCCAAACTGCCGTCCACCACCTGCCCGGCGTGGTCGCGGGTCACGTCCACCATCGAGAAGCGCATCGCCACGGTGGCGTATTCGCGGCCCTCCTCAGCCCACGCTTCGGACAGGTCGCCCTGATCCAGCCGCACGTCCGACACATAGTTGCGCACGCCCCGGCTGGTCTGCTCGCCGAGTTGTTCGGCGAAGTAGCTGACCATCTCCGGCGTCGCCACCGCGCGCAGCGTGTTGATGTCGTGGTTGGACCACGCTTGCTGCACGCCCTTCAGCAGCTGCTCGAACGCCTGATAGTCAGACGGGCCGATCTGGATGGCGCGGGCGGCAGGCATACCCGACAGCGGCACCACGTTGGGCCGCGCCGGTTGCTGCGCGCCCATGCGGTCGAACAGGCTTGGGCCAGCGACGGCGGGGGCGCTGAAAAAGCGGCGGAATACCCAGCGCACCAGCCAGAAAATCAGCACCAGTTGGATCAGCAGGCCAAACATGCTGCCGAAGCCATTGATGCCGCCGAATAGGCCATGGCCGAACAGCATGCCGCCGATGCCGGCGCCGATCAGCCCGCCCATCAATCCCGATACGAACGGCGAACGGTTGCCGTAACCCTGCGCGTAACCAGGATTGGCGTAACCAGGGTTGGCGTAGCTGGGGGCCGCCGGCTGGGTCAGGCTGCGCTGCATGGGCGCCGCGCTGTACGGCGACGTGTTTGTGCTGGGCGGCAGCGAGTAGGTCTGCGACCCCCGGCTGCCGAACGACGAACCGCTGCCCGCACGCGCCAGCGCCAGCCCTGGCGCCAAGGCCAGAGCAGTGGCGAGGAAAGCGGCGGCAAGGATACCGGGGCGGCGCATGGAATGGGTCTCACTGATACGAAGTCAGAAGCTAAATAGGAACGCCCGCAGCGATTTCCCAGCACCCCCCTTATGCGCCAGCGATGGTCAGCCCTTCCACGCGAATCGTCGGCGCGTCGGTGCCACGGCGGAAGCGCAGGTCGTTGGCCGGGATCAGATGCATGAACATCTCCTGCAACGTGCCCGCCACGGTGATCTCGGCCACCGGCTCGGCCAGCGCGCCGTCGCGGATCATGAAGCCCGCTGCCCCCCGGCTATAATCGCCGGTCAGGCCGTTGACGCCCATGCCGATCAGTTCGGTCAGGTAGACGCCTTCCTTGATGTCGGCCATCAGTTCGGCGGGCGACAGCGCCCCCGGCCGCATGAACAGGTTGGTGGTGGACGGCGACGGCGGCCCGCCGGTGCCGCGCGCGGCGTGTCCGGTGGTGCGCAAGCCAAGCTGGCGGGCGCTGCGGGTGTCGAGCACCCAGGTGGTCAGCACGCCGTCTTCCACCAGCGTCCACAGTTTGGTCGGCACGCCCTCGCCATCGAACGGGCGCGAGCGCAGGCCGCGATGGCGGCGCGGTTCGTCGACGATGTCGATGCCAGACGGGAAAATGCGCTGGCCGAGCTTATCCTTGAGGAACGAGGTGCCGCGCGCCACCGAGGCGCCGTTGATGGCGCTGGTCAGATGGCCGATCAGCGACGACGCCACGCGCGGATCGTAGATCACCGGAAACTTGCCGGTTTTCGGCCGCGTGGGGTTCAACCGCGACACGGCCCGCTCGCCCGCCGAATGGCCGATGGCGGCGGCCGATTCCAGGTCCGTCAGGTGCACGGCGCTGGAATAGTCGTAATCGCGCTGCATTGATGTGCCGCTGCCTGCCACCACGCTGGCCGACACCGAATGGCTGGAGCGGCGATAGGTGGCGGCAAACCCAGCGGAGGTCACCAGCACGATCTCGGTGCGGCCGTAGCCCGCTTCGGCTCCCTCGCTGTTGGTGACGCCAGGCACCGCGCGCGCCGCATCCTCGGCGGCGGCGGCGCGGGCGATCAGCGATGCGGCGTCCGGTTCGGCCGGGTCGTCCAGATCGAGCGGCCCGGCATCGACCACCTGCGCTTCATCGGCGAGGCCGCTGTACGGGTCTTCCGGCACCAGTTTGGCCATCGCCACCGCGCGTTCGGCCAAAGCAGCGAACCCAGCCGGGTCGGCGGCGCTGGACGAGACGATCGCGGAGCGGCGGCCGACAAACACCCGCAGACCGAGGTCGCGGCCCTCGGAGCGTTCCAGATGTTCGGTGGCGCCCAGGCGGTACGACAGCGACAGCGAGGTGCCGGAGACCAGCACCGCGTCGGCGGCGTCCGCCCCGGCGGCGCGGGCCTTGGCAATCAGATCGGAAATCAGATTGAGATGGGTCATAACGATCACGCCGCCAGCCGTTCGGCGATGGACGGCAACGACGGCACCCGGCCCGCCGGACCCAGCGCTGCCAAGGTGGGAGCCGAGCGGAACAGCTTGGCCGCCGCCCGCTGCACGCCGCCAATCGTCACCGCGTTGAGCTTGGCCACTGTCTCGGCGGTTGGGATCACCCGGCCGAACACCTGGATTTGCCGGGCGATCTGCTCGCAGCGGCTGCCGGTGCTTTCCAGCGACATCAGCAGCCCGGCCTTCACTTGTGCGCGGGCCCTGGCCAATTCCACCTCGGTGACGTCGTGCTGCACCCGGCGCAATTCGGCCAGCGTCACCGGCATCAGTTCCGCCGCCTCGCTCTCGCCGGTGCCGGCGTAAATGCCGAACAAGCCGCCATCCATCGCGGGCGCGGTGAAGGAATATACCGAGTAGACTAGGCCGCGCTTCTCGCGCACTTCCTGAAACAGCCGTGACGACATGCCGCCGCCGAGCAGCGTGGACAGCAGCATGGTCGGATAATACTCGGGATCGGCATAGGCGACCGAGGGGAAGCCGAGCACGATATGCACCTGATCCAGATCGCGCGCCTCGCGGAACTCGCCGCCCGCGTACAGCCCAGCCTCGGCCTGCGGCACGGCGGCACCCGGCAGGTCGGCGAAGTGGCGCTGCACCAGATCGACCACATGGTCATGGTCCAGATTGCCCGCAGCAGCGACCACGGTGTTGGCGGTGGTGTAGTGGCGGCGCATGTAGCCGGTCAGCGCCTCGCGCGGCATGGCGCGGATCAGGTCCTCGGTGCCCAGCACCGGGCGGCCCATCGGCTGGCCGGGGTACGCGGTTTCCTGGAAATGATCGAAGATGATGTCATCCGGCGTGTCGTTGGCCTGCCCGATTTCCTGCAGGATCACGCCGCGCTCACGCTCCAGCTCGTCGCGCTCGAAGGTGGAATGGGTCAAGATGTCGCCGATGATGTCGGCGCCCAGATCGGTGTCTTCCTTCAACACCTTCACGTAATACGCGGTCTGCTCGCGCGCGGTGTAGGCGTTGATGTGGCCGCCGACCGCCTCGATTTCCTCGGCGATCCCAGCGGCGGTGCGCCGCTCGGTGCCCTTGAACGCCATGTGTTCCAGGAAGTGCGACACGCCGTTCTCGGCCGCCGTCTCGTTGCGCGTCCCGGCCGCCACGTAGGCGCCGAACGACACGGTCTCGACGCGATCCATGCGCTCGGTGACGACGGTCAGGCCAGACGGCAGGCGGGAGACGCGAATAGTCTCCGGGACATCGGTCATGCGGCATTCCTTAGAACAGTGGCGCGCACGAGCGCCTGAATGGCGGGCAGCTCGTTCGGGCTTCGGCTGAAGCGCTCAGTCCGCTCATATAGGTCGCCGAGGCGCGCGGGCAGAGGGGGGCGCGCACCTGTTGCCTGTTCCATCGCGTCGGGGAACTTGGCCGGATGCGCGGTGGCCATCGCCACCATCGGCACGCCATGCCCGGCCGGATGCGCCACGCCGCCCGCGATGCCGATCATGCTGTGCGGCTCGGCGAGATAGCCAGTCCGCTCCTGCAACCGCCGAATTTCCGCCAATGTGCCTTCATCCGACAGGCGGAAACCGTGGAATGTCTGGCGGGCCCGGTGCCACGCCGCGTCCGGCACCGCCATGCGGCCCGACATGCGGAAATCCGTCATGGTCAGCGCGGTGGCAGCGGCGTCGCGGTCGAGCAATTCGAATAGCAGCCGCTCGAAATTCGAGCTCACCTGAATGTCCATGCTCGGGGACAGGCTGGGTTCGACCGGCTGCATCGACATGTCGTTGTGGTCGAAAAACCGGGCAAGAATGTCGTTGCGGTTCGACCCGGTGACCAAGCGGGCCACCGGCAGCCCGATGCGGCGCGCCACCCAGGCGGCCAGCACGTTGCCGAAATTGCCGGTCGGCACGCTGAACGCCACGTCGCGATCCGGTGCGCCGAGCGCCAGGGCGGCGTAGATATAGTACGGCACCTGCGCCGCCACGCGGGCCCAGTTGATCGAATTCACCGCCGACAGGTGCAGCTCCTTGCGGAACGGCACGTCGGCGAACATCGCCTTCACCAGATCCTGGCAATCGTCGAACGTGCCGGCCACCGCGATGTTCGCCACGTTGGGCGCCTGCACCGTGGTCATCTGGCGGCGCTGCACGGCACTGGTGCGGCCTTCAGGGTGCATGATGACGATGTTCACCCGCTCGCGCCCGGCGAATGCCTCGATGGCCGCCGAACCGGTGTCGCCCGAGGTGGCGCCGACGATGGTGACCTGGGCGTTCTGCTCGGCCAGCACATGCTCGAACAGCCGCCCGAGCAGTTGCATCGCCATGTCCTTGAACGCCAGCGTCGGGCCGTGGAAAAGTTCCTGCACGAACAGCCCGGTGTCGAGTTGCACCAGCGGCGCCACCGCCGGATGGCCGAACCCGGCATAAGCCTCGCGGCACAGCTTCTGCAACGTGGCGAACGGGATCGCCGGGCCAATGAACTTGTGCATCACCCGGGCGGCGAGTTCCGCGTAGGGCAGCCCACGCATGGCGCGCAGTTCCTCATGCGAGAAACTGGGCCACGCCTCGGGCACATACAGCCCGCCGTCCTCGGCAAGGCCGGCCAGCAACACGCCGGAGAAGTCGCGCACGGGTGCGTGCCCGCGCGTGGAGATGTAGCGCATCCAGCTTGACCTTGCTCGCAATGACGTCGGCTGCAGTGATGCGGCAGGCCGCGCGCGGGATCAATGTTCTTCCCACGCGCTTGCGGCACGGCTGGGCGGCGGGCAGGCTGCGCCGCATGGACCCGGACCAGCAAGCCGCACGCATTGCCGCCCTGAAGCAACGCTGGCGCGGCGATGCCCGTGCGATGGTGGCCACTATCGCGGCCGACGCAGCCGAGCTTGCCGCCCGCGCCGCCGATGGCGAGACGGTGGTGCCGGAGGTAGCGTTTGCGGACATTGCGGCTGGGACAGTGCCCGAGGCATTCGCCGCCACGGTGCGTCAGCGCGGCTGCGTGGTGGTGCGCGGCGTGTTTTGCGAACGCCAAGCCGCCGAATGGAACGCCGAGTTGGCCGATTATCTCGCCCGCAACGACGCGGCTGGCATGGTGCAGCGCCGTGACCCCGCACGCTGGCAGGGCCGCACGCCGCAAATGCTGCCGGTGTATTGGTCGCGCCCGCAAATTCAGGCCCGCCAGTCGGACGAACTCGCAACCGTGCGGCGCTGGCTCAACCGGCTATGGCGGTTCGCCGGGCATTTCCACCCAGACGCCGATTGCACTTACGCCGACCGCATCCGCCGCCGCACGCCGGGCGACACTTCGCTGGCGCTGCGCCCGCATATCGATGGCGGCACCGCAGGGCGTTGGCTGGACGACGCCGCCAGCCTGCCGTATCGCACCGTCCTCGCCGGTGCTTTGGACCGCTTCGATCCGTTCGAAGCAGCGGGCCGCACGCTGGCGGCGGCGGCCGATTCCAACGGCTGCTCAGTGTTCCGCACGTTTCAGGGCTGGACCGCGCTGACCGCGCAAGGCCCTGGCGACGGGACGCTGCAGGTCTTGCCGCTGGCCCGCGCCATCGCGGCTGTGCTGCTGCGCCCGTTCTGTGCCGATGTGCCGGAAACCTCGCTATGCGGCGCCGAAAACGCCCGCGCGCAATGGGTCACGCCGGAGTGGCACGCCGACTTGCTCCAAGGTCTGCTGCCGATTCCGCATGTCGAAGCGGGCGATAGCGTGTGGTGGCATCCCGACCTGATCCACGCGGTGGAGCCGGCGCATACCGGGCAGGCCGAAAGCAACGTGATGTATATTCCGGCAGCCCCCGACTGCCCGCGCAACCGGGCGTTTCAGGCCCGGCAGTGGCAGGCGTTCGTGGAGGGGCGCAGCCCGCCGGATTTTCCTGCCGACGATTTGGAGGTGACGTTTGCAGGCCGCGCCGCGCCGGGTGATCTCACTGCGCTCGGGCGTCAGCAAATGGGCCGGTAGCGAGGCAGCATGCCGCCTCGCTACCGGGCCTTTCAGCCCGGCGAACCGGCGCCACGCTCATTCAACATCGGGAAATCGCGCTGGTGCCAGACCGGGTAAGCAGGCGTCACGTGGCTCGCACTTTCGAGCGCGGCGATCTGCTCGGCCGTC